>NZ_JBFTGV010000006.1:0-373175 GCF_056393925.1 Agrobacterium sp. 10T429
AACAACCGGCGTTCGCGGCAATGTTCGCGATGGCTCAACCGACCTCACCGCATTTGGCGAACCCATGCACAACTGGGCCTGCCACCAGCTTGTCAATCTTTAAGGAGAATTGCGAATGACACGACTTGTTGTCGTCCCCGGAACCCGTGGTATCATCTTGCCCAATGCCCCGAAAATCCAGATGACGGATTTCGACAAAACCATCGCCAACATTCCCGGTCTGCGCTTCGTGATTGATCCCGCCACGCTCGCCAGCGACGGCTCCGGCCGGGACAGGTTTAGCCAGACGCTGATTGCGCCTCGTGGGACAGGTAATGCCCGGATCGCAAACGATGCCGATTTCAACGGCCTGCCGGTGATTTCAATCGCTAACGGCTCATCTGGCCTCGGTTTGCCCCCCGGCAGTCTCACGTCGAGCTTCACCATGATCGGTGTGGCGCGGTTGGACACTGCACGTTACGACGCCGCCACGACCAGCATCCTGTTTGCATCATCCGTCAATGATGGGACGCAGATATCCTCGCTGCGGGCAAACTCGGCCAACGATCCAACGTTCGTGGCCGTCGAAGGGGTGAATTCCAACAATATTGCAGTGTCTGGAAAGCCGGCCCGTGGTTCAACGGCAGTATGGGCGCTGTCGTTCGACTACGACACTAAGGAATCTGCACTTGTCACCGGAAATGGCAGTGTGGTTAAACTGTTCACTCATGCTTCTTCACATCAGGCCCTTGAAGGTGACCGCTGGCACTACGGCGGCAACCGGAACACTGCCTCAGGCTGGGTCGGGAAGATCGGCATGGGTCTGCTCTGCGACCGTGCTTTGCACAAGTCTACGCTGTTGCCGTATCTGCTCTCTTCGATTCAAGCCCTCAAGGTGCGCTACGGCGTCATTTGAACCGGTTGTTTCTTTTTTATCTTCTTCTTCGTGGTCTCGGCGGTGTAGTTATATAGTTTGGCTTCACCTTCGTGCCACGAGGGCTTGAATGCGTTGTGGTCGCCGCCGACGTACTTGTGACAAAATACATGCTTCCACGACCGGCCGTCTAAAGACGAATAGTCAACGAACCCCATGAGATACACGGCAGTGTTGGCGTCCGTGTCGATCTTTTCGAGGGGCACCGACTTCTCGCGTGACAATACCGGTTCACTTCTCCCTTTGTCAGCGACGATGATCGCTCCATCTGTCTTCCATCCTGTATGTTCAAGAAGGTTAATGGGGGAGAGGCGTTTGTAGTCTTCGAAGAAGAACAATTTCGCCTCAAGGTTTTTTATGATGGCGGGAGATGATCCGAAATTGGTGAGAACAAAGCTGATCCTCGTGTGCTGCTCAGGCGGAGTTACCGTTTTGTCGGGCTTCTCGCCAATGTTGGATATGTAAATCCTTGGCACATCTAGCAGAGCCTGTTCGCGCTCGTTTTTCAGGGTGTTGTTGAGCGCCTTTCTCACAATTAAAGTGTTGTACGCTGTCAACGCAGCGGCGGCGAAAGTGCCTATCGCGGCCATCGGTGTCCAAATGTCGGTCATTGGATGCTTTCTTTCCCAACTCGTTTGGCAAAAGGTTAATCTCTTACGGTTTGCCCGAACCTTGCGCACAAGACTTCACTGGGCCGTTTAGCGCTATCCTCTAAAAATCAGGAGATATCCTCAATGGATATGACAACGTTCTTCGCATATGCGAGGCGCGCGCCTTTTGGTGGCCGCCTTTCGCAGGGCCAGATTGACGGCATGAATGCCCTTTTCCGGTGCTGGGCTTCTCACAAGATTACCGGTTCGGACAATAACCGCCTTCTCGCCTATATCCTGGCATCGGTGTTTCATGAGACTGGCGGCCGCATGCTGCCGGTGCGCGAAACCCTCGCATCAACCGACGCCGGCGCAATCGCTGCGCTTGAAAAGGCATGGAAAGCCGGGAAGCTCGGACAGGTGAAGACGCCATACTGGCGCAAGGATAAGGACGGCAAGAGCTGGTTCGGCCGTGGCGATATCCAGCTAACGCACAGAGTCAACTATGATGCGCTTGGCAAGCGGATCGGCGTCGATCTGGTCGGAAATCCATCACTTGCGCTCGATGTCGATATCAGCGCCGAGATTGCCATTGTCGGCATGTTGGAAGGCCTGTTTACCAAGCGAAAGCTTACCGAGTTTTTCAACCTCAAGAACGATGATCCTATCGGCGCTCGGGCAGTCGTGAACGGGACCGACAAGGCGAAACTGATCGCCGGCTATTACAAGTCCTTCCTTGATGCATTGGAGGCGGCCACCCTCGCCCGCTACAACGGTCAGCCGGCTGATGTTGCCGCGCTCGATGCGCAGCCGGACAACGTGCCGGTGGCGCAAAGTCGTTCGCTCTGGACGATCATCGGCAGCTTCTTCGGCGCTATCGGCCTCGGCGCGGTGGGTGACGCGAGAGCCTTTGTCGATAGCGGCGCAACGCTGTTCGGTGCGATCTCCAATCCGTGGTCATTCGGCAGTCTGGTTTTCATCATCGTGGCGGCCAGCGTGCTGTTTTGGCTGATCGGTTCTGGCCGCATCACCATCAACCGGGCAAAGGCAAGTTGACATGCTCGACACCCTGAAACGATGGCTGGCGGTTGCTGGCGTGGCGCTCACATTCGTTGTGAGCGCTTTTCTTTATGGCCGCACGACCGGCAAGGCGGATGCCACGGTCGAGCAGCTCAAGCGCAACGCGAAATCCGCCGCAAAGGCGCGAGGGATTGAAGATGATATTCGCAAGACTGGCGATGCTGACGTTAAGCAGCGGCTTGATCGCTGGATGCGTGACTAACGGCAATTATTGCGATGTTGCCCGCGCTATCAGGCCATCAACGCAAGATGCCCTGACGCCGGAAACAGAGCGGCAAATCCTCACCGAGAATGAAAAGATTCAGAAACTATGCGGAGTAAAGCCATGACCGGCAGCGAAATCATGGCCGTCGCGGTCTTCTTCATCACGATTTTTGGCTTTCTGTTCGGCCTCTGGAAGTATGTTGATGCAAAGATCAACACTGCGAAGACAGAGGCTCATGGCGCTGCGTCGGCAGCATCCGCATTGGCGTCTTTGGCAAGAGAGGAGCTTGCTGCGCACCGCTTGCACGTGGCGGAAACCTATGTCTCGAAGTCCGGGCTTCGCGAACAGACGGAGCAGATTATGGGCGCAATTGGCGCTGTAAAGGACGCTGTCGACAAAATGACGTTGCGCGTAGACCGCATCGTCGAAAATCAATCTAAACCGCGCACGACGCGGACTTCTTAAGTTAACCCGCTTGCCGAGAGGTAGGCGGTTTTTTTTGTTATTCCACCACCCGCAAAACCGGCGGTGCACCCTCAGCTCTAAACGTCTTAAGATCCACCTGCGTCATCGGCCCACGTGACGTGTGCATTGTCAGGGTGCTGATATCTACATCCAGACCAGTCTTGTGAACTTCCTTGATGGCATCGTTCAATTGACGGAGAGCAATGGCCAGCCGTTGCTCTGCGCTCTTCTGGCGAGCGATGCGGGTTATCATCGTGGCGGCTCCTTGTGCGGGTAGTGCTCCCAGCAATGCCATATGGGCTTTTCAGCATTCGATTTCGAGTAGCCGAAGCCGCCCCACTTACGACAGTTCTGGTACGCGCACCAGTGATTCTCATGGATGCCGTCGCCGGCTTTCTTCTCGTCACTCATTCATTTCTACCTCAATTCGGGGCGTCGCCGGCAGCGACTGGCACCGCTCCGCCAGCGTGATGTTCTGCTGACCATATGTGAAGTGCGGTCGCTGGATCATCCGATGTGACCCAGCTTATGACCACGTCTGAAAGTGCCGGGTCGTGATAGAGAATAACGGCAAGCTTCTGTTTGTCGCTGTAGAGCATGTGCATCGACGCACCCGAGGTTCGCGTCGCGTCGGCCCAATATCGTTCAGGGCCGGCGTAGGCGTAGACCTCATCAAATTCTGGTCTCGCCTGAGCCGCCTCAATGAGCCTTCTGTCTATAACAGACAATTCCACCGCATCCATGTCCATGTAGTCGCCGTCGGCAGGCTGTCTAATAGCGCTTATTCCACGTTCTTCGAGCACGCTGGGTTTCAGAAGCATTTTCTCCTCCCTCATCCAAAAAGATCGGCAGTCTTTCTCTCGTCTTCGACAGGCAGCAGCACGAGGCCCTCATCAGGTAATGGTCGTTGAAGCGATTTCGCTTCTTCCCATGGCGCTGTCAGCCATGTTTCAATTTCATCCTTGTTCGTCAGAATGACCGGCATCGCTTTCGGATGGATCGGCTTGACGATGCTGTTCGGCTCAGTCGTCAGGAATGCAAAAAGCTGGTGTTCTCCACCGCGTGGGTTCTTCATTGAACCGCGAACACCATTCCAATCCGTCCAGATGCCGGCGAAGAAGGCGAGCGGTGCCTCTTCGTTGATCGCAAACCAGCGCTTTGTCTTGCGTGGCGTGGTGTCCTCCCATTCGCAAAACATTGTCCACGGCACAACGCATCTGTTCTCAGGCCTAAGCCATCGCCGCCAGTGGGGCGACGTAACATTACGAATGTTTGTGACACCCGTGTCCGGCTTCCCCTGTGTGACGAATTGCGGCGAGGGCATTCCCCAAGTCAGACCGGCGAGTTCCCGGCCATTGTCGCCGTTTCGCACTACGGGCGCCGATCGGTCCGGGTAGATTTCTATGTCAGGCTCGAGGTTAAGCCGTTCCTGCATGACGCCCACGATGTCGCGGATAGATTCCTGATTGGTCTTCACACGGTATAAATTACACATGCTCACCTCGGCATCTTGGCTATGGTGATTTTGACGTCACCCTTTGTGTTGCACCTTTTGCACTTTAGCCGCTTGGCAATATCGTCGACGGTGGTATCTGTCCTAGCCACGCGGTTGAGTTGCCAATGCTGGATATTCGAAACGTGACCGCAGTAATTGCACTTGGCAACGACAATCTCCCAGTTCCGTATTTCCTTGACCTTAACGGACGTCGGCGGCGCTTGTTTCAATGTTTCGATGAGGCTGCGCGAGCGGGCGTGGTATGTAAGCCTGCATCGATCCGAAAATCCCTCTATCGGCCGGGGACACTTGATTATATCCTTCGCTATCTTGTTGAGCAGGGATGGCATTGAGTGGTCGCCATATTCGATCATAAGCTCTCCCGAGCAGACGAACTTCAGAAGCTCGCAATCCTCGCACAACACGCCAACCGGTTCGCCGCCGTAGTCGGACAGCAAATATGCTCCTTCACCTGGCATCTCGATCTGCTTCCGGCATCCATCCCCTAGTGAAGCCTCGGCCCATTGCAGCCGTCGCCAGAGCGAGTTGCATCCTCAGATGCAGAATGTCCTCCATGAGCGTCTCAATAGCAGCGCGACTATCGCCGTCATGCCATGCAATGATGTGGTCCACCGGATCGGCGTCCGGCCTTTGTATTTCCGGGCGCACGTCCTCGTTCTCCTTTTTCAGAGCCGCAAAATATTCCCTGTCATGAAAAGGCGCGCGCCCCCGCGCCGGTAAATCAGTCTGGCATCAAGTCGGAAATTTGCCCATGTGAAACCAGCAGACGCGGGTTTGTCATGCCCCCGCTTTCCTCGTCCACGGTGACGGCGTAAGCCGCAACGCCGATATGGCGCGGTGCCATTGCGCTCGCTATTTTCTCGGCGGAGGCTTGATTAGAAGCTTGACGCATTTCGCCCGGAACAACACCGCCACGACTGTTTTTGAACTGCACGACAATGATTTTTTCAGCGTCTGACATGTGTCTTGGTCTCTCATTTGTTCTATAAATGTTCTCATTCTAGATAAGAGTCAACATGGTTTGTCCGGCCTATTGGTTGGCAACGCCAACCGAAATCTTTTCAGGATGAGGTCATCGGATGAACTTCATATTGCCTTGTTGATTTTTTTTACCTACAAGTAGGTTAGAAAAACCGACAAGGCGTGAAACCGTGATGATTCAGACAAGCTTAGTGAAGGATGAATTCGACGTTGAACAACGTCTCCAGCAGTTGCAACTGGATCGCAAACTTCTTTTGGAAGTACGTGATGTGGCTCGTGCGGCTGCGAATTCTGCTACCTCGTTCCATACCGCAAACGCATCCGGCACCTACGCATACATTGAGGGTACTTGGGCATTGCGGGATCGTTTCGTTGGTCCGGACTGGGAAACGGATAGGTCCGAGGGCGTCGAGGCAATCTTTAATAAGAAGCTTATGCTTCGCGTTGCATTTTCCAACGTTGATATTGCCGCAAACCACTTTCGTCACCCCAAGCCCAGATCTCCAAAAGGAGCAGGCGCCGAAAGGATTTGCGAAGGAAACCTTTTTGGGGATGACCTTCCTTCGTATGCGCCGATCGAACCGAGTGGTATCGCCACATATTACATGATGGTTGATGAGCGCGGCGCTGCCGAGCTGTCCCGGCCTGTCATTCAGGCCAGCACCTTTATCGCTTGTATTGAACGGATTTTTCTCTCTGACGGTCTCGATTCAGCTCTTGACAATCTCGTGCAGGAAAACGACGACCGCGCCGACGACTTCGATCCCAGGGTGATCGCGCGATAGCGCCGGAGCATACATGTTCAATAGTAAGAGGCTCAGCTTGGCCCGTATGAGGCGTCGGCTCACAGCAAAGAGTCTTGCGGAGCTGACGAATTTGTCGCCGATGACAATAACTCGGCTGGAAAAAGGAGAGAATCAACCGGACGAGAGTACGGTTGAGAGGATTGCATTAGCGCTCGACTACCCATTTGAGTTCTTTTTCTCTGATGATCCTGAACCGTTAGATACTGATGCGGTGAGTTTTAGAAGTCTCACGAAAATGAGCGCCAAGGAGCGCGATGCGGCTATATCTGCCGGCGCGTTAGGTTTGCAACTAGCTGACTGGGTTGAGAGACGATTCTCTTTGCCTGATACGGATGTGCTTGACCTCAGCTATGAGACTGATGTGGAGGCCGCCGCGAGATCGCTTCGTGAACATTGGGGATTGGGTGAGCGTCCAGTTGGAAATGTGATTGGGTTACTCGAAACAAAGGGCATCAGGGTATTCTCACTCTCCGAAAATACGAAAACAGTCGATGCGTTTTCTTTCTGGCGAGATAACAAGCCGTACATTTTCTTGAATAATTTTAAAACGGCAGAGCACAGCATTTTCGACTCGATTCATGAGCTTGGTCATCTTGCCTTGCATCGCCATGGTGGCCCGAAGGGTGATAGTAGGCAAGTAGAGCGTGAGGCGAATGCTTTTGCATCGGCCTTTCTTATGCCTGCGAATGACGTGAGGGCGCGCGCACCACGGTTCATTGATATAAACGTCGTGCTGAAAATGAAATCTCGCTGGCGTGTTTCGGCGATGGCAATGGCCTATCGCCTGCACCACCTCGGCAAGCTGACGGAATGGCAGTATAAATCAATGTGCATAGAACTTGGTCGCAGAGGCTATAGAAATGGAGAGCCAGATGGAATCGAGCGCGAAACGTCAATAGTTTGGCGAAAGGTTCTATCCCATCTGTGGCAAGAGCGCGTCAGCAAGAACGAGATTGCTAAGCAACTCAATATTCCCCTAGACGAGCTTGAAGGGCTGATTTGGAGTCTTACTGGCACGCCACGCCCCCCTGTATCGCCTGTCGGCCTTTCCGCGGTTTAGGGCAGCCTGTATTCACCGGCAGCTTAGTCAAGGTTTCTCATTTAAGTTCGGGTGACTGCAGAATAAAAAACTGCGCTCCAAACCCGTGGAGCGCTTCCTCGGCGATCTCCCGCAACATTTGCTGCTCTACGCTGAGTTCCTTGGGTGTTCTAACGTCCGGGGCTGGGCCCGCAGGAGGTAGCGCGACCTCAGTCTCTCTCCAGCGCCTACGGAACGGGCTAGGATAGCGGATCGCCACCTTTCTTTCTGCGCGGACACCGTCAATAACGGCCTCGACGAATTCTTGTGTCTCTCGCGCTTCTTCACGCCGTGCTCTGATATCTACAAGCCACTCTTTCAATTGGCTTCTGACGGGACGGCGATCGAACTCAATGCGAGTAACAATCAAATCATACAAAGCCGCCGCTGAAACCGCCTCTATTGAAACAGGTTCAGAGCAGAAGAAGGCGCGCCTACCATCGTAAGCCACGTGATGCTTTTCGTCGTCAGTAATCAATCCGATAGAGCGCGGACGGACAAAGATGGAGCGCGCTGCGACGTCCTTCGCGTGCCATGCCTCGTTAATCTCGGATATCAGGTGAAAACGGGGGGCGGCGTAAAACACAAGATTTCTTCCATTGTCCAAAGTGAACAGTGAAGTATGTTGGAACGACTTGGTCCTCTCTGTTATTGGGAAACGATAGAATGGCCGAGTAAGCGGAAGGCGGTGTTTCTTAATCTCTTTGGCGCTTGCTCTGGACATGCAGTCAGCGCGCTTAAACTGGAGATAAAGAGCAACTCCAGGGGCATCCAACTTAAGGTCATAACCGCCCCCTTGCTTCCCCTCTTCAATCAAGCTCGGAAAAATCGGCGCAGCATTTAAAGGAGCCCAGCCCACAATCTCATTTGTGAGCGCAAAACCGTAAGAAAACTCAGAGATATCAGAGATCAAATCACGCACCAAAACCCAACTAAATGCCGTATACGCTTATCTATTCTCTTTTAACGTGTAATTAATGGCGGCAAGCCCACCAGTCATCTTGGTTGAAAGTAGCAATCCCGAGCTACGGTACAACCTCTAGGTTTTGAGCCGGTGGCTAGACGCCTTGTTGCCTCGTCAGACTTGATGTTTTCGCTTGGCGTTGCAACTACGACTGAAACTGAACGGTAAACGGCGGATCGTTGTCGCGGCGGTAGAGTTTATTTTGAAATCGAGCTTCTAAAACTGCGATCGCTTGTGTCGTCCGGTGTCGAGACTTAGCATATAGGAACCGATTGTTATGACCGTAAAATCTACAGATGATTTGTGTTAGGCTACGAAAGCAAAGTGAATTGTTATAATTAATTTTGTGAGTTACGATTTGATGCGTCGAGATAGCGCGCAACCATTCTGCGTGTTCGGCGTTGCATAAATAGCAACGAAGCGGTAATGAGAGCCAAAAGCCACAATAGTCCGTTAAGAGACCATTAAGGGACGTTGCTGCGTAATAGCTGCAACAATGAAGGGAAGATGTCATGTCGGTGTCAGCCATCGTGTTCAATGCTCTAATGCAGATTTTAGAGGCGAAGCAGCCTATTCCCGCCCGAGCGCTTGTTGAAGCTATGCAGCAAGCTGGTCATGGCCAAGTGGAATCAAAACGAGCCATCCAGCTTGCGTTCGAGCGCGGCAAGATCCGCCTAGATGAACAAATGCGTGTCGTAATGGTAGAGTCTCATCTTGCGGCAGCCTAAGTGGCAGCTAGTTGAGCGAGAAAGACGCCAGCACTGCATTTCTAAGCAAGATCAGCGCAATCAATTCGCAATCGACAGAGACCGAATTCAGTATTCGTCGTCTTTTCATCGCCTTGCCGGGGTGACGCAAATCGTCCGCGCCGGCGAGGCTGATGTATTTCACACTAGGCAGCAACATACATACAAGGTCGCCCAAATTGGCCGACGCTTGGCGGAGATGTGCCTCAACGCGTATCCGGAACAAAGCGAATACCACGGCCTAGACGCCGAAGCGGTCGAGGCGGCAGGGCTTGCCCACGACCTCGGTCATCCGCCGTTTGGTCATGCGGGTGAGTACGAACTAAACCGTCTGGTCGAGGCGGCGGGAGATACTGATGGCTTCGAAGGCAACGCACAGACGTTTAGAATACTTACGGCTCTGGGCGTAAGGTTCACCGACGTCAACGGTTTGAACCTCACGCGCGCGACGCTTGCAGCTGTGCTGAAGTATCCATGGCATCGAGATCTGGACCACCCTAACAAGAAGAAAAAGTGGAGCGCCTATAAGGTAGACGCTGTGGCCTTCGACTTTGCGCGGGAGTTTCATCTTAAAGACGATCAGACCCTCGAAGCTGCATTAATGGACTGGGCGGACGATATTGCGTACTCCGTCCACGATTTGGAGGACTTCCACCGCTGCAATGCCATCCCGTGGAGGGTCATCATCGACGAGAGTGGCGAGGCTGTGAAAGCGTCAGCGAAACAACGCTGGCACAACCCTCCCCATGACATAGATACCCTTCTCGATGAAGCTTTCGTACGAATTGGAGACGCAATATACCTCTTCGCCGAAACGTTATTGGCGCCCTACGATGGATCTCGTGACCAGCGTGTGGGGTTGAGGACTTTTACGTCGGAACTGATCGGCCGACTGATCAAGCAAACCCGACTGGATTTCGACGGGAGCGGAGTGGTAATACCGCGAGAGGTTGAGGGTGAGGTACGCATCCTTAAGGAAATTACGAAGCATTACATAATTAGCAACCCCGCATTGCTCGCGCAGCAGCGGGGCCAAAAGAAAATAATCTCAGATATTTTCCAAGCTCTTTGCGAGGAATCGAAGGTAGCGCCACCGGGATACCTTCCGACGAGGCTCAGATATATTTGGGATTTAAACGAGGGCAACTTACCGCGTTATGCAGCAGACTGCATCTCAGGACTGACCGAACGGGAAGTTGTGAGCCTTCATGAGCGAATGTTCGGCGCTAATGCCGGTTCAGTCCTCGATCCGATCGTACGATAGCTCATTCGCCTATATCTTTCCTATACCGATCTCGAACCTTCTTAGGCGCCATCATCGGCGGTCTGCGTCATCGATATAACCGCGCGTGTCCCCCAAAAACGCCGCAACATTTTTTCTGTAACATAGCGTTTCAGGACGTTGATAATATCTTCGTGTCGTCTGCCGTGGCCGCCGCAGCAAATATCGGCGCGGCAGGCGTTGGACACTTTCCGAAAAAGCGTAATGTTCGCGTGGGAAACGATGAGGCACAACAATCGCGTAAGCCGCTGATTTACTTGAAAATCAGCGGCCCGGCTTGGGGTACCATTTCCAAAATCGCATTGATTTTCTTCGTTTTATTCCGGTCTTTCAAAAAGACCGGTCGATTGCTTCGCGGCCATCGAGACACTCACGAAACTTTGCTCATTCGCCCCTCGAATATTACCGGGCTTTCATTTGCCAGATGCAAAGGACTGGATTAGACGAATCCGGGAATACACCGTTGAACCGGCGACTTAATTTCGCCATCACGCCCGCCTTTTTGAAAGCCCGTTCGGGATATCTGCTTCTTCGTGAAGTTTGGGGAAAACATCATGGCCACTGCAACAACCGCCGACAACAGCCGCACGCTCGCCGCTCTTGGCGTAACGGCGGGAATGATCTTTACTGTCGGCTCCGCCCTCGGTTTCCAGCATATTGGCGGTTATACGCCCTGCGCATTGTGCCTTTTGCAGCGCGATCCCTATTACTACGCCATTCCGTTGGGTATTCTGGCCATAGCGACCAGCATCTTCAAGCTGCCGGTTCAGATCACGCGGCTGCTTCTCGCCCTCATTGGCGTGGCGATGCTGATCGGCGCCGGGCTTGGTGTTTATCACGCTGGTGTGGAATGGGGTTTCTGGGCAGGGCCTATCACCTGCGCCACGGGTGCGCCATCCATCACCACCAATGCCGGTGACCTGCTTGGCAATCTGAATGCCATCAAGGCACCCTCCTGCAACGACGCTGCACTTCGGGTGCTCGGCCTTTCGTTTGCCGGTTGGAATGTCATTGCAAGCGTTGCGCTTGCGGCCGTTGCCTTTTTTGGCGCGAGCCGGAAAAGCCGTTAAACGGAAAAGCCGCGTTGCAGTCCTCAGGATCAAGGCTGCAGCTCGGTATCCCAGTAAAGATAGTCCATCCAGCTTTCGTGCAGGTAGTTGGGCGGGAACAGCCGCCCGTTATTGTGCAAGTCCTGAACCGTCGGCTGGAAGGGCTTCTGCGCCGGGAACATGCCCGCCTGCTTGGGAAGCTTGCTGCCTTTTCTAAGATTGCAGGGAGAGCAGGCCGCCACGACATTGTGCCACGTGGTTTCGCCGCCATGGGCGCGGGGAATCACGTGATCGAAGGTCAGGTCGTCCCGCGTGCCACAATATTGGCATTCGAACTTGTCCCGAAGGAACACGTTGAAGCGCGTGAAGGCGGGGTTGCGGGTGGGCTGGACATAGGTCTTGAGGCTGACGACGCTCGGCAACCGCATGGAAAAGCTGGGTGACGACACCGCGTGATCATATTCTGCAATGATGTTCACACGGTCTAGAAAGACGGCCTTGATCGCGTCCTGCCAGGACCATAACGACAAGGGATAATAACTCAGTGGCCTGTAGTCTGCGTTCAGAACGAGCGCCGGCAGGGCCTGTGGTGAAACTGCAATCGTCAAGGGCTTCTCCTGATCGATTCGGCATCTGCACTTGTATATTAGGTCCGTTGTTACAGGATTGTGAAGCCCATAAATGCAGCGGAGAAGAGCTTAATTTTTCAGCTCTAAAAACGTCTTTTTTGCGTTCCGGACAATCGTGCGGCGAGATAGTCGTCTGGCCACTATCTGGTGATGCGCCCAGCGGTACCGAAGCGATTCGCCTGCCGACGAAGGCTATATTCGTTCTCACCCTCAATGCGGGATCAGTGATATAGTCAACGCGACGAACGATTGGGAAAGCAGAATGCGTATCTGTCGTTCTGTTGAGGGAAGGAAACGGCCATGATCTTGCGCAGGCACCAAACGGCAGCGTTATGGAAGGGCCTGGCGGCTGGCGCCTTTGGCGTGCTGATGGGCCTGCCCGCTTCCGCTTCTGCCCAGCAATATCAGAATTTCGAAGTCACGCCGAATGGCCGTGGCGGTGCGCAGGGAACGATCGGCGGGCGCAATTTCGAGGTCTACCGCAATTACGACCGGCCGCCGGCAAGTCGCAGCAACTCAACCGATACGCGGCGTGAGTACCGAAACGCTGTGCCACAGCAGACATGTATCATAGATGCCGAGGGCCGCACCCGCTGCAAGTAAGCGCCATCGCACCGGTTTCCCCGCTGTTCTATCTCGCTTTAATAAAATTGGATTTCGCTAAAAAGCAATCTATCGACTTAAACGGCCCGCAACGAAGGGTCGCTATGTTGCCATGCACAAGAGACAACAATCGGGCAGAGGCAGAGACATGGCGAAGAGACAAATCCGTCTGGCAAAGACTTTGGCAGTTGCCGTCAGTGTGGCGGCAAGCATCGCGACAATGGCATCGGCCGCCCCGCTTGCGGGCCTGGCGCAGAACCCGACCGCATCGCGTCCCGGCCTGTTCATGACGACAAGCCGCCCGACAATTGCACCCATCGCCTTCGCAAAATTTTGCGACGACGCCGCCGACCAATGTGTCCGGATTGGCGATCGCGACACGGTCGAACTGACCAAGCAGAAGCGCACGGAACTCCAGCGCATCAACGCCGAGATCAACACATCGATAATCTACACAAGCGAAGCGGACGGACAGGACGAATGGAATCTGAACCCCGCAAGCGGTGACTGTGACGACTACGCGGTGACCAAGCGGCAACGCCTTCTGCGCGCCGGCTGGCCCTCGGGCGCCCTGCGCATTGCCACCGCCCGCACCCCTACCGGCATAGGCCACGCCGTTCTGGTCGTCAGCACCAGCCAGGGCGATCTGGTGCTGGACAACCGCACCAACGTCGTCAAACCTTGGAAAGCGGTTGACCTGAAATGGATCAAGATCCAGTCACACGAAAACCCGCGTGTCTGGCTGAAACTCTAGGTCTATCTCGCACAGGATAGTCATCTTCGAACAGGAAGGGGGCGCTCCGTTCCTCTTCAATCGCCGCGGCGCGCCTTGCGAAAATCGACACCGGCTTTCGCAATTCCCTGCCCCGGATAGCTTTGTCCGACGGGGCTTTGGCTGATGCTGTAGCCGTTGCATGGACCCAGGTTTTACGGGCTCTGTGGCGTTGGCTTTCAACACTCTTGACCTCGTGCAAGAGAGACAGTATCGGCATCTATGCCTAAAGTGCTCAACTGGATTCGCGGTCGTAAACAGCCAGCCCCCCGCGACGACCGGAGGCGGCGCAGAATAGACCTCGGCGACAAATCTCCGTCTTTTCCGATCTATGCCATTGGCGACGTCCATGGCAGCCTCGATCTGCTTTTGCAGGCGGAACAGAAAATCCTTGCCGATCTCGCAAGCAATCCATCCCCCGCTCTGGTTATTCTTCTGGGCGACTATGTCGATCGTGGCCGGGATTCCTGCGGTGTTCTCCAGCATCTGCTGCAACCACCGCCGGCGCCCCTGCGCCGCATCTCGCTTTGCGGCAATCACGAACAGCTCTTCAGCGATTTCCTCGAAAATCCGCAAGACAACATGCACTGGCTGGATTTCGGCGGCCGCCAGACGCTTCTGTCCTACGGGGTCGATATCAGCTACTTCATGAACAACGGCCGTCTGCGGCTTCAGCCGTTCAGGGATGCGCTGATTGGCGCGATCCCGCAGGCCCATCGGCAACTTCTAGTCAGCCTGCCTATCTGCGTCCGCATGGGACCCTATTTTTTCGTTCATGCTGGCCTCAAACCCGGGGTGCCGCTTGAGGCGCAGACCGATGAGGACATGTTGTGGATCAGGGAACCCTTCCTGTCGGAAGGGGCGGGACTGGACCTTCTCATCATCCACGGCCATACGCCGGCGCCGGAGCCACAGACAGGTCCGCAACGGATCGGCATCGACACCGGCGCGTTTACGACGGGCAGGCTTACCATTTTAAAGCTCACGGATGCGGGGCCGCGACTTATTGCCTGATGGCTTGCCATCGTTGGATCAGGTTGCACCAGCCAGACGCATCACAATCGCGATTTATTTGCCCTTCAGAATATTGCCGAGCACCGTCATTTGCCGGCGGTTCCATTCGACAGCGTCAAGGAACGCATTGTTTCCCAATTCCTGCCGCTGCTCCCGACTGGAAGAGAGCCTCATAATGGCATTGGCAAAGGCCTGATGATCTCCATCTTCAACGACAATCACGCCACCACGATATCCTTCTGAAAGCCCCCTCACACCCGTCTGGGTGCTGATCGTTGGGACACCCGCAGCCAGAGCGTCAAGCAGTTTTATATTGATGCCCGTGCCAAGCGTGATGGGATTGATGGAAAGTGGCGCGCGCGTGAACGCATCCTTCAAGTTCTCCACCCGGCCAAGCTTGAGAACCCCCTCCATGTCCTCGACCTTTCCACATATGCTGCCTGCCAGCACCAGGCGAATGTCCGGACGGGCCGCCCTGACCAAAGGCAGGACATTGTGAAGGAAACTATTGAGAGAAATGACGTTCGCGTCGTTGCCTGAACCGAGAAACAGAAAATCAGCGGAAGTGAAGTCTTCCACTCTCTGGCCGAGATCCAGAATATGGCTCACCGTTTCAACCACCGGCGGCTCTCCTGCCAGCCGCTGCTTGAACGAACGTTCCTCTTCTTCCTGTATGGCGACAACGACATCGGCGCGGCGGAATGCCTTGCATTCCACGTCCGGCGGAACCGAGAACCAGTACCCAAATCTGTTGGCCGTGTTCACGAACGCCTTGTGACGATCGGCGAAGGAATCGTGCGTGTCGAGAATGCGAAGCACATCATCCGGCAGCCCAAGAAAAGCTCTCGAATGAAAGGCATATTCGACGATAACGGCGTTAATCCCGAGTCGACGCTGAAGATCCAGGACCTGCCTGCCTATTTCCGGATAATAGAACTCGTCGAGGTAATTGTAGAAACCGCTGTCGCGGCCAAGGAGCCGTTGAATTTTCCGACGGGTTCGAAATGCGGTCAACCCAATCTCGAACCTGAAGTCGTCGATGAGCCGTGCTGCAAACCCGCATCTTTCCCTGGACACGACGTGCATATGTCCGGCCCCAAACTCGACCTCATGGGCCGCGGGATCGAAATCAGCTATCATCGGAGTATCGACATAGACGAAATGCACTTCATGTCCGAGGCTACGCACGGCGCGTGTCAGCTGGAGAATCCTGTTCCGCGCACCCTCGTTGGCGGGAACGGCAGGGAATACGGAAACAAAAGCGACTTTCATGAAAATGACTCAAGGCTGCTTGGCGAAGGTTTCGAACACCTGAAAATTCCTTTTGGAAAGGTCCAGAATTTCAGGCAGCTTCTTCCCGACTTTTTCGCGAATCTCATCGGCCTGATCCACAAAATTGATCAAGGCATTCTTGATGCCATCATCCGTATGGAACTTGGCGGGCGAAAGCAGCTCAGCCGCGGAGAGACCGAAATGCTGGTACAACCCTTCGAACTTGCCTTGATACGCAATGCATATCACAGGAACGCCCTTGCCCAGCGCAGCGATCGCAAGATGCATGCGTCCGCTGACGAGGCCATCAAGTTTACCGGCAACGCCTTTTAAAACCGGGGCTGGCCATCTGCCATCCAGATATCGAACCCTGTCTGTCTGTGAAGATGGAGCAAGCTCGGTAATGGCCTTGAGGCAGGCTTGATCGCCCACGTCTTTCCGGTAGTCATGCGGAATGACCAGCCAGCAGACCGGTCTTGCATCGGCAACGAACTCCAGTGCTTCGGCCCCGCGCCTGATGATCGCCGCGATCTGCGCGCTATCCGCATTCTTGAACAGCATGGGATGCAGATTGAAGCCCATGACCCTGTATCCCTCGGCGCGCTTTCGCGCGATCCACGAGATCGTATCTTCATCGGGTTCCGATGGGACAAGGCTAAATGCAGAATCGGAAACCAGTGCCGCCTTGGCCGTGGCAAAGGCGTTCAGACGCTCGAGGGAAACAACGTCACGCACATTGAGCGACACCCCCGGATGAAGGGAGCTGTAGAACTTCGCCAAAGCGGGGTGCGGCGTTTCATTAAAACTGAAACCGAGGATAACGTTTTTGATCCCGGCAGCGGCAGCCAGATCAGCGCTTGCCAGGAGTTTTGCGCTGACCAGCGGATGATAATAGCCATCCATCACGTCGGCACCCACAACGACGATGCAATCGTACTTCCGCACCGAAAATTGCTGGGCAAGGGCCTGGATGAAGTCAGGCTTTCCAAAGATATCGACGGTAACAAAGCCTCTCTGCAAAGCAGAGTCGCCAAAATTCGTTCCGTCGACGAGGATGTCTATCTCGACATCGGGATTGCTCGCACGGGCATTCTGCACGGTCGCCGTGATCATCGCGTCATCGCCGGCGGAACCGAACAGGGTGATGGGATCACCAGCCACGATCAAAAGCCGGTTCAGCCGATCTCCGACATTGATAGGCTTGATACTGTGCTTCAGCTCTTGCAGATCATTGAAGAGTTGCTGGACCGCATTATCCAGATTGCGCCGCTCGTTATATTGCACCAGCTTCCGACGCAGTGGTGCAGGGAGTATTTTTTTCACGAGCTTGCGCATTTTCTTTCCTTTCGAGAACCGATTTTGCTCATGATGAGGGCGATGGCGGACCGGGCCTCGCTTCTCGCGGTCAGAGCCAAAAGCAACAGATATGCGACGCCAAACATACCACCGAGCAGGATGCCGGATACGAGGTCGCCCGCACCCAGCATTTTAACTTCAGGTCGCATCCACTGAACGAGCAGGAAGCAGAGACCGCTGGAACCGAAGCTTGGCAAAAGCAGGAGGAAAATTCTCCACAGCTTGATGCCGAGTTCCCGGGCGACAAAATAAAATGTGAAAGGCGTCGAAGTGAGCTGCCCGAAGACAAACACGATGACGATTTCCCGGATGTTTTCCGTCGGGACAAGCAATATCAACAGGATGGTAGAGATTGCCTTGACCGTCCCGGCAATCAGCACCTTATCCGGCCTGCCGCGTGCGGACAGAAACGGGCCGTTTTGAAACTGGACGCATTGCAATGCACCCAGCAGCAGCAGCGGCCGCGCAACCGCGTCGGCACCCTGCCATTGCGCGCCGAACAGGACGTTGCAGATCTCTGGCGCCAACGCAGCCGAGAGCACGAAGATCGGTGTCGAAAAGATCGACGATATGGTGATGGATTGCTTGTACAGTTCCGCCATGCGCTCCCGCTCGTGCGATATGCGGGACAGCACCGTCAACGAAACATCATATAGCGCCGCCTGAAGCAGCTGCATGAGAAGCTGATAGAGCCTGCTGCCGACGGTGTAGAGCCCAAAGAGGGCAACCCCGTAACGCCCCAGGATCATGACGTCGATCAGCCGCGTGGCTCCGAAATCCACGATGCGCAAACCGAGAGCCGACGAGCCGAAGCGAAGCAATTCGAAAAAAGTGTCGGGCTTGAGCGTGGTGCCCGGAAGCCAGTGCGGTTTGCGCCAGAGCCAGATCAGCGTCACAATGGTTGCAACATAAGTCTGAACGACGAGGCTCCAGACGCCCAGGCCCATGATGGCGAAAGCAATCGCAACGCCACCGCCGATAATATTCGAAATGAAGGTTCTTATTGCCAGCGGCTTGAACGCGAGCGCACGCCGATAATTGACTTCCTGAAAAAGCGAGGCGGTATTCAGCGGCAGCAATATACAGATTGCCACGATGATCGGTGCCAGCCCTTCCACCTCGAACCAGCTTTCCAGTCTGGGCGACAGCAGACAAACAACGATGACAAACACCGTTGCCAGCGCAACGGACACATAAAATGGCAGATTGACGTCGCTTGGCTCCAGATTTCGTTTCTGCACGATCGCATCTGCGAAACCGAACTCCGACAGCATCTGGATGAGCATCAGAACCAGGCCCGCCGTGGCGACCATGCCGTAGTCGGTGGGGCTGAGGAACCGGGCAAGAACGATGAAAAGAATGGAGGTAAAAAGCTTTCCACCCCAGTTCTGGACGATGGACCAGAAAACGCCTGTTATCGCGGCGCTGCCTATCGAACTTTGCTCCGCCATCAACCTGCCGCCTGCAAAGCCGGTCGTGACAGCCCGACCACCGCAGCGGCCAGAAAACGATCGAAGTCCAGCTTGGGGAAACGGACTTTGCCGATATTGCTTTCTACCATGTGCTCTTTCCTTGGAAGAAACGCTTGCAACGGACCCGGTCCGTTGCCGGTCTAAGATGCGCGTAAGGTTCGGCTTTCCCTGCTTTTCGCCAGCACGTCCTCGTAGAGCTTCACATAGTTCTCACCCACCCGGCGCGAGGTGGATTCCTCGACGATATTTCCGAAATCGGCCTCCGTCGGCAATTGCTCGCGCGAAAGCGTCAACACCCGGCGAATGCGTGCGGCAAGGTCCGTGGCGTTGCCCGGTTCGAACAGCCAGTCGTGGTTGGTCTCGCCGATCAGTTCCGGAATGCCGCCCGAGGCAGCGCCGATGACCGGAACCCCCATCGCGTAAGCCTCGTAGATGGTGCGCGGCGAAGGTTCAGCCCAGAAGGAGGGAACGATGAGCACATCGATCTCTTCGAAGAATTCCTTCGGCTTTGCCCAGCCGACGAACTCGATCGGCAGGTCGCCGGCCTGGGCCTTGAAGCGTTCGATGGAATCGTCCATCGCGTGGCCGGCAACAAGACAGCGCCAGTTGCCGTGGCCGATTTCCCTGAAGGCATCGACCATGTTGCCGACACCCTTTTCCGTGTTGATGCGGCCGATATAGCCGAAGGTCATCGGCTTGCCGGTTCGGTCGATCTGCCTGCGTGCGACCGGGTCGCCCTCCGGAACCGTGCAGGAATAAAAGATCACACGGCGCATGCTTTCCGGCAGGTGATGGAAAAGCCCGTGATCGACATGGGTTTTAAGGATTTCCGTGCCAACGCTTGCCACCGCGCCGATGTAGCGCTGCGTGAATTTCTTGGTGAAATTCACCACCTGACAGCCGAGATGGATGTGTTCGCAGGGCTTGCCGCCCTTGAACATGGCGGCGTTACCGCACAGAAGATCATATTCGCAGATCGTGTGGACGATCGGAATGTTGCGTTTATGCGCCGCCCGCCACACCAGCGTCGTCACATCCAGCAGCGAGTGCGTATTGAGAACATCCGGCTTGAAATCGTCAAGAACGGCTTCGAACTGCTTCTCGACGTTGAAATTCCATTGCTGCTTGATCTTCTGCATACGCCTTTGCTGCGGCGTATATTGTGGCCAGTCCTCGAGCCAGAAATCGTTATTGTGGAACATGCGGTAGACGCTGACGCCATTGCGCACCGTTTTGGGTTCGGCCTGCCGCTCTATGCAGGCGGCACCGACCTCATGTCCCATGGAGACGAGTTCCTCGGCAAGATGTTCGACCGAGCGTTCGCACCCGCCAACGATATGCGGCGGATAAAGGCTGCTGAGATGGAGAATTCGCATACGGATACGCTCTATTTCCTTATCGAAAATTTATGACTTCCGCTTGGCCTCGCCCATGTTGCCGGATACTCCGGGACCAATGAGACATGTGCAAAAAACACAAAAGGCAGAGCAGATTTAACGCTTGAAAATATGAATAACCAAAAATCCACTTTCAAAAAGCACGGGAACTGACGGCATTTCAAGTGCTTTTTTTTCGCGGCGCGACAAAAGTCATGCCGTGTTGCGAAAAGAACCTGTCCCGTGTTAGCTTCATTCTCATATGGAAAAACGTACGGGCGGAAGCGGTGAATTCTGTTTCGTCCGCATATAATATCATTAATTTATATATTTATTTCATTTCAGAAACATGGATTTGATGGCGAATGAAGATGCCAAAAACTTCCAGGACAATCTGACATATTGAGAGGCGCCGCCGATATGATCGCGGCTGCTTTTTATAATCTCGCCGGAATGACCAGGAGACGCAGATGAACGGAAAACAGCCGATCACCATGGGCCACCTGACACGGCGCGGCCTGCTTTCAGCTGCACCTTTCGCACTGGTTGCCGCCACGGGTGTGCGCCCCGCTTTCGCGCAGACTCAATCCGTTTTTTCGGCCAGCACGGAAGTCTTTTTGGACAGTGTGGGCGTGTGTGGCCATTTCGCCCGGACAAACGGCATTTATCCGGAAAGCTTCGAGCGCATCCTGCCTGAACTGGAAGCGCTTGGTGTGGGCCACCTGCGTGACGAGGGACTGATTACCGCAAGGGACAGCCGCAACAGCCCGGCTTTCCAGCGCCTGCGCAGGATTGTGGCGGCCAACGTTCGCCTCACGATCATCTGTTACGACAATCTCAACCCCTACGTCTCAACGCCACTGAACAGGATTGCCGATTTCTACAACTGGTGCGACGGCGGCATCGAAGTTTTCGAAGGCAGCAATGAACCGACGCTGACGAAAGACCCGGCCAATGCGCCGCGCATTTCGGCAGAGCATCAGGCTGCACTTTTTGCAACGATCCGCTCAACTCCGGCCGTGAGCAACGTACCGCTTGTCGCGCCAAGCTATATCCAGGCGAATACGGCGCTGGCGCTAAACCTGCAGAACGTGTGCGACTTCGGCAATATTCACCCCTACGCCGGAATGGAACATCCCGAAACGACTGGGCCGGGGGCGCTCTCCAAATCTGTCGCGGCCTCGGCGCATATAGCAGCCGGCCGGCCGGTGATCGCCACGGAGATTGGGTACCACACCTCACTGCAACCGAAGACCTTCCATTTTCCCGTCACCGAAGGCATCAAGGCGCGCTACATGCCGCGCACGCTCCTGTGGTCCTTCATCAGCGGCATCCGCCGGGCTTACATCTATGAAATGGTCTCCAGCTTTGCCGAAGACGAGACAAATCCGGAATCGTCCTTTGGCCTGCTGCGCCACGATCTGAGCCGGACCCCTGCGTACGGGGCCGTTCGTGCCCTTCTTG
Organism: Agrobacterium sp. 10T429; assembly: GCF_056393925.1. Lineage (NCBI taxonomy): Bacteria > Pseudomonadati > Pseudomonadota > Alphaproteobacteria > Hyphomicrobiales > Rhizobiaceae > Agrobacterium > Agrobacterium sp. 10T429. The sequence goes on from NZ_JBFTGV010000006.1 coordinate 21,634, forward strand.
CGCTTTGCAAGGCAAGTCGACAAACAGAGCCAGCGGAACGCAGCCTCGCTTTCCTCAACGATGATTCCGAAAGGTTTTCCCTGCGCCTGACAAGACCAGACGGCGCGCTGCTCGCCCCGGTGTGGCTTGGCATACGCGGCTGGCAATGGCCGGCGCGGATCGAAAATCCGCCAACCGAACGTGCAACGGCCTTTTCGGTAACCGGCCCGCATAGCCAAGTCATCGCGCACCGGTTCGGCGATGACGGTTCCGTAAGCCAGCGGGTGATCGCAAAGGAAGGTGGGCAATACCGGCTTTCCGTCAGCGACCAGCTTACGGTGCTGGAGGTTTTCTGAACGCGTGCGGGCGAAAGCCGACAAATTTTATATATCGTGTCAGCCTATTGCATGATAGCCTTCTGAAATAGAGGACTTTTGCTCGCTGCTACGAGCGCACAATATTACTGTATAAATTTTTTCTTTTTATAGATGATGACGATGCAAAAAATTGAAAAAGCGCCTGTTTCCGGGGCGCAGCGTCTCGATATTCTTCAAATGATGCGTGCGCTGGCGGCAATCATGATTGTTGCGCTGCACGCGCAGGTGAACTGGGAGTTCTCGCTCGTCAACCTCCATCTCCTGAGGCTGGGTGCGGGCGTCGATCTGTTTTTCGTCATTTCCGGCTTTGTCATCGTTTATGCCTCCCGGCCGTATTTCGCAGCGGAGGGAGGGCGCTCGGCCTTTCTTGTGCGCCGGCTTCTCCGCATCCTTCCTCTTTACTGGTTCGTGTTGACCATGCGGCTCGCCATGGCCGCGGTCGCCGTTCTTCTCAGCGCCAAGGCCTTCCCGTCCTTGCAGGCCGTCCTAACCTCCTACCTCTTCATTCCCTATGACAGCATGGGTTATGGTGACGCTTATCCGTTTCCAATCATCGATCTGGGCTGGACGCTGAATTACGAGATGTTTTTTTATGTCGTATTCGCGGTTTTCATCTTCCTGCCGCTGGAACGCGCCGTGCTGACAACAGCGGCTGTGCTGCTCGCCGCAGTGCTCATCGGCTCCAACTTCAGTCTCGCCTTGCCGTTTAGTTTCTGGTTTCAGCCCATCATTCTGGAGTTCGTGGCGGGAATGTTGCTCGCCGTGCTTTTCCTGCGCGGCGTGCGCCTACCGCCCTTGCTGGGGATTGCGGTGGCCCTTTGCGGCGTGGCGATTTGGACGCTTATCGATCTGAAAAGGTTCGAATTCCAATGCAATCCGGGCTGTTATTCCTATACCCGGCTGCTCGTTTTTGGCGGTGGCGCGATTTTCCTGATGGCCGCGGCAACCCTGACCAGGGGCATCTCCCTGCCCCGTTTTGCGCAGCCGCTGGCGAAACTGGGCGATTCCTCCTACGCGCTTTACCTTCTGCACCCATTCATCTTTCGGGCATTCCTAGTTGCTTCCGGCGGCATCACCTGGCCGCAGGAGTGGAAAAATGTCGTCTATCTCATCGTCGTCGCCAGCACCATCGCCATCGCCCACGCATTTCACGTCCTTGTCGAAACGCCCGCAAATATCTGGCTTCGAGACCGGCTGATAACACCCCGGCGAAAAGTCGCCGTGTCCTGACGCCCAGAGAAAAGTCCTCGTTTCTGCTGTTAAGTATACCCCGAAGTTCCGTTCACAAGTTTATTTTAGCACTTGATCGTTAGCTAGGGCTGTGCGATTTAAAAAGAAAATTTTAGATGTTGGATAACCATATTCAGCATTTCAGCTTACTTAAAATCGTATTTTTTAAAAATTTGGAGAGTTGTGATGTCCCGCCTTCGTATTGGCTCGACGCTCACTGGTGCGGTATTGATCACCAGCCTCGGTCTTTTTTCCGCAGTCGCCAACGCCCAGAACGTGGAATCAGCGCCGCCAGCTGCCGGGCAGCAGACGCCGCCGGTACAGACTGCGACAACTGGCGCACCCGTAAAGGCCGCCGACGAAACCAACGCCGCATTTCTGGCTCGCGTTAACAGCTCCAATCCGGACACGGTTTCCCTTGCTGCCGCGGAACTGTTCAAGCAGTCTCCGACGCAGGCAACGGTCAAGGATCTGGCCGGCATCGCTTCCAGCACCGATGCGGCAAACGCCGAAATCACTGGAAAGGTGACGAACGGCTTTCCGATCATTGCCGTTTCCACCAGCGCGGCGCAGTTCTCCGAACAGCTTTCTGGCCTGATCCTGAGCGACTCCAGCCAGTTGCCCACCATCGTCGCACTGGCCCAGAAGGTCGGCAACAAGGACTTCTCCGAAGTTGTCGGCGAAGGTCTGGCGCTCGCCTATTCTACGGCGATGCAGAGGGGCAACACGATACTTGCCGCCGCAATCCAGTTGCAGACCAAGGGTGTCGGCGTGCCCTCCGATCTTCTGATCGCCTTTAGCGAAAATGTTCAGGGAACGGCGGCCGGTCCGGCAGCGCCTGCGGCAGCTGCAGCTGCTGCCTCACCGATTGGTGGCGCCGGCTCTTCACCTGCAAGCGGCAACAGCATTGGCGGCTCGGGAGCGGCGGGCTCACCAGCCGGTACGGCACAGGCCGGCGGCGGAGCCGCACCGGTTGGCGGTGGCGGCAGCGGTGGCAGCACCGGCAGCGGCGGAACCACCACAACCAACAACTTCTTTGCCGCGCCCCTTTCAACCGGCAGCACCAGCACGCCAGTCAGCACAAGTCCCGTTTGAACCCGGTTTTGCCGCCCGTCCTGCGGGAATGGCGGCCGCCTGTCCTACCATGCAACCGAGACTTGGCGGGTGCCACGCCCGCCAAAAAGAGCGAGGCTGACAGTTGTTGCAAAGGCACGATCCCTTGACTATGGCCGATATCGACAAAAGCGGATTTACAGCCGACTTTATCGATATAGACGCCGTTCTTGCCACGGTCCGCCGACAGTGGCGCGTCGTCCTCGCGGCAGTCGCCATTGCCGGGACAATCGGTCTCGCTTATGCCGCGACGGCCGTTCCGATCTATTCAGCTTCGGCTACCCTTTTGATCGACCGCAACAACAGCCAGGTCGTCGAGCAGCTTTCGACGATCGGCGGCGTCGTGGAGGACGAGGCTTCCATTCTCAGCCAGGTCGAGGTCCTGCAATCGGAAACCATCGGGATTGCCGTCGTCGACAGTTTGAACCTGACGGAAAATCAGGAATTCAGGGCAAACCGTGCCTCGCTTCTGAGTTCGATATTCGGCACGATCCGTTCGCTCGTCAACGTTTCGCAATGGTTCTCACCGGCAAAAGAGACCGTCATCGACGACGGCACGCTGAAGCGGGCGCTGTCGGACCGGCTACTGGACGGTCTCAGCGTCAAGCGTATCGGCCGTACCTACGCGCTGGAACTGACCTACAACTCGACATCACCGGTTCTCGCCGCCCAGATCGTCAACGCGGTGGCGTCGGCTTATCTGGTGGACAAGCTGAACTCCAAATACGAGGCGACGAAGCGGGCCAGCGACTGGCTGTCCGACCGTATTGCCGAGTTGCGTCAGCGGGCACTCGACACCGACCTTGCCGTACAGAAATTTCGCGCCGAACACGGCTTGATCGAGACCGGCAATAACGGCCTGCTTTCCGATCAGCAACTGGCCGAGTCCAACAGCGCGCTTATTCTGGCGCAGTCGGAAACGGCCAGGTCGCGAGCGCGGGTACAACGCATCGAACATATCCTTGCCACGGATGATGTCGACGCCGTCGTCACCGACATTCTCGAGAGCTCGGTTGCAAACGATCTGCGCAAGAAATATCTCGAATCCTCGAAGATCGAAACGGAAATCACCCGCAGGCTTGGCAGCAACCATGTTCAGGCGGTGCGTCTGCGCAACGAAATGCAGGAATACCGCCGGCTGATGTTCCAGGAAATCAGCCGTATTGCGCAAAGTTACAAGAGCGATCTGGAGGTTTCAGAAGCAAGAGAGAAATCACTTGCGGAGAGCGTTGCCAAGGCTACCAGCGTCAGCAACTCGGCCAGCCAGACCCAGGTTCAGCTTCGCGAATTGCAGCGTGAAGCGGAAACTTACAAGAACATGTATCAGACCTTCCTGCAGCGTTATCAGGAAGCGATGCAGCAGCAATCCTTCCCCGTAACGGAAGCACGCGTGATTTCGAGGGCAGTTCCGCCCAACATTCCAAGCAAACCGAACAAACCGCTACTTTTGGCGCTGTTCATGATCATGGGCGCCGCGGCCGGCGGTGGCATCGCCATGTTTCGCGAGTTCCGCGACCGTTTCTTCCGCACCGGAGAACAGGTTCGCGACGTTCTCGGGCTGGAATTTCTGGGCAACACCCCGCTCGTCCAAAACAAGCCGGGCACGGATGTGTTGCCAAAGGGACAGGAGGGGCCGCCTACCGCCACACGCCCGTCCAGCGTTGCCCGCTACACTGTCGATCACCCGCTATCATCCTTCGCCGAAACGCTGCGCAGCACACGGCTTGCGATAGATCTCGGCATTCCCCCGAAAACCGGCGCGCGGGTGGTGGGCGTCGTATCGGCGTTGCCGAGCGAGGGCAAATCGACGATCTCCATCAATCTGGCTCAGCTTCTGGCCGGACAGGGAGCAAGGGTTCTTCTGCTGGATGCGGATATTCGCAACCCGGGCGCCACGCGCGCTTTGGGGCGTCATGCTGCAGAAGGCCTGCTCGAAGTGCTGCTGGAAGGCCGCAATATGCGCGATGTGCTGCTGCACGACGAAAAGACGCGGCTCGCTTTCCTGCCAACGGTCGTCAAGCAGCGCGTACCGCACTCCTCCGAGCTGCTGACATCGGCGCAAATGTACAAATTGCTGGCCGAAGCGAGCGGTCTCTTCGACTACATCATCGTCGACCTGCCGCCTCTCGGGCCGGTGGTGGATGCCCGCGCGATGGCCGGCCGGATCGACGGTTTCGTCTTCGTCACAGAATGGGGCAAAACCGCCCGCAGGGCGGTACGCAATACGATTGAAAACGAAGTCCAGATCCGCAAGAAGTGTCTCGGTGTCATCCTCAACAAGGTGGACACGGAAAAGCTGAAGCTTTACCGAGCTTACGGTTCAAGCGAATATTATCACGCGCGCTACACGCGATATTACCATGATTAGGCGGGACGGAATGGCGGGCCTGCGTAAATTCTTCGCGGTCGTGCCGGTTCTCATCCTTTCCGTGTTTGTTTTATCCGTCGCCGCACAGGCGTTTTCCGAAACCCGGCGGTTTTCCGATGTCGTCGCCTTGGCAAGAATTGCCGACGACAAAAGCGGCCTGGCGCACGATCTTCTGGCGAAGACGGTCGATGGGCTGCACCCCGTCGTTGCGGAGAAAATCTGCCGTTCGGATATCGTCAAGGCCGGGTTACGGCTCGTTCTCGCAGATCTCGATGCAAATGGCCAAGATGCGACGTCGGAGGCCGGTGTGGCGCGTCTCGGCTTTGCCGAAAGCTATATTCGTCACGCGCTCTCCTGTTTGCCTGCAAATGGCGATGTGTGGCTGCGTCTTGCCATGGTTCGTTCGCTGCGTAACGCCTCGCCAATGGAAATCGCCGTTCTGATGAATTTTTCCCAACTTTACGGGCCTGCAGACGCCAACCTGATACGCGGGCGCTTCGTGATGTGGCAGCAATTTCCAAAAGACACACTGCCTCAGGCCGATGCGGCCCGCAATGCGGACACGGCAGTCGTCTGCGGTAAGGAGGGGGAAATCCTGCGATGGACCCTGCGGAAGATCTGTCCGCAGCAGCCGCAGGCCGGCATGAAACGCACCGTGCCGCTTCCGTGAAATAGCGGCCCGCCTCGTCCTTCTACCTTAGACATCGTCGCAGCAACAGTTATTGCAAAGCCGAAAGCCAATGTCGTCCATCGAAGCCCAATCAGAACCGCTATCCTCATCGCCACCGCGACCGGTTGCGTTTCCAGACTATTTTCGGACGGCCGCCATAGTCATCTTCTGGGCTATCTTCCTGCTTGCGCTTCTCAATCGCGGCGCAACTGAAATCGAGAGCCGTATCGTCGTCACCGTTGCAATTTATTTGTTGCTCGTGCCCGCCATCCTGTTGTTCGGGCCGCCCCGGGCTGGTTCAAGCTTGGCACTTGTGGCGACCTGCCTTTTGCTGGGGGCACTCATCATCCAGCTGTGGCTGCAATCATCTGTGCCGGGTATTGCTCCACCCAATCCCGCCTGGTCGACCGCCGCCATGTTCATGCAGTTCGCGCCCGACGCCACGGTTTCGCTCACCCCGGCGGATGATCGGCTCGGCCTGTTAAGCGCCGCCCTGCCCTTCGGCGCCTTCATGGCCGGCCTCGTCATTTTCGATACCGACGAGCGCGCGGCAAAAGCGCTGCGATGGTTCGCAATTGCCGGCGGATGGCTGGCACTGTTGTCAATCGTGCAGTTTCTGCTTTTTCCAGAAACACTCGGCTTCATTCAGAAGCGCTTCTATCTCGGCAGCCTGACCGGCCTTTTCGTCAACCGTAATACCGCCGCCACCTTCTTCGGTCTCATTCTCCTGACCCTCGTCGTGATGCTGCACAAACGGCTGACGGCTCCAGACTGGGGAATGGTCAGGGTGCTGGTGGCAAATCGCCTGACCGTTCCAGTCGGCCAGAAACGCCTCATCCGCAAGGCCGCCTTCATCGGCGTGCTCACTGCCTTTTGCTTCATCGCCCTGATGCTGACCGGATCGCGCGCCGGCATCGCATCAAGCTTTGCGGCACTGAGTTTCCTCATTCTTCTGACCGTCTTCAACTCACCCATCAAAACAGGCCGCAACGCGGCTGCCCTGCGGCGCAAGCGGCGCGGCACGAAGCGCCGCGCGGCGATCGTGCTCGCCATTACGCTTGGCCTGTTCCTGCTCTTCGCTAATCGCGTGGCGCTTCGCATGGAAACGCGATTGGAAGACGACATGCGCTTCTGCTACATGCCGGGCATCGCGCGTGCCATTTCTGACAGCTGGCCTTGGGGAACCGGCCTTGCAAGTTTTACGGAAACCTACGCGCCCTATCATGCGGCGCAATGCGGGGTGGACGCCATCGTCACCCACGCCCACAATGTCTATGCCGAGGGACTGCTGACGCTCGGCCTCGCATTTCCATTTTATGCGGCTTTTTTTGTGCTCGTCCAACTCGCCATTTTTATTCGCGGGGCGCGCAAACGCAAAAACTACCGGTACGCCTCCCATCTCGGCCTCGCCGGGCTGCTGCTCGTCGCATTGCATTCGACACTTGATTTTTCCCTGCAGATCCCCGGCTTCGCAATGGCTTACGCCGTATTCCTTGCGCCCGTCGTCACGCTTTGTCTCAACCCACCAGGTGTTGGACGGGACCGTTCGCGGCGGCGCGAACCATCTCCAACCGATCCCGCAATGCCGGCCTAGATCAGTCCGGATGGACAGCAGCCTTCATTTCGCTGATGCGAAATAGTTGTAACGATTATAAAACCACACAAAGACGCGAGAATTTGGGCATGCGGATATTGCAAATAACGTCGCTGTTTTCTCCGGACCGGGTCGGCGGCGCGGAGATATTCGTGGAAGACCTCGCGCGCGGGCTGGCGGAGAAGGGCCACACGGTAGCGGTGGCGGCGATCTCCCGCAAACAACAGGCCGTGGAGCTGCGCGACGATTTCGCCGTTTACCGCCTCGGACATACCACGCCGTTTTTTATCGGGGACTGGGAACAGCAACCCGGATGGAAGCGAAAATACTACAAGATCGCCGTGCAGCTGGATCCGGGTCTCGTGCGCCGGCTTGCCCGCGTCATCGATGATTTCCGGCCTGATGTCGTCAACACCCATTCGCTGTCGGAGCTGACACCGCTGGTCTGGCCGATGATCCGCAAGCGCGGCATTCCGCTCGTACATTCCCTGCACGATTTCACCAGCATGTGCACCAACGGCTCCCTGTTTCATGACGGTCACATCTGCGACGGCACCAGCAAAAAATGCCGCGCCTTCTCTTACCTGCACTGGCGTTGCCAATGCGCCGTCGACGCTGTCGCCGGTGTCGGCCACGATATTGTCGAGCGCCATGTGCAGGCCGGCTTTTTCACCCATGTACCGGAAAGCCGCCGCACGGTCATCTGGAATGCCATCGCGCCGCCAGCTTCACAGACACAGCGCATTCCACGCGCGCCTGGGGACCCGCTTGTTTTCGGCTATCTGGGCCGCATCGAGGCGCCCAAGGGTGCAGATCTCCTGATCGAGTCGCTGCCGCTCCTGCCGCCGAAGGGCTGGCGACTGGTCATGGCGGGTCGCGCGCCGGGCGGCATCGAAGCCTACGAGCAAAAAACCGCCAACCTTCCGGTCGAATTTCCCGGCTACGTGGACGCCGATAGTTTCTTCGCCGGTATAGATTGTCTGATCGTTCCACCACTCTGGCCAGAGGCTTTCGGGCGCACGGTCGCTGAAGCTATTCTACGCGGTGTGCCGGTTCTCGGCGCCAATCTCGCCGGTGTCGCCGAACAGATCGGTCGGGACCGGCCGGAACGCCTTTTCGCGCCGGGCAACGCCGCCGAGCTTGCCGCCCGCATGACTGACGCGATGCGCAACCCCGCCATTCTCGCGGAAACACCGGAAACCAAAGCGCGCATTTCGCAGGGCGTCGCGCCCGAACGGGTAATCGGGGCATACGAAACGCTTTATTCGGAGCTGCGCAGCGGCATCAGGGCATGAGCCGCAAGATTTCACCCGGGGACATGACTCCTAGACGTCAGGTCTGTTCATGGAAAACCTGCGCATAGCTTTCCGCCGCCTTCTGCCATGAATACAGCTTGCGGTTTTCATAACCCGCCTGGCGAAGATCGCTTGCCAGATGCGGCTCCCGAAAAAGCCGCTCAAGTGCCGCGACAAGGCTGTCAGAGTCCGCGGGATCGAAGGTGAGTGCGCCCTTTCCGGCGATCTCCGGCGTTGCGGAACGGTTGGAGCAGACGACCGGACACCCCAGTTGCTGCGCCTCCAGCACCGGCAGGCAGAACCCTTCATATGTGGAAGGCACGCAAAGGCAGGCGGCGTGGCGGTAAAGGTCTGCCAGTTGATGGTCGTCTATGCCGGAAAGCCGGATCAGTCGCGCCTTCAGCTCCGGATCATCTAGTACGCTGCCGATTTCCTCGGCATCGTCGCGGCCAACATGCACGACGTGCAAATCCGGCCTAACTTTGCCAATCACGGCAAAAGCCTTGCCCAGAAGCGAAAAGTTCTTATTCGACGTCGCGTTTCCGACCGCCAGTATGTAGGGCGCGGCAACTGGCGGCGGGCCGTTTAAACTCGCTAGATCGACATTCAGGGTGCTGTCAGAATGGATAGTCAGGCTTTTCCCGGCAGCCGATGGATAAAACTGCGCCAGATCCTTACGCGTCGCTTCCGATACGCAGGTGATCCGGTTCGAACCAGCCATCATCAGTCGAAAGATCAAATCCGTCGTCAACGTCGCCCGCCAGCCGATCTGTTCGGGAATGGTCCTGAAATAAAGATCGTGAACCAGGGTGACGCGCCGTTTGCCGCCGCTGGGACTTCCGAAGGGATCGGCGTTGAACAGCACATCGATGCCGAGCTTGCGGCAAAGTGCCGGTAGCGTCATGGCCTGACGCAGCACATCAAACACCATGATACGCGGCCGCGGCGTCTCAATCAGCTGAAGGCGGCTTTCGCGCAGGTTTTCGGGCAGCTGTGCCCGCGTCCAGGGAGAGCGCAGGATGTAGTCGTCCCGCGTCTGATCCAGCAGCCGCTCCAGCAGGCTGAAGGTCACGCGGCCGACGCCGGAAGGTTTGCCGCCATACTGGCTCGGCATGTTTACGAGAATACGCATCCTGACCCTTCCGCTTGCCTGCACTTTCTGTCCGAATTGATCGCCAAGAGGCCCCTCACACTGCTTCCGACAGCAAAGCGGAAACAGACCGGCAGGTCTCCTCCAGCGAAAAACGCCGGCTCACATCCTCGCGGCCCTGCTGCGCCAGCCTTTCCGCCAGAGCTGGCTGCGACAGGATGCAGCCTAGTGCTGCCGCAAGCGCCGATGCGTCGCCCGGCGGCACCAGAAGACCCGTTTCGCCGTCCCTAATGATTTCGGTAACCCCACCACCGCGTGTAGCGACAACTGGCCGCCCGCACATCATGGCCTCCACCACCACCCGCCCGAACGGTTCGGCGACAACAGAGGTGTGGGCAACGGCATCCATCGATGCCATCAGCTCTGGTACATCCGACCGGAAACCGAGGAAGCGGACACGACCATCCAGACCGAGACGGGATGCCTGCTCGCGGATGCGCGTCTCATAGGCGTCCTGCCCGAATAGCGCTCCGCCAACGATGACGGCCTGAACGCCATCCATCGCCGCGATCGCGTCCAGAAAGACGTGCTGCCCCTTCCATTCGCTCAGCCGGCCGAACAATCCGACAAGCGGTTCAGGACCAAGGCCCAATTCCGTACGCAACCGCGCAGCTCTGCCGGGATCGTGGGCCACAGCCTTTGCGGGGTCGAAGCCGTTATAAACGATGCGGACCTTTTCTGCCTGCCCGCCAGCTTCAACGAAAGCCCGGCCGGTTTCCTGCGAATTGACGGCCACCAGCCTTGCGAAAAGGCGCGCGAATGCCAGCGAGGCATGGCGATTGGCGGAGCTGAATGCGGGATCGGTGACTATATCGTGCAAAACCCAGACAAGTGGGCGGCGGCTGAGTTTCGCGGCAAGCGCGCAAACGAACAGCGCCTTCTGCGAATTGGCGCAGATTACGTCGTAATGTCTCGCCTGCTGGCTCAATTGCCAAGCGACGGCGACAACATCGGCCGCGCCACGCAGCATTGCGCCAAACGGTGAGTCACGGCGGATCGACAGCATTTTTTCGCCAGCGGATAACATGACCGGAGGCCTCCCGGCCGCTGCCAGATCATCAGCAGCACCACCGCCACTGAGAAAACAAGCTCGCCAGGAATGCGGTCCGGCCTTGACGAGGTCCGTCAGAAAAAGCTCGGCGCCACCCTTCTCTCCTGTGTGACTGACAAATAGAGCGGATGTCATGACATCACCTGTGAAGTACCAGAGCACCCAAGTTGCCATTGCCCTAAATTGCGGGCATGAATGGACAGCCCGTGAAAATGACGAGTGCACTTGCCAACGGCAGGGATATTTTCACCGGCAATTTCAGTATAAGAACAACAATGCTTGATTGTGGTTAGAAAAAATAACATTCAAACCTTTATGCGGATAAGAATCCGATATACGTAAATTAAAAGAAAAATATTCTATCTATATATTTTAAAAGAGATCGAAGAAAAATTCGTGACGTATAATTTTACTGCTTTTCGCCGTCCCGTTTCCTGCGTTTTGTCCCCCGGCCTTTCGGCGGAGTTATCCTAGGGCCAGACGAGGAGAACGAACGATGACACCGCTCAAACGCAACATATGCATATATATGACCGGAACGGAAGAGGTGCCGGCATGATCGGCGTATCGCTCGGCATCACCTCCCGAAACATCCCCACCATGGTCCCTTCCCTGAACGCGCTCTCACCCTTGCGCGCGCGTTTGACTGCGGGTCAGAATGCCACGATCTTCGTGAATGGTGACAGCACCGCCTATGCCGATGCCGGACCATTCCAGCAGTTCGCCATGATGCTTGGCGATCTGCACGACACAAGGGTTGTGCTGCACCGCTGGGCAGAATGGCAGACAAACGCCCCCACCGGGCCAAAGGCCTATGCGGATTCGGTTACGCTGCGCGCAGGCATGGGGCCAACGCTCACGGTCTATCTTGCGGCACTGCCCGGCGGCATGGCCGGTTACATGCTCGCGGACCAGCGCGCGGCGGCGTTGAAGATTCCGCGTCCCGACCTGTGCATCACGCATCATGGGCATAATATGCAGAGTTTCGAGACGCCGGGTGGTATCCTAAGCTCCGGACGAGCCGCCCTGCTCGGACCGCTTGGCATGATCGAATGGCAATGGCCGGGTGCCCCCCAACTCATCACCACCCAGAACCCCTGGCGCGATAGCACCGGTTACGACAAGGTCTATAATGCGATCCTTGACCTTGCCCGAGCGCACCCGGGCCTCACGCTGGTGGATACACACGCGTCATTTGTAGCGAGAGGCAAGGACCATGCGCTTTACCGCGACAACGTCCATCCGAACGATGCCGGATCTCAGCTCATCGCCCGAACCTTGTTCAGTTGTTATCTGGGATCGGCGCCCGATAACGTCTTTCAGACACCTTGTTGGCCAAAACTTCCCGCCGCCAATCTTATCGTCAACGGCGATTTCACCGATTGGACGGGGTCCGCTCCATCGGGTTGGAGCCTGGCGGCGTCGGGTTCCGCCATAAAAGCCGCAGAAGTCACCTTTTCTCCGGCTTTCGCTCACAGCCTCGGTTTGCGTGCGAATGGCAACCAGTCGGCCGCACTGGTTCGTTATTTTCGCAATGCGGAGGCCGCCGCGATGATCGGCAAAACCGTTTCATTTGCAGTGCTTTATAAAAATACCGAGGGACAGCGTGCGCCCTATGTCACACTGGTTTCAAAAAGCGGCGGCGCAGTCCGGACGATCAGTTGCTCCGCGCTTCAATTTGGTGGTGCGAACGCCCTCGACAATAGCGGCTGGATGTGGGCGACAGCCAACGACATCGCGATCGATCCTGATATCAGCCCCAGCGGATATGGTTTCTATGTGAGGATCATGCCGGCATTCGGCATGAGCGCGCCGGTTTCCAACGAACCGCTTTACATACAGCGGGTGATCGCCGTTGAGGGCGCTCTGCCAAAAGGCAATCTGAGCGACTGAAAACCATAGAAAATTGTCTTGCGCGGCAACGTCATCAAGACCACTATTCATCGTCATCACCCTGTCGCCTCATGGTGATGACGTCCTCTCCCACAGGGCCGCACCAAGGTCCGCCAGTGAAGGATACAGGCCGGGAATGACCAGAAGCACAAATATGGCGGCATCGCATCAATCGCCGTTGCCGGGTTTCGTTTTGGCGATGCCTCTTTATCCTTCAAAAACCATACAGGTGCCCGGTCTCTTTCTGGCGATCTTCGTTTTTTCCATTGGCTTTTTCATTCAATGCAATGTGCTGACCAGCAATCTGGGCCTGCGCTTCCTCAACATCACCGACATGCTTGTCCTGATGACGCTACCCGTTATTGCCCTGCTTTACATTCGCTGTCTGACGCCCTCGATCATCCTGCTTTATCTCGTTCCGCTAACCATTTTTTTTGCACTTTCGGCTGTCTTTGCCGACGAACGTGGCGAAGGTGAATTTTACACCACCGCGATGGCATATTTTTACGCGGTCTATTTTCTGTTTTTTGCCTATATGCTGTTTAAGGAGAACCTTCTCGAGCTGTTCTGCTGGGGCATCTTCGCCGGCTTCATCGCGGTGACGATCCTGCTTTTTCTGGACATCGTCATTCACGACCAGCTCGCCTCCCTTGGCCTCTCTTTCATGTTCGATGAAACCGCCGTGCTGGCAGCTGCGGCAAAAGGCGAATTGAGCCCGTTGCTTTTGCGTGTCGAAAAAGCGGGTGGCATCTGGCCGGTGGGCAACACAGCCGGACCTGCCTTTGCGTTGGCGGGTGCGGCAGTCGCCTATCTTGCCGAAAGGCAAAAACGTCCCGCGCTGTTTGCCGTATTTCTGCTGGTCTATCTGGCGAGCTTCACACTTACTCTCAACCGGTCCGGAGTATTTGCCGTTCTTGCGATCGGGGTCTATTTCTACATCAGAAATTTTTCCATCAAAATGCTGCTCAGCACCTATTTTGGTTTTGCCTTGTCCGCCCTTGTCATCGCGGCGGTTTTGCCATTGGGTGCTTTCGATTTTGCGGAACAGATATTTTCAAAACGGTTTCTCGAGGACAGCAACAGCAGCAACAATGCGCAGGAGCGCTGGGATACGCTCACTGGCGGCTTTCAGGTGATGCTCCATCATCCTTTCGGCATCGGTTTTACCGCTCGATATGAAGAACTGTCGCGAATATCGAGAATCGGAACACCGCATAGTGGCTTTCTCGCCACGGCCTATGCGTCCGGCATAGGATTTGGCCTTCTCAGCGCCTTTGCGCTTGTTTACGCGATCCTCCGGAAACGAAAAGTCGGTTTCTTCGCCTATTCGGCGATCGCAATCGTTATCGTCTATCAATTTGAAGAGCTGAATTTCAATCCCGTTTTCATGGCCTATATGGGGCTCGTACTCGCCTATACTTTCATTGATCTGGATTTCAGGTTCTTTCTGAAAAATACGATGATGCGGATGGCTGGAATGGCAGAAGAGGACGCTTTGGCGACGGCACGACCGGCGTAAATTGCGGCGAGGTTCTCTCGCTCCAAACCGCACATCCTTGCTGGCAAAATTTGTTCCGTTTTCAAGTGGGCGCTTTAGGTCACTTCGATGATTTCAATCTCTTTGCCGCCCAGGCTGACAACATCACCGGCAGATTTTCCCATCAACACTCCTGCGACCGGGGAGACATAAGACATCGATCCATTGGCCGGATCGGCTTCATCCTCGCCTACGATCCGGAACCGTTGCGTCCTCCCGTCATCACGGCTGAATGTTACCACGCTGCCGAAGGCAACGGTGCCATCAGCAGGCGGGCTCGGCATCAGCTGGGCGGTGCGAACGCGCTCCGCGAAATACCGAATGTCCCGCAGAGGATTGGCTGAAAGCCGACGTCTTTCATTGACGTCTTCGACGGCATTGGCCGTTTCGCAGGCTTCGCGCGCCAATTGCAGCTGCTGCTCCAGCGCTTTCAGCCCAGCCTCCGTCACCAGATTGGGATGAGGCGAAATCACCCGGTCCGGCAGAACCGTTTCGGCTGCGGTTTCGGCACTATCTTCCTTGGTAAAGGCTACACTCAACTCTCGCACTCCATCCCCGTGAGATGCCACTTTGAGCATCTCCCTTGCCGTCCAATCCTGCCACCGCCCATCGCAATGCTGCAATAGCGTGCACCACGGAAACCGCCCATGTACCCCTCATTTCTGGCTCTAACAGGAGGCTTTTCGCCCTGTTAGGGTATTGCCCAAGAGGAGTGAGAAAGCCAACGCTAACGGACAGGAGACGGTCAATGGCCCGGACAGTATTGAATGCGCTTGGAGACACACTCTACTACAGCGACAATTCCACCGGATTTTTTTCCGCCACGGGTTCCGGACCGCTGCTGACAGGCACTGGCCTCAATGATTCCATGTGGGGCGACAGTTCCGTCAATGTGACAATGGCGGGCGGCACGGGCGACGATATTTATTACCTCTATTCCAGTATCAACCGTGCCGTCGAAAATGCCGGGGAGGGTATCGACACCATCGACACCTGGATGAGTTATACCTTGCCCGACAATTTCGAAAACCTGCGGGTAACCGGAGATGGTCGTTATGCCTTCGGAAATGAGCTGGACAACATCATAACCGGCGGATCGGGCAGCCAGACCATTGATGGCGGGGGCGGTAACGACGTGCTGATCGGCGGTGGCGGTGCGGATACATTCGTTTTTACGAGCGGCAACGGCACCGATCTCATCATGGATTTCAGCGCCAACGACACGATCCGGCTTAACGGTTACGGCATCACATCCTTCGAGCAGCTCGTCAGCAATGCCACCCAACAGGGCGATAATCTCTGGCTGAACTTCGCCAACGGCGAGGCCGTCGTTCTTGCCGGAACGACCATCGACGATCTTCAGGCCGACCAGTTCGAGCTCAGCCTCGACCGATCATCCCTCACCCAGACCTTTGCCGACGAATTCGATGCACTTTCACTTCGCAGCGGCGATCAGGGGACTTGGGATGCCAAATATTGGTGGGCACCGGAAAAGGGAAGCTCGCTGACGACGAATGGCGAGGCGCAATGGTACATCAACCCCGCTTATGCCGGCACATCAGAGGTCAATCCCTTCAGCATCAACAACGGTGTCCTGACCATCACCGCTGCGGAAACCCCGCAATCGATCGCCAACGAGGTTGAGGGCTATGATTATACCTCGGGTATGCTGAACACCTATTCGTCGTTCAGCCAGACCTATGGTTATTTCGAAATGCGCGCCGACATGCCGACCGACCGGGGCGCTTGGCCGGCCTTCTGGCTTTTGCCTGAGGACGGCTCCTGGCCACCGGAACTCGATGTCGTGGAGATGCGTGGGCAAAACCCCAATACGTTGATCATGTCCACCCACTCCAATGCAACGGGAGAACAGACATCAGTCATAAACAATGTCAGCGTGCCAAGCACGGAAGGTTTCCACACATATGGCGTTTTGTGGGATGCGGAGCATATTACCTGGTATTTCGACGACGTCGCCGTGGCGCAGACGGATACGCCTGATGACATGCACGACCCCATGTATATGGTCGTCAATCTTGCTGTCGGCGGCATGGCAGGAACGCCGTCGGCGGTTGATTTCAGCGACGGTTCGCAAATGATGATCGATTACATCAAAGCCTATTCGCTTTCCGACTGGGCCGCGTAACGAAAAACGCCGGCAGTTGCGTTCAGAACTGCCGGCGCTTCAGACCTCAGCCTGTCGGCTGGGCCTTGTTCAGTTCAGTCATTCAGCCGCGATCTGCATCCGCTCAGTGTAGAGCGACATGAGATGACGCGCCGTTTCAAGACTCGCGGGCTGTTCGGCACGGTAGCGGCGGCCGATTTCCATCATCAGCACGGTATCCGGCAGGAAGGTCAGCTCCGAGAAGATGCCCTGCCAGTCGATATCTCCCCAGCCGAGCGGCATATGCAGATCGCCGATGCCGAGAGCGGTATTTTCCTGGTCGAAATACGGTTGATAAAAGCCCTGCGGCCGGCCGAAGGAATCGTGGACATGCAAATGGCCGGCAACCGGCGCCATGGCACGAAGCTGTTCGCGAAAATCGAGCCCGCGAAAGGTGGATTCGAGATAGGCGTGGCTGAAGTCGATCAGCGCAACGACGTTATCATGGCCGATGGCCTTAACTGTCTGGGCCACCTCGGCAGGCGTCTGGCGATATTGGCCGGGTTCGGTGGAGAAGATATTCTCAAGCGCGACCCGCACGCCATAGGGCTTGCAGAATTCCGCCAGCTCGAAAAGCGCCTCCCGCTCACGGGCATCGGCATCGGCCCGCTCGGCGATCTGGTCGGCACGCAGGGCACCACCGTGTTGAACGAGGATGCCCGCGCCGATGCGATCGCACAGGACGGCCAGCGCCTTGGCTGCATCTATCTGGTAGCGGCACGTTACCGGGTCCATGAAATTGGACGAAACAAGACCGTGCACCGTGTAGCGGAAGTCGAATTCTTTGGCGAGCGCCACGAACCGTTGAGCGCGCTCCTCGATGATGCGACCGCCTGCGATCAGATCAAGGCTCGTTGCGGCGATTTCAACGGTGTCGCAGCCAATTTCGGCAAGCGCACGAAGATCGCTTTCGAGTGTGGCCAGTTCACCGTCGTCCGAGCTGGCGTTGAAGCCGGTTCCAATAAGATTGCTCATGTCATCATCTCCAGGGGTAAGGAAGGTCATGCGAGTTCAGGCTGCCGTACGGCGCGGCGCGCCGTATCGAACAGGTCCGGGCGGTCGATATTGACGTAGTCTACCCCGGCCAATGCGATCTCATTATGAAGGTTGGCATCATCGCCGCCATAATAAATCATGATTTCCAGACCCGCCTTGCGGCATGCCGCGACAAGGCCGGGCTTGCGCATCTGCGCAGGTGTGATCTCGATGATCGAGGCATGGTGAACAGCCGCAGCCAGCGAAGGCGACTTGGCGATATCGAGCGTCATCATCTTGCGGAATTCCGGCGCGGCGGCGGCCAGGCCCCGGCGCATTTCTTCGGAGAAAGAGAAAAAGAAGGTGTCGCGCACCATGCCGAGGCTCCGTACCAGTGCCGCCACCTTGACGGGATCGCAATATTTCAGCTCGACATAGACGCCGCAGCGGCCGCGCAAATGGCTGAGATAGGCATCGAGCCGCGGTACAGCCGCACCCTTGAAGTTTTCGCCGAACCAGCTGCCGGCGTCCAGTGCATCGATCTCCCTCGACATTATGTGGCCGATGGGACCCGTGCCATTGGTGGTACGATCCAGCGTTTCGTCGTGAAAGACATAAAGCACGCCGTCCGCGCTCTCGCGCACGTCGAGCTCGATGTAATCCGCTCCCTGCTGCAAGGCGAGGTCGGCGGCGGCGAAGGTGTTTTCGGGCGCAAAATGGTTGGCACCGCGATGGGAGACGATTTTAGGCATGGAAATTCCTGTCAGTTTACGGCTTCCGGTTCACGCGCCGGAATAGTCGAATGGTGGGAAAGATCGGCATGCAGCCCGGCGATGCGGTTACCGGCGGCATCGAACACGAGCGTCAGCGCCGATTTGCAGCTGATCCCGACACGATCTCCCGGCGCGTGGCGTATCGTCTCGCCATATTCGAGCGCGTGGATCATCCCTGCAGGCGTATCGATCGTGTAGAACACCTCGCGCCCCATGGGCTCGACGGTGGTAACCTGCCCCTCAAGCCGCGCCTCGGACGATGTGACGAGGGCGATATCTTCCGGGCGCAGGCCAAAGGTGACTTCGCCGTCACAGCGGCCATTGAGGTCGAGCAGGGCATCGCCAATCTGCAACTGCCCGCCCTGCGCCCATCCTTTCAAGAGATTCATTGGCGGCGTGCCGATGAAACCGGCCACGAACAGATTGTCGGGCCTGCGATAAAGATCATCGGGCGTGCCGATCTGGGCAATGGCGCCGTTGTTCATGCAAATGATCCTGTCCGCCATGGTGATCGCCTCGATCTGGTCATGGGTGACGATCAGCGTGGTGATCTTCAGGCGCTTCTGCAGGCTTTTCAGCTCGGCGCGCATGGTGATGCGCAGGGTCGCATCGAGATTGGAAAGCGGCTCGTCCAGTAGCAGGATGTTCGGTTCCTTGACCAGCGCGCGGGCAAGCGCCACACGCTGCTGCTGGCCGCCGGAAAGCTGCGAGGGCCGTCGGTCGAGCAACGCGCTGATCTGCACGAGGCTTGCTGCCTCCTCCACCCGCCGCGCTGCTTCTTCACGCGGAACATTCTTGAAACGCAGCGGAAAGGCGATGTTCTGCCGCACCGTCAGGTTGGGATAAAGTGCATAGGACTGGAAGACGATGCCGACATTGCGGTCGCGCGCATCGATGCGATTGACGTTGTGGCCGTCGAAAGAAATCTGACCCGCGGTCGGCGCGTAGAGCCCGGCGAGCAGGAAAAGCGTGGTCGACTTTCCGCATCCGGACGGCCCGAGAACGGCGACGAATTCGCCGTCTTCGATGGAGAGGGTCATCGGTTGCAGAACGCGGGTGTCGCCCCAGCTTTTGGTGACATTGTCGAGGGTGATCCTGGCCATGGCGATTATCCTTTGATCCCGCCGAAACTCATCTGGGTGATGTATTTCTGCGTGAAGATGTAAATGATCAGCACAGGCAACAGATAGATGATGCCTACGGCAGCGATCATGCCGTAATTCACGCCGGCGCTGTCCTGTGCCACGAAGAAGAGATAGAGGCTCATCGTCATCTGGCTTTTTTCGATGAGCAGGGTCTGGACGAAAACATATTCTTCCCAGCCACGCAGAAAGGTGAAGGTGGCAACCGCGATCAGCCCGCTTCTTACCTGCGGCAGAACCACCATGCGAAAGGCTTGGAAGCGGCTCGCGCCATCGGTGACGGCACTCATTTCGATGTCCCAGGGAACGTTGTCGAAAAAGCCCTTGAGAACAAAAATTGCAAACGGCAGCTCAAGCGCACTCATGACCAGCACGACGCCGAAGAGATTGTTGAGCAGGCCCATGTAATGCAACTGCACGAAGATCGCGACGGTGAGCGCGAGCGCCGGAAAGGCATGCAGCAGCAAAAGCCCGCGCAGCACATTTTCACGCCCGGCGAAGGTGAAGCGCGACAGCGCATAGGCGGCCGGCGTGGCGACCAGCGCGACGATCAGCGTCTGGGAAGCGGCAAACAGCAGTGAACTGCGCATGGCGGTCCAGATGGATGGCATCAGCGCCATGCGCGTGGTGCCGGTTTTCTCGATATCGCGGCTCCAGAGGAAACTGTAGTTGTCGATAGTCAGATGCGGCAGCACCAGCACGAAGACGAGCGCCGCAACCACGGCACCAAATGCCAGCCATAGCAGCGCGGGATTGCGCAGGCGCTCGGAAAGAAGCGCAACTGCTATCGCCCCGCCATAGGCAAAAGCGGCGATTGCGCCGCTGCGCCACAGCACAAGTCGGCTGAGATTGTCGTCGGAAGTCGTGAGCGACTTCACCAGCAGCCACAGGTAGGGCAGGAGAACCGGAACCGAAACCACCGTCAGGAACACAAGAATGACGGGAACGAAACCGGCGCGATGGGCAAGGCTGCGCCTTTCAAGACGCGTCCAGTCCGGCTTCAGATCAAGCGCACGCCTGCTGTGGGCAGGCGAGTGGGTGTGGGCGAGCGTCATCACAGCACCTCGATTTTGGCGGGAGCAAAAGTCGAGCGCATATTGCTGATGCGCCATTGAATGAGGGTGATGGCAACGCCTATCGCCATCAGGCCAAGCGCAAGTGCAGCACCATAGGCATAGGCGCCGTTTTCGAAGGCGCGCCGGTAGATATAAAGCGGATAGGTCGTGGAATCGTAGACAGGCCCACCGCCGGTGATGAGCAGGATATATTCATAGGTCGTCATCAGTGAGAGCGCCTGATAGAGCGTGATGAAACGGATCGGTGACGAGAGCGCGGGTGCGACGACATGGCGAAGCACACCCCATTCGCTGGCGCCATCGACGCGCGCCGCATTGGCCAGATGCGACGGTATGGAGCGGATGGCCGATGTGAGGATGACCATGGCGAAAGACGCGCCGACGACACCGTTCGCCACCACCACCAGAAACAGCGGAAAGTCGTTGCGCAGGTTGAGAGCGGGTGCGCCGAGCGCGCCAAGAAACTGGTTGAGCAGGCCGGAAGACGTCGGATCGGCGATCCATATCCACAGCACGCCGT
Source organism: Agrobacterium sp. 10T429 (assembly GCF_056393925.1). Classification (NCBI taxonomy): domain Bacteria; kingdom Pseudomonadati; phylum Pseudomonadota; class Alphaproteobacteria; order Hyphomicrobiales; family Rhizobiaceae; genus Agrobacterium; species Agrobacterium sp. 10T429. Next base: position 42,541 of record NZ_JBFTGV010000006.1, read on the forward strand.
AAAGCACGGCGGGGCTCATGCGCGGCAGCAGCCAGAGGCCGCGAAAGAAGTTGCCTAGCCGGTCCGGTATCGCCGTGGTCGTAACGGCCAGAAGCGCGCCAAGCCCGATATTGAAGATGAACAGCGTTGCGCCGACATAGATCAGCGTCGTCAGCAACACCATCGGCAGGCGCACGTCGCGCTGAAACATGCGCTGGAAATTCTCGACCGTGAATTTGCCCACCCTCAGGTTTGCGCCCATATCGGTAAAGGCGATCACCAGATTGACGACGATCGGGGCAAGAAAGAACAGGCCAAGCAAGGCGAGAGCCGGAGCCAGATAAAAGATCGGCCGGGCCGGGCGGCGCGCCCGAAGCTGAAATTGAGACATTACGATATACCGGTGGGAACGCGGAAAAGCCGCCCGGCAGAACCGGGCGGCATGGTTTCGGGCAAACTCAGTTGCTTGCGGCGTCGCGGATTTCGATCTCCGCGCCAAATTGCAGCTCAAGCTCGTCGGCGATGAAATCGACCGCCTGCGCGGCCGTCATCTTGCCGGTCTCAACCGCTTGCAGACCGCTGAACAGCACCTTGTTGTAGCTGCCGAACTTGGTGTGGTTGGGCACGAACTGCGCGTATTTCATCATCGGCGAAGCAGCGGAGAGTACCCAGTTATCGCGGTATTTCGGCATGGCCGTCTGGGCGTTGCTGATGGCCGTATGATAGGATGTCACGGCGTGTTCGTTGTTGAAATAGGGCAATGTCGCAAGCGCCACGAGATCGGCGGCGATATCGGCATTGGCACTCTTCGGATTGAGGGTGTAGAGCAGCGGGTGCGACAGGTTGGCCGGCTTGCCGCCTTTTTCGGCTGCCGGAGCGGAAATCCAGCCGATCTTGTTGAAGTATCCCTTGCCATCTGTCGGCCAGGTCGCGCCGTTCTTGTCACCCACCTGCCAGGCAACCGCCCAGACACCCTGATGGAAGATGAAGGCCTTTTCCTGCTTGAAGGCCGTCTGGATCGCCTCCCAGCTCATGGCGGTATTGTCGACGGGCGTCACGCCTTCCTTGGCATTGCGCTCATACCAGCCGAGCGCCTTGGCCATTTCGGCCTTGGGGAACATCAGCTTGCCGGTCTTTTCGTCCATGAACTTCACGCCATAGGACTGGAACACCATCAGATAGTCGATACCGACATTCGGGCGGTGCAGCATGCCGTATTGTGCGGCCTTGCCGTCTACCACTTCCTTCGACAGGGCCGTCAGATCGTCGAGCGTGAATTCGCCGGCGTCGACCTTGGCCGGAAGGCCTTCGATGAAGGCTTCGTCCTTGCCGATCTTGCGCAGCATGTCCTTGTTGTAGAAGAACATGCGGATTTCCGCGTCCTGCGGAATGCCGTAAATCTTTCCGTCCGTCGCCTTGGCCGAATTCCACAGAACCGGCAGGATATCGCCATAGACCCAGGGAGCAGCGGCAATCTTGTCTTCCATCGGCATGGCATAGCCGTCCTGCGCGAACTGGCCGATCCATTCATGCGGCAGGATGTAGATATCCGGCCCCTGCCCCACCGAAAACGCCTTCAGCGTGTCGAGCGCGAAGGAGTCCCAGCCCTGCACGGCGCTGTTGTTGATTTCGATGACGACGCGTTTGTCGACGCCTGCTGCCTTGAACTGTGCGTTCATGATGCCGGCGGCGGCTTCGATGTTGGTGACGCGGCCCGGCGCATTCTTGTCGGCGAGCGTCCAGAGCTTGATGTTGATGTCTTCGGCAAAGGCGACAGCCGGCAAAAGCGCGCCGAGGGCAACCGTGGCCATCAGGGTGAGAGACTTGAACATGTGATCCATTCCCGTTGAAACTGATTATTTAATTAAGTTGCTTAATTAACAGCTTCATGACATTTCCCTAGGTAAAGCGCGGGAGAGTGAAACTTTGACTGAGAGACGGCAGGGCGGGCTGGCAGGCATTGGCGCAACACAGGGCGCGCTTCTGGGATATATCAGGCGCAAGGGTTCGGCCTCGCGGGTCGAGCTTGCCGACTATTGCAGCATAACGCCGGCTGCCGTGAGCATGATGACGCGAAATCTGCTTGAGCGCGGTATCATCGAGGAAGGTGCACGCCGGCAGGAAGGCCGTGGCGCACCCCATATCGACCTCACGCTCAAAAAAACCGTCGGTTACGCCCTTGGTGCGCACGCCAACCGTTATTCGGTGATGTTAACGCTGTTGAATTTTGGCGGAGAGATCGTTGGAGAATTGCAGATGCGCGGCTCCTACGACGCGTTTTCCGATGTCCAACGGGCGCTTCAGGACGGATCCGAAGAACTACTGACGAAAAATGCGATCAACAGGAGCCAACTGATCGGCGCGGCCATTGCCATGCCGACCCGCTTTCGCAAGGAAGCCATGTCGCTCGATCTTGCCGAAGAGGTTATTTCCTGGGCCGGGTCTGACCTTTCCGCCATGCTGCGCGAGGCGCTGCGTTGTCCGGTGATCATAGAAAATGATGCCAATGCCGCAGCCATGGGTGAACTGACGCTTGGCAATGCGGACGGACACGAAAATTTCGCTTATCTCTATCTCTCCGAGGGGATCGGCGGCGGCATCATTATCAAAAATGAGCTTTATCGCGGTTATCTCGGCAATGCCGGCGAGATAGGCGCCTTGCGCGGCCGCAGCACTTCGCGACCCTCCTTCGAAGACCTGGCGGCATGGTGCGTGGAGCATGTGGGAGAAAAACCCTCGGGGCGCGCACCCGATATCTGGACGGATTACCTCTTGCGCAACTCCGCCGTGTTTGAGGCGTGGCTGGAACGGGCGGGACCGGAGGTTGCGCGCCTCGCCTTCGCTGTGAGCGCCGTTCTGGCGCCCACGGCAATCTTTGTCGGCGGCACCTTACCAAGGATCGTACGACAGCGGCTGGCGGAATGGCTGGATTACGAACGCTCGGACCCGTTCGACGGCGCAAAGGTGATACAGCCGAAAATCCAGCTGCCGGATGTGGTTGCGACAGACCCCGTGGCCTTCGGTGCGGCGGCGATGATCCTGCACGGCGTCGGAGAAGTGCGTTAAAGGCCGGAGCGCATGTCCGGGGGAGGCCTCAGCCGAGATTGGTCACCATGAAATAGATCAGCCAGCAATGCCCGATCACCAGCACGGCCCAGGCCCATTTTGCAAGCCTGATATCGACATCGATGACGGTATTGCTGATTTCCGCCACGCGAAAAGCCTCTTCCTCAACCCGGTTCTCCGGCGGGCGAGATCTCAGCACCTTCCTGGAAACCGGCTCGCCCACGACATAAAGCCTGTCGTTCGCAACTGATGGACGCGGGTCGCCGTTGGCGCTCCCGTCAAGGGAAAGCACGTCGTCACCCGAGGCGCAACTCACCGCTAATAGCTGTGATGACACCCGCCTGTTACGCATGTTACCTCCATTGGGCATCACAAATCTTCCACACAATAAAAATAAAAAAATTCACCTGCTGCTCCCGACAAAGCCTTGGCTTTACCGGGCATATTTGCGATGCGCGCAATACGCGCCGCGCCAGTTGAACCCCTTCTCGCCCCACGCTCTTGCGCTCCCCCGGAAACGCATCGGCATCAGCCCCGCCATTAACGTGCCGGGCTTCCCGGCAAATCGTGCCTTCCCGCGTAAGGCTTTACCTCCCGCTGGATCAGGAAGACGGATTTCTCCACCGGCAGCGGTTCGGCTGTCCGGTAGCGATGAGACCGCTTGGAATATTCAAACCGGATCCGCCTGTCTTCGAACTTCCCCGCCAGAACGCGATAGCCGTTGACGACCTCGTTCAGTATTTCCAGCTCTTCTCCCCACAGCCAGCCACCGTAAGAAGTGCCTTCGTTGGAGCGCAGCACGATCTCGAAAAAATGCCCGCCGGCCGCAAATGGCATGCGGAAAATAATATCGAGATTGTCCTCATCTTCGTCGTCGCATGCCGACAGTCTGGCATGGGCAACCTTCGCATGGGCCAGCGCCGAGACCGGATAGAACGGGCGCCCTTTGAACCACATGAACTCGCACACCGCATAACCGACGTCGTCGGCACGCTGGTAAGGTTCAGTACGCGGCTCGAACGCCATGTAGCTTCCGTTAAACGCTATCAATTTCGAAAATTCCCGATGCCTGCCTGATGCATGATTGCTGTTTTCCGCCCGTCATCCGCGCCTCTGTTCACGACAATAGGCAAGCGGCGTCACACCAGCGTCAAATGGAACGCCAATGATGACTTTCAATTTCCCGGACACATTGTTAGATGGTGATTCATGAGGGAACGAAAGTGGCTGGGAACGCTGAACTGATACCGATCCGGCTTTTTGGCACTCCGCGCTGCGATGCGGTGCGGCAAGCGTTTTTCCCGTCCAAGGGCTTTGCCCTCACTGCCGCTCTGATCCTTGCTCCCAACCAGTCCCTTTCCCGCCAGCAGGTCGCATCGCTGTTGTGGGAAAACGTCGAGCAAAAAAGGGCACTCGGCAATTTGCGGCAGCTGATCCTGCGCCTCCAGAAGCTGTCGAGCGATGACGATGCCATCCTTCTGACAGAAGGGAACGACCTGAAGGCCGGAAAGCTGGCGCAGCGGACCGACCTTGCGATCTTTCTTGCCGGCGCGAGAGCAGAAGACCCGATGCAGAGGCTGCAAGCCCTGCTCGAATTCGGCGGCGATCTGCTGGAGGGGCTGGAGGCTGGGCAGGACCACCTTTATCTCTGGCTGCTGTCTGAGCGACGCCGTCTCAAGGACCTGTTCTTTTCAAGCTATACACCGCTTCTGGAGGAGTTGACGCGGTTCGGCCGCGCCAGTTCGAACAACATCGCATCGCTTGCCGAATGCGCGCTGAAGATCGAGCCGGAGCGCGAGGAAACCTACCGCGCCGCCATGGCGGCCTATGCGCGGGTGGGAAACACCAGCGCCTGCGAGGGAATTTTCCAGCTTCTGATGGAACAGCTCCGCCAGGAGGACCGACCTCCGGAGGCCGAGACAGTGGCGCTTCGACGGCGGATACAAAGTCTGGCCTCGACGATAGTAGCCCCCGCCGAACCGGATGAGGGTAGCCGCCGAAAACCGATGGCAAAACCACGCGTCGCCTTCAGCCGTCCGGTGCGGGTGGACGGGCTTGCGGTATCGCCGGTGATGAGTGCCTTTGTCGAGGATGTCGCCAATAGTCTCGTTCGATACCGGACCTTCACCGTTCTTTCGACGCACAGCACCTTTGTAGCGACACACGACCGGACCGACGACAGTTATGCAATGTTGCGGGCGGATTACCGCATCGTCTCCACGGTTTTCGACGATGCCCGCATGTCGGTAGCGCTGATCGAGGAAGCGACCGGAGAAATCGTCTGGTCGCTGGAGGTTGTGCTGACCGCGCGGCATATTCACGCCGCTTTTCGACTGCTGTCCAAACAGGTGGCCGCGGGGCTTGCCCGCGAGATCGAGCGGCTTCAGGTGGAACCAGACCGCAACCACAGCGGCGAGGCCTACCGGCAATTGCTGGAGGGCCAGCAGCTTCTGCGCGGCAAGTGCGACCTGCCGCTTCTTCGAAGAGCCCGCTCGATGTTCCGCAAGGCGGTCGATCTGGATAACAGCATGGCGGTTGCCCGCGCCCGCGTGGCGCAGAGCCTGCAGCTGGAATGGCTGATGCTGGGCGGCAACGACCCCCACCTGCTGCACCGCGCCAAGGCGGAGGCAGACGCCTCAGTCGAAATCGATCCCGCTCTTGGCGTCGGCCACTGGATGTGCGCCGTCGTGGCGCTCTACCAGCGGGATTTCGACATATCCGCCGAAAGGTTCTTCGAAGCCGAGGCGCTTGCGCCCAACTCCGCCGACCTTTTGCTCCAGCATGCCGATGCGCTCGCCCATTTCGGCGATGCCGAAACCGCATGGGAAAAGTTTCAGCAAGCCATCGACCTCAATCCGCTCGCACCCGACATCTACTGGTGGGCGGGCGCCAGCATCGCGTTCAAGCGTGAGGATTACGGCACGGCAGTAGAACTGTGCGCGCGCATGGAAAATGACGAGCCGGCATTGCGCGTCTTGACCGCGAGCCACGCGCTCCACGGTGATTTGGACGCTGCCAGGGAAACCGGCAGCAGGCTTCAGGAAAACTATCCGGGTATGACGGCGAGGGAAATCAGCAGCCTGTCCCCAGACCGAGACCCGGTAGCGAATGAAAAATTCTATAACGCACTTCGATTAGCTGGGATCAAATAGGAGTTATTATGTCCTCGCACTTCTTTATTGTCGGAAAAAAGGGTTTCGGCGTTCTCTTCATTCGCACGGCGCCGCTCAGGGTTGCGTCCGTCTCGCATGAGACGATTGCCGCCTATGAAGCCAGCCATCCCGGTGTGGACGGTTACGCGCGCGTTGCTGCGGCGGCAAAATCCATGCTCGTTCGTCAGGACGGCCAGCCCGAAAACGAGCTGGATCAGGTACAGATCCAGGGCATCGAAGCCCTCGTCGCCGGCGGCGCTGTCGTTTCCGAGGCCGATTTCGCCTTTGTCGGCGAAGTGATCGACGCCGGCTGGGATTTCAACCGCATGGTGCAGGCACCGATCGAATCGGCCCTGAAGGCTGTTGGTCCGGCGGGTTCCGTCACCGGCGAGCTGTTCGACGCCATCCTTGCCGACGACACCAACGCGGCGCCTTGATTGCGGCCCCGCAGCCTTGACCGCTGACGGCGCACATATACCAGCGACAGCGGCTTTAGGGCATCCGGACGCTTCGTTCTTTGATCCCGAACTGCTTCGGCGGTTCGGGATTACCCGCGTCGGAGACGTGACCGGTCTCGATATTATCGGCATACCCGTCTGGTTCGCGACGCGGCCCAATTCACGCGGACTGTCTGTCTCCCAGGGCAAGGGGCTTGTCGCGGAGCAGGCACGGCTTTCCGCGATCATGGAAGCGATCGAAGGTGCCGTCGCCGAAGACACCCGCAAACATATCACCACTTTCGGCTCCATTCGTGAGATGCGGGACAAGGGCGCCCCTCTCGTTCCTTTCGAAACAATCGGCCGGGTCGACCCGGACACTCTTGATCTGCGAAACCAACGCGCCTGGGTGAAGGGAACATCCATACGCCAGCAGCTGGAGGTTTTTGCCCCCTATGAACTGGTGGGCATGGATTTTCGCACGGATTTCCCCTGGGACCGGCAGGCCTTTCTCATGAGTTCGCAAGGTCTTGCGGCGGGTTTCGACCATGACCACGCGGTTCTGCACGCCCTGCTCGAACTCATCGAAAACGACGCCTGCTTTCTCGTCGATACCTTCGAAACCCGCAATATCGCGCCGGAACCGGTCGTGTTGCCGATGGGTGTCGACGCATCCTTCGATGCTCTTGCTCAACACCTTTCACATATCGGACTGCCGCCCCGCTTCTTTGATCTCACCAATACGCTCGGCGTGCCTGTAGTCATGGCAAGCCTGCCACGGTCAATCCACGCGCAGGACGGACTTGCCACCCGCAGCGCTGCCGGCGCAGCGTGCCGGTTTGGCACCTATGACGCGGCAATTGCCGCGCTGCTGGAGGCGATCCAGTCGCGACTGACTGACATCAGCGGCGCAAGGGACGATCTCTCTCCTTTGCGCTACCAGCGGGATATGTTTGCGGCGGGACCGGCGGCATCCGAGGTGCGGCCGATGGACCGGATCCCGGCCAGTCTCGATTTTGCGATTAGCGATCCGGCTCTACCCCCGTGGCGTCAGCTTGCAGAGCATCTTTTTGCCGCCGGGATCGACGACATCTATGTCTTTGCGCTGGAAACGGGCGTATCCGGTCTGCATGTCGTCCGGGTTCTGGCAAGCGGCCTCACCCCTGCCGGTGGTGGCCTTCAACGTATATCGCAGCGGACGCTCGACCGGTTCCTGAACCTCGGAGGCCTTTGATGAAGCCGGTGGTTTTTGCGGGCCCGTCCATCCACGGCATCACACCCGCGCAGATTTCCGGCCTCGATCTTCGTGGCCCGGCTGCCTGCGGCGATATTTTCGACGCGGTAAAGCAGGGTGCCCGGACAATCGGGCTGATCGACGGCCTCTACGGTGACTGCGCCGCCGTGTGGCACAAGGAAATCCTGTTTGCACTGACAGGCGGCGTCACTGTTCTTGGTGCCGCCAGCATGGGCGCGCTAAGAGCGGCGGAATGCGCGGCCTTCGGCATGATCGGCATCGGCGAAATCTTTGAAGCCTATCGGGACGGGCTGCGTTTTTCCGACGCCGATGTGGCAGTCAGCCACGCGCCCGGCGAACTCGACTACCGCCCGCTGACAATCGCGCTTGTCGATGCCGAAGCGACGCTCGAAGCGTGTCGCGCCGCTATCGCCCCAGAGGAACACGACGCCTTGCTGAACGCCGCCCGCAAGCTGCATTTTAACCGCAGGACATGGCGTGCAATGGCAACTGAGGCAAACCTCAACCTCGAGACCGCAAATTTTCTAGCCGGAAACGCGGTTTCCGCCAAACGCAACGATGCGGCCCGGCTTTTAGGCCTGCTCGGCAGCGGGGAATTGCCATCCCCGCCGTCGCAATCGTGGAAATTACAGAACACGGTATTTTTCCAGCAATTGGCCACGCGGCAGACGGCGGGAGAAAAAGCGTCTTGACCGCTGCCCCGCACCCGTCTCTGCTGCCCGATTGCGGAGGGCTGATCCGGACAATCGCGCTTGCCTTGCCCGCCGCGTTTTTTGCGGGTGACAGGGCTGACGGGGGCGTATCTCCGCTCATCCCGATCGGAAACCTGCTTTCGGCTCTGCCTTCCGACGTCACGGCCCTTGTTCTTATCGATGGCCCCTGTCTCGCCTCCGCTCAAAGCTGGCTCAGCAGGCTGGCAGACACCTGCGCCGCAGAACTGTTGCCGCTCGATGCAACCAGCAGCGTTTCGCACCCGTGGATACAGGACGTGTTCCACGTTCGGACTGCTGATGGGATCGCAACCGAACTGCTTTATGCATCGGAAAGCGCCATCACTGGCGAGCTCGCCAATCGTCTCGGGCTTGCCGCCAACGCTTCGCATGTCACTTTGCCGGGCGGTAACCAGCTGGTCGGGCCGGACTTTCGATTGGTGGGCCATTCCAGCCTGCAGGACGACAGGGGTATGGCAAACAATGCGGAAACCGAACGGCCGCAACAATGGCAGCGGGTTCAGGCACTCGACTACAGAACCGTGCGCAGCTTCGGATATCGGCCGGAAGACCTTGGCAATGCCTCGGCCTCAATCGCTCTTACCTCGGCAAAAACGTCGCCTCCGGCGATCACTTTAGGAAAAATCCACCAATGCGGTTTCCACGTCGACCAGTTCGTTTCGGTCACAGGTCTAAGACGCGATGGCCACCCGCTATTGCTGGTTGCCGATCCGGTGGCCCATGAATGCAACGCCCGTAATGCGATGGATTTGAAACGTAAACTGGATGCCTCCGTTCTATTGCTGGCACAGCAGGGCTTCGCAATCCTGCGAAATCCCATTCCGGTTTTACCCGCCATCGACACCAACAAATGCCTGCCTCGGCTTTATAACAACGTGCTTGTTGAAAATATCGTGCGCTCCGACCAAGAGAAGCCATTCGTCTGGGTTCCCCATTTCGGTGATGCGGAAACGCTCGACGGTTTCGACCGAGAGAACAGGAAAATTTGGGAAAGACTGGGCTTTCACGCCATCGGCGTGGCCGGCTGGAGCCATTTTGCCAGCCGAAACGGGGCATTGCGATGTGCAACAAAGGTGATAAACCGTCAACCAGCACAGCATACCGACGGAAAACAGCCTTACTTTATCAGTAACACCTCACAATACCCGTGGAAATTGTGTTGAATGTCTACCTTCAACAATATTAATTGATAAATATCCAATTTAAGAACCTCACAACTGGAGGAGTTCATGATGCAGGCCAAACTACCCAGCCCGATCGATGTGCATGTGGGTACACAAATCCGAATGCGCCGCAAGTCGCTCGGCATGAGTCAAAGCGCGCTGGCGGGCCGGTTGGGCATTACCTTCCAGCAGGTCCAGAAATACGAAAAGGGTGCCAATCGCGTCGGCGCGTCCCGTTTGCAAGCCATTGCATCGGTTCTCGGCGTCGATGTCAGCTCTTTGTTCGCCAATGCGACGCCGGATGTTGGAAACGCCAATCCCGCCCTTGGCACGATCAATGCCATGCAGTCTTTCGTTGCGTCGAATGAAGGATTTTCGCTCAATCAGGCCTTTGCCCGAATCAAGAGCGCAACCGTGCGCAAGAGCATCGTTGCCCTCGTGACGTCGCTTGCGGCTACCGAAGCGGCGGAAAATAACGGCGCGCCGGAAAACAAGAGCGACGATTGACGCAGGTGTGACGCTCGCGTGACGCTCGATGTGGTCGAAAATGAACAACGCGGGATCAACGCGTTTTCATACTGTCGACTGTCGAGAGGGAATCATGGTGGCGTCTACCGCAGCAATACTTGAAGAGGACAATGCAGACGAGATTCTGGCGCTCGGGCGGATGGTTTCCTATCTTTGCCAGCGCTCCAAATCTCTGGAACTGGGGATGTCGACCTATTTCCTGGAAATGGCATTGCTGTCGCTGGCCCAGGACATCAATCAGCATGGCTCGCTACCGGCCGGCGCAGAAATGAACGGCAGCGGTTTCGCACACGCTGAACTCCATTAAAACACCGCTTTTTAACGACCGCGTCTGCAATTGCGCAGAGCCGCAGACATTTTTCGTCTGCGGTTCCGGCTGGGCTGAAACACACCGGACGCATATATTTTTTAGTCAACTCCAAGAACTTTTGTTCCCAGCATTTGTCGAGGCCCGGTTTTTACCGGGCCTCGATTTGTAGTGGAAGTAAAGACGACAGAATTCTGTCGTCAGGCAACGACCGCGCCCGGACCCGCCACAGCACCCGGCGGCACCTTGCCCAGAATAATCATGCCGAGGACCTCGTCCTTCGTCACATCTTCCGTGCGGGCATGGCCGACCACCTTGCCGTTTTTCATGACGAACACCCGGTCGGCGAGATCGAAGACGTCATGGATATCGTGGCTGATTAGGAAGATGCCGATGCCCTGCCGTTTCAGTTCCTTGACGAGATCGCCGACCTGTGCCGTTTCCTGCGGCCCGAGTGCTGCCGTCGGTTCATCCATGATGAGGATGCGGGCATCGAACAGAATGGCGCGGGCGATTGCCACGGACTGCCGCTGGCCACCGGAAAGCGCCTTCACCGGCTCCTTGAACCGCCGGAAATTGGGGTTGAGACGCCCCATGACCTCGCGGGCCGAAGCTTCCATGGCGACATCATCCAATGTTCCCCATTTCGTCTTCAGCTCGCGGCCGAGATAAAGATTGGCCGCCGCATCGACATTATCCGCCACCGCCAGCGTCTGGTAGATGGTTTCGATGCCGTATTTCTTGGCGTCGCGGGGATTGCGGATATCCGCATCCTCGCCGTTGATGAGGATTTCGCCCCCATCCCGCCGGTATGCACCGGACAATATCTTGATGAGCGTCGATTTGCCGGCACCGTTGTGGCCAAGAAGGGCCACCACCTCACCAGGGAAAAGATCGACAGAGGCGTTTTCCACCGCATGGATACCACCGAAGGAAATGGAAATATTGCGCATTTCCACGAGGGGCGTGACTTGTTCCGTCATTGGGGTTCTCCTCGGTTCTTACTTGGCGCGGGCGCGGTAGATGGTGTCGAGCCAGACGGCGACGACCAGAACCACACCGACGACGATGCGCTGAAAGGGCGTATCGATGCCCACAAGCACCATGCCGGATTGCAGCGATTGCATGACGAGCGCGCCGAGCATCGCGCCCGCTATGGTGCCGACGCCGCCGGCGAGCGACGTGCCGCCGATGACCGCCGCCGCGATCGTATAAAGTTCATCCAATTCACCCTGGGCATTGGTGGCCGCGTTGAGGCGGGCAGTCGAGATTGCCGCAGCGATGGCGCATAGAACGCCCATCAGCGTGAAAATCTTCACCGTAACCCAGCGGGTCTTGATGCCGGCGAGTTCCGCCGCCTCCGGGTTGCCGCCGATTGCGAACACGTAGCGTCCGAAGCGCAGCCGCGTGGCGATGAAGGTCATCACCGCGCCGACGGCAAGCGCCATCAGCACCGGAATGGCAATGCCGTGCGGAATGAACAGACCACCATCCGGCCAGGTAATGCCATTGGCATCGGCATAGTTGCGGGCAATGTTGACCGGCCAGGGATAGCTGTTGACGACAGCTACGAAACCGACGACGACGACGCAGCCAAGTGCCACCAGGAAATATTCCGCCCAGACGGGCCGCAGCGGAAAACCGAAACGGCGACGCTGGTGGCGGGAATTCAGGATTGCCGCGACAATGGCGACGCAGGCGACAATGGCTGCGATCCAGCTCCATGTCGCGCCGATCGAGCCGCTGGTGCCGCCACCCATCAGGCGGAAGGTGGAATCCATCGGCGCCACGGTGCGGCCGCTGGTGACGAACCATGTGCCACCGCGCCAGACCAGCAGACCACCAAGTGTGACGATGAAGGACGGCACGTTCAGGAAGGCGATGATCGAGCCCTGCAGCATGCCGATCGCTCCGCCGACGAGAATGCCGACCAGGAGCGTGACGATCCATGTCGCCCAATGTTCAAAGCCGAGGAGCTGCGGCAGGATTTCCGCCTGCATGACACCCATGATCATGCCGGAAAAACCGAGGATCGACCCGACCGACAGATCGATGTTGCGGGTAACGATGACAAGCACCATGCCTGTCGCCATCACCGCGACCGAAGCGGTCTGGACGGAGAGGTTCCAGAGGTTTCTCGGCGTCAGGAACAGCCCGCCCGAAAGAATATGGAAACCGATCCAGATCAGAAGAAGCGCGCCGACCATGCCGAGCAGCCGGGTATCAAGCTCCGTGGCACTGATGAAACGCGAAATCGAGCCCGTCTTTTCCGTCTTGGGGGACGCTGTGGAATTGGATTGTGTCATGTCGGCCATGGACTGCCGGTCCTCCTTACATCTGAAAGGCGCCGCGCCACGTGTCAGTGGCGCGGCGCCCAAACATCAACCTAGCGGTCTCAGTTGCAGGCCTTGACGGATCCGGCCTTTACACCCTGGCAGGCCGTTTCCTTCTTGATCCAGCCGGCGTCGATGACGACGTTCAGATTGTCCTTGGTAATGGCGATGGGCTTGAGGAAGACTGACTGCATCGTCACTTTTTTCGGACCGCCATCAAAAGCGGCAACGCCCTTGATTTCCGTCATCTTCTTGCCGCCCGCAAGTTCCAGCGCGATGCCGGCAGCTTCCTTGCCGAGTTCGCGGCTATCCTTCCAGACAGATACCGTCTGCGTGCCGAGCGCTACGCGGTTGAGCGCGGCGAAGTCCGCATCCTGACCGGATACGGGAACAGAACCTGCGAGGCCCTGCGCGGCAAGAGCGGCAATTGCGCCACCGGCCGTTCCGTCGTTCGAGGCGACGACCGCATCGACCTTGTTGTTATTCTTGGTCAGGAACTGCTCCATGTTCTTCTGGGCATTTTCCGGCTTCCAGCCATCGGTATAGGCTTCGCCGACATTCTTGATCTTGCCCGCGTCGACAGCGGCCTTCAGAACTTCCTGCTGTCCGGCAAAAAGAAAGTCCGCATTCGGATCGGAAGACGAACCCTTGATGAAGACGTAGTTGCCTTCCGGCTTGACCTTGAAGACTTCGGCGGCCTGAAGGCGACCGACTTCCTTGTTGTCGAAGGTGATGTAGAAGGCGTTCTTGTTTTCGATCAGGCGGTCGTAACCCACCACCGGAATACCTTCAGCGACGGCCTTTTCAACGGCCGGGCCAATCGCGTCGCTGTCCTGCGCAAGAATGATCAGCGCATTGGCGCCCTGGGAAATCAGCGATTCCACGTCGGTCAGCTGTTTTGCGGCGGACGACTGCGCATCGGCGGAAATATACTTCGCACCGGCCTTGTCGAGAGCTGCCTTGATTGCCGCCTCATCCGTCTTCCAGCGCTCTTCCTGGAAATTGGACCAGGAAACGCCAACGACGAGATCAGCAGCAATGGCTGCGGTGTGCAGGGAAACGAGTACAGCTGTACCCGCCAAAAGCTTGGCAAACGAATTCATGATGTCCTCCCGGTAAGGGCGAAGCCTGCACCTCCATGCAGGGAAAACGCCCGGAAAAAGCTGTCGGGCTCTGTGATTTCACAATTTTCTCGACAGTCGAGAAAATTAATGTCAGAGATTCCCCATGCTGTCAACAACGGCTGCGGGCAGCATCCGGGTGCCTTGATCTTGCTCGTGGCGTGCGCCATCAGAGGGGATAAGCACGACAGGAAAAAAGCCGTTCAGGGAGCATACCCCAGCCCATGTCCGCCATTGCAAGCACGGAACTGGTGCGCCAGAAAAACAGCCTGTCGGTGATGGCAGCGCTGCGCCTTCATGGCAGCCTCTCCCATACGGACATGTCCTCCTTCACCGGGCTTGCCTCCGCCACCGTTTCCGCAATCACCACGGAACTCGAGCGGGCCGGCCTAATCCTGCGCAAAGAGCAGCTAGCCGCCGCCGGGCGCGGGCGGCCGCGCATCCTGTTTGGGCCTGATGGTGCTTTCTGCCACGTCGCCATCGTCATCATTTCGTCCGACAGCGTGCAATATTCGTTGGTCGACTATGCCGGCAAGCTGGTGGACCGCTTCACCGAGCAGAGGATCACGGCTGAAAAAGGGTCGTTCGGCGGCTCGATCCTCTCCGGCCTTGCACGGCTTGCGGACCGTTCGCGCATCGACCGGCACGACATTCTCCAGGTGTCGATCAGCAGCAAGGGGCTTGTGGACGCGGCAGCGGCGGTGCTCGTCTGGTCGCCGGTGCTCGGCACCGAAAAGATAGATTTCCAGCAGCTCATTTCTCAGGACGGCCGCATCCGCGTGACGCTGAACAACGAAACGCTGCTGGCCGCAAAAGCCATCTGGATGCAGGAGCAGGCAAAGGACGGCCCGAAACCGGAGGCACTTGTCACCCTGTCGCTCGGCCACAGCATTGGCCTCGGCATTGCCCGCGCCGCGGGTGGCGGGATAGAGGTTAGCGCCCCCAATTTCGGACATATGCTGCATCTGGCCGATGGCGCCCTTTGCCGCTGCGGCACCAGAGGCTGTATCGAGGCCTATTCAGGGTTTTATGCAATCCTGCGTTCGGCATTCGAGGCCCCGCCGCGGGCGGAACCGGCAAAATTCGTGCCGATTGCCGAAGTGGACAAGATCGCCGCTTCCGCCCGCGCCGGCGGGCGCATGGCGCGGCTTGCCTTCCGCACAGCCGGGCTTGCACTCGGCAACGGCCTTTCACGTCTGTTCAGCCTGCACGGCCATATGCCGGTCTTCATCACTGGCCCCGGCACACGCTATTTCGATCTTCTGGAAAGCGGCCTTCACGATGGCCTTGCGCAATCGCAGTCGGTACGCTTCGGCGGAATGCCAAAAATCGGCATCGCGCCCAACGAACCGGAACTGGTGTTTGAAGGGCATATGGAACACGCTCTGTCCGCCGCCGACGACTATATATTGAGCGCTGATGGCCCTGAAAGAGCTGCAAGGAACTCGGGGAACTGACGGGACAACTCGTAGATGCTCAGGCCTGCTCCGTCACCGCTTCGCCCTTTTCCTTGACACCAGTCAGCGTGGAAACGAATTCATCCAGAGCGGCAGCCTCGTCCCTGCTCAACCGCAGGCCCTGTTTAGTGCGCCGCCAGAGAATATCCTCGGCTGCAAAGGCCCATTCGTGTTCCACCAGCCAGCGCACTTCGCATTCGTAAAGTGTGCCGCCGAAATGCCGGCCAAGGCCGGAAACATCGGTGGCGACACCGAGCAGTTCCGCAGCCTTCGTGCCGTAGTTTCTGATGAGCCGCTCGGCATGGCGTCCATCAAGGAATGGGTAACGGGAGACAAGCGCCCTCACCTGGGCGTCATATCTCTCCGCCCCGAAGTCACCGCCCGGCAGATACGAGCCCGCCGTCCAGGGCTTGCCCTTTTCTCCGATGGCTGCGCCGATCTTTTCCAGAGCATGTTCCGCCAGCCGCCGGTAGGTGGTCAGCTTACCGCCGAAGATATTGAGCAGCGGCGCTTCGCCCTCTGCCTCTTCAACCTTCAGCACATAGTCGCGTGTGGCTTCCTGCGCCTTTGAAGCGCCATCATCGAAAAGCGGGCGCACGCCGGAATAGGTCCAGACGATATCATCCGGCTTCACCGGTTCGCTGAAATATTCGCTGGCGGCATTGCAGAGATAGGAAATCTCTTCCTCAGAGATGCGCACCTTGGCCGGATCGCCCTTGTAGTCGCGGTCAGTGGTGCCGATCAGCGTAAAATCTTGCTCATAGGGAATGGCGAAGATGATGCGGTTGTCMGGGTTCTGAAAGAAATAGGCGCGCGGATCGGAAAACTTCCTGCGCACGATGATGTGGCTGCCCTGCACGAGACGAACATTGTGCACATCGTTGCGGCCGAACACGCCGGACAGCACGTTATCCACCCATGGGCCAGCGGCATTCACCAGCATGCGCGCTCTGTGCGAGGCTGAACGGCCGGTCTTTTCGTCCAGCGTCTCTATAAGCCACACGCCGCCTTCGCGCCGTGCGGAAACGACCCGCGAGCGGTTCATGATCGTCGCACCGCGATCCGCCGCGTCACGCGCATTCAGAACCACGAAACGGGCATCGTCCACCCAGCCGTCGGAATATTCGAAAGCCTTGGCAAAGACCGGCTTCAGAGGTTTGCCTGCCGGGTCTTGCCGAAGATCGACCGTGCGCGTCGGCGGCAAAAGCTTGCGGCCGCCGAGGTTGTCATAAAGAAAGAGGCCAAGCCGGACCATCCATGCCGGACGCACGCCGCCTTTCTGGAGCGGCAGGACGAAGCGCATGGGCCAGATGACGTGCGGGGCCATGGCCCACAGAATTTCACGCTCCATCAAGGCTTCGCGCACCAGACGAAACTCATAATGTTCGAGATAACGCAGGCCGCCATGGATGAGCTTGGTGGCCGCCGAAGACGTACCGGAGGCAAAATCGCCCTTTTCCGCAAGCGCCACGGAATAGCCCCTACCCACGGCATCGCGGGCAATGCCGCAACCATTAACGCCACCGCCGATGACAAAAAGATCGAATATGTTTTCGCCGGACATAGGGCCTCCCAAGACAGCGCCGGGGACCATTTCCCCCTACGTTGAAAGATTATCGTCATAAAAACGAAAACAAAACGAATGTCAAAAGAAAACAAACGAAACCCATGTTTCCAGCACAAGCGAACGGCAACTGCCGCCGGTGAATCGCTTCGCCAGCGTGTTTCGGGATGTCGGTACGGGGTCTGTGTTTCAGACGTGTGTCGGAGTGACCTGCTCAAGCTCGTAAAGCACGCCGCCCATATCCTTTGGATGCAGGAAGAGAACGGGATTGCCATGCGCGCCTATCTTCGGCTCGCCATCACCTAAAATGCGGATGCCTTTTTGGACGAGATCGTCTCGCACGGCCAGAATATCCGGCACCTCAAAGCACAGATGATGCGTGCCGCCACCCGGATTTCTTTCGAGGAAGGCGGTAATCGGGGAGTTCTCTCCAAGCGGATGAAGAAGTTCGATCTTGGTATTGTCAGCCTGAACGAAAACCACTGTCACGCCGTGTTCGGGCAGGGATTGCGGCTCGGAAACTTGAGCGCCAAGCGCCCTGTATCGCGAAACCGCGGCATTAAGATCGGGCACGGCAAGGGCGACGTGGTTCAATCTTCCGAACATGGCCGTATTCCTCTCACGCGTTGCGCCGGATGCCTTCCAGCAGATCGAGAACCTTGTTCGCCGCATCCATGACATTGGTGCCGGGTCCGAAAATCGCCGAAACGCCGTGGTCGAGCAGGAACTGATAATCCTGGCGCGGAATGACGCCGCCGGCGACGACGATGATGTCCTGGGCACCCTTCTGCTTGAGCGCCTCCACAAGCTGCGGTGCGAGCGTCTTGTGGCCTGCGGCAAGCGACGACATGCCGACCACATGCACCTTGTTCTGAACCGCAAGATCGGCTGCCTCGGCAGGCGTCTGGAACAGCGGCCCGGCCAGCACATCGAAACCGATATCACCAAAAGCCGACGCGATAACCTTCGCGCCGCGATCATGCCCGTCCTGCCCGAGCTTTGCGACCATGATGCGCGGTTTGACGCCGAGCCGTTCTGCCACGCCGGAAAGCCGCGTAGCGAGCGTGGCAAGCTCCGGCTCGTCCTTGTAGGCCTCGCCGTAAATATCCTCCACCACTTCCGGCACGGCAACGTAATCGCCGAAGACGGCACGCAGCGCATCGGAAATCTCGCCGACGGTGGCGCGGGCGCGGGCGGCGACGACTGCCGCCTCGAGAATATTACCCTTGCCGCTACGGGCAATTTCAGACAATGCCGCCAGCGCCTTCGAGACGTCCCCGCCGTCGCGGCGACGTTTGGTGTCCTCAAGGCGGCGGATTTGCGCAGCGCGTACGGCGGCGTTGTCGATATCGAGAACGTC
Organism: Agrobacterium sp. 10T429; assembly: GCF_056393925.1. NCBI lineage: Bacteria > Pseudomonadati > Pseudomonadota > Alphaproteobacteria > Hyphomicrobiales > Rhizobiaceae > Agrobacterium > Agrobacterium sp. 10T429. The sequence goes on from NZ_JBFTGV010000006.1 coordinate 60,994, forward strand.
GATATCCTCCTCGGTTTCCAGACGGTAGCGGTTGACGCCGACGATGACTTCCTCGCCCTTGTCCACGGCCGCCTGCCGACGCGTGGCCGCCTCCTCGATCAATCGCTTGGGCAGGCCTTCGGCCACCGCTTTGGTCATGCCACCAAGCGCCTCCACCTCCTCAATCAGCGCCCAGGCTTTTTGCGCCAGTTCATCCGTCAGGCTTTCGACGTAGTAGGAACCGGCCAGCGGATCGACGACCTTGGTGACGCCGGTTTCATGCTGGAGAATAAGCTGGGTGTTGCGGGCGATGCGGGCGGAAAATTCTGTCGGCAGGGCAATGGCTTCATCAAAGGAATTGGTGTGCAGCGATTGTGTGCCGCCCAGCACGGCGGACATGGCCTCGAAAGCGGTACGGACAATGTTATTGTAAGGGTCCTGTTCCTGAAGAGACACACCGGATGTCTGGCAATGGGTGCGCAGCATGAGCGACGACGCCTTTTGCGGCTTGAACTCTTCCATGATGCGCGACCAGAGGAAGCGGGCGGCGCGCAGCTTTGCGGCCTCCATGAAGAAATTCATGCCGATGGCAAAAAAGAACGACAGGCGGCCGGCGAAATCATCGACATTCAGTCCCTTGGCAAGGGCGGCCCGCACATATTCCCGCCCATCCGCCAGCGTGAAGGCAAGCTCCTGCACCAGCGTGGCACCTGCCTCCTGCATGTGATAGCCGGATATCGAAATGGAGTTGAATTTCGGCATCTCCTTCGCCGTATATTCAATGATATCAGCAATGATACGCATCGAAGGCTCGGGCGGGTAGATATAGGTGTTGCGGACCATGAACTCCTTGAGAATGTCGTTCTGGATGGTGCCGGAAAGTGCGGCACGCGAGACACCCTGCTCTTCCCCCGCAACGATGAAATTGGCGAGCACCGGAATGACGGCCCCGTTCATGGTCATGGAGACGGAGACCTTTTCGAGCGGTATACCATCGAACAGGATTTTCATGTCCTCGACGCTGTCGATCGCTACGCCCGCCTTACCGACATCGCCTTCAACGCGCGGGTGGTCGCTGTCATATCCGCGATGAGTGGCAAGATCGAAGGCGACCGAAACACCCTGTTGGCCGGCGGCAAGCGCCTTGCGGTAAAAGGCGTTGGAAGCTTCGGCAGTCGAAAACCCGGCATATTGGCGGATCGTCCATGGCCGCCCGGCATACATGGTGGCGCGCGGGCCGCGCGTGAAGGGCGCAAAGCCCGGCAGACCATCGAGATGTGAAGCCTTTTTCAGGTCATCGGCCGTGTAAAGCGGTTTGACGTCAATGCCTTCGGGCGTATGCCAGACGAGTGCATCCGGTGAACGCTTCAGCTCCTTTTCGGCAAGCTGCAGCCAATCCCGCACCGTTTTTTCACCCGACATGCATATCTCCCCTTCTGCATTTCATTTTCAGTACTGTGACTGGTGATCGTGACCGAAATCCAGCCTACCCCGTAACCCGCTCCGCCCCTCTTCCGTTCCTCAAAAACGGTATCAAGCCCTATTCAAATTCGAGGATGACCTCATCCACGGCGAGGCTATCGCCCGGCTTTGCCGACACTTTGGCGACCCGGCCGCGTTTTTCGGCACGCAGGATGTTTTCCATCTTCATTGCTTCCACCGTCGCCAGCGCCTGACCGGCTTCCACCTCGTCCCCCTCGCCAACCGAGATCCCGGTGATGACGCCCGGCATCGGGCAAAGCAACAGTTTCGACGTATCGGGCGGCAGCTTTTCCGGCATCAGCAGCGCCAGTTCCGCCACGCGCGGGCTGCGCACATGGGCGAGAACATCCATGCCGCGCCAGCGCAGACGAACCGCCGCACCGGCAAGATCGACCTTGGCGGCGATCACCTCGCCCGCCACCGTGAACAGGCCAAGGCTGCGGCCGGGAAGCCAGCCGGTAGCGACCGTCAGCGCAGCACCATCCTCAAAACGGATTGCCATGCCTTCAGCACCGGTCTCCACGCTGACGCTTCGACGGGATTGACCAAGCGAAACCACCCAGTCCTGACCGACAATGCGACGATGATTGCCAATGGTACCGGAAATTTCGACCGCACGGTTTTGAAGCCGCTGGTGGATAACGGTGGCGATGGCTGCGAGCTTGCGCGCGGAAGCCTCATCGGGCTCCACCCCGGAAAAGCCCTCCGGAAATTCCTCGGCGATAAAACCCGTCGTCAGACGGCCGGCCCGAAAACGCTCGTGCTGCATGACAGCCGAGAGGAACGGTAGATTGTGGCCGATGCCCTCCACTTCGAAACGATCCAGCGCCTGCCCCATTGCATCGATGGCGGTTTCACGATCCTTTGCCCAGCTACAAAGCTTGGCGATCATCGGATCGTAATACATCGAGATTTCACCGCCTTCGAAGACGCCGGTATCGTTGCGGATCACCGTGTCGTTTTCCTGCTCGCCCTCTTTCGGCGGGCGATACCGCGTCAACCGGCCGATGGAGGGCAAGAAATTACGATAGGGGTCTTCGGCATAAAGCCGGCTTTCGATTGCCCAGCCGTTCAACTTTATATCGGTCTGCCCGAAGGACAGCTTTTCGCCTGATGCCACACGGATCATCTGCTCGACCAGATCAATGCCTGTGACGAGTTCCGTTACCGGATGTTCCACCTGCAGACGCGTATTCATTTCCAGAAAGAAGAAATTGCGCTCGCCATCGACGATGAATTCCACCGTTCCGGCCGAATGGTAACCGACTGCTCTCGACAGAGCCACGGCCTGTTCGCCCATGGCCTTGCGCGTTGCCTCATCAAGAAAGGGCGATGGCGCTTCCTCGATGACCTTCTGGTTGCGGCGCTGGATCGAGCACTCTCGCTCGCCAAGGTAAAGGATATTGCCGTGTTGATCGCCCAGCACCTGAATTTCGATATGGCGCGGCTGGGTGACGAATTTCTCGATGAAGATGCGGTCGTCCCCAAAGGAAGATTTCGCCTCGTTTTTTGACGACTGGAAACCCTCGCGCGCCTCCGCATCGTTAAAGGCGATGCGCATGCCCTTTCCGCCGCCGCCGGCCGAGGCCTTGATCATCACGGGATAACCGATCTCGGAGGCGATCCTCACCGCCTCATCTGCATCCCCAATCAGCCCCATATGGCCGGGCACGGTGGAAACACCGGCTTCCGCCGCGAGCTTCTTGGAGGTGATCTTGTCGCCCATGGCCTGGATAGCGCGGACCGGCGGGCCAATGAAGATCACACCCGCCTTCTCCAGCGCCTCGGCAAAGGCAGCGTTCTCCGACAGGAAGCCATAGCCGGGATGCACCGCATCAGCCCCGGTCTTCTCGATCGCAGCAAGGATTTTATCGATGACGATATAGGACTGCGACGAGGGCGCCGGACCGATATGAACGGCCTCATCCGCCATCTTCACATGCAAAGCATTGGCATCAGCATCCGAATAGACGGCAACCGTCGCAATGCCCATCTTCTTCGCCGTCTTGATGACCCGGCAGGCGATCTCGCCGCGATTGGCGATGAGGATTTTCTTGATCATTTGCCATCGCCTTCAAAAGTATGATTCTCAATCAGCGTCAGATAAGCAGCGGGAACAGCATCGGTCAGCCAGACACCATTGTCGGCTTGAAAAAAGCTGTGGCCAGCGGCAAACATCCGACTGGCATCAACCATTAGGATGGCGGGTTTTCCGTGCCGCTGGCCGACCGCATGTGCCGTCACGCTGTCTGCCGAAAGGTGAACCTGCTGCCGGCTGCCCGGTCGCAATCCTTCCTGCAGGATAGCATCTAGGAAACGTGTCGCAGTACCATGGAAAAGCTGCGGCGGCGGTTCTAAAGGAGCGCTACCAAGATCGACCTTTACTGAATGCCCCTGCGCGGCCCGGATGCGGTGCCCATCTTCCGAAAGGGTGAAACGCTTCTTGTCGCTTTCGGTAACGACCGCACGCAGACCGGCCTCGTCGAGCAGCGTGCCACTCGCATTTGCTTTTGCCAATAGATCTCCGACATCCGCCCAACCCTGAGCATCCAAGGTAAGCCCGATGCTTTCGGGCGCATGTCGCAGAACATAGCTCAGGAATTTGCTGGTGGCCGTCGACATTGAATTTCATTCCCTATTGGCGGATGACAGCACACTCAAATCTCGAAAAAGTTCTCGAAGGATTCCGGGAAATTCTGCCGGGCGACGCGCTCGTCGATGACAAGCATCGCCTGGTAGGAAAGCGGATCGAAATTCTTTTCCGCCGGCAAGACCTCGCGGCCGAACAGCAGGCTGAGGCGGGCCGCGTCGAGATTACCGCGCTCGAACGGCTCGGGACCAAAATGGTGCCAGAGCGAGTGCAGGAAGGCCGCATCGATGCGGTGTTCCTTGGAATCGTCCCGCGCCCTTCGAGGTATCATCTTGATGGGCGTTACCCCTTTTGGATTGGCGCGGCGGATGGTGAACTGGATGCCCGTACTTGGCATGCCGGAGGGAAATCCCTTGTGTTTGGTCATTTCGGGCAGGTTCGCCATCTTTTGTCCTTCCAGAAGCATTTCCATTAAAAGCAGGTCCGCTTTTACGTCCGGATATGCGTAAATTCAAATAATTAGAGCGCTTTCATGGTCCTATTAAAACCAGAAGCGCTCTAGTCTTTTCGTTATGCCTTGCCGATTTTGTCCTGCGTCTTCTGCTCGAAGTCGGAAGCATCGTGGCGTTCGTGCAATTGTTCGGACGGATCGCCCGAGGTTTTGTTGACGATCACGCCGCGCTTGACCGCAGGTCGTTCGCCGATTTCAAGCGTCCAGCGCATAAGGTTCTTATAACCGGCCGCTTCAAGGAAAGCACCGGCATCGCCATAAGCCTGGCCGAGCGCGATCTTGCCATACCACGGCCAGACGGCCATGTCGGCAATCGTATATTCCGAGCCCGCCAGATAACGGTTGTCGTCCAGATGACGGTCAAGCACGTCAAGCTGGCGTTTAACTTCCATGGCGTAACGGTCGATAGCATATTTGATCTTGATCGGGGCGTAGGCGTAGAAATGGCCGAAACCGCCGCCGAGGAAGGGGGCGGAACCCATCTGCCAGAACAGCCAATTCAGCGCCTGCGTGCGGGCATTGCCCTCTTTCGGCAGGAAAGCGCCGAATTTTTCCGCGAGATAGACGAGGATCGAGCCGCTCTCGAAAACGCGGGTCGGCTCGGGCGTCGAATGATCCATCAGCGCCGGGATCTTGGAGTTCGGATTGACGCCGACAAAACCGGAGCCGAACTGGTCGCCTTCGCCGATCTTGATCAGCCAGGCATCATATTCGGCGCCCTTGTGGCCAGCGGCCAGCAATTCTTCCAGCATGATCGAGACCTTCTGACCATTCGGCGTTGCCAGCGAATAAAGCTGCAACGGATGTTTGCCGACCGGCAATTCCTTGTCATGGGTGGGACCGGCGATCGGGCGATTGATATTGGCGAACTGGCCGCCATTACCCTTGTCCCAGGTCCAGACCTTGGGCACTTCATATCCGGCGGGAAAATTATCTGCGGAGGAGTTCTCGGCCATAAAAATCAGTCCTTGTGCGTTTCGGGAGGGCACCGAAGGTCGGGCGCCTGAACATCATTATAGTAAGGTGGCCAAAGTATTTTTCCAGCCCCAGAGCAGGTCAGAGCGGAATGGTATCGTGCTTTTTCCAGCGGGTTTCGACGTTCTTGCCCCGCAGCGAGGCAAAAGCACGAGCGATGCGGCGGCGCGAGGAATGCGGCATGATGACCTCATCGATGAAACCACGCTCTGCCGCCACGAAGGGATTGGCGAAACGCTCCTCATATTCCCTTGTGCGCGCGGCGATCTTGTCCGGATCGGAAAGCTCCGAGCGATAGAGGATTTCCGCTGCCCCTTTTGCGCCCATGACAGCGATTTCCGCAGTCGGCCAGGCATAGTTCACATCAGCGCCGATATGTTTGGATGCCATCACGTCATAAGCGCCGCCATAGGCCTTGCGGGTAATCAGCGTCACCATCGGAACCGTCGCCTCGGAATAGGCAAACAGCAGTTTCGCGCCGTGCTTGATGACGCCGCCATATTCCTGCGCCGTTCCGGGCAGGAAACCGGGCACATCCACCAGTGTCAGCAGGGGAATGTTGAAGGCATCGCAGAAGCGCACGAAGCGGGCGGCCTTGCGTGAGCTGTCAATATCTAGACACCCGGCCAGCACCATCGGCTGGTTTGCGACGACGCCTACCGTCTGGCCTTCCAGACGCATGAAACCGGTGATGATGTTTCTGGCAAACGCCTCCTGCAACTCGAAGAAATCGCCCTCGTCTGCGAGCGCATGGATCAGTTCCTTCATATCGTATGGCTTGTTCGAACTGTCGGGGATCAGCGTATCGAGGCGCGCTTCCAGCCGTGCGGGATCGTCATGAAAAGGCCGGACTGGCGGTTTTGCCCGATTATTCAGCGGCAGGAAATCGAAAAGCAGGCGCACATGCTCAAGTGTCTCGATGTCGTTTTCATAGGCGCCATCGGCAACGGAGGATTTTTTGGTGTGTGTGGAGGCGCCACCCAGCTCTTCCGCCGTGACGATCTCGTTGGTTACGGTCTTCACCACATCCGGCCCGGTTACGAACATGTAGGAGGTATCGCGCACCATGAAGATGAAGTCGGTCATGGCAGGCGAATAAACGGCACCACCGGCACACGGCCCCATGATGACAGAGATTTGAGGCACGACACCGGAGGCGATGACGTTGCGCTTGAAAACGTCGGCATAACCGCCGAGCGAAGCAACACCTTCCTGAATGCGCGCGCCGCCACTGTCGTTGAGGCCAATCACGGGCGCGCCGTTGCGCACGGCCATATCCATGATCTTGCAGATTTTCTGGGCATGGGTTTCCGACAGCGAACCGCCGAGCACGGTAAAATCCTGGCTGAAAACATAGACCTGCCGGCCGTTGATGGTGCCCCAGCCGGTAACGACGCCATCGCCCGCCACCTTTTGTTCGGCCATGCCGAAATCCACCGCCCGGTGGGTAACGTACATGTCGTACTCTTCGAAGGAACCTTCATCCAGCAACACATCGATGCGCTCGCGCGCCGTCAGCTTGCCCTTGGCATGCTGCGCCTCAATGCGCTTGACGCCGCCGCCGAGCCGCGCTTCGTCGCGGCGCGTCTGCAATTGCTCCAGAATGCTGGGCATGTTTCCTCCATGCGTTTCCTCAAAATCAATAGCTTAGAAAACATTCGCCTAGAAGCCTTGATCGTGCGCGTATGCGTGGCATAAATATTTGCAATATTTACTTTTGCAAAGTTGCAACATGGCTATGGAAAAGCTCTTCATCGGCCGCAAGGTCCGCGGCCTTCGCGAAAACGCCCGCGCCACGCAGGCGCAGTTTGCCGAACGGCTCGGCATTTCGGCCAGTTATCTGAACCAAATCGAAAACAATCAGCGACCCGTTTCCGCCAGCGTTCTGGTGACGCTGGTGGAAAAATTCCAGCTCGACGTAACGGAGCTGGCAACCGGCGAAAACGACCGGCTGGTTTCCGCTGTGCGCGAGGCCCTGAAAGACCCGCTGTTCCTGAATTACGAGCCCGGGCTGCAGGAGCTGAAGCTGATTGCGCAGAACGCACCGGGTTTTGCCCATGCGCTTTTGCGCGCCCACCAGGCCTACCGGCAAAACAGCGAGCAGCTGGTGCAGCTGGATGACAGGCTGGGGCGGGGAACCGCGCAGGTGGAGAGAACACCTTACGAAGAGGTCCGCGATTTCTTTCACTTCGTCGACAATTACGTTGCCGAGATCGATCTTCTGGCGGAAGAACTTGCATACGAACTGGAGATAGAGGGCGGCGAGACCTACGGCATTCTCGCGGCCCATCTACGCAGCCGCTTCGGTGTCCATATCACCAGAACGGAGGCGGCGGGCGGATTGATCCGGCATTTCGATCCGGCCGGCAAAACGCTGGCGCTCAGTTCCTACATGGCAGCACCGACCCGCTGTTTTCAGCTTGCGCTTCAGATCGCCCAGCTTCATGCGGGAGCAACCGTGGACAGAGTGCTGGCCGGCGCCGGTTTCCGTAGCGCCGAAGCCGCGGAAATCTGTCGCATCGGACTTCACAACTATTTCGCCGCCGCGCTGATCCTGCCATATAGGCAATTTCACCGGGCCGCGCAGGAATTGCGCCACGATCTGGAACTTCTGGCCGTGCGCTTCGGCGCGAGCCTTGAACAGGTGGCCCACAGGCTCAGCACTTTGCAACGCCCTGGTCAGAAAGGCGTACCGATCTTTTTCGCCAAGATCGACCGGGCTGGCAACATCACCAAACGCCACAGCGCCACAAGGCTGCAATTTGCCCGTTTCGGCGCGGCCTGTCCGCTCTGGAACATTCATCAGGCCTTCGAAAGCTCCGACAGGATAGTACGCCAGCTGGCGGAAACACCTGACGGCGTGCGCTATCTTTCCATCGCCACACAGATCGAAAAAGCCGGCGCCGGTTTCAACACGGACAGGCCACGCTATGCCATCGCGCTCGGCTGCGAAATTTCCCATGCGCAGAATTTCGTCTATGCCGATACACTCGATCTCGCCAATACCGCCTCCTTCAAGCCCATCGGCGTTTCCTGCCGGGTCTGCGAAAGGGTCGATTGCGTGCAGCGCGCCGTACCGCCGCTAAAACGCAAACTACATGTCGATCATCTCTCACGCGGGGCCTTGCCCTACCGGATCGCAGACTTCTAGCGCCGCGCGGCCATATCAGGGTAGCGGCACCATCGCGCGCCGCATGATATTCGCATAGTAGCCCCAGAACAGCCGGGCGGCGACGGAGCGCCAGGGCGTCCAGAGTTCCGCCCGCGCCGCCAGCCATTTCGCATCCGGCCGTGCCTCGAGCGAAAGCGCGTGGCCCACCGCAGCCCGCAGCGCCACATCGCCAACCGGAAAAATATCGGGGTGGCCGCCGCAGAACATCAGATATACTTCCGCCGTCCACGGACCAATGCCGCGAAGCGCCACCAGCTCCGAAAGGGCCAAATCTGCTTCCTTGCGACTGACGGCATCAAGATCGATGCAGCCATCCGCAACCGCCTGCGCTAACCCTTCCAGCGTTGTTGCCTTGGCCCGGGAAAGGCCGAAAGTGGCGCGCAATTCTTCCGGCACCGCCAGATAGTTTTCCGCCGTCACCGCCCCGCCCGTGCCGGCAAGGATACGGACCCATATGGCGTTGGCGCTGGCGCGCGACACCATCTGCGACACGACGATATGGGCAAGGCCCGCAAAGCCGGGCTCGTGAATACGCAACTCCAGCGGACCGGCTTTTTCGATAATAAGGCTAAGAGCCGGATCGAGGCGGGCAAGATGCGCCAGACCTTCGCTGATATCGTCGAGGCCCCTGATGATTTTCATGTCTACACAGCCCATATTCACGTTGGCCCGGCACCGGGTGGCGAGGCGCTTCAAAACATGGCAGAAGAAATCATGCCTTCGCCCGTCCGTCAAAAACCGGTTTATCGTTTTGCGCCCAGCCCCAATGGCGCCCTGCATCTGGGCCATGCGCTTTCCGCTTTTCTGAACCACGACATGGTGCGGGAAAACAGTGGCCATTTTCTGCTGCGCATCGAAGATATCGACCAGACGCGCTGCACTCCGGAGCTGGAGCAGGCGATCTATGATGATCTTGGCTGGCTGGGACTGGAATGGGAAAAGCCGGTGCGGCGGCAATCGGAGCACTTCGATGAGTATCGCACAGCACTCGACAGGCTGGTCGAGGCCGACCTCGCCTATCCCGCCTTCTTAAGCCGGGGTGAGACGAAAGCCATTGTCAGGGCCTTTGAGGCAGAGGGAAGGCTCTGGCCGCGCGATCCCGACGGCGCGCCGCTTTACCCGGCAATAGATCGGCAAAGGCCGCAGGCGGAACGGGCCGAACTTCTGGCATCGGGCAGGCAACACGCCTGGCGGCTCGACATGGAAAAGGCGGTCCGCACCTTGCACAGCAAGCTGTTCTGGCGCGAGAGCGGCGACGGGCAGACCGGGGAAATCGAAGCTTTGCCGGCGCTGTGGGGCGATGTGGTGCTGTCGCGCTCCGACGCCCCCTCAAGCTATCATCTTTCCGTTGTGGTGGATGACGCGCTGCAAGGCATCACCCATGTGGTGCGCGGCATGGATCTGTTTAACGCAACCGCCATTCACCGGCTGCTGCAACAATTGCTGGACCTGCCGCCACCCGCCTATCACCACCACCGGCTGATTTTGGGTGCTGATGGGCGCAAGCTCTCTAAAAGCGAAGGCAGCACCGGCCTTTCAGCGCTTCGGGCGGAAGGAAAAACGCCGTCAGATATCCGCCGGCTTGTCGGGCTCCTCTAGCACCTGCTCGCGGCGCGCACTGTTGCCGGAGATATTGCGGCGGATGATCTGCCGGACCTTGTATTTCATCAGAGCGGCATTCACTTCCGCACCCAGCATGAAGATGACACCCACCATGTAAAGAAACACCAGAACCACCATTACCGAGGCCAGACCGGCGTAGGTGGCGGCATAATTGGCGAAGGTGGAGAGGTAATAGGCAAAGATCGCCGCGCCGATGACCCAGAAGATCATTGTCAGCAGAATGCCGGGCCAGACATCCCAGATGCGGCGTTTGCCGGCCGGAAGCCACAGATGCGCCGCCACCAGCCCGACCGTCAGAACGACGATGGTGCCGTAAAGTCCCAGGCTGGAAACCGTGTTCAGCGCATCCGTCAGCCAGGGAAATCGCTGCTCGGCAAAGGACGTTGCGACCGGCACCGCAACAAGCACGATGCTGATGCCGGTAAAGACCACCACTGCGATCAACACATAAAGCAGACTGAGAAGACGGGTGATGTACCACCAGCGCGTTTCCGTGACGCGATAGGCGCGGTTGAGCGAGATTCGGAGCGCCTCGACGCCGTTGGAGGCAAAATATGCGGCCGCCAGCACCGAAATCGTCAGCAGTCCGCCGCGCGGAATGGTCAGGACCTGCTGCACCTGCGCGGCAAGCGGACCTGCAATCGCTTCCGGCCAGGTGTCAAAAATCAGATGCACCGCCGTCTCGGAAAACTGGTCAGCCCCCAGAAAACCGGCCAAAGCCGTGCCGAAAATCAGGAACGGGAACAGCGCCAGCAGGATGGAAAGCGCCATGTGGCTCGCCATCGCCCAGCCGTCATCCTCGGCAAAATGAGAATAGGCATCGAAGGCAACCTTGCCTGCCAGGCGCACTGCGGCAACCATGTCGCCTCCATTCATCGGCATTTCATTTGTAACTTCGCCCCGAATATGGGAAGTCAGCTCTACTTTGTACAGCGCACAATCCCGCCTTTCGGTTCCCGCAGGCATACAGATTTTGCGCAATACAATTTTCACAGGCCGGACCATCGGGCCAGCGCAACATTCGGCTTTCCGGAGCGGCATAGATGCCTGAAAAACCCGTCATCATAATTACCGGATGTTCCTCGGGCATCGGAGCCCATTGTGCCGGCGCGCTTCACCGCGACGGCTGGAGGGTGTTTGCCACCGTGCGCCGCATCGTCGATATGGCCGCACTCGAAAATCAGGGCATAGAAACCCTGATCATGGACTATACCAAGCCCGAAACCATCGCGGCTCTCGTGGATACGGTTGCGGCCAGAACCGGAGGCCGCATCGATGCGCTGTTCAACAATGGCGCCTATGGCCAGCCGGGTGCTGTGGAGGATCTGCCGGTGGAAGCACTGCGGCAGCAATTCGAAACCAACGTCTTCGGCTGGCACGATCTGACGCGGCGGGTCATTCCCTTCATGCGCCAGCGCGGTTCAGGGCGCATCGTGCATTGCTCCTCCATTCTCGGCCTTGTTCCCTATCGTTATCGCGGCGCCTATACCGCATCGAAATTCGCCATCGAGGGCCTTGGCGTCACGCTGCGCATGGAACTTCAGGGCAGCGGCATCCATGTGAGCCTGATCGAACCGGGGCCGATCACGTCGAAATTCACCACGACGGCGCTTGCCCACGTCAGGGACAAGATCGATCTGGAAAACTCGGCGCATGCTGTGGAATACAAGCGTCAGCTGGCGAGGATGGATGGGTCCGGCCCGGTCAACCGCCACAAGCTTGGCCCCGATGCCGTTTATGCCGTGCTGAAACACGCCCTGACCGCCGCAAAGCCAAAACCGCATTATCCCGTCACCGTTCCCGCCAAACAGGGGCTGTTGCTGAAACGGCTCTTGCCTGCCGGACTGTTCTATCGTCTGCTGCGCAGATTCGATTGAGGAGGAGTACCCCCTAAATGTCCGGCTTCACCACTGTTCTGGCCCTTATCGTCATGGGCCTCGTTGTCATCGTGCTGATACGAGGCCTTTTCAACATGCTGAAGGGCCAAGACGCCAACCGTTCCAACAAGTTGATGCAGCTTCGCCTCCTGTTGCAGGCCATCGCCATCGTGCTTATCATGCTGACCCTTTGGCTCACCGGCGGCGGACGCTGACATGGTGAAACTGAACAAGATCTACACCCGCACCGGCGACAAGGGCACGACGGCGCTGGTGTCCGGTCCCCGCCGCCTGAAGCACGATCTTCGCGTCGAGGCCTATGGCACGGTGGACGAAACGAATTCGGCGATCGGCGTGGCGCGGCTGCATACCGCCAATACTGATATTGCCAGCATGGAAAAGCTGGATGCCATGCTGTTCCGCATCCAGAACGACATGTTCGACCTCGGCGCGGATCTCGCGACCCCGGAAACCGGCGAGCCGCCGGCCTACGAACCGCTGCGCATAGTCGCGAGCCAGGTCACGCGGCTGGAAAACGAAATCGACGACCTCAACTCCGCAATTGACCCCCTGACCTCCTTCGTGCTGCCGGGCGGCAATGCGGCGGCGGCCAATCTGCATCTGGCGCGCACGATCTGCCGACGGGCGGAACGGCTCATGGTGGAGCTCTCGGTTGCTGAAAACGAGATCGTCAGCCCGGAAGCGCTGAAATATGTCAACCGCCTGTCCGACTTCCTGTTCGTTGCCGCCCGGTTTGCCAATGATATGGGCAAGGCTGACATATTGTGGGTTCCCGGCAAGAACCGCTAAAGCCTATCTCTCGCACAAACGAAGGGCGTTCGATGTTCATACCGCTGCACGATGCGAATTCCCTCAAACATATCCGGCTGCAATATGTCACGATCGGCCTGATCGTGGTCAACGTGCTGGTATGGCTATTTACCGGCGTGCTTGCCAGCGACGTCCAGGCCAATGCCGCAGCGCTCGGCCTCGGTTTCATCCCGGCTGTGGTGTTCGACTACGCCTACCTGGAGCCCGCCTTGCAGGTGGTGCCGGATAACCTGACCGTCGTCACCTATGCGTTCCTGCATCTGGATTTCTGGCACATGGCAGGCAACATGCTGTTTCTGTGGGTCTTCGGCGACAACGTCGAGGACGCACTCGGCCACTTCCGTTTCCTTATCTTTTACATCGCCTGCGCCATAGCCGGCGCGCTGTTGCACGGCTTTGTCGCACCCATGTCGGAAGGGCCGCTTATCGGTGCATCAGGCGCTGTTTCTGGCGTCGTCGCGGCCTATTTTCTCCTGCATCCCAAGGTGCGCGTCTGGGTTCTGGTGTTCATGCGCATTCCGTTGCCCTTGCCTGCCTTCATTCCGCTGGCGCTATGGATCGGACAGCAATTTCTGATGCTGGCACTTGGCCTTGAGGAAAATGTTTCCTGGGGGGCACATGTGGGCGGCATATTGGCCGGGGCTGTGATGGTAATTTTCATGCGCCGGCCGGACGTTCCCCTGTTCGACCGCACGATTGTTCCGCCAAGGGCGGCGCAGTTCAAGAATCCGTCGCAAACGGCGGGGTTGTCGCAAATCGAACGGGGCTATGACGGGAGCAGATGAGCCGTTGACGAAGAGATAAATTATTTACGTTAACGTCAACGTAAGGTATGCCTTGCGTGCATGTGATAATGAACATTGCTCCGTTGTATTTGCGGGAAAAATGCTTATCCATGTCGCCAACCTGTTTTTGGAGGTCCGCGCGGTCTTGTCGCCTCGCGGACAGGAGTTTGAGGAAAACCGCCGATGAAGATCCTTGTCCCTGTCAAACGAGTTGTTGATTACAACGTCAAGATCCGCGTGAAGTCGGATGGTTCGGGCGTTGAACTCGCGAATGTGAAGATGTCGATGAACCCGTTCGACGAAATCTCGGTGGAAGAGGCTCTGCGGCTGAAAGAAGCTGGCAAGGCCGAAGAAGTCGTGGTCGTGTCGATCGGCCCTGCCAAGGCGGAAGAGACGCTGCGCACGGCGCTCGCCATGGGTGCCGACCGCGCCATCCTGATCGAGACCGACGAGACGGTCGAACCGCTGGCCGTCGCCAAGCTGCTGAAGGGCGTGGCGGAAGCCGAGCAGCCCGGCCTCGTCATCGTCGGCAAGCAGGCGATTGACGACGACAGTAACCAGACCGGTCAGATGCTGGCCGCCCTTCTCGGCTGGGGCCAGGGCACCTTCGCCTCCAAGGTCGTACCGTCTGATGGCAAGGTCGCTGTGACGCGTGAAGTCGATGGCGGCCTGCAGACGGTCGAACTGAAACTTCCCGCTGTCGTCACCACCGATCTTCGTCTGAACGAGCCGCGTTACGCCTCGCTGCCGAACATCATGAAGGCAAAGAAGAAGCCGCTCGACAAGAAGACCCCGGCCGATTTCGGCGTCGATGTCACGCCGCGTCTGAAGGTGTTGAAGACCGAGGAGCCCGCAGGCCGCAAGGCCGGCATCAGGGTAGGCTCGGTGGCTGAGCTGGTCGAAAAGCTCAAAGCCGACGGCGTCCTCTAAGGTTTCGGAAAAGGGAGATTACATTATGGCCATTCTTCTTCTGGCAGAACACGACAACGCAACCCTTTCCGACCTGACGGCGAAGACGCTGACGGCGGCAACGCAGATTGGCGGCGACGTCCACGTGCTCGTTGCCGGCTCCGGTGCGAAGGGTGCCGCCGACGCGGCGGCGAAACTGTCCGGCGTTGCCAAGGTACTGCTTGCCGACGACGCATCCTATGCCAACGCGCTCGCCGAGCCGCTGGCGGCGCTGATCGTCTCGCTCAGCCCTTCCTATGACGTCATCATCGCACCGGCGACCGCTTCGGCCAAGAATGTCGCCCCACGCGTCGCAGCCCTTCTCGATGTGGCCCAGGTCTCGGAAATCATCGAGGTCGTCAGCCCGGATACTTTCAAACGTCCGATCTATGCCGGCAACGCCATCCAGACGGTGCAGGCAAGCGACGCCAAGAAGGTCATCACCGTGCGCCCCACCGCGTTTGCGGCAGCCGCTGAAGGCGGTTCGGCACCGGTGGAAACCATCGGCGCTGCCGAGAACCCCGGCGTTTCTGTCTTTGTGTCCGACGCGCTCGCCTCTTCCGATCGTCCGGAACTGACCTCTGCGAAGATCATCATCTCGGGCGGTCGCGCACTCGGCTCCTCGGAAAAGTTCCGCGAAGTGATCCTGCCGGTTGCCGACAAGCTCGGTGCAGCCGTCGGCGCATCGCGCGCAGCCGTCGATGCGGGTTATGCACCGAACGACTGGCAGGTCGGTCAGACCGGCAAGGTCGTGGCACCGCAGCTTTACATCGCTGCCGGCATTTCGGGCGCCATCCAGCATCTGGCCGGCATGAAGGACTCGAAGGTCATCGTAGCCATCAACAAGGACGAGGAAGCGCCGATCTTCCAGGTTGCCGATTACGGCCTCGTCGCAGACCTGTTCGAGGCTCTGCCGGAACTCCAGAAGGCTCTGTGATTTTAAGCCTTTAGCCAAAGGCGGCGCGTTTTTTGAACGCGCCGCCTTCTCTTTTTCGGCGATATGCGTAACATCGCCGCAAATGACGCAGATGAAATCCCATGAGGAGACCAGCATATGACCGCCCCCTTTAAAAACATCGGTATCATCGGAGCCGGTCAAATGGGTTGCGGCATCGCGCATGTTTCCGCCTTGGCCGGTTACAAGGTGCACATTTACGATCTTTCCAAGGACGGAATCGAAGCCGGCCTTGCCACGATCAACGGCAATCTTGCCCGTCAGGTCACCAACGGCAAGCTCTCCGACGACGCCCGCAAAGATGCGCTCGCGCTCATCAGCGGTTCGACTGACGTCAACGATCTGGCGCCCATGGATCTGGTTATTGAGGCTGCTACCGAAAACGAGGAAATCAAACGCAAGATCTATGCGCAGATCTGCCCGGTACTGAAGCCCGAAGCGCTTTTGGCCACCAACACGTCTTCCCTCTCCATCACCCGCCTTGCGTCCGCCACCGATCGTCCCGAACAGTTCATGGGCATCCACTTCATGAACCCGGTGCCTGTGATGAAGCTGGTGGAGCTGGTGCGCGGTATCGCCACCAACGAAAAGACCTTCGATGCGGCGAAGGACTATGTGCGGACGCTGGAAAAGGCGATCACCGTCGCCGAGGATTTCCCCGCCTTCATCGTCAACCGCATCCTGCTGCCGATGATCAACGAGGCTATCTACACGCTCTATGAGGGCGTCGGTTCGGTGGAAGCCATCGACACCGCCATGCGGCTCGGCGCCAACCATCCGATGGGACCGTTGCAGCTTGCCGACTTCATCGGTCTCGACACCTGTTTGTCGATCATGCAGGTGCTGCATGACGGGCTGGCCGACAGCAAATACCGCCCCTGCCCGCTGCTGGTGAAATATGTCGAGGCCGGCTGGCTCGGCCGCAAATCTGGTCGCGGTTTTTACGATTACCGTGGCGAGACACCTGTTCCGACGCGCTAAGGCGCAAGAGATATTCCTCTGAAATCATTCGAGATGACGGGAGGTAAGTCCCTCCCGCACTGGACAATTATTTAGCCTTCACTGCCGATACCAACGCCTTGGCATCTTCGCTGTCCCAGGCTGCCGGACCGTTCATGGCGGCAATCAGGCAGCCTTTTTCGTCCAGCAGAAGAGTTGCGGGAAGGCCGAAAGCCAGCCCTTCCTTTTTCAGAACATTGAAGACGCCCATGGAGCTGTCGCGATAAAGTTTCAGCGCGTCGATCTTGTATTCGTCAATGAAGGCTTTCGGTTTTTCGTCCGCGCCGGTGTCGATATTGACCGCAACAACCTCAAAGCCATCGCTGCCCTTTTCCTTCTCGAGTGCGTTCAGCGCAGGCATTTCCTCCCGGCATGGCACGCACCAGGTGGCCCAGAGATTGAGGAGAACCGCCTTGCCCTTGAGATCGGCAAGCGACATGTCCGACCCTTGCGGACCCTTGAAGGACAGCGGGATGACGCGCGGCGTATCCGTGGCCGACATGGCCGCCACCTGGCCCTTCAGAAGGGGTTTCAGCGAGGCGATGCGGTTTGCCGCACCTTCACATAAACCGGCCTCGGCAACCGCTGCCCCTTGAACCGGGCTCTCAGACCCAATATGCCTGAACCAGACCGCACCCGCGCCGAACACGACACCGGCAACGGCAGCAATTGCAACCAATCTGGCGGAAGGAAGCCTGAACGGCCTTTTTTCTGTCATCGAATACTCCAGGGCACGCAGAACATGGCTGACGGCACAGATCAGAAATCCTCCAACCAGATGTGGGGCGGACGTTTCGCTTCCGGGCCATCAGCCATCATGGAAGAGATAAATGCCTCCATCGGCTTCGACAAGAAGCTTTATGCACAGGACATCCGCGGCTCTATAGCGCATGCCACCATGCTGGCGGAAAAAGGCATTATTTCGCAGGAAGATAAAGACAAGATCGTTCACGGCCTGAACACGATCCTGTCAGAAATCGAGGCCGGCAGTTTCGAATTCTCGCGCAAGCTCGAAGACATTCACATGAACATCGAGGCGCGACTTGCCACCCTCATCGGCACAGCGGCAGGGCGTCTGCACACCGCCCGCTCGCGCAACGACCAGGTGGCGCTCGATTTCCGCCTCTGGGTCAAGGAAGAGCTGCAGAAGACGGAAGGCATGCTGACCGCGCTCATCGCCGCCTTCCTCGACCGCGCCGAGGAAAATGCCGATACGGTCATGCCCGGCTTCACCCATCTGCAGACGGCCCAGCCCGTCACCTTCGGCCATCATTGCATGGCCTATGTGGAAATGTTCGGCCGTGACCGCGCCCGCGTGCGTCACGCAATCGAACATCTGGATGAAAGCCCGATCGGTGCAGCAGCCCTGGCCGGCACCGGTTATCCTATCGACCGCCACATGACGGCAAAGGCGCTCGGCTTCCGCGAGCCGACCCGCAACTCCATCGACACCGTTTCCGACCGCGATTTCGCACTGGAGTTCCTGTCGATCGCCTCGATCTGCGCCACGCATCTGTCGCGCCTCGCCGAAGAAATCGTCATCTGGTCGACGCCGCAATTCGGCTTTATCCGCCTGTCCGATGCCTTTTCCACTGGCTCGTCGATCATGCCGCAGAAGAAGAACCCCGACGCCGCCGAACTGGTGCGCGCCAAGACCGGCCGCATCAACGGCTCGCTGGTGGCGCTTCTGACTGTGATGAAGGGCCTGCCACTCGCCTATTCCAAGGACATGCAGGAAGACAAGGAACAGGTTTTCGATGCCGCCGAAAGCCTGGAACTGGCCATCGCCGCCATGACCGGCATGATCCGCGACCTTGAGGTGCGCAAGGACCGCATGCGTGCGGCCGCCGGTTCGGGCTATTCCACCGCCACCGATCTTGCTGACTGGCTGGTGCGCGAGGCAGGCCTGCCCTTCCGCGACGCCCACCATGTGACCGGAAATGCGGTGGCACTGGCGGAAAAGAAAGGCTGCGATCTGGCCGATCTTTCGCTGGAAGACCTGCAGGCGATCCATCCGGCCATTACAAGCGGCGTTTTCGACGTTCTTTCAGTCGAGGCATCGGTTGCCAGCCGCACCAGCTTCGGCGGCACGGCTCCTTCCGAGGTCAAGAAGCAGATCGCCTGGTGGCGTGGACGCAACTAACGCATCGGACCGAAAAGTGTGAAGCGGTTTTCGGAAAATCCGATGCGCAGACAAATTAAAATGAGCGGCGGAAACGATTTCATTTTTCTCCGCCGCCCTCATAAATCTGCGTTACGCTGCGATCACAAGAAACAGGGTGCACAAGCGCCCTGTTTTTCGTTATCAGAGAAGCACATATTTCCTTTGGACAGGCTCATGCTTTCAAAAACCGCGCGCAATCTCATCGTTCCCATCGGCATGACGCTCGCCGTCAGTCTTGCTCTCAGTGCCTGCGGGCGAAAAGGCGATATCGATCCGCCGAGCACGCCGGTCGAAATGCGCAACAAGCGCAATGCCGACGGAACCGAGACGAAGCCGGCAACGGCGGAGCGGCCGTTCATCCTCGACAAGCTTCTCTGACGGGAAAAAGCCTGTGAACCATTTTGGCTATATCGACGGCGTGCTTCACGCCGAAAACGTGCCCGTGCCTGAGATCGCCAAGGCGGTCGGCACGCCGTTCTATGTCTATTCGACCGCGACGCTGGAGCGCCACTACAAGGTGTTCTCAGGCGCTTTCGCCGATGTGGACGCCATGGTCTGTTACGCCATGAAGGCCAATTCCAACCAGGCCGTTCTGAGGACGCTGGCAAAGCTCGGCGCGGGTATCGACGTGGTATCCGGCGGCGAATTGCGCCGCGCGCTTGGCGCCGGTGTACCGGCAAACCGCATCATGTTCTCCGGCGTCGGCAAGACGGTGGCGGAAATGGATTACGCGCTGGAAGCCGGCATCTACTGCTTCAACATCGAATCCGAGCCGGAGCTTGAGGTCCTCAACCTGCGCGCCGTCAAGGCCGGAAAAAGGGCGCATGTGTCCTTTCGCATCAATCCGGATGTGGATGCGCGCACTCATGCCAAGATTTCCACCGGCAAAAAAGAAAACAAGTTCGGCATTTCCTATGAGCGGGCGCGTGCGGTCTATGCCCATGCCGCCACTCTGCCCGGCATCGAAGTCACCGGCATCGACATGCATATCGGCAGCCAGATCACAGAATTGCAGCCCTTCGAGGATGCGTTCCGCTTGCTGCGCGAACTGGTGGAATCCCTGCGCGCGGACGGGCACACGATCAGTCACGTCGATATCGGCGGCGGCCTCGGCATTCCCTACCGCGAGGACAATAATCCGCCGCCGCTGCCGGATGCCTATGCGCATATCGTCAAGAACGAGCTAAAGAGCCTCAACTGCAAGATCATCACCGAACCGGGACGCCTGATCGTCGGCAATGCCGGCATTCTGGTGACGGAAGTGATCTATGTGAAGGATGGCGGCGAAAAGAACTTCGTGATTGTCGATGGCGCGATGAACGACCTCATCCGCCCGACGCTTTACGAGGCCTATCACGGCATCCGCCCGGTCGTGCAGCCCGCGGTGGACGCCCCTCGCATCAAGGCCGATATCGTTGGCCCCGTCTGCGAAACGGGTGACTATCTGGCGCTGGACCGCGAGATGGCCGCACCGCAGCCGGGTGATCTGATTGCCGTCAGCTCCGCCGGTGCTTACGGCGCCGTGCAGGCAGGCACCTATAATTCGCGCCTGCTGGTGCCGGAAGTGCTGGTAAAGGGTGACAAGTTCCACGTCATCCGCCCGCGCGGAACCTATGAAGAGCTGATCGCTCTCGATTCAGTACCCGCCTGGCTCGATTGATCCGCCATACATCCGGCTTGGTCGATCACAATTGAGCGAAGCTGCCTAAAAAATGGGGGTGAGCATCCGCTTGCCCTCGTCTTCGCCACAAAGAATGTTATCCTTGCTTCTCATAATACAAGCAGCTCGCCGTTCCGGGAATGGCGTTTGACGTGGCCAGAACCGGGAGAACGGATTGATGACCACAGCCGGAGAGGACAGGACAGGCAGAAAGCGCCCAACCGGCGCATTCGCGCAGCGGCCGGATCTTGCCCGCCGGGTTGCGGCTAAACGCTTCTTCGCAAAAATCGTGTTGTTTTCGGAAAGAGTAGCACCGAAGACGCTGTGGCCGCTTTCCATCGCCGCCGCGTTTCTGGCGCTCGCATGGTTCGGCCTCTACCGGCAAATGCCTGACTTCGTACGGCTGGGCATCGTTTTCCTGCTGGTTTTTGGTTTCATCAGCACCATCCTGCCAATCGTCCGGCTGAAATGGCCGACAGACAACGACGCGTCCCGCCTTCTGGAAGAACGCAATGGTCTCGCTCACCAGCCAGTCGGCGTGCAGGAAGACGAACCGGCGTTGGACACCCCCATTTCCCGCGCCTTGTGGAAAGAACACCAGATCCGTATGGCGGAACGCATCGCCGCGCTGAATGCCGGCCTGCCGAAACCCGATATCGCCCGTTACGACCGCTCGGCACTACGCGCCATTCCCGCCCTTTTTCTGGTTGTCGCCTTCGGTTTTTCCTATTCCAATGGTGCAGGCACGATTGCAGATGCCTTCCGTAGCCGACCGGCAGCCGGTCCGCTCAATCCCGATATCCGTCTCGACGCCTGGGTCACGCCGCCCGCCTATACCGGCCGCGCCCCGATTTTTCTGACAGGGCGCGATGCGACAGGCCACGACGCGGTGCCCGTGCCGCAATCCTCCAAACTGACGATCCGCATGACCGGTGGCGATGGCGGCGAGGAAGTGACCTTCGAGCCTGAGCCCGCTGGCGCCCTGCAGAAGCTTGCCCCCGAAGCGGCGCGCGCCGACAGCGCAAGTGGCGATGTGGCGGCACAGACGGAAAAACGCGCGCCGGATCAACCTGTCACGCCGCGCACCTTTGCCATGGATGTGACCGAAAGCGGCATGATCACCGCCAATGGCCAACAATGGGTGTTCAACGTCATTCCTGACCAGCCACCCAGTATCGGCTTCGACAACATGCCGCGCCGCGCCGTCAATGGTGCGCTGGAGGTGGGTTTCACCGCCAAGGACGACTATGGCATCAAGGAAGCCCACGCCATCATAGAGCCGCTTGGCGTTGCGGAGGGTGCAACAGCACTTTACCCGCCGCCGGAATTCAAGCTCGACCTGCCGCGGCAGAACAACCGCGAGATCAAGGGGCTGACCAGCCGCAACCTGACCGAACATCCCATGGCAGGTAAGCGCGTGCGCATCACGCTGGTGGCAACAGACGGTGCCGGCCAGACCGGCCGCAGCCCCGCGCATGAAATGGTGCTGCCGGGCCGCAATTTCTCTGAACCGCTGGCGGCTTCGGTTGCCGAACAGCGGCAGATATTCTCACTCGACACGCGCCAGATGCCAAAGGCGATCGCCTATAACGAGGCGGTTGGTCTGCGTCCGGAAGAAACTATTCCCAACACCACGCACTATCTCCTGCTGCAATCGGCGCAGACCCGCATGCGGCTCGCCTATAATGAGGAGATGCTGAAGAACACCGCCGATTATCTCTGGGAGATTGCGCTCGGCATCGAGGATGGTGATCTTTCGCAGGCGGAAAAACGCCTGCGTGATGCGCAGACAGCGCTTTCCGAGGCGCTTCAGCGCAATGCCTCCGATGAGGAAGTCGCCAAGCTGATGCAGGAACTGCGTGAGGCGATGCAGCAGTTCATGAGCGAGCTTGCACAGCGCATGCAGAATGCGCCGCAAGCCAACATGAACCAGCAGGCACAAAACGTCTTGCGGCAGCGCGATCTGGAAAACATGATGAACCAGATCGAAAACCTCGCGCGCTCCGGCAACCGTGACGCAGCACAGGAAATGCTCTCGCAGCTGCAACGCATGATGAACAACCTGCAGGCGGGACGGCCGCAACGTCAGGGCCAGCAGGGGCAGCAGCAAAGCAGCAAGATGCGCCAGCAGATCGACAAGCTGGGTGAAATTTTGCAACAGCAGCAGAAGCTGATGGACGAGACCTTCAAGCTCGATCAGGCGCTGCGTGACCGCATGCAGCGCGGCGACCCGCAGGATGGCGGCGAAGGTCAGGACCCGCAGACGGGTGAAAACGGTGAATCACCGCAACAGGGCCAGCAGGGCCAGCAGGGCGAGAACGGCCAGCAAGGCGGACAGCCGAGCGAGCAGATGACTGCCGAACAATTGCGCGAGGCGCTGAAAAATCTGAGGGCGCAGCAGGACGCGCTGGGCAAGCAGCTGGGCGAATTGCAGCAGGGCCTTCGTGATCTCGGCATGGAGCCGGGCGAAAACTTCGGCAAGGCGCAGCAGGAAATGGAAGGCGCCGGCGAAGCACTCGGCAAAAGCCAGGGCGAACAGGCGGTCGAAGGTCAGGGCAATGCGCTGAACGCGCTGCGACAGGGCGCGCAGGATATGATGGGCCAGATCATGCAGGCCATGCGCCAGCAGGGACAGCAGCCCGGACAGGGGCAGGAAGGCATGGCGGGCCAAGGCGGACAGAACGGCCGCGATCCACTCGGCCGTCCGCGCAGCACAACCGGCCCCGATTTCGGCGACCAGGTGAAGGTGCCTGATGAGATCGACGTGCAGCGCGCCCGCGAAATTCTCGAGGCTATCCGCGAAAAGCTCGGCAACAACCCGCCGGGTGAAATCGAGCGGCGTTATCTGGAGCGGTTGCTGGATATACGGTGAGGATGGAAGCCGCCATTCCTAGCGATCGGCCTGTTTAACCTCGCGCATTTTTGAGGAAAGGCCAGCTTATCAAACACTCAACGTCATCCTCGGCCTTGTGCCGAGAATCCAACCACGTCTCAATCAATCGAGACGTGGCAGATGCTCGGGACAGGCCCGAGCATGACGGCGGAGAGAGTTGACAACTCCACAACAAAAAAGGCGGCCCAAAGGGCCGCCCTTTCTCAAATCTCTGTAGCCTTATCGCTCAGGCCGCAAGCGCCCGCGCAACAGCCTTGCGGATATCCGGAAGCGCAAAAGGTTTTGAAACCACGTCCACGATCTTTTCTGCCAGATCATCAGCACGTTCGCGCTGTTCGGCATAACCCGTCATCAACAGGATGCGCATGGCCGGGAAGCGTTCGGCGGCGCGGTGCGCCAGCTCGATGCCATCCATGACCGGCATGCGGATATCCGAAAGAAGGAGATCGAAATTGGTTTCCTGAAGCTTCTCCAGCCCCTGCTCGCCGTCTGCCGCCTCATGGGTCTCGTGACCGTCGAGACGCAGCGCACGGGCAACGAAAGCCCGCAATGCATCCTCATCTTCGGTAATCAGAATCTTCGCCATTAATCATTGCTCCTGGGCATCATTTCCAGCCGTAAGCAACATCGCAGGCTCCTCTTTTCAAGAGGTAAACACCCAGGGTTTCGCTGGGTGAATGGTTAATGAGGCGTCTCCGGCATGTCCCATCCCGGCACGGCAGAAATCGTCAGGCGTCGCCCGTGACGACGCCTACGAAGGGCAGTTCGCGGAAGGCGTAAGCCACATCCATGCCGTAACCCACAACGAAATAATCGGGACATTCGAAACCGACATAGTCGGCCTCCAGATCTTCCTTGCGCTTGACCTTCTTGTCGAGCAGCACGGCGATGGTGACGTGACGGGCGCCGCGTTCGTAAAGCAGTTCCTTGGCGAAACGCAGCGTGCGGCCGGATTCGAGAATATCGTCGATCAGAAGAACATCGCGGTCCTTCACGTCGCTGTCGATATCCTTGACGATCTTCACCCCTTGCGAAACGGTGCCGGCACCGTAGCTCGAAAGCGTGATGAATTCGACTTCGGGGGCAAGGCCGCTGTCATGCAGCGCGCGGATGAGATCGGCCGCGAAAATGAACGATCCCTTGAGCACGGCGATGACCAGCAAATCCTTGGTCGGGCCGCTCGCTATATGCTTGGCCATGTCGCGATTGCGCTCGGCAATCTGCTCGGCGGTGTAAAGCGGCTCAATGTTTTTTCCACGGACGACGGGCATTCTTTCTCCTGTGCTGCGCCTTGCCGATTTTACCTTTCAGTAAAAATACGAAGACCACGCGTTAGCACAGTCAACGTTCGGAAGCACCCGCTTCGACGAAGGAAAGCTTGATCTCAGGCGTTTTTCCACCGGGATGGCGCAACTTTGCCGAAAATCCGTGGCTGAAACCGGGCTGCATCTGCCTGACCGGCGGTTCGATGACCATACTGGCGACCAGTTGCCCCTTGGCAACGAAGAGGTCGGCGCGAAGTGCCGGCACCTCTTCCAGAGCGGCACCGTTGTTCTCCACAATACCGTTGATGAGCAGGACATCCATGCCGCCAGCCTCCTGCGGCGTGATGGTGACATGAGAAATGGCAAGCGGGTTTGCGGCCGCAACGACCGGCTTTTCCGGCACGACCACCGACAGGCCGCCTGAGCAGATGAAAACAAAAATGACGAGCGCCGCAACCAGCGCCGAATAGGCATCCACAGACAGGCGCGACAATTTGCGGTCCACCCAGCCGATGAACGCGTAACCAAGAGCACTGGCGGTGACGGGCGGTTTTTCCATCTGCCGGCGCATCGCGCCGCGATTATCGTTTCCGGGCTGACGGACACGGTTTTCCTTGATGGTGACAAATTCCGCGTCTACCACATCGGGGCCGGTGTGGGCTGCCCGCGCCGTACGGCGCACTGGCGCTTCCGGCATCAGGAGGTCGAAATCGAATGCCGCTTGCCGGCGAGATGAACGGAACATAGCCATAGAATTCCTTGGGTGAGGTTTTCCGGCCCGCAAAACTGGGCATTGCAACGAATCCTGCCAAGTTTTAAATTTAATTGGTTAATGCTTCGCAAAAACGGCTCGCTAGGCCACCGGAACCGGGTTAAACGGCCCATCCGGGCCTCACGCGCCAGCGGTTTGCGAACCACCACGAAACGAAGAGACTGGAAGTCCGTTGATCCATTTCGAAAATGTCGGGTTGCGTTACGGCATGGGCCCCGAAATCCTGAGGGACATGACCTTCGACATTCCCAAGGGTTCGTTCCAGTTTCTGACCGGCCCTTCCGGTGCCGGCAAAACCACGTTCCTGCGCCTGCTGCTGATGTCGCTGCAGCCCACACGCGGCAATATCCGCATGTTCAACCGCGATGTGTCGCGCATTCCGCGCAGCGAGCTGCCCATGCTGCGCCGCCGCGTCGGCATCGTCTTTCAGGATTTCCGGCTGCTCGATCATCTGACGACCTATGAGAATGTCGCCCTGCCGCTGCGTGTGCGCGGCAAGGAAGAAAGCGCCTACCGCAACGACGTCATCGAGCTTCTGAAATGGGTCGGGCTTGGCGAGCGCATCAATGTGCTTCCGGCCATCCTCTCCGGTGGGGAAAAGCAACGCGCCGCCATTGCCCGCGCATTGATGGACCAGCCGGAAATCTTGCTGGCCGACGAGCCGACCGGCAACGTCGACCCGCCGATGGCCAAGCGCCTTCTCAACCTCTTTCTGGAGCTCAACCGGCTGGGTACCGCTGTGGTCATCGCCACCCATGATTTCGGCCTGATGGACCAGATCGACGCACGCCGGATGATCCTCACCGAAGGGCGGCTCGACATCTATGAATGAGATCAACCGCAAACAGTTAAGACCAGAGGCGACCGCACCGAAGCGGCCGCCGATGCGTATCCGCCCGATGGCACCCATTCTGCCGCCTTCCAACATTCAGGGCAATGCGCTGATGGTGGTGATCGCCATCATGGCCTTTCTCGCCTGCCTGACGCTTGGTGCCGTTTCCATGGTGCGTGCCACCGCCGCCACCTGGCAGAGCCAGATTTCCCGCGAAATCACCATTCAGATCAAACCCGAGGACGGGCTGGACATGAATGCAGCGCTCACCAAGGCGCGTACTCTGGCGCTCACCTTCGTCGGCACGCGGGATGGCACGATCCTCGATGACGCCGCCACCGCGCGTCTTCTGGAGCCGTGGCTCGGCAGTGGCCTCGATCTTTCCGAACTGCCGGTGCCGCGCCTCGTCGTGATTACCATCGATGAAAACCACCCGCCCGATTTTCAGGCCATGCGCGATATGCTGAAGGCTGAAATTCCACAGGCGTTTCTGGATGACCACCGTACATGGGTCGACAGGCTCGTCTCCATGGCCAGGACCACCGTCATGATCGGCGTCGGGGTCCTGATCCTCGTCTTCACCGCCATGGTGCTGACGGTGGTGTTTGCAACGCGCGGCGCGCTTTCCGGCAACCGGCACATCGTCGAGGTGCTGCATTTCGTCGGCGCCGAAAGCAGCTTCGTCGCGCGGGAATTCCAGAAGCACTTCCTGAAGATCAGCCTGAAAGGTGCGGCAGCGGGCAGCGCCCTTGCCGCGGTGGTTTTCCTTGCCGCCGGTTTCTGGCAATCGAGCACGGTCGCAACGCCGCAAAGCGATCAGGCAAGTGCGCTGTTCGGCTCTTTTTCCGTTGGCCTCAGTGGTTATATCGGCATCGCCACGACGATGATCATCATCGCGCTGCTCACCACGATCACCGCGCGTGTGACTGTCATCCGCACGATCGACGATATCGACCGCGTCCGTTCCGATCCGTCTAAAAGCGACGGTGTCGCATCGTGACGCCGTCTCCCGGATCTCGCGAGGAAACTGCACCCTTCACACGCCGGATGTAACTTGCGGACGGTGGACAAAAATGCCTGTTCCTTGCCTTAATCGGCGAGTATTCAGGAGGAATGTTTGTGAGTCGGACGGACCATGATCAGGAGCAGACGACCACGCGACAGGCAAAAAAGGGCCTGTTGTCGCGGAGAAGTCGCCTGCGCCGTTTTATTCGCGGTCTCATCCTGCTTTGCGTCATTACTCTCGGGGCCTTTTCCGGCGGTTTTTTGTGGTTCGCAGATTCGGTCGCCTCCATGCGCCCGCCCGAAGGCGCCAAGGGCGACGCGATCATCGTTCTGACCGGCGGTTATCAGCGCATCGAACAGGCGGTCGGCCTGCTGCGGGACGGCGTTGGCATGCGCCTTCTGATTTCCGGCGTCAATCCGGCCACCACCCGCACGCAAATCCGCAAGATGACGCAAGGCTCTTCGGACATGTTTTCCTGCTGCGTGGACATGGGCTACAAGGCCATAGACACCATCGGCAATGCCAACGAGGCGGCGAGCTGGATACGCGACCACGGTTATTCCTCCATCGTCGTCGTTACCAACAATTACCATATGCATCGCAGCCTGCATGAATTGCACAATGCCAGCCCGCAAACCCAATTCATCGCCTATCCCGTCATCAGCGCCGACCTTGCCCGCACTAACTGGTTCGCGGAGCCAGATGTGGTCCGAACCATGCTCTACGAATACATGAAATTCGTGATTGCAGCAGGACGCGACCTGACCGGGCTCGGCAAGGGCGATGGTCTGCGCAAGGCGGGCGCCGATCACCCCACGATCAAGGCGGCAACCTCCTCCCCGTGAATGGAAAGAACGGAGAGAACACGCTTGCTGCGGAGCCTTGTTTTCGTGTAGGCGTCTGGCATCGGCATCCGGCATCGAGGCGCGCCTGAGCTTCGGAACGGCTGCAACCCGGGAATTCTGTCGATGCTCAAGCTGCGCTCTTTTCTTTTCAATACGCTGTTTTATCTCAATCTGATTGTCCGCATGATCGTGCTCACGCCGATCTATTTCATCCTGCCGCGCAGAATAGCCTATGAAATCCCCAAGAACTGGGCGCGATCCAACCATTGGCTGATGAAGACCATTGTCGGCACCACCTTCGAGATCGAGGGGCTGGAAAACATTCCCGAAACCGGCTGTATCTTCGCCCCCAAACACCAGTCCTTCTGGGACACCTATGCGCTGCTGCCCAACCTTCCCGATCCGGTCTATATTCTGAAGCGCGAGCTTTTGTGGATCCCGCTGTTCGGCTGGTATGCGATGAAGCAGCGCATGATCCCGGTCAACCGCGCCGCGCGCGGCAAGGTGATGCTGAAGGTCATGGAGCGGGCGAGAGAGGAGATGGCGGCTGGCCGCGAACTCATAATCTATCCCGAAGGCA
Organism: Agrobacterium sp. 10T429; assembly: GCF_056393925.1. Lineage (NCBI taxonomy): Bacteria > Pseudomonadati > Pseudomonadota > Alphaproteobacteria > Hyphomicrobiales > Rhizobiaceae > Agrobacterium > Agrobacterium sp. 10T429. The sequence goes on from NZ_JBFTGV010000006.1 coordinate 89,738, forward strand.
CGCGCCGGCCACCGGGCGCTGAGCCCGAATATCGTTATGGCATCGCACGTCTTTACCGCGACCTCAAAGTCCCCGTCATTCCGGTCGCCATGCATCCCGGCCTCTTCTGGCCACGCCGCTCGACAATGCGTTATCCCGGCCATTTCAAGGTGCGGATCTTGCCGGCCATCGAGCCGGGACTGGACCCGGACGTGTTTTTCAAGACATTGATCGAGGTGACGGAAAAGGCGAGCGACGAGTTGCTGCTGGAGACCGCGCGCAACAATCCGCACCTGCCGCTGCCACCGACCGCCGTGAAGCGTATCGCAGAACTTCAGGGGCAAGACACTCCCGCCGGCTAAACCGCGATCGTGCCGACACTGGCGGCAATGCTTTCCAGCAGCGTGTCGCGAATACCCATATCCTGCAGATGCTGCACGGTATTGAAGACGTAATCGGTATTCGGGCCGGACCTGCCCGATGCGGCAGCCACGATCGTAGCCGCTTCCGCGACACCCAGACCACCAATATACTGCTCGTGGGCGGGATCGGCCACATAGGTCACGGCACTGCCGCGCGTGCCATCGGCGAGCGCAATGGCAACGACGCGTTCCTTGTAGACATTCGTTACAAGCTCGCGCTCGCGCAGATAGGCCATGACCGGACCATGGTCCGCTCCGCGCACGCGAAAGGCAACGCCGAGGCAGGAGCCGCCGCGCTCCAGACCGAGAACAAGGCCGGGCTTCTCCTCAGTGCCGCGGTACACATTTGAACTGATGCAGAGGGAGCGTCGATAACCGTGCAGCCGCGCCTGCTGCCTTTCCTCAAAGGCAAAGCCCGGGTTCCACATCAACGAACCGTAGCCAAAGACCCAAAAATCGTCCATATCCCAAGCCAAATCGAATTTATCTGAAGTCTGTTCATCGGAGATCAATATGGCATCGTCAAGCCAATCCGGCACGGTCAAAAAATTCCTCTGGCTTGGTATCGCCGTCGTGCTGGTTATCGGACTTTACACGGCCGGGTGGTTTTATGCCGCCGACAAGCTGAAGCAGACGGTTCTGAACGTCATCTCGCCTTCGCAGGCCAGAAACGTCAGCGGCGAATGCGGCGACATTGCCTTCAAGGGTTATCCGTTCCGCATCGGCCTTTTCTGCTCCAAGGTAACGGTGGACGACAAGCAGAATGGCGTTTCAGCCTCGTTTGGAGAATTGCGTTCCGCAGCGCAGGTCTACAATCCCGGCCACATTGTCTGGGAACTGGATGCACCGGCTGAAATCCGCACCGCGCATGGTCTGACGGTTTCAGCCCTCTGGCAGAACATGCAGTCGAGCATCGTCACCAAGCTTAGGGGTATCGACCGCACCTCGCTTGTCATTGACGGCCTGAAGGCTCAGGCAGTTTCCACCGTTACCGGCCAGACGATCGATTTCGATGCCGCCAAGACGGAAATGCATCTGCGCCAGAACGGCGCCGATCTAGACGGCGCGATAACGTTGACCGACTCGTCAACCGTCATCAAGGATTGGCCGCAACTTCTGCCGCGCCTCAACGCCATCGCCGATGTCACCCTTGCCGGCAAGGCGGGTATGGTAGACGGCAGCGATACGGCCGGGCTTTACGGTGCGAGCGGCGAGCTTCGCCGGCTGGTCGCTGATATCGGCGAAGGCCGCACCATGCGTATCAGCGGCCCCTTCTCCTTCGATAATGAGGGCTATCTCTCCGGCCAGTTCAAGCTGGAGATCGAAAAGCTTGACGCCTGGTCGGACAATGCCAAGCAGGCGTTTCCGCAGCTGCAATCCACCATCGATACCGCCCGCAAAATGCTCCGCGCACTCGCCGGCGGCGGCGACAGGGCGTCCGTCGACCTCGTGGTGGATCGCGGCCGCGCCACCGTCAGCGGTTTCATTCCGCTGGGGAAGATCCCGCCGATTTAACAGAGAGCTTTTGTAAAAAACACCTCAGCGGCATCCTGAATTTTTGAAAGATGCAGGATGCCGGCTTCTTTGTATCCATTGCGACGATGCCACATCTGCGGTTCCCGCTCGTCCTGCTGGCTGGACGTCATCACCAGTGAGGCACCCTGCTCACGCATCAGAGTTTCCCAAAAAACTGTAAGCGTTGCGCCGACGCCATGTCCCCGAAACTCGGGAACGACGCGGATCATGTCCATGTAGGGAATCTTACCCCAGAACATCGAGAACCGCAGAAAACCGACTAGAATCGTATCTTCTTTCGCGACGAGATATTCGCGGCGTCCGACGCAACGCCGCAACCAATCCTCATCGATCCATTTGTCTTCCCGCAGCAGCCATTCGATATCGTCATCCGTCGCCGCCGATATCAATATCACTTCAGCGCCCTACTTCTTCTGATCCAGCGCGTGACGCCCAAAGTCAGGCGTATCGACGTCCTGACCGGCCTCGATGATGGAGCGGCGGATGGAGCGTGTGCGGGAAAACAGTTCGAACAGCTTGTCGCCCTCCCCCCAGCGGATCGCCCTTTGCAGCGAAGCAAGGTCTTCCGAGAACCGTGCCAGCATTTCGAGGATGGCATCCTTGTTGTGCAGGCAGACATCGCGCCACATGGTGGGGTCCGAGGCGGCGAGACGCGTGAAATCTCGGAAGCCGGAAGCGGAATATTTGATGACTTCCGACTCGGTTACCGTCTCCAGATCGTCCGCCGTGCCGACGATGTTGTAGGCGATGATGTGCGGCAGATGCGAAACGATCGCCAGAACCTTGTCGTGGTGTTCGGCATCCATTTCATCCACACGCGAGCCGAGCGCCCGCCAGAAATCCTTGAGCCTTTCCAGCGCCTCCGCATCCGTGCCCGGCAGCGGCGTGAAGATGCACCAGCGCTCGCGGAAAAGACCGGAAAAACCGGCATCCGGGCCGGATTTTTCCGTACCCGCCAGCGGATGTCCGGGAATGAAATGCACATTGTCAGGCATATGCGGCGCCATCTGCGCGATGACAGAGGCCTTGGTAGAGCCGACATCGGTGACGATGGCGCCGGGCTTCAGATGCGGCGCGATCTGCTCGGCAACCGCCCCGGATGAACCGACCGGCACTGAAACGATGACAAGATCAGCATCCGTGACGGCCTGCGCGGCGGATGTCGTATACTCGCTTCCAAGCGCCAGTTCCTCTGCCCGCTTCAGCGTTTCCGCGCTGCGGGTGGAAATCGTGACATGCCGGGCAAGACCCAGTTCCTTGATGTCGCGCGCAATAGACGAGCCGATCAGGCCGATGCCAACAAGCGCGATGCGCTCAAACATGATCTCGCCCATTACGCCTGCCCCATGAACTCGGTGAGCGCGGCGATGACGCCAAGATTGGCTTCTTCCGAACCAACCGTCATACGCAAGGCATTGGGGAAACCGTAACCGCGCACGGCACGCAGGATATAACCGCGGCGGCTCAGGAAGTCGTCCGCATCTGGTGCACGCTTGCCATCCTGGTCCGGGAAATGGATGAGGACAAAGTTGGTGACTGATGGCGTGACCTTGAGGCCGAGACAGGTGAAGACCGTCGTGAGTTTCTCCAGCCAGAGCGTGTTGTGAGAGATCGCCTTTTCCAGGAATGCCTGATCGCGGATGGCCGCGGCACCCGCTGCGATCGCCGGCGCGCTCATGTTGAACGGACCACGCACCCGGTTCAGCGCATCGATGATGGCGGCCGGACCATACATCCAGCCGACGCGCAGTGCGGCCAGACCGTAAACCTTGGAGAAGGTGCGCGTCATCACCACGTTGCGGTTGCCAGACACCAGCTCGAGACCGGCCTCGTAGTCGTTCTTGCGTACATATTCGGCATAAGCCGCATCAAGCACGAGCACGACATGTTTCGGCAGACCAGCCTGAAGGCGGCGGATTTCCGCGACCGGAACATAGGTGCCGGTGGGATTGCCGGGATTGGCGATGAAAACCATCTTCGTCCTTGGCGTGACGGCGGCGAGAATCGCGTCCACATCGACGGCGCAATCCTTTTCCTTCACCGTCACCGGCGTTGCGCCCGCACCCATGATCTGGATCTTGTAGACGAGGAAACCGTGTTCGGTGATGATCGCCTCATCGCCCGTACCCAGATAGACGTGGCAGAGCAGGCCAAGAAGCTCATCCGAGCCGTTACCGCACATGATATTCGCTATGTTGAGGCCATGCACGTCTGCAATCGCCTGACGCAGCGCAATCGCCTGTCCGTCGGGATAGATTTCCAGATGGCTGGCGGTGGCGGCGAATGCCTCGATCGCCTTCGGGCTTGGCCCGAGCGGCGTTTCGTTGGAGGAGAGCTTATAAACCTTCGCGACGCCATCCACGTGTTCCTTGCCGGGAACATAAGCGGCGATATCCAGAATACCCGGACGCGGAAGAGGTTGGCTAAGCTCTGCACTCATTTGATCGACCTTCGGAAATGCGCCGGGGAGCCCGGCAAAAGCAATGCCGGAGGCATTAGACCGGAATGGCCCCTTTGTCGAGGGTCAGCGCGGCTTTCCGTGCTTTGCGGCGGTGCGGGTGGTGGGCACACCCTGAGGCGCCAGGACCGGCACGAAAACCCGGCGTGAGGCGCGCTGGGTAACGGGCAATCCCTGATAGAGACGTTTCTGTGCCTCAACCACGATAACGCCGGAAAACAGCGGCCAGAGCCTGCGGCCGGTAAGCTCAAGGTATCGGCGGAATTTCAGTACCGGGCGGCTGGTGGTGGGCGGAAAGAACAGCGCTTCGGCGCTTGCCCCCGGCGTAAAATTGGTCTCGCGCAGAAGCGCCGTCAACTGCCCGCGCGAATAGGGGCGGCCCGAGCCGAAAGGTGTGTGTTCCATGCGTGCCCAGACCCCACGCCTGTTCGGCACCACGATCACCAGACGCCCGCCGGGCGCCAGCACCCGCCAGAGTTCTTTCAGGGTTTCGCGCGGATTTTCGGCAAATTCCAGAGCATGCACCATCAACACCCGGTCTATCGACGAATCGGGTAGCGGCAGCTCCTCGTCAAACACCAGCGCCGTGGAGGAAAGCTCGCCTGCCGGCCAGTTCACCGCTCCCTGCCCCGCCGGCATGAAGGCAAAGGTGCGCTCCGTGTCATGACGGAACCGCTCCAGAAACGGCACGGCGTAACCGAGGCCGACCAGCCTTTCCTCCGGCAAAGGCGGCCAGAGCGATGAAAGCGCCATGGTGATCGCCTGCTCGGCCGAGCGGCCAAGCGGGGAATGATAGAATTCGCGCAGATCGACGATATCGGTGTTCATGGGCGAGAATGTAGCATCAGGCGGTTGGACTTCAAGGCGTCTGCGCCTACATTGAAATTCAGGCGGACAAATGCGCCGGCTAAGGTCGGCAAATGGAGAGGACCACGATGAAACCTTTGGAAATAGACGTCTTTCTTTGCCGCAGTGATAATTTTGGCGTTCTGCTGCACGATCCAGAAAGCGGGGCGACCGCCGCGATCGATGCGCCGGAGGAAGGCCCCATCCTGCAGGCTCTTCATGGGCATGGCTGGAAGCTCACGCATATCTTCACCACCCATCACCATCAGGACCATGTGGAAGCCAATCTGGCGCTGAAGGACAAATTCCAGTGCGAAATACATGGCCCACATGATGAGGCGATTGCGATCCCCGGTCTCGACCGGTCCCAGGCCGATGGCGACGAGTTCGAATTTGCCGGACGGCGCGTTCAGGTCATTGCCACACCCGGTCATACGGCGGGGCATATCTGCTACTACCTTCCCGATGACGGCCTGCTGTTTGCTGCCGATACGCTGTTCGCCATGGGTTGCGGTCGCCTGTTCGAACGTACGGCAACAGATATGTGGCACTCTTTCCAGAAGTTAATGGCGCTGCCGGATGACACGAAAGTCTATTTCGGCCACGAATATACACTTTCGAATGCCCGTTTCGCGCTCACCGTCGATCCTGATAACGCAGCTCTAATCGAGCGCGCCGAAAGCGTCGAAAAGGCGCGGCAGGCGAATGAATTCACCATTCCCACCACCATCGGGCTGGAAAAACAGACCAACCCTTATATGCGGGTGGCCGATGCTAGCATCCGCAGTCATCTTGGCCTTGAAGGCGCAACCGATGCCGAAGTCTTTGCCGAAATCCGCACACGCAAGGACAATTTCTGATGGGCGCCGATCTGTCTTCGGCAGCGATCATTCGCGAACTGGAACTGGAGCCGCACCCCGAGGGCGGCTTTTACCACCAGACATTTCGCGACAAGGCAGGTGGTGAGCGCGGCCATTCGACGGCGATCTATTATCTTCTGGAAAAGGGGACGCGCTCTCACTGGCATCGCGTCACCGATGCGGTGGAGGTCTGGCACTATTATGCCGGCGCTCCGATCACCCTGCATCTTTCCGAAGATGGCAGGGAGGTACAGACCTTTACCCTCGGCCCCGACATTCTGGAAGGCGAGCGCCCGCAGGTGATCGTACCTGCCAATTGCTGGCAATCGGCAGAAAGCCTCGGCGACTTCACCCTCGTCGGCTGCACCGTCTCGCCGGGTTTCGCCTTTTCAAGCTTCGTGATGGCCGAACCCGGCTGGTCGCCGGGCGATACGCCGTAACTGCATCAGCCGCCATATTTGGTGGCGGTGATGTAGACTTGGCCTACCCGCGTCGGAATGACGGCGTAGACCGGAGCATACACATCCATATTGTCGGATTTGGCGAACCAGATCTCCATGGAAATGGATTTCAGGTATTCGATATCCTTGCGCCCCTGGCGATAACCCGACTTTGGCACGTAACGCGCCTTGCAGACCACGGCATCGCCGCTGAAGCCATTCGTCTTGAAGGGCTTGGTGCCGCTGGGGCTCAACACCAGATCCAGCCGCGATTCGCCGTCATAGATCGGCAGGCGCGACGGGCAGATGCGGCCGCCGGCGGGAATGATGAGACCAGAGATTGGATCGAGGACGGAGCGCAGGTCGCCGTCCTTCACATTCACCCAATTGTCCGGCCGCGCCTTCGGCTCCGGTTTCACCGTCGTCGATGTGACGTTGCCGTTACGATAGACCACATCATAGGTCCGCACCCGCTTGCCGTCCTTGTAAACAAGCGAATATGTATTCGCCTGCAGCCGATGGCCGCGTTTGGCACCCGAAATCGTCGTCTTGCCGGAAATATCCGCCAGAACGCTTGCAAGCCCTGCTGAGCTGAAGGAACCGGAAATCGAATAGTTCGGGCCGTTCATGCGAGTCGAAAAACTCGCCTTGGCAATTGGTAGAATACCGAGATTGATGCTGTATTCGCTTGTATGGCGGGCTTCGGCGGCGAGCGAGGGAGATACGCCTGCAAACGCCATTGTCACAGCCATGAAAATGCTTTTTCCTCTGGCAATCATTTGGATATCACCTTAAAAGAGGCGCGGAAGCGGCCTTATGGGGCGATCATATACGCCGACTTGTGGCAATAAAAAAGCGGATGCCGGTTGAAAACGCCGGAATTTCCTTTCATTTGCTCGCGAGCGGCTTGACTGTTAAGTCCCGTCTGACTATAGAACCGCAACTTTCCAATCATGGCCAGTTGGATTGCCACCACGGTTTTGCCGGTGGCGAGCCAGTGGTGAAACAGACAAACGAAATAGGTGTACCCATGTCCCGTGTATGCGAATTGACCGGCAAGGGCGTCCAGACGGGCAACAACGTCAGCCACGCCAACAACAAGACCAAGCGCCGGTTCCTTCCGAACCTCTGCCAGGTTACGTTGATCTCCGATGCTCTCGGCCAGCGTTTCCGCCTGCGTGTTTCCGCAGCAGCTCTGCGCTCCGTTGAACATCGTGGCGGCCTCGATGCCTTCCTTCTGAAGTCCGGCGAAAACGAACTGAGCATGCGCGCTCGTCTCCTGCGCCGCCAGATCGCCAAGAAGACGGCCGAAGCTGCTTAATTAGCGGTTTCGACATCACTGATATTCAGAAGGCTTGAATGGCTTTTGCCGCTCAAGCCTTTTGCTTGTTCTAATTCGGCTCCAACTGGTGGCATCACCCAGGATAAAAAAATGCCCTACCTGCGCTACACGCTCATTTACGTTCTGCTGATGACACTGGTGGTCGTCGCGTCCAATATTCTGGTGCAATACCCGCTTTCCGGATCGCTGTTCGGCGTCAATCTCGGCGATCTTTTGACCTGGGGTGCCTTTACCTATCCGGTCGCCTTTCTCGTCACAGACCTTACAAACCGCCAGTTCGGCCCGTCAGTCGCGCGCCGCGTCGTACTTGCCGGTTTTATTGTTGGTGTCACACTGTCCTTCTGGACCTCGATCCCGCGTATCGCCGTTGCCTCCGGCACCGCCTATCTGATTGGCCAGCTGCTCGATATTTCCGTATTCAACCGCCTGCGCCGCCAGCGCTGGTGGCACGCACCTCTTGCCGGCTCCATGCTGGGTTCGGTGCTGGATACCGCGCTGTTCTTCTCCATCGCCTTTGCTGCGAGTTTCTCCTTCGTCGGTCCCAACGATGCCTTCGCCATTGAAAATGCCCCCGTGCTCGGCATCTTCGCTCTGGAGGCACCGCGCTGGATTTCCTGGGCGCTCGGCGACCTCTCGGTGAAGATCCTCGTCGGCCTCGTGATGCTCCTGCCCTACGGCGCACTGATGAACACGCTGAAGCCGATGCCAAAGGTCGCCAAATCGGGCTGACACCATTGTCATCCAGGTTTAAGGCTGGGGTGGGAGCGTGGATCGAATCGCGCTTGCAAACCAGCCGACTGCGTTGCAGTGTGCGGTCCGTGGCACAGCTCAGAGGCAGGCAGATATGCAGATCAATGACGTTATCGATATTGTGGAGGCCGCCAGCGCCACGCTTTCAGGCTCCAGCTTCAACGACGTCAATCTGTCGGGTACGGTGTTCAACGACGTCAATCTCGCCGGAACCAGCTTCAACCAGATCAACTTTTCCGGCGCGTCATTTACTGACAGCAACATGTCCGGCTGGTCGATCGACGATGTTAATCTTTCCGGTCTGAAACTGAGCAACGCCAACCTGTCCGGCGCGCAGATAACAGGATGCCGAATGACAGGGATGAAGATCGACGGCATTCCCGTCGAGGATCTGATGGCTGCCTACAAGGCGGCGCAGCAGGTGTGAGCCTTCACTCCACCAGCTTGAATTCCAACATCAGATTGCGCTGGAGAAATGAGTGATTGTCATCGGAAACGATGATGAGGCGCGTGGAACCATCAGGCCCCTTCACCACATCCATGCCTTCCATATTATCGATCTGGTAGACCATGCCCGCTTCCAGCAGGATTTCGCCATCCACCACCGCGCCTGGCCTGATATCGGCAGCCTTGATGCGGCGGATGCGCATCCCCACCCCTTCAGCGAAATTGAAGCGGCGCTCCAGAAGCAGCAGGTCGCCATTGGGCAGGAAAGCGCCGTCCGTCACGTCGAATGAGGGGTGATGGGTGACCGCGAATGTGCCCTTCAACGGGCCTTCCAGTATGGCGGCGAGAAGATTGCCGTCGGCATCGATGCTTTTCTCAGCCACCACGACAAGGGCACCGGCAAGCGGCGAATCGGCCGGCGAGACCGCAAGGGCCTCCATGCCGCCATTGTGGCGCAGTTCGCTGTTGGGAATGAGATGAGGCAGGCGGCTGAGCGGCTTTGAGGTCTCGAACCCCGGATCGGGATAGGCATCGATCCTGTGCCGCTGCTCGTAGCTGACGAATACCTTGCCATCCCGCAGCGCCAGACCTTCCGCATCCATTTCCATCTTGCGGGAAGGTTCACGGCCGCTGGCATCCAGCATGGCAGTGATACGCACGTCAGCCAACCCGGACAGCGCGCCCGACGGGCCGCGTGCGATCTTGCCCGTGAGCCAGTGGCCGGTATCCAGCACAGCAACGAATTCCTGCCCGTTTGGGCGAAAGCGGATGGAGGATATGGCACCGAATAGTTTTTCCGGCGTGCTCATCACCATGCCGCCGATAAATTCCAGCTTGCCGAAACGCTTGGCGCTGGTGCCTACCTCGAAGCCTGACAACAGACGAACGCTGACCGGAACATCGATGGTCGATGCGCCAATGGGAACCGGAACAAGCGCTGTGACCGCAAGAACTGCAGCCATCGCCAGCGATTTACAGGAAAGAAAAGCCCGGCCCCGCTTATCCCGCACGGCGAACCTTGCGGGACGAGCTGGCGGTATTGGTATCCTCGAAGAGAGCAGCAAGCTGTTCGGTCATCGCGCCAGCCAGTTCGTCCGCATCCACGATCGTCACGGCGCGACGGTAATAACGCGTCACATCATGGCCGATACCGATCGCCAGAAGCTCCACCGGCGAACGTGTCTCGATCTGTTCGATAACGGCGCGCAGGTGCCGCTCCAGATAATTGCCCGCATTGACCGACAGCGTCGAATCGTCCACCGGCGCACCGTCCGAAATCATCATCATGATCTTGCGCTGCTCGGGGCGGCCGATCAGGCGGTTATGCGCCCACATCAGCGCTTCGCCGTCAATGTTTTCCTTCAGCAGGCCTTCACGCATCATCAGGCCAAGATTGCGCCGTGCACGCCGCCAGGGTGCATCCGCCGACTTGTAGATGATATGGCGCAAATCATTAAGCCGACCCGGCGAGCCGGGTTTGCCGCTGGCCAGCCATTGCTCGCGCGACTGACCGCCCTTCCACGCCTTGGTGGTGAAGCCGAGAATCTCCACCTTCACACCCGACCGTTCCAGCGTACGCGCAAGAATATCGGCGCAGGTGGCCGCAACCGTGATCGGGCGGCCACGCATCGAACCCGAATTGTCGATGACGAGCGAAACCACCGTGTCGCGGAACTTGGTGTCGCGCTCCTTCTTGAAGGAGAGCGGCTGCATGGGATCGATGATAAGCCGTACGAGGCGAGCCGGATCGAGATAGCCCTCTTCCAGATCGAAATCCCACGAACGGTTCTGCTGCGCCATCAGGCGGCGTTGCAGCCGGTTCGCCAGACGTCCGACGGCGCCCTGAAGATGGGCGAGCTGTTTGTCGAGAAACGCGCGCAAGCGGTCAAGCTCCGCCTCGTCGCACAGTTCCTCGGCGTGGATTTCCTCGTCGAATTCCTGCGTGAAGATGCGGTAGTCGACCTTCTCGTTGAAATCGTCGAAGGGGCTGTTGGGGCGGCGGGTCTCGCCGGGCGTCTCGGAATCCTCATCGAGATCGTCGGACATTTCCTCGTCCGACATCTCGGCGCCGTCCATCTCGCCTTCTTCCATCTCCTCCTGCGAGGCCTCGCTTTCATCAGCGGGCGTCGCATCGGAACCGGCTTCTTCCTCGACCTGTTCTTCTTCGGTCTCGTTAGTGCGCGGCTGCTCCTCGTCGGATTCTGCCTCCTGGCTTTCCGGCTCGTTATCGTCGTCGCCGAATTCCTCCGCCATCTGCATGGAGGTCAGCATCTTGCGCACCAGCCGCGAAAAAGCCTTCTGGTCGCCAATCACCTTGGAAAGGTCGCTCAGGTCGCCGGCGGCCTTGTCCTCGATGAAGTCGCGCCACAGGTCGAGAACCTTGCCGGCACTGGCCGGTGGCTTTTCGCCGGTCAGCTTCTCGCGCACCAAAAGGGCGACGGCTTCGGCAAGCGGTGCATCGTCCTTCGTGTTGATGCCCGAAAAATTCGCCTTGGCATATTTTTCCGTGTTCATCGCCTGAATGTTGGAGGCCATGCCCGGCATGCGCAGTGCACCGATGGATTCCACCCGCGCCTGCTCAACAGCGTCAAAGATCAACCGCGCCTCGGCACCCTGCGGCGACATCACCGCATGGGTGTCAGCGTCATGGCAGGCAAGGCGAAGCGCCATGGAATCGCCAAGGCCACGGGTGACGGCAATTTCCTGCGCGGTGGGTTTCTTGGAAATTTCCGGCAGGCGCATGCGCTCTCCGGCAAGGCCAGGCCGCTCATTGGCGAAAACGACCTCAACCTCTGCATCGCCGGCAACCGATCGCACACATCCGGCAATCGCCTGACGCAACGGTTCGGTATCGACCGCCGTACCCGGTTTTGCTCTGGAATTGTCGCCGCGCGCTGCCATTGTCTTTCCTGTCAGTTGTCGACGCTTCGGAGCCGCCCATCCAAGGATGCGCGGCCCGCCGGCGTCTTCAAGTCATCGGTGATGTTCTCCGGACAAGCCGGGGAAGATCAGGCGCTGAGAACGATGTTCGCAGCACTTTCCTTCAGCTCGACGCCGAAAGCCCGCTGATATTGTTCGGCAACCAGCGTGCGCTCCAGTTCGTCGCACTTGTTGAGGAAGGTCACGCGGAACGCAAAGGCGAGATCGCCAAAGATTTCCGCATTTTCCGCCCAGGTAATGACGGTACGCGGGCTCATGACCGTGGAAAGGTCGCCGTTGACGAAGGCCGAACGGGTAAGATCGGCCACACGCACCATCTTGGAGACGGTTTCGCGACCCTTCGGGTTGTTGAGGCTCTTTACCTTGGCGGCAATGATGTTCACTTCCTGCTCATGCGGCAGGTAGTTCAGCGTGGTGACGATGGACCAGCGGTCCATCTGCGCCTGGTTGATCTGCTGCGTGCCGTGGTAAAGGCCCGTCGTGTCGCCGAGGCCGACCGTGTTGGCGGTCGCAAAAATGCGGAAGGCGGGGTGAGGACGGATAACGCGGCTCTGGTCGAGCAGCGTCAGGCGGCCCGAGGATTCCAGCACGCGCTGGATGACGAACATCACGTCCGGGCGACCGGCATCGTATTCGTCGAAGACCAGCGCGACATTGTGCTGGTAGGCCCAGGGCAAAATGCCGTCCTTGAATTCGGTGACCTGCTTGCCGTCTTTAAGAACGATGGCGTCCTTGCCGACGAGGTCGATACGGCTGACGTGGCTGTCAAGATTGACGCGCACGCAGGGCCAGTTCAGGCGGGCAGCTACCTGCTCAATGTGGGTGGACTTGCCCGTGCCGTGAAAGCCGGAAACCATGACGCGTCGGTTGTGAGCAAAACCGGCAAGAATAGCGAGCGTCGTATCGCGGTCGAAAAGATAGTCGGGATCAAGGTCGGGCACATAGGCGTCGCCCTGCGAATAGGCGGGAACCCGCAGATCCGTATCAATGCCGAAAACCTCCCGCACGGACACCGTCGTGTCGGGCAGGTTGGAAATATCAAGGTCGATTTTGCTCATCACGTCTCCAAGGCGGGCGGCGGCCACCCGGCCACATCATCAATCAGGCGGTAAACACGAACGTTGGCTTAGCAGAAACCTGACTGCTTTAACAATTGATATGCTTGAACAACAGCCCGAAAACGTTCTTCCGAGCCGCGATCGCCACCATTAGCATCAGGATGGTGCTTTTTGACAAGCTCCTTATAGCGCCTTTTTATCTCTTCCTGCTTTGCACCCGCAGAAAGGCCGAGCGTATCGAAGGCTTTCGCCTCCAGCGTCTTCAACTTGCGGTCCTGCTGCAGGCGCTGGCCGCCGGCCTTTGCCCCGTTTGCAAAACCATTCGTGAAGCCAAAAGGATCGCGGATGCGGGCATTGGCCGCGCCCGCCGCGCCGGAACGCAGCGTGGAGTGCAGCGGGCTGTCGCGCGCAGTCTTGTTCACGCCAACCGTCCAGGTGGGACGATGGCCGGTGATCGCTTCCTTCTGGTAACGGGCGATCTCGGTGTCAGACAGGCCGGAGAAATAATTATAGCCCTTATTGTATTCCTTCACATGCTCGAAACAGAACAGGAAGAATTGCCCCTCGGCATTGCGGCCGACAGGTGCACGGTGAGCGCCCGGCTTGTCGCATCCGTCCCACTGGCAGGTCGGGGCCTGAACCTCAGGTTCCCTGTCCCTTTTTCTGCGTGTACGGATGCGGTCGAAATATTTCGAATCCAGTTTCATGATGCCCTGATTATGGGGTGCGAAAAGGCGCACAACAAGAATTGACAAAGCGGAATGTTGCAGGCTTTTAGGTAGCCCCTTTTAAAGACCAGCCAACAGGATTGGAGCCCATCGCATGTCCCTGCGAGAACGCATAGAAACAAAGCTTCGGCAGAGCTTTTCGCCGGAACGCCTGGTGGTGATCGATGAAAGCCAGATGCATGCCGGCCATCAGCCGGACATAACCGGCACCGGCGAGACGCATATGCGTGTTCAGATAGTGTCTGAAAGCTTCGCAGGCAAGTCACGCATTGAGCGCCACCGGGCGATCAATGCACTTTTGAAACCGGAACTCGACGCCGGGCTGCATGCCCTCGCCATCGAGGCGGCGGCGCCGGGGGAGCCGACGCGGTTCTAGGCAACGCGCGCCTTAAGCCTCAGCCGGGATGCTTTTCCGACAGGAAAGACTGCACCTCGGACGTCGCGACATCGTCGGCCACGAAGGACTGGCCAATGCCGTGAGTTAGGATGAAGGTGAGCTTGCCGCCCTTGACCTTCTTGTCCTGCGCAATTGCCGCCATCAGCATCTCGACCGGCGGCAGTTCACCTGGAATATCCTTCATTGACACTGGCAGACCAACCGCCTTGAGGTGCGCTTCGACGCGCGCGGCATCATCAGGGCTTGCAAGGTTGAGGCGGGCGGAAAACTGGTGCGCCAGCACCATGCCGATGGCGACACCTTCGCCGTGCACCAGCCGCTTGCTGTCATAATTCGTTGCTGCCTCCAGCGCGTGGCCGAATGTGTGGCCGAGGTTCAGAAGGGCGCGTACGCCGTTTTCCTTCTCGTCGGCCACCACCACATCGGCCTTCGCCTGGCAGCTTGTGGCAATCGCCTGGATGCGGGCGGGACCGCCGGTGCGGATTTCATCCCAGTTCTTTTCCAGCCAGAAGAAGAAGTCCGGCTTGTCGATCAAGCCGTATTTCACCACCTCGGCGTAACCGGCGCGGAATTCGCGCTCGCTCAGCGTATCGAGCACCGCCGTATCGGCCAGCACCAGATCGGGCTGATGGAAAACGCCGACAAGGTTCTTGCCTTGGCGGGTATTGATGCCCGTCTTGCCGCCGACGGAGGAATCCACCTGCGACAGAAGCGAGGTCGGTATCTGCACGAAACGCACGCCGCGACGCACGATGCCCGCCGCAAAACCGGCGAGATCGCCGATAACACCGCCGCCAAGTGCAATCACCGCATCGTTGCGCTCCACCCGTGCGGAGAGAACGGCATCGCAAACAGTGACGAGATGTTCGAAGCTCTTGGTCTTCTCGCCTGCGGGCAAGGTCAGCGAAACGGCTTCGATGCCATCCGTCTGCAGGCCGTCCATCAGGCCTTCGAGGTAAAGCGGTGCAACATGCTCGTCAGTGATGATAGCGGCACGCCTGCCCTTCAGCCGCGACGAAATCTCGCCGCCCGCCCTGCCGATCAGGCCCGGTCCGATCAGAATGTCGTAAGCGCGCTCACCGAGCGGCACATGGACAAGACGTTCGTCGGTGTGGATTTCGGAAGGCGTCATGATGCTCAGTCTTTCTGTTCAAGGCCGGCGATGGCGGCCAGCACTTCGGTCACGATGATCTCCTTGCGGACATCGCGGGATTCGATGGTCAGATCCGCTTCCGCATAGATCGGATACCGTTTCTCCATCAGGGCCGCCAGCGTGGCCTTGGGGTTTTCGGTCTTGAGAAGCGGGCGATGATCACGCTTGTTGACCCTTTCCCACAAAACCTCGATATCGGCCTTCAGCCACAGCGACACACTGCCGCGCGTGATGTGCCGGCGGGTATTGTCGTTGATGAAAGCGCCGCCGCCGGTAGAAATGACCTTGGGGCCACCGCGCAGCAGCCGCTTGACGACCCGCGTTTCCAGCGCCCGGAACTCCTCCTCGCCATAGGTGGCGAAAAGTTCGGCTATCGTCATGCGGGAAACACGCTCAATTTCGACATCCGTGTCGATGAAGGAGACCTTGAGCTGCTGGGCGACCATGCGACCGATCGCGGACTTTCCAGCCCCCATCAGTCCGACAAAGACGACGTTGCGCCCGGCGAGCTTGGCCCGCGCTTGCTCCCCGAGTGTGACCGGGACAGATAAATTCTTTTCATTCATAAAATTGAAAGCCCGTTTGGCATGGATATCTGCAAATGTTTACGAAGCGTCAAGCCAAATTGCTGACTGAATTGCGTTGAATCACATTCATCGCCGCATGCAGCAGCGGCGGACTACCGCTTTTTGATCTTGTCGCCGCTTTCGCTGCACCGCATATACATTCAGACTGCCACCCTCACGGAGCCGCCATGCCAACCCTCTTCCGCTTCACGATGATACTGGCAACCATCGCGGGGCTGATCTATGGCGGCATGGTGCTGCTGGTCATGTTCGTCAAGCCCAATGATCGCGAGGTGACGGTGCGCATTCCTTCCGAGCGGCTGAACCCGCCGTCGGCGGAGCCGGCAAGGCGCACCCCATGAGTAGCAAAGAGATGAGCGGGCGGGACGGCGCGCGGCTCGAAAGTTTTCTGGAAATGATGAGCGCCGAACGGGGTGCCGCCGCCAATACGCTCTCTTCTTACGAACGCGACCTTTCCGATCTGCGTGAATTTCTCGGTGGCCGAGGCCAGTCCTTGATGGAAGCCGCCACGGCAGACCTGTCGGCCTATCTGACCCATCTTTCCACTCAGGGCTTTGCAGCCACGTCGCAGGCAAGACGCCTGTCTTCCATGCGGCAATTCTACCGGTTCCTATATTCTGAAGGACTTCGCGGCGACGACCCGACCGGTACCATTGATGCGCCCAAGAAGGGCCTCACCCTGCCCAAGACGATGAGCGTCGCGGACGTGACAAAACTTCTTGGCATCGCTGCTGAAGAGGCCGCCTTAACCGGCCCCGGCCAGCTTGCCCGCATCCGCATGCATCTCCTGCTCGAACTTCTCTACGCGACCGGTATGCGCGTCAGCGAACTCGTTTCGCTGCCGGTCAAGGTTTTGCGCCAGGAGGGACGCTTCCTGATGATCCGCGGCAAGGGCAACAAGGACCGCATGGTGCTGCTGTCTCGCGCGGCCATCGACGCGATGGACAAATACGACGCGGCCAGGAAGTCGCTCGTACCTGAGAAAAGCAGGACGCCCGCGTCCCCCAAAAAGGCTGACAGTCCGGAAAGTCCGTGGCTGTTTCCTTCAAACAGCAAGGAAGGGCATCTGCCGCGACAGGTTTTCGCCCGCGACCTGAAGGACATTGCCATTCGAGCTGGCCTCAATCCCTCGGCGGTGTCACCGCATGTCCTGCGCCACGCCTTTGCCAGCCACCTTCTGCAGAACGGCGCCGACCTGCGCGCCGTGCAGGAACTGCTCGGCCATTCCGACATTTCCACGACACAAATCTATACACATGTGCTGGAAGAACGCCTGCAAGAGCTGGTACAAACACATCACCCCCTTGCCAAACAGGGCAAAAACCTTGATTAGAGCGACCGGAACCGCCGGATAATCCGGCTCAAACCTTGCGCAAAACGATCGGAAACGGATCTCATGCACAATTATCTCGACTTCGAAAAACCTATCTCGGACCTTGAAGGCAAGATCATCGAGCTGAAGAAGCTTGCCGATGAAGACGAGAGCATAGACACCTCGGAGGAGATCAATCGCCTGGAATCACGCGTCAATGACGCGATGCAGGACATCTATTCCAAGCTGAACGCCTGGCAGAAAACGCAGGTCGCGCGCCATCCGCAGCGCCCGCATTTCGTCGATTACGCCAAGGCGCTGTTCACGGATTTCACGCCGCTTGCAGGCGATCGCAAATTTTCCGAAGACGCTGCCATTCAGGCAGGCCTTGCCCGCTTTAATGGCCAGCCCGTCGCCATTATCGGCCAGGAAAAGGGCAATGACACCAAAAGCCGCCTGAAGCACAATTTCGGCAGCCCGCGTCCGGAAGGTTACCGCAAGGCGATCCGCGTGCTGGAACTGGCTGACCGCTTCTCGCTGCCGGTCGTGACCCTCATCGATACCGCTGGTGCCTATCCCGGTGTCGGCGCAGAAGAGCGCGGTCAGGCAGAAGCCATCGCCCGCTCGACGGAAATGTGCCTCAACGTCAAGGTGCCGATCGTCTCCGTCGTCATCGGCGAAGGCGGATCGGGCGGCGCAATCGCGATCGCCACGGGCAACCGCGTCTACATGCTCGAACATGCGATCTATTCGGTGATTTCGCCGGAAGGTGCCGCTTCCATTCTCTGGCGCGATTCGACCCGTGCCAAGGAGGCCGCGACCAACATGAAAATCACCTCGGAAGATCTGAAGTCGCTTGGCGTCATCGACGGCATCATTCCCGAGCCGATGGGCGGCGCGCATCGTGATCCGGCGGCCGTGATTGGTGCCACCGGCGACGTTATCGCCAAGGCGCTCGCCGATCTTTCGCAGCGCTCGGGCACGCAGCTGCGCGCCGAACGCCGCCAGAAATTCCTGGATATCGGCAGAAACCTTTAGAGCGTTTCCAGTAAAAGTGCGCAGCGGTTTACGTCCGGAAATGCGCAAAAAGAGGGAGTTAGATTTTTTGGTGGATCGAAAAGAAGCCAAAACAATCTAGCTCCAGCCTTATTTTCCTTGAATCTCGCCCCAACTCGGCCATAGTCCGGTCACATCAACAGATGTATCGGCGGCCGCAGGGGCGGGTCCGATTTGAGTTAAGAAGATGTAAACGGTTAATACCGTATTTAAAATACACGCGGGACGGTGTAGAACTCCGTCGCCCGTGCCATCGTCTTTCGGATCAGATCATGCGTTTGACACATTTTGCACTTCTTGCCTGCACCGCGCTCATTCTCAGCGGCTGCAACGATACGCTCGAAACCGTCGAACGCGACGTCTCCCACGTTAAAAACAAGGTTGATTACCCGCTTTCTCCGTCCATTCTTGCCGAGATCGACAAGAAGAACATGGATCGCACCTCGCCAATCATGATCCGCATCTTCAAGGAAGAAGGCGCGTTGGAAATCTGGAAGGCCAAGCGCGACAACCGCTTCGACAAGATTGCCGAATACCAGATTTGCGCCTGGTCCGGCAAACTCGGCCCCAAGGTGAAAGAGGGCGACCGGCAGGCGCCGGAAGGTTTCTACAACCTGACGCCCGCGCACCTCAATCCCAACTCTAAATATTACCTCGCCATCAACACCGGCTTTCCGAACCGCTACGATGCCGCCAACGGCCGCAACGGCACCAACCTGATGATCCATGGCGCCTGCTCGTCCTCCGGCTGCTATTCGATGACGGACGCGCAGATCCTTGAAATCTACGGTTTCGCCCGCGACGCCTTCAAGGGTGGCCAGAAGACCGTTCAGCTGCAGGCCTTTCCCTTCCGCATGACCGCGGAAAACATGGCCCGCCACCGCCAGAGCGAACATCTCGATTTCTGGAAGATGCTGAAGGTCGGTTACGACAATTTCGAAGTCACGAAACGCCCGCCGGAAGTGAATGTCTGCGAGAAGAAATATGTCTTCAACCAGCAGACCGAAGGCGGCACGTTCAACGCATCTGCGCAATGCCCGGCCATGAGCACGCCGCCGGCACTGGTGAGCGCGCTTTCGAGCTACGAAAAGACCTATGATCTCGCCTATGAAAAGGCGATGAAGAAATATGACGGCATGGCCTGGTACGACCCGAGCGAGGCGGAGCGCAAGGCGCTGGTTGCCGAAAAGCGCAAGGGCCGCGAACCCGCTTATGCTCCGACCGGCTCGGCGCTGAAGGCCGGCAAGCTGATGAAGGAAACGGAATATGCCGCGCTGATGGAGAAGAGGGCGCAGCAGGTGACCTCGTCTTCGCCGGCGACCACCGCAACCGCGTCTTCTCTGCGGACCCCGCATCCTTCGGCAACCCAGCCCGCAGCTCCGCAATCGAACCCTGCCCCGGCGGCCCCGACAATGGTTGCCGCTGCTACGCCTGCGGCTTCGGGGCCTGGTCAGAACGGAACTGCCGCCCAGGTCCCTGTGCCGGCCATGAACCCGCTCGCTTTTTCCGCAGCACCGCCAGCGGAAGCGCCGGAAAAGAAGCCGTTCTGGAAGTTCTGGGCCAAGGAATGACCGACACGGCTGACATAGTTTTCGACTTGAGGGGGCTTAAATGCCCCCTTCCGGTTTTAAGAAGCCGTAAAAAACTCTCTGGCCTGCAGGCGGGCGATGTTCTTGTTGTAGAGACGACGGACCCGCTGGCGGTTATCGATATTGCCCATATGTGCAACCAGGATGGGCATAGCCTGGTTGAAACTACGACGTTGACCAAAGGACACCGATTCAGGATCGTGAAGGGAGCGTAATTACCCTCGCTGCCGAGAATACTCCACTCGATCTCCCCCTTGAGGGTGAGATACTCGACAAGGTAAAGGGGTGCCCCGCCCGCGGGTTTCAACCACCGTTTTGCGACCTAAAACCTCAACCCCGAAACCGCCAGCGGATTGTCCGTCATCGCCTGCCTGTCCGGACGGTCGATGCCCGGCGTGCCGGTGAACGCAGCAAACAGGTCCTGCACGAACGCCTCCGGCAAATCCTTGGTAATCAGCACCATGCGCGTGCGCTGGTCAGATGGGTCCGGCCATGCCGCGAGGCGCTCGGGTGTGTGGAAAATGTTCTGTACCCCGTGCAGCACAAGGGGTCGGTCCGGATTGTCCGACAGCTTGACGACGGCCTTCATCCGCAACAACTTTTCCCCATGCGCCGAACGCAGCAAGTCCAGGAACATGTCGATTGCCATCGGGGCTATCGGCTGGTCGTGAATGATCGAGAAGGAACGGATCGACGCGTCGTGCCGGTTCACATCGTGGTGGTGATGGTGGCCATCGTGGTCGCCATGATGGTGGTGGTCATGATCGTGGTCGTGGTCGTGGTGATCGTGTTCCGCCTCTTCCCCCAGCCAGCGGCCGACATCGGCATTTTTGCTGCCGGGATCGTAAAGACCGTTATCCAGCAGTGCGGTAGCACTCCAATCCGCCCGATCACCATCCTCGATCGTCGCGCGCGGGTTTAGCGCCTGAAGGCGGGCCGTCAGCGTGGAAATTGTGGAAGCATCAGCAAGCGCGCGCTTCGTCATCACCAGCCGGTCGGCCACCGCCGCCTGCTTCACCGCTTCCTCGTGATTATCGAGTGTGGACAGGCCGTTCACGGCATCCACAACCGTAATGATGCCGTTCAGAACGAAATTCTGCGCAATCACTGGGTTGCCCATGACAGACTGCATGACGGGAGCGGGATCAGCAAGACCGGTGGTTTCGATCACGACCCGCTTCACCGGCTTCAGCTTGCCGGTCTGGATGCCGTCCATCAGTTCCGCCAGAGTATCCACCAGCTCGCCGCGAACGGTGCAGCAAAGGCAGCCTTCCGCCAGTTCGATGATGCCCTCGCCTGCACTTTCAACCAGCATATGGTCGATGCTGACATCGCCGAATTCATTGATGATGATCGCGGCGTCGCTCATATCGGGGTCTTTGAGAAGCCGGTTGAGCAGCGTCGATTTTCCGGCGCCGAGAAATCCGGTGATGATGGAAACCGGTATGCGATCGCGAGACATGTCTTGCCTGTATGTTGATGGCCGCTCCGGCAGATCGTTGGACGAGATTAGATCCGGAACCGCGCAATAATCACAAAAAATCGCCCGGGGCCTGAAGGCCACGAGCGACACTGTAATATCATAACAAACCGAAGCTGCGAATACAGATTCCGCGCAGCGTTCAGGCTTCGCGCGCGCCCTCATCCAAAGAGTGCGGTTAGGCGAAATCAGAATGTCGGACGCGGGATCGGAATCGGCACGTTGGCCACTTGTCCCTTGGCGCTCGCACCCTTGGCGGTGTTGACCGCCACCGTCTCACTGCCGGGAATGAGACCCGCGAAAGAATATTCCGGCGGACGGGTCATTTCCGTAACGTAGGGCGAATGGATGACCATGCGGCCGGTCTCGTCGCGGCTTTCGCTGCGCACCTTGGCTGCCTTCGGATTGCAGATTTCGGCACTGACGTCGTTTACCTCGGCGGTATCGCCATAGGGTGCCAGCGAGGCGAGTGAAACGCCTTGGCCCGAGGGCGCCGTCAGTCCCATCTGCAGCAGATCAGCGGACTGGTCGGTTCGCCCGGCAAGGCTATCTGCCCCCAGCACCACAGTTATGACCGAACGGCCGTTGCGCACGGCGGAGGACACCTGGTTGAAACCGGATGCACAGATAAAGCCGGTCTTCATGCCATCTGCGCCATCAAAGCGGCCAACAAGCATATTGAAGTTGGCGTAGTCCTTCTTGCCGGTGGTGACACCTTCCAGCGAGAAATAATGGGCATATTCCGGGAATTCCCGCTTGATGATCAACGCCAGAAGCGCAAGGTCACGCGCCGTCGTATATTGGCCCTTGCCGGGCAGGCCGTTGGCGTTGATGTAACGGGTGGAGCTCATGCCCAGCCGCTGCGCCTGCGCATTCATCTGCGCCACGAAATTATCGCTGGTGCCGCCGATGGTTTCGGCAATCGCCACGGCGATATCATTGGCGGATTTGATGAGCAGCAGCTTCAGTGCGCTGTCCATCGTCAGCTTCTGGCCGGGCTTGAAATACATTTTCGAGGCCGGCTGGTCGGCGGCCTTCTTGCTCATCACCACTTCCGTCTGCGGGCTGAGCTTGCCGGCCTTCATTTGCGAAAAGGCGATATAGGCGGTCATCAGCTTGGTCAGCGAGGCCGGATACCACTTGCGGAACGCTTCCTGGTGGGAAATCACCTTGCCGGTTTTGACATCGACCACCATTTTCGGATTGGCATTCGCCACGGGTGCAGCGGCAACAAGGCCGGCGGTCATGATGGCAATGGCTGCGGAGAGCCGTCGGGCAGCGTTTGGCGATTTAAGATTCTGTGGCAAGGCTTATCCTCGAATTCCCGTCTTCAGTCAGGGAATGGCAATATTCACCATATATGTCCTAGCAATGGCAAAGTACATTGATTACGTCAATTATGCGGCGCACTATCCACCGCGGAGGATAGGCTTTTACGCCATGCCGCACCGATGAACCCAGGAATGAACGAATGCCGATTTTGAACAGAGCCGCCGAACTTCAGCAGGAAGTCAGCGAATGGCGGCGTCACCTGCATGAAAATCCCGAGATTTTATATGATGTCGACAACACCGCAGCTTTCGTTGCGGACAAGCTGAAATCTTTCGGCGTTGACGAAATCGTGACCGGTCTTGGCCGCACGGGCGTGGTCGGCATCATCAGAGGCAATATTCCGGGCAATCGCACCATCGGCTTTAGGGCGGATATGGATGCTCTTCCCATCCTTGAGGAAACCGGCAAACCCTGGGCTTCCAAAACCGCAGGCGCCATGCATGCCTGCGGCCACGACGGCCACACCGCCATGCTACTTGGCGCCGCCAAATATCTCGCGGAAACCCGCAATTTCGCCGGGTCCATCGCGGTCATCTTCCAGCCCGCCGAAGAAGGCGGTGCGGGTGCTCTCGCCATGGTCGAGGACGGCCTGATGGAGCGGTTCGGCATCGATGAGGTCTACGGCATGCACAATATGCCGGGTATTCCGCTCGGCTCGTTCGCCATCCGCAAGGGCGGCATCATGGCGGCACCGGACAAGTTCTCGATCACGGTCAAAGGTCGTGGCGGCCATGCAGCCCAGCCGCACCGCACGATCGACCCGATCACGATCGGCGCACAGATCGTCGGCAATCTGCAGATGATCGCCTCGCGCAATGCCGATCCGATCCGATCCGTGGTCGTGTCCGTCACCCGCTTTCATGCCGGCTCCAGCCACAACATCATTCCCAACGACGCGTTGATTGCCGGCACGGTTCGTAGTCTGGACGAGACGGTGCGTGATCTCGCGCAGGATCGCATAAAGCAGATGGCGGAAGGCATAGCGCTAGCAAATGGAGCGGAAGCCGAGGTCGTCTATGAGCGTTATTGCCCGGTGACCTTCAACCATGCGGACGAGACCGACCACGCCATCCGCGTCGCCCGCGATGTGGCTGGTGAAAAGAACGTCGACCCCGATGTCGACCCTTCCATGGCGGGCGAGGATTTTTCCTTCATGTTGAAGGAAAGGCCGGGTGCCTTCATCTTCATCGGCAACGGCGATTCGGCCGGCCTTCACAACCCTGGATACGATTTCAACGACGACGCCATCGCCTACGGCATTTCCTATTGGGTGAAACTTGCCGAGCAACGCCTGACGAACTGACTGCCGGGACGCAAAGAAAGCAGAGGAACAGGTCGACCGCGATAAAGAACGCGGTTGATCCGCCGGCTACGGCAGGTTAAAGAGCAATTCAGTGTCCACGTAGCTCAGCAGGATAGAGCACAGGATTCCTAAGACAAATTGGGGGTTGCGCCCGGAAACGACGCAATCGATCTGCTCAAAGTCGGGGAAAGCTTCGCTGGTCTTCCAGCATGCCAATCCCGAGCCAAGCTCCGGAGAAATCCGGTGAAGGTGTAGAGACTGGATGGGCAGCACCTAAAAGCCGAAAGGCTCACGGTGAAGGGACAGTCCAGACCACGAACGTCCTATCCAATGGAGATGGGCGGCGGCTAAAGCCGAAGTGGTATGAATCCTGGGGTCGGAGGTTCGAATCCTCTCGTGGACACCATTTTCCTGTAAATTCAGTTTAAAACAATAATATAAAAAAGAGCGGAATGTCGTGACCCGCTTCACTGCTCGCCATGCGGCTCTAGTCCTAGACAAACATAATAGCTGTCCCGTTTCGCTCAGCGTGCACACCGGCATATTCGAACGGCGAAGCATCGATTGGTCACGTTCGTTTTACCAATTAGCTCCGGTCTTTTGCGCGGTTGATCGCAAACACATCTCGTGCATCCACAAACAGCACCTATCTAAGATGCTCACACCCGATGAAGGAGACAGAATGATCAACGAATATGGCCCATACGTACAGATGGGAACGCTTGCAGAGCAGATGGCCACCCGATACCGGATGGACCCAAATCTCGCACTGGAACCGCACCTGTTGCACTATATGGAAGAAGTCGAGGTAAATATCGCTGCCGATAGCTTCGATCATGTTGGGTTCATGCACAAGATCCGCAGCCGGCTGGAAATGACACTGGCGAAGACCGTCGACCCTCGATGCCGAGAATTCCTGCATGCAGTTGTGGCCGCACTTCAGGAGCGTATCGATCGTCATTCACTCGACGTTGCGTGATCGCCGTTCCTCCTTCCACTTTGCATCAGGTCTCTGCAAATGAACTTCTATGACGCGGGCAAGAAGCTGCCTGCGACGCGGCGTTCAGCAGCGTGGTGCGCAAGCCGTCAAAAATTCACTCGATGAAAACGCGCACGCTCGAAGCGCGGCCATCGGCGTCGATCACGGTCAGCGTTGAAAACCCCTGCCCTTCCGGTCGCCATTCGCTGTTGCGGCGGAGCGAAGCATCCGGGAGAGGCCTGCCGTTGGCGAGCCAGCGGAAGGGCGCGCGGCCGCCTTGCAGCTTCAGCACTAGCGGCGAAATGCCTGACTGGCTGGAGAGCTCCACCCTAGCCCCTTCCGGTGGATAGACGATGCGCGGCGCGCTTTCGCGCCTTGAGGCCGAAAGCAGGCCGCTTGCGGTCAATGTGAAACGCCGCTGGTTGGCGGGAAGGTCGCTCACGGCCACCCGCGCGACGCCAGAAGGTGCAGCAGGCATTGGCGTGATCGCCACGCCGGATTTCTCGAAAGCCTCGAAGAGGATCGGGGCTGCCGTCGCATAACCGGCAATGCCCGGGACGGCGCCGTTATCGGCACGACCGACCCAGACGCCGATGACATGCCGCCCGTCATAACCTACCGACCAGGCATCACGGTAACCGTAGCTGGTGCCGGTCTTGTAGGCGATGCCGCGCTGCTTCATGCCGAGTGGCGGCAGCACACCGGACAGGATGTCGGAGACGTTCCAGATCGCAGCGTCGGCAAACAGCCGATCTCCGGCAAGCCGTTGCGGCGCGGAGCGCACACCGTCCCCCAGCCGCACAGGGTCGCCGCCGCCGGCAAGGCCCGCATAAAGCTGCACCAGATCAACCAGCGAAATACCAGCACCTCCTAGCGCAATGGCAAGCCCCGGCGCCTCGGTGGTGGGAAGCACGAGCTTCACGCCCGCGCGGCGGAAACGCACCATCAGCGCAGACGGGCTGACAGCATCCAGAAGCTTTACGGCGGGCACATTGAGCGACAGTTGCAGTGCCTGCCTGATGCTCACATCACCCTGATAGTGCATGTCGAAATTACGCGGGCGGTAACCGGAAAAATCCGCCGGGCGATCCTCGATGATAGTTTCCTGCCCGATGAGACCATTTTCAAAGGCAAGGCCATAGATGAACGGCTTGAGGGTGGAGCCCGGCGAGCGCACGGCGCGGCTCATCTCCACGAAACCGCGCCTTGCAGTATCGAGATAATCAGCCGAACCAACTTCAGCCAGAATATCACCGGTCTGCGCGTCGGCCATGACGATGGCGACTGAGACCTTTTCTGTCAGCTTTTCCGCTGCATGGCGGGCAACGGCTTCTAGTTCCCGCTGGATCGGCAATCTGAGCGTCGAGTGCGCCTCGGTGGCATTGGCAAACTTCACGCGTGCGGCAGCCGCCATGTGCGGTGCATAGGCCGGCAGATCGCGCCGGTTGGCGGGAACGGCTGCAAGGGTCGCCCGCTCTGCTTCGCCTTCACCTACCACGCGTTCCACGGCAAGGCGCTGCAAAACCCTCTCCCGCGCCTGCCTTGCCGCATCCGGAAAGCGGTCCGGTCGGCGTTTCTCCGGCAATTGCGGCAGCGCAACCAGAAGAGCCGCCTCCGCCGTGTCGAGCCGGGCGGGCTCCTTGCCAAACCAGGCGAGGCTTGCGGCACGAACACCCTCAAGATTGCCGCCATAAGGCGCGATATTCAGATAAAGATCGAGGATTTCCGCCTTGTCGAGCCGTCTTTCGATCTGGAGCGCGCGCAATCCCTGCAGAAACTTCGCCGAAAACGACCGGTCGGTGCGCGGTTCGATCAGCCGCGCCACCTGCATGGAAAGCGTCGAGGCGCCGGAGACGATCCGGCCGTTGCTTGCCAATTGCCAGGCGGAGCGCAGCAGCGCCCACGGGTCAATGCCGTAATGGTTGTAAAAACGCTGGTCCTCATAAGCGATCAGCATGCGCAGGAACTGCGGATCGACTTCTGCAGCGCTGGTTTTCAGCCGCCAGCGGCCATCAGGTGTCGCAAATGCGCGCAGCAACCGCCCGTCTTTATCCAGCACCTCGAAGGACCGCTGCTGCGCAGCCTCCAGCGGTGGTGGATAGGCCTTGTCCAGCGCATCGAGACCGAAGGCCGCACCGCCTACAAGCAGAGCGGCCGACACGATGCCGACGATGATCGCCTTTTTTCGCCTCATGGGGTTGCCGAACGCACCTCCATGCGGCCCGTTGCCGTGCGGGCGGAAAATTGCGGCCGGTACATATCCTCGACCGAGGCCGCCGGATGATCATAAGTGCCTGGGGTGACGGCCCGGACCACATAGGCCAGCGTGATTTCCGAACTGTCGCCAGCCGTGCGGTCGAAGGCCGCAACGAACCGGTCGTAGCGGAATTCGGTATGCGCAGCTTCGGTTTCCGGCAACCAGTCGAAATTCGAAAGGGCGGCAGAATTGACGAGGCTCGGATTGTCGATCTCAAAACCGGAAGGCAGAAGGTCAGTCACGAGAATGCGTGCTTGCCAGTCATTTTTAGGCGTGACATTCAGCACCGCCACATAACGCTCGTTCTGCACCACCTCGCTCGCGTTCACCTCCTCGCCATCCATGGAATAATAGGTACGGGTAATGGTGAAGCCCTCGCCACCGGCGGCAAGCGGTTGTGCCGGGGGCGCGACCGTGGTGACCACCGCCGTGACCGGATCAGCCGACGCGTTGGCGATCTTCAAGGGTGCCGCCAGCAATTCGTCGCCGCTCATCCGCTTGCCGAAACCACCGGTCTGCAAATCGCCGTTCACATCAAGACGGATATCCTTGTCCTCACCTTTGACGGCGCGGGCGGCAAGCAGCATCCATGCCTGTTCCTGGGTGCTGGTATAGGGTTTCTTTTCCCATTCCTTCGCCACGGCACCTGCAAGTTGCGGCACGACGGCAGGAACCGGACGGCTTTCCGCCGCAAGCGCCAGCGTCGCTGCGCCATCACGCAGGGCGGAACCGTAATCCGCCCTTGCGAAGCTAACCTTGGTGGCACGGCTCGCCATATCGAGCGAGGCACCGAACACAGTCTTCGCGCGTGCCTGATCTCCATAAAGCGAAAGGGCTGCGGCAACCTGCGCCTTGGCAAGCGGTGTGGGGAAATCGGCAAGCGCCGTATCCGCATAATATCTGAGATCGTTGATCGCCGCCTTGCGGTTGCGCGCCAGAACGTAAAGCGAATAGGCGATCTCGTTGCCGCGATCCTTGACGTTGCTATCGTAGGAAAGACCGTTTTGCAGGTTGCTCAAAGCCTGCACCATCGCCTGTTCGGGAACATCGTAACCCTGCTCGCGCGCACGGGTCAGGAAGTCGCTGATATAGGCATCCAGCCACAGATCTCCGTAACCGGGAGACCAGAGGCCGAAACTGCCGGAACTCGACTGGAAGGACAGCACCCGGTAGATCGCCTCCTGCACGCGGCGGCGGGTATCCGGGTCCTCGGCAATGCCGCTATCCTTGGTCATTTCCGAGAGATAAAGCAGCGGCAACGCGCGGCTCGTCGTCTGCTCGGCGCAGCCGTAAGGATATTTGTCGAGCATCATCACCAGCGCCGGAATATCGAAGGCTGGCGAGCGTGTGACGTTGACGGCGACGGACGAACCGAGAAGCATGCTATCGGCCAGAAGGTCGCCATTTATCGTCAGGCTGCTATTGGGCGCGATCTTGATTTCACGCCGCGTCGTGACCGGCAGAACGGCTGGACGCACGGGAACATTCAATACCTGCTCCAGCGAAAGACCGGCAGCATTGGAGACCTTGATGGTGATTGCGCCATTGCCCGGCTGTTCGCCTGTCAACGGCACGGTCAGCGACGACTTGCCGCCCTTTTGCAGTGCCAGGGTCTGCGACATCTCACCCTGATCGACCGTAAGTGCCGTGTTGCTGGTCACATCCAGCCGGTAGTCGCCGGCCTCACCATCGGTATTGGCGATATCGAGCCGCAATTGCGAGACATCGCCGGGCGCGAGGAACTTCGGTGCACTGGCCGTCACCACCACGGGATCTCGAATGACGGCATCGGAGACCGCATGTCCCACGCCAGTCTTCGTCCAGGCGACAGCCATGATGCGGGCCGTGCCGTTGAACTGAGGAATATCGA
This sequence comes from Agrobacterium sp. 10T429, assembly GCF_056393925.1. Taxonomy (NCBI): domain Bacteria; kingdom Pseudomonadati; phylum Pseudomonadota; class Alphaproteobacteria; order Hyphomicrobiales; family Rhizobiaceae; genus Agrobacterium; species Agrobacterium sp. 10T429. The sequence continues at coordinate 118,859 of NZ_JBFTGV010000006.1, forward strand.
AGCTCACCGTCGCCTTGCCGTCTGCGTCAAGTTCGACAGGTCCCGAGAAGAAGGCCACGAGCTTTTCGGTGGGCGGGCTGCCCTGCAGTGCTGCGCCCCCGCCATCACCGCCCGTTCTCAGGCGACCGGTGGCGCCAAGCGAGCCGTCGATCAGGCGGCCATAGAGGTCGCGGATTTCCAGCCCCAGCCGTCGCTGACCGAAATACCATTCATCCGGCTTCGGCGGTTCATAGCGGGTGAGGTTCAATATGCCGACATCCACAGCCGCGACGATGACATAGGCCTTTTCGCCCACGCCCGCGCCAGCGACACTGATCGGAATTTCAAGCGGCTGGCGCGGCAGCGTCTTCTGCGGCGCGCCTAGCGTTACCGCAAGCTTGCGCTCGGCGGGATCGACGGCAAGCCACTTGATGCCTATGGCGCGCATCGGCATGCGGCTTTCCTGCGCATCGCCCGGACGGAACAGCGTGGCCGTCACATACGCCCCCGCGCCCCATTCCTCGGTAACGGGAATGTCGATCTCGCCGCCATCCTCACCGATCTCAGCATTCTGCACGGAAATCAGCTTTTCCGAACCTGACGTGACCATCAGCTGACCGGCAAAACGCGACGATACCTTGAGTTTTGCGGTATCGCCGATCTTGTAGTTTTGTTTGTCCAGCGCGATTTCCAGCGCATCCGGCGTCTCTGTCGAGCTTGCCTCGACGTAGAAACCAGCATCGAATTCGACGCTCGAAACCGGTGCGCCATTGCCGGCACCTTCCACTTCCAGCCTGTAGCGGCCCCAGGTGACAGGCACGGAAATCTCACCGCCATTGGCATCGACGGAAACCGTGCCGGTTTCGGTCTGTTTGGTATATTCCACCGGTTCGTACCGCCAGGAGTTACCCTGACGATACCATTGATAGTTTCGCTCTACCTTGATGAGCTTCCAGCTGAGGCCACTCATCGCCTGTTTCGCGCCATCAGCTGTCACGCCGATAATGTGGAAACGGCCAACGGAATTCTGGGCGAGATCACCCGAAAACTGCGGTTTGATGCCGATGACAGGTGCTTGCGCCTTCACCGGCAGCGTCAGAGATCGTTCGACGGCGCGGCCACCGGCCTCGCGCATCCGAACGATGATGTTGGCGGAAAGCAGCTGCGTGGTGGAAGGCAAATCGGTCAGATCGACATTGAAGCTTGCCTTGCCTTCTTCGTCCAGCGCCGGCAGATCGGCAAGCGCGGTGCGATTTTCCTCTTCGCTTTCCTCATCGGCCAGACCGAAGAAATAACCCTCGAAGTCGGTACTCGTCCGGGTCGGCTTGACGGCGACCTCACCTTCCAGCGTCAGGCCAGCTGCGGGCGCGCCGTAGAGATAACGGCCATCGACGTCGATTGCCGTTTCCGCGCCCGGCTCGATCTGTTTCACCTTGCTGGAGAGATCAAATTCGGTGCGATCAGGCACGAAATCATCGACCAGAAAGCTCTTTTCGCTGATCGCAGCCGTTTTCGGATCGGTATGAATGCGCAGCGTCCAGGTGCCGCGCATGGCATTCGCCTGCAAGGGCAGATCGACCGCATGGCCACCGAGCGCCTTGCCGTCGCTCACGAAACGCCGGTCCTCGACGCCATCAGGGCGCGAGAAGATGAAGGTTAGCGGCAGATCCTCGATCGCCTTGCCGTCAACATCACGGGCCAGCGCTGCCGCGTGCACGGTCTCGCCGGCGCGGTAGATGCCGCGCTCTGTCCAGCTGAACACGTCGATAGCGCCGGGGGCCGCGCGCCCAGTCACGCCACGGTCGGAAAGATCGAAACCGGCGCGCGTCATGTCCAGAAAGACGTAGTCCTTGTCGCCGTTGCGCGCTGTGAGGATGGCTGGCGCCTGCGCCGCTGTGCCACGCATCAGGCCTGCCGAAAATACTGCCCTGCCGTCTGCATCCGTCTTTGCCGTGCCGAGCACTTCGTTGTTCTTGGCGAGCAATTGCAAGTCCACCCCGCCAAGCGGTGCGGCGCTGCCGAGCGAGCGCACGAATACGTTCAGGCCATCGGTGCCGGCATAGGTGGTGATGCCCGTATCGGAAACGAGGAACCACTGCGTGGCGCGCGAATCCCATGTCTCCGGTGCGGTGCCGGGCGGTACGGCGGTCAGCACATAGATGCCGGGCTTCCGCTCCGGCAAGGCTTCGTCCACCGGAAAGCTCGTCACTACGTCCTTGTTGAGGTCCGGCTGAATGTCTATCGAACCTTGCCAGACCAGCTCGCCGAGCTCGTTTTCAATACGGTCGGCGTTGTAACCGTCCATCTGCGTCAAAAACTGCGAGTTTGCCAAGACCGACGTGATGTTACGGTCGCCAATACGGTAAAGCTTCAGATCGGCCTTCTCGGCATTGACCGAAACGATGGGAATGCCGCGCCGCGCCGTGCCCGGCAGCACGAAGTTCTCGCCAGTGAAGCGGACGCTCGCTGCACGGTCACGCACGTAGATATCGAGATCGACCTGCTTTTCCAGCGGTTCTTCCACCGAGGACGGCAGGCCGGCGCGGAACGCAATCTTGTAACGCTGACCATGGGTCAGCCCCTCGACGCAAATCTCACTGCCCTTCGCCTCGATCGCCTTGGGTGCAGCACCATCCAATGTGACGAAAGAGGAATAATCGACACCGTTCTTCACCAGCGGTTCGGAAAACTGCACGCATGCGCGCGGGCTGACACTATCCGTATCAATCGTATTGTTGATGACGCGGAATCCCTGGCGCGTGCGCAGATCGGCATAGGCCGCCTTCGTCTGCGCATTATCGGAAAGTGTGAGGCTCTCCTTATAGGCATTAAGGGCCGCACGATAATTCTGGGTCTTTTCGAAAGCCTGGGCCAGCCGGTTCAACGCCTCGGTGCGGGCACTGACCGTGCGGCTCAACTGATAGGCATTGATGGCAGCGGAAGCGGCCTGGCCCGCAATCGCGTAATTGTCGGTAACCTGCGCCGCCCTTTGCGAAAATTCGGCCCAGAGAGCACCGTCATCAGGCGAAATCGCAAGAGCCGCCTTGTAGGTTTCGATCGCGTCGGCTGCCGCCTGCTGCCTTGCCGTTTGCAGCAGGTTCTCCAGTCCCTGGCTCTCCTGCTCCGCGCTTGCCGCAAGGCCCGATTTCAGCCGGCGCGCTTCCTGCTGCAGGCTATCAGTCACGAAAGAAAGACGCTGCGGTGCACCGATATCGGCTTCAGCGACAACCTGCACGATCTTGCCGGCGACGGCACCGGGGAAGGCATTGAGCTGATTGAAATCCGATTTAAGGAAACACCATTGCACCTTGGGATTGTAGGTGAACGCCTTGCAGGCGGTATCGCCGACGCAAATCTCGCCGCACTGCTCAAGCGAGACATTCTGCTCGGTTCTGAGATCGAACCCGAAATAATCGCCATTTTTGGTGGTAACCACCTTGCGGGAAGGTTCCGCCGCCACAGCTGGAATAAAAGTAATGGCGGTTGAGACCGCAATCAACGAGATCCGGACGAGCGCGCGCAACGACATCAGTTTTCTCCCCGCAACAGACATGTCGGGCGGGACTCTGGTCAAATCCACGCACGGTTGTCAACGCATCATCGTCAATTTGCGACGTGACACTGTGGAGAGAGCGGCAGGCAGGGCTAACGCTAGTCTTCTAATTTGCGCGCTTCGGAAATCAGCATGATCGGCACCCCGTCGCGGATCGGGTAGGCGAGCCCTGCGCTTTCTGACACAAGCTCGTTGCGGGCGCGATCGTAGGAAAGACGTCCCTTCGTCAAGGGGCAGACCAGCAGCTCAAGCAGCTTGGGATCGGCATTGCTCATCCTGTCGTCCATGGCGGCGATCCTACTGCAGCACAGTACCGGCCTCGCCCGAGCCCTGGGCAAGAACGATCTCGGTGATGGCGATCAATGTTTCGGCCCGCGTCCTCAGGTCAGGCGCTTCCAGCAGCGCCTGCTTTTCGGCGGGACCAAAGGGAGACATCATGGAAAGCGAATTGACGAGGACACGATTGCCTGCGCGCTCCACGCTTTCCCAATCAGCTTCCAGCTGGTTCGCATCCAGAAACGCACGGAATACCCGCAGCAGATTTTCGCGGTCCACAGCGTCCTCATCATACTCGCCGGAAAGATCGGCGATGAAGGGCGCGTGCCGGAAACTGCGATAGGGTTTGCCCACATCGACCTCTTCCAGCAGGCGGAAGCGGCAGATGCCGGTGAGCGAAATGACATAACGCCCATCCCCGGTTTCCGAAAAGGAAGTGATGCGACCAAGACATCCGACAGCGCTCAAAGGACCACCATCATGCCCCCCCTCAATGACGTGAAGGGCCGGCTGCACCATGCCGATGACCCGGTGGCCGGCCAGTGCCATATCGATCATGGCGAGGTATCTAGGCTCGAAGACATTGAGCGGCAGGTGGCCTTCCGGCAAAAGCAACGCGCCCGACAATGGAAATACCGGCACAGTTTCCGGCAAATCATTGTTCTTCACATATCTCGCATTTCCGACATGCATGGGATCAAGCCCCCTGTTCACCGCTGCCCGGCCGGCGGATCAACCGCCATGGCCGGGATATGCCCGCATTACGAAAACAAGATCGCCGAAAGCTTCCGGCGCCCGGCCACACTTGCCGGATCCTTGAAGCCCCAGGCCTCGAAAAACTCCAGAAGCTGGCGGCGCGCGCCGTCATCATCAAAGGTTCTGTCCTTGCGCATGACATAGAGCAGATGATCCGCTGCCTCATCCCGCCGCCCTTGAGCATTGAGGACCTTGGCAAGCTTCACACGAGCCTCGTAATTATCGGGATCGAGCGCGAGATCACGTTCCAGCGCCACCGGGTCGCCAATCTTGCGGGCTTCTTCATATTGCGCGATCTTTTTCGAGACTAGCTGAATGCCAGCATCTGCGGCCACTTCCGCCGGCAGGGACGAGAGGAGTTCGCTTGCCCGTTCATATTGTCCAACGGCAATCATGCATTCGGCAATACCAGCGATTGCGGCGGCGTTTTCGGGATCGGCCTGCATAACCGCGCCGAACAATTGTGCCGCGCCATTATGATCGCCATCCGCCAGAAGCTGCTTTGCCTCTGCCAGAACCGCTTCGATCTCAGCCTTCGGATCACCCGCATCAGGTCCGGCGATCTTGTCGATGAACTGCTTGATCTGGCTTTCCGGTACCGCGCCCATGAAGCCATCCACCGGCCTGCCATCCAGGAAAGCGACGATAGCGGGAATGGACTGGATGCCGAGTTGTCCTGGAATAGACGGGTGATCGTCGATATTCAGTTTCACAAGCTTCACGCGGCCATTCGCCTCGTTTACTGCCTTTTCGAGAACCGGCGTCAGCTGCTTGCATGGGCCGCACCACGGTGCCCAGAAATCCACCAGAACCGGCTGGTGGCGCGATTCCTCGAGAACATCCTTGGAGAAGGCCGCCGTTGTGGTGTCCTTGATGTGTCCGGAAGACGCGCCGTTCAGCTCCCCGCTATATTGTGCGTTGCCGGACATCTGCCCGCCATAGGAACTGCCGTAAGGATTGTTCGTGCCGCTCATGCCGGTCTCCCGTAATCTCTGTCGTATTGTCTTGGTTGAAGCAAAGATCGTATCTCACTCGCTGACTTTCAAGACAAGCGGCGTGTGGCCGGTCGCCTCCAGGAAGCGAATGAGGTCTTTGTTTCCTATCGTCGTCGTCTGGTCGTTGGAAAGCGGGTGACCGTTGATAAGCTCGTTTTCCAGAAGATCGCTGTCGAGTACGAAGGTGACCTGCCCACCCGTGTCGTTGATGGCGCCGAAAACCGTGACAGATCCCGGCACGACACCCAGATATTCAAGCATTTTTTCCGGCCTGCCGAAGGATACGCGGCTTGCCGCGCCAATCGTCTTGTGAACGCTTTTCAGATCGACGACCGCGTTCTCCTCAACGGTCAGAACGAAATATTGATCCTTCTTGTCCTTCACAAAAAGGTTCTTCGTGTGGCCGCCCGGAATTAGATCACGCAATGACTGGGATTCGGCAACGGTGTAGACCGGCTCATGCTGTTTTGTCTTATGCTCGATGCCGAGCCCGTCCAGAAACGCTAACAAGTCCGCTGCCGTCTTCGGAGAATTTTCCGCCATATCCTGCCGCCTGCCTTTGCCGATTCCGATATCCTCTCCGTCATGATTAAGGGGGCAACCGCGGCTTGGCAACGCGTGAAAAAGCGACGGCGCGAAAATTCCCAATCATTTCCGCCGCTTGTCGCATTTCTCAAAGAAATTTTCGCGTTTTTGTCATTTCCCTGTTGCATTCCAAAATCGATTGAGCGATATAGCGCCCGTCGCCGCATTGCGGTGGCCCACGGTTCAGCGTACTACCCCGGACCGATGGATTTGAGCGGGTGTAGCTCAGGGGTAGAGCACAACCTTGCCAAGGTTGGGGTCGAGGGTTCAAATCCCTTCGCCCGCTCCAAAATTTCCCAGGACACAGTTACTTGCGTTATTTCGATTGCTTGTGAAGACACCGCTCCTGCTCTGTCGGCTTGGCGTGCATGATTTTTATCGGGCGACATGTAATCAGGCGGAACTTATGGCGAGGATATCCGTTCTTGACGCGAGGCTCCTAACCTCAGTTCCCCTCTGAATTGCCCGCCGCGAGCGGGCATTTTTTTGTCACCCCGTGAAAATACCATTTGGCACAGGGAACAGCTTCCGGGCGCATCGCGTTTTCCTGCGTTGTTCAAAGCGAGGGGATAGCTCATGTCGATAAATCTCAGACGAACTTGTGCGGTTGCCGTATTTGCCGTCCTGTCCATCCCGGCTGCTTCTTTCGCTGCCGATATGATCACTTACGGAAGGGAAACGGCCCCGAAATACAAAGTGCACCATCATCCACGTGCCGTTGCAAATGTGTATGCTGCCGGCGCGCCCTTACGCTGCAACGAGAATATCGTGTCTTACCGCTCCCCTTACGAGCGGCATACGGAAGTGGTTACTCTCTGCCATCCGCCGCTAAACTGGCAAACAGAGTCTTCTACCGCAACAATATGGTCGCCTTGATCTTGTCATAATTCATTTGATGTGCTTTTGTTCGCTCGCCCTTGTGGGAGGGGGTAAAGGTTGAGACCCGCTGGCTGTTTCGATACGGCAAGCGGGTTTCCCTTTTTTTGGCGTCCGGCCAGCCACAGGTAGTGCGAGGAATGCCGCAAATTCTCAACGTACGTCCAGAAGACGACGCAAACTTTGCTTTTCTCATTGAAGATGAATGGTAGCGGGAGAGGGACTTGAACCCCCGACACGCGGATTATGATTCCGCTGCTCTAACCACCTGAGCTACCCCGCCACAGGGAAAACGTGACAGCCATGTGACCGTCCGCTCCATCAGGATGAGCGGCTTATAAGGTGCCGCTCCCCAAAGTGTCAAGCGCATGACGCGCAAAAAATTCGCTTTCCACACGGCGGTGAAAACCGAATTGTTTCAGGCAGCAACCGGCTTTTCCAAAAGCGCCTTCAGCGAAGCCTCGGCGTCCACCGAGCGTTCCGAACGTTCGATGAAACCACCACCGTAAACGCGGGCATCCGCGCCCGGTGCAGAATAGAGCACGCAGGCCTGACCGGGAGCGACACCCGCCTCGCCGGTCATCAAATCCACGTAGATGCCGTTTTCATCGGCATGCAACATCGCTTCGGTTGGCGGGCGGGTGGAGCGCACCTTGGCGAAGCAGGCAAAGCCCTGCCGGGCCTCGTCCGCAAGCGCGCCATCGCCAAGCCAGTTCATGTCTCGCAGATAGACACGGCGGGTCTCCAGCGCCTCCCGCGGACCGACGATGACCCTGCGGCCACGCGCATCGAGATGCACGACGTACAGCGGCTCTCCAGTCGCGACACCAATACCCCGGCGCTGACCGATGGTATAATGCACGATACCGTCATGGCGGCCGAGTACGCGCCCGTCCAGATGGACGATATCGCCCGCCAACGCCGCATTCGGCTTCAGCTTGTTGATGATATCGGTATATTTGCCCTGAGGTACGAAACAGATGTCCTGACTGTCGGCCTTCTTGGCGACGACGAGACCCATATCTTCCGCCAGCGCGCGTGTTTCGGCCTTTGAGAGGCCGCCGAGCGGAAACCGCAGATAGTCGATCTGCTCCTGCGTCGTTGCAAACAGGAACCAGCTCTGGTCACGATCGCTATCGATCGGGCGATAGAGCGCGCGGCGTCCCGGTTGGCCGGCAACGGGATTGGGACGCGAGCGGATGTAGTGGCCGGTCGCCAGCGCATCTGCGCCGAGTTCCTGAGCAGTGGCGAGCAGATCGGCGAATTTTACCGTCTGGTTGCAGGCAACGCAGGGGATCGGCGTTTCACCCATCGCATAGGCTTCGGCAAAGGGATTGATGACGGTTTCGCGGAACCGCGCTTCATAATCCAGCACATAGTGGGGAATGCCGAGCGTTTCGCAGACCCTGCGCGCATCGTCAATATCCTGTCCCGCACAGCAGGAGCCGGCGCGGTGCACAGCCGCACCGTGGTCGTAAAGCTGGAGAGTTATGCCGAGGACGTCATAGCCCTCGCGCTTGAGGATACCGGCCACAACCGAAGAATCGACGCCACCGGACATGGCGACAACGATCCGGGTGTCTTCCGGCCTCTTGTCAAAATCGAGCGTATTCACGTTTTTTCCCATCGTCAGTCATAACGGGGGTAAAGGCCCCGCCGCCTGTCGGTCATCCGCTGCGGGAAGCCTTAGTCGAAAAAGACTGTCCTGCCTCGCCATCATGCGGATTTAAGGGCTGCATATAGAAAGGAATGGCCGCGCACGCAAGTACGGGGCGGAAAACCGCCCCGTAAAGCCATCAGAGTGAGGTGGTGACCGGTTGTTAAGCGCCCGCCGTCTTCTGGCCGCTGCTGCCAATCCACTTGTCGCGCTCCCTCCACAGGGCCGGCAAAGCCAGCAAGCCTATTGCGGTAAGGGCAATCAGCGTCTTGCTGACCTGCGACAGTTCGGCCGTACGGCCATCCAGATAATAGACGCCATAGACGATAGCCACGTGCCAGACATAGACCTGAAGCGAATGGCGGCCGAGCAGCTGCAGGAATTTCAGCGAGAGCACCCAGATCACGCCCTCCGCAATCGAGCGAACGATCGGGCGGTGATGCTTCGGACCGGCGATCACCAGCCAAGTGAGACCCACACCAACAGCAAGGAAATTGATGAGGTAGACCGGGCCGAAATCGGCGCGGATTTCCATGGTGGAGAACTTGCCCATCACGAATTCCGGCATCAGGCCCCAGGCGGTTGCAATACGAAGCGGCATGAAAAACAGGCAGATGAGAAGTGCCGCCTTCGGAAGCCACGTTTGTTGCGGTGAGAAGATCGCCTTCCACGGAATGCGGTTCTGCGCCGTCATCGCGCCCAGCACCAGCGCCGAGTAGAACACAAGCTGCCAACCGAGAAGGTTGAAGCTAACACGGATACCCTGCTCGTCGGCACCCTTTACGAGTTCATTGAGCGGCGTCGTCACGATCTGCTGAAGACCGAGCTGGCCGGCCATCCAGACCAGCAGCGAGCCTGCCATGACATAAGCCCATTTGCCGTCGAGGCAGAGTTTAACGAGGACGGGTGCGAACAGCATGTAAACAATGTACTGCGGCAGAATATCCATGAATGTCGGCTGGAAGAGGAATGTGGCAATCGCCGCCAGACGCAGCGGATCGTCGAACGACGTCATGCCCAGCCAGTTGTACCAGATGTACGGCGCATGCGGGATGACCATGCGGAAGAACAGCACGGCGATGACGAGACCCATCGCATAGCGATAGAGCTCCATCGCTCGGTTCCAGATCATCTGTTTGCCGGCATCATATCCATATTTCATCATCTTGCGGGCATAGACCATGCCGATCAGCAGACCGGACAGAAAGACGAAGCCCTGCGCGTCTTCCACGAAGGCAAACTGGCGGTGATTGATTTCCACCAGCCAGAAACCGCCTGCAAACACCAGATGGTTGATCAGCATGAAGACGAGGAAGTAACCACGCATCCCGTCGATCAGGTCAAAGCGTTTCATCTCGATAGCTCTCCGTTCTCGCGGGCCGTGCATTGCCCGGCCACCCAGCCCGGCTTGCGGGAGGCGGGCCGGGAATTGGATTGTCAACGCTGTTTTGCGCCTGTGGTTCCCTTCCCAAAGCGGTTTAGAACCGGCGCGAAAAGTAACATTGACGTGTACGCATGCTGGTTAGGATGCGCGGACTGAACACCGGATGAATGAAAAACGGCAATTCCGTGGAGCAAAAGAGCTATGCGTCAGCGCCACACCTCGACGAAGAGGGCGCAAACCCCTGCATGGCAGGGAAAACGCGGACAGCCACTCGCGGGACGATACAGATATCACCCGTTAGATTTATCAGTCATTTTTTTGGAGAGTTGTGATCTGCCACCGCGATCACTGAATTATCGACGAAAGACAATGTCGAGGCATCACGCATCGCGGTACGCAAAAGCCCGGAGGTTGGTAAAACCTCCGGGCTGTTTCATTCAGACAAGACTACGCGTCGTCTCAGGCAGCGGCCTGAATGGCGGCGACCTGCCAGTTGTCGTTACCGCCACGGCGCACGAAGGTCCACATTTCCACCGCTTCGGACGGATGCTGCTCGTCCCCTTCGATCACCTTGCCGGAAGTGCGGTCGCGCATAATGTCGATGGCGGAGTAGCGCATGGCTACCGTTGCATAGTCCTGGCCTTCTTCGTGCCAGGCTTCGGCAACGTCGCCCTGCAGCAGCGTGACGTCGCGCACGTCGTTTTTCACGCCGCTCGTCGCGTTGTCGCTCAGTTCCTCAGCAAGATAGGACATGGCTTCCGGCGTCGTCAGCTTGCGCAACGTGCCGTAATCTTCAGCGCCATAGGCAGCCTGAACATCCTGCAGCATTTTCTGGAAGACTTCGAGATCGCTCTGGGTAATGCCAATTTCGTCACCTTCGGACATTGCATTGGCATGTGCCACCGGCTTTGCGGTTGCTGCAGTGGCCGCGGCTGCGCCGCCTGCAGCACCTGCAAGCGCGCCGATCTTCGGAATCTTGAATGAGGATGCGGAAGGACCTGCCTGCGGGCCGCCATTAAAGGAGGAGCCGGAATGATCCGTGCGCTGCGATCCGCCTGCGCCACCGAAAGCCGGCTGGCCCTGACGGCGCGATGCGAAGAAGCGCATGGCGAACATGACCAGAAGGCCAATCAGCGCCACCTGCAGCAACATACCGAAGAAACCGGCCATGCCGCCGAAACCGCCGCCCATGAGCATGCCGAACAGGCCACCCATCAGCAGTCCGCCCATCAAGCCACCCATCATGCCGCCAAACAGGCCACGGCTCTGCTGCGGTGCCTGCGCACCGGGACGCGCCGGCTGTGCAGCACCGGGCGTCGCCTGGTTCTGCTGGGTGTTAGGAGTCATGCTACGGTTGATCGGCGCGGTCTGGCCGGGGGCGGTGCTGGTCGACGGCGGCGCGGAAAAAGTCCTTGTGCCGCGGCTACCGAAACCGCCGCTCGCACGGCGTGCTTCCGCCATATCGACGGCTACGAAAGATACCGCGATACCAAGCGCGGCGACTGCGAACAAACCTTTGAAGCGCCGAAAGGCAGCAAACATCACTATCTCCTGTTGGCCACCCTCCCATGAGCGGCATATCAGCACGCGATATAGCAACTCATGATCATCATTTTTAGTATGCCCGCCTTAAATTTTTCGTGATATGCAACCAGAGAGAGAAACACGCACACATTTCGGTGAAACCGGCGGTTCAGAAACAAAAAAACCGGCACAGGGTTTCCCCTGCACCGGCCCTTATTGTCCCCTTGGGAGGAACGATAGGTATCAGTCGATGTTGAATGTCAGCGGCCTGACCTGGCGGATTGCCGGGTTGGCGCGCAGCTTGTCCAGCACGTCTTCGGAAACCGGACCATCGACATAAAGAAGCGCGATGGCGTCGCCGCCTTCCTTTTCACGACCGAGCTGGAAGTTGGCAATGTTGACGCCAGCCTCACCAAGCGTGGTGCCCATGAAGCCGATCATGCCGGGAACGTCGGTGTTGGTGATGTAGATCATGTGCGATCCAACATCCGCATCCATGTTGATGTTCTTGATCTGGATGAAGCGCGGCTTGCCATCCGAGAACACCGTACCAGCAACCGAGCGAACCTGGTTTTCAGTCTTGACCGTCAACTTGATGTAACCGTCGTAAACGCCGGTCTTGTCACGCTTGACCTCGGACAGGATAACGCCCTTTTCCTTGATCATAACAGGCGCGGAAACCATGTTCACATCCGCAACTTGGCTGCGGATAAGGCCCGCCAGCAACGCGCTGGTCAGCGCCTTGGTGTTCATGTTGGCGGTTGCGCCATCATAAAGGATTTCGATTTCCTTGGTGGCGCTTTCCTGCACCTGACCGACGAAGGAGCCGAGAACATCCGCCAGACGGATGAAGGGCTTCAGGCGCGGTGCTTCTTCCGCCGTGATCGATGGCATGTTGATGGCGTTGGAGACGGCACCCTTGACCAGATAATCCGACATCTGCTCGGCAACCTGAAGTGCAACGTTTTCCTGTGCTTCCGTGGTCGAAGCGCCGAGATGCGGCGTGCAGACGACATTGGGAAGACCAAAAAGCGGGCTTTCGGTGGCGGGCTCGACTTCGAAAACGTCAAAGCCTGCACCGGCGACATGGCCGGACTTGATGGCGTCGGCAAGAGCCGCCTCATCCACCAGACCGCCACGGGCGCAATTGACGATACGTACGCCCTTCTTGGTCTTGGCAAGGTTTTCGGCATTGAGGATGCCGCGTGTCTTGTCGGTCATCGGCACATGCAGGGTGATGAAATCGGCCTGCGCCAACAGCTCGTCCAGCTCAACCTTCGTCACGCCCATTTCCTGCGCGCGCTCCGGCGACAGGAAGGGATCGTAGGCCAGAACGTGCATCTTCAGGCCAAGTGCGCGCGAGCAGACGATGGAGCCGATGTTGCCGGCACCGATGACGCCGAGCGTCTTGCCGGTGATTTCGACACCCATGAATTTCGACTTTTCCCACTTACCCGCCTGCGTGGAGCTATCGGCAGCCGGAAGCTGACGCGCGACGGCGAACATCAGCGCAATCGCATGTTCGGCAGTGGTGATAGAGTTGCCGAACGGCGTGTTCATGACGATGATACCACGGCGCGAAGCGGCCGGGATATCGACGTTATCGACGCCGATGCCGGCGCGGCCGATGACCTTGAGATTGGTCGCCGCTTCGATCAGCTTTTCGGTCGCCTTCGTGGCGGAACGAATGGCAAGACCATCGTAATTGCCGATGATTTCAGCCAGCTTGTCCTTGTCCTTGCCGAGTTTCGGCTGGAAATCGACTTCGACGCCACGATCACGGAAAATCTGGACGGCGGTTTCCGACAGTTCGTCGGATACGAGTACGCGAGGTGCCATGGTTCAGGGGCTCCTTGAAAAACGGTGCAGTTTTAAAAGCGGGAAATCGGCGGCCCTGCATCAACGCAGGGCCGGTATCAAAATCAGGCGGCAGCCTTGGAAAGTGTTGCCTTCTGCGTCTGGTAGGCCCAGGTGAGCCAGGGCATGACGGCTTCCATATCGGCCGTCTCGATGGTTGCGCCGGCCCAGATGCGCAGACCGGACGGTGCGTCACGGTAAGCGCCGATATCAAGGGCGACATTTTCCTTTTCAAGCAGGGCAACGATGCCCTTGGCGAAATCCGCCTGCGCAGCAGCATCCAGCGCCTGTACGTCGGGATCGACGATCTTCAGGCAGACGGAGGTGTTGGAGCGGGTTTCCGGCTTGACGGCCAGGTTGGCGATCCAGTCGTTCTTCTCGATAAAGTCGTAGATGACCTTGGCATTAGCATCAGCACGGCCAATCAGCGCCTTCAGGCCACCAAGGTTCTTCGCCCACAGCAGCGCGTCGATATAATCCTCAACGCAGAGCATGGACGGGGTGTTGATGGTTTCGCCAGTGAAGATGCCTTCGATGAGCTTGCCGCCGGAGACCATGCGGAAGATTTTCGGCAGCGGCCATGCCGGCGCGTAACTCACGAGACGCTCGACAGCGCGCGGCGAAAGAATGATGACGCCGTGGCCACCCTCGCCGCCCAGAACCTTCTGCCAGGAGAAGGTGACGACGTCGAGCTTTGCAAAGTCCATATCCTGCGCGAAGGCCGCCGAGGTGGCATCGCAGATCGTCAGACCCTTGCGGTCAGCAGGAATGAAATCGGCATTGGGAACGCGGACACCGGAGGTGGTGCCGTTCCAGGTGAAAACCACATCGCGGTCGAAATCGACTTCTGCCAGGTTCGGCAGCAGGCCGTAATCGGCCTCCAACTTGCGTACGTCCTTCAGCTTCAGCTGCTTGACGACATCGGTAACCCAGCCGGCACCGAAGCTTTCCCAGGCAAGCATATCGACACCGCGTTCACCGAGCAGCGACCAAAGGGCCATTTCAACGGCGCCGGTGTCAGACGCGGGAACAATACCGATGCGATAATCGGCGGGAACATTGAGAATTTCACGGGTGAGATCGATGGCCTGCTTCAGCTTGGCTTTGCCAACCTTGGCGCGATGCGAGCGACCGAGCGGTGCATCGGAGAGAGCATCTAGCGACCAACCGGGGCGCTTCGAGCAGGGACCAGAAGAAAAATGCGTATTGCCCGGACGGAGGTCCGGCTTCACTATATCTGTCATTTGACTACCCTTTCAGATAGGCGCCTCTCGTTAGGGAGAGGTGTCCTGACGCCGTTGCTATTCCTCTCACCGGCCTCCGTCAAGCGGAATATGTCGCTACGCATGAGAATTTTAGTCCATATGCGTCATGCGACGAACTGGATACCGCTGAAAACAAAAACCGCCCGCACCGGAGGAGGATGCGAGCGGCTTGAAGCTAACAGTCGGGCGTGACGTTTATTTATAAACGGCAGGCTGCAGCGGAATATCGGCAGGCGGCATGTATTGCGCGGTATCGCAGCCGTTAAAGACATAACGGCCACCGACGCGAACCTCATGCGAATACAGACCCTTGTCGCGGCCAGGACCGCCACCATTCGCAAAATCGAACATGTCGCCCTTGTTGATCTGGCGGAAGCGATAACCGACATCTGCCTTCAGATTACAGGTAACATCGATCGATGCACCGGCCATCAGGGCATAGGCGAAGCGCCACTTGCCTCTGCCGCCATGTTCGGTGGTCGGGTCGCAGCCAAGGCCGTTGGTGCTGCACGAAGTATTGCGCAGCTTATCCCATTTGACGTAGGAGCCGCCGATACCGCCGCCAACATAAGGCGTGATGCGGCCATAGGTACCAAGATCGACATAGGCGTTTGCCATCAGCGTGTATGCTCTAAGCGAGCTGAGATCCGCTGAAACGCAGGGACCGGGCACGGAACCACAGCCGCCGATGGTAGACCCGCGGAAATCCGATTTACCCATGTAATCGAAGGTTACGTCACTGCGGAAATAGTTGTTGAACTGATAACCGACACCGGCGCCGACGATGTAGCTATCCTTGACATTAGCCGTATCGAAATCGGCGAGATAACCACCCGGTCCACCCTGATAATAGTTGGCGCCGCGAAGCTTGTTGAAGGAATAACCGACGTCGCCGCGCAGATACCAACCACTTGCCTGCGTGATCTGCACTTCGGGTGCCTCGACATAGGCAGGCGCAGGTTCAGCTTGATAAAGATCGGCAGCGAAGGCGCTCGTGCCGGTCATCAGAACGGCCAGAATGCCGGCCAAAGCGTTTTTCATGACTTCCACTCCAGAAGAGGCACCTGCCGTTGCGGCAGCAAATGCCAGTGAACTGTTCAGTCACGGAGATTGGCGTAAAATGGTTAAGTCCCGATTAACCACGATCATTCACTATATTTATTAGGCAATACTCAAAGAAAAAGCCGACTCGAAAGCCGGCTTTTTCTTTTCACATTTGGTGGCGCAATTTATGCAGCCGAGCGGGCATTGGTGATGACCCCTACGAGATCGTTGACGATCTGCTCCACCTTCGCACTATCGTCGCCCTCCGCCATGACGCGGATCAAAGGCTCCGTACCGGAGGGGCGGATAACGAGGCGGCCATTATTGGCCAATGCGCTTTCCGCATCGGCGATCGCCTGCTGCACGATCGGATTTTCCAATGGCTTGCCGCCGGAAATACGGACGTTCTTCAAAAGCTGCGGCACCGGCTCGAACTTGCGGCAAACCTCGCTGACGGTGAGGCCCGAACGTTTGACCTTGGCGAGAACCTGCAAAGCTGCCACCAGCCCATCGCCAGTCGTGCCGTAATCCGACAATACGATGTGGCCGGACTGCTCACCGCCGACGTTGAAATTGTGGTTGCGCATATGTTCGACAACATAACGGTCGCCCACCTTGGTGCGGGCAAGGGTGAGACCCTTGTCGCCAAGGAAACGCTCAAGACCGAGATTGGACATCACGGTTGCGACGATGCCGCCACCACGCAGGGTATTGTCGGAAGCCCAGCTGTCGGCAATCACCGCCATGAGCTGGTCGCCATCAACGATCTCGCCGCGTTCGTCGACGATGATGACACGGTCCGCATCGCCATCGAGCGCGATGCCGATATCGGCCCGCACCTCATGCACCTTTTTCTGCAGGGCTTCCGGGTGGGTGGAGCCGCATTCGAGATTGATATTGATGCCGTTCGGCTCGTTGCCGATGGTAACGACTTCGGCGCCCAGTTCCCAGAGTGCTGCGGGAGCCACCTTGTAGGCAGCGCCATTGGCACAGTCGATGGCGATCCTGAGCCCGCTCAGCGTCACATCACGCGGCAGGGTACGTTTGACGAATTCGATATAGCGGTAGATATCGCCATCCACGCGCTTGGCGCGTCCGATCTCGCTCGGCTTGGCGAGCTGGGCATAGAGATCCTTGTCGAGAAGATCTTCGATTTCCAGCTCAAGCTCGTCGGAAAGCTTGTATCCGTCGGGTCCGAAAAGCTTGATTCCATTATCGGAAAATGGGTTGTGCGACGCCGATATCATTACGCCGATATCGGCCCGCAGCGAGCGGGTCAGCATGGCAACAGCGGGGGTTGGAATGGGCCCGAGCAGGAAGACATCAAGGCCGGCCGCGGTGAAACCTGCGACCAGCGCGTTTTCCAGCATGTAGCCCGAAAGCCGGGTATCCTTGCCGATCACGACACGATGGCGATGATGGCCCCGGCGGAAGATCGTTCCGACCGCAATGCCCACACGCATCGCCAGATCCGGCGTCATGGGGAAGACGTTCGATTGTCCGCGGATACCATCGGTTCCGAAATAACGGCGTGCCATTTGAACTCCAAATCTTTCGGGCATTCCGGCATAGCATAAAACTACCGGAAGCGTTTTTGGCTAAATGCCACAAACCACGATAAACAGCACGTAAATTACAGCAAAAATGGCTTATATCTTGTTACCAAACTGAAAAGGCCACCCGGAAAACCGGATGGCCTTTTTCAATAGTCGTCTTGGCCAGGCAATCAGTGCGGCTGTGGCTCCATGCCGCCTTCAGCCTCGCCGTCGCCCTTGGCTTCGCCGTCACCCTTGACTTCGCTTGGGCCGTCCTTCTTGGTGCCTGCTTTCGGAACAGCCGAGCCGCGGCTGCCAGGAGAATCGTCACCCAGATCGCGTGCCGGCTTCTCGCCCCTCAGCAAAGCCTTGATCTCGTCGCCAGTGAGGGTTTCGTATTCCAGAAGACCCTCGGCAATAGCAACGAACCCGTCGTGATTGTCCGTCAGGATACGACGTGCCTCTGTATAGGCCTCGTCGATCAGGCGGCGGACTTCGGTGTCGATCGTCTGAGCCGTTGCCTCGGAGACATTCTTGGACTGCGAGACGGAATGGCCAAGGAAGACTTCCTGCTGGTTTTCACCATAGGCGACCTGGCCGAGAGCGTCGGAAAAGCCCCATTGCGTTACCATGGCGCGGGCAAGCTTGGTGGCCTGCTCGATGTCCGAAGATGCGCCGGAGGTGATGTTTTCCTTGCCGAAGGTCAACTCCTCGGCAACGCGGCCACCCATCATGATCACCAGACGCGACACCATCCATTTGTAACTCATGGAGTAGCGGTCACCTTCAGGCAACTGCATGACCATGCCGAGTGCACGGCCACGCGGAATAATTGTCGCCTTGTGCAGCGGATCAGCCAAAGCAACCTTCAGCGCGGTAATCGCATGCCCCGCCTCGTGGTAAGCGGTCAGTTTCTTTTCCGCTTCGGTCATGGCGGAGGAGCGGCGTTCCGCACCCATCATGATCTTGTCCTTGGCGTCCTCGAACTCCTGCATGGTAACCACGCGCTTGTTACGGCGAGCAGCCATCAGGGCGGCTTCGTTGACGAGGTTCATCAAGTCAGCGCCCGAGAAACCGGGGGTGCCACGTGCCAGAACCTTGAGATCGACATTCGGAGCCAGCGGCACGTTGCGAACGTGAACCTTGAGGATGCGCTCACGGCCGACGATATCCGGGTTCGGCACGACGACCTGACGGTCGAAACGGCCAGGACGCAGAAGTGCGGGATCGAGAACGTCCGGACGGTTGGTGGCGGCGATGAGGATGATGCCTTCATTTGCCTCGAAGCCGTCCATCTCGACCAGCAGCTGGTTCAGCGTCTGTTCGCGTTCGTCATTGCCACCGCCAAGACCGGCGCCGCGATGACGACCGACAGCGTCGATTTCGTCGATGAAGATGATGCACGGCGCATTCTTCTTGGCCTGCTCGAACATGTCACGCACGCGGCTTGCGCCGACGCCGACGAACATTTCCACAAAGTCAGAACCGGAAATGGTGAAGAACGGCACATTAGCTTCACCCGCGACGGAGCGCGCCAGTAGCGTCTTACCAGTACCTGGAGGGCCGACCAGCAGCACGCCGCGCGGGATCTTGCCGCCGAGTCGCTGGAACTTCTGCGGATCGCGCAGGAATTCCACGATTTCCTCAAGGTCCTGCTTGGCTTCGTCCACACCTGCGACGTCGTCAAACGTCACGCGGCCGTGCGCTTCCGTCAAAAGCTTGGCCTTTGACTTGCCAAAGCCCATCGCGCCGCGCGAACCGCCCTGCATCTGCCGCATGAAGAACAGCCAGACACCGAGGATGAGGAACATCGGCAAAAGCGTGCCGAGATAGCTCAAAAAACCGGAAGAACCGTCGCTCTCGGGACGCGCGACGATGGTGACGTTCTTGCTCTGCAAGCGCTCCATCAAGCTGTCGTCGATTACTGGGGAATAGGTCTGAAAGGCTGTGCCGTTCTCGGTATAGGTTCCGAGAACCCGATTACCGGTGACGGTCACGTCGCGAACTCGCCCGGAATCCACATCGCGGAGAAACTGGGAATACGGAATTTCCCGCGAACCCGTTTGCGTCGGCGAAGTCTGGAACATGCTGAACAAAGCGATCAGCAAGAGGGCAATCACGGCCCACAAGGCGAAATTTCTGAAATTTGGGTTCATCGAACTCCCCGAACTCACACGGACATGTTTGCTGCCCGCTATTACTCGACCCTAACATAAGGACGACATCTGCCGTTGCCAAGGCAAAGGGCGTTATCTGATGCGTTTTGGTGTAAAAACTATTCCAAGGCAATTCACGAAAAAGAGGCCGGATTTAAACCGGCGGCTGTGGATAGGCCGCACGGCCGAATAAAACCGCGATGGCATTCGCCAACTCAAGGTCGAAGCGCGGCAGAAAAAGATCGAAGGGGGCAAGCCTCGGCACGATACTGATGGCACCTTCCGGAGAGGCTCGACCGGGAACCAACGTGGCAATTTGCGGCAGGATCGCCATCGCCTGTTTTGCAATCCCTGGCGGCACTGCTGGAAAAAGCGCTGCCGCATCCACAATACCACCCGTCCTGCCCGCCGCAATATTGACCGGAAAAGCCGATGTGTTTTTCACAAGGAAACGATCGTCCCAGAGGCCCTGCCCGCCAGCCTCGACTTGCAGCTCCGGCATATTCCGATGCTCGCGGAAAAGATAAAGCCCGTCCTTTCGGCGATCGAGAAGAACGCGGCCAACCGTTATCCGTCCGTTCTCGCTGGTTTTGAGAAACTGCAACACCCGATCCATGCTGCTGGCCGCCGGGAAATAGGCCCTTCCACCGAGATTAGCGATGAGCACCGCTAGCCCGTGCCGAAATTCGGGAAGATCGGGCATCAGGCCTTCAATCGACAATCTGGCGAGCGTGGCGTGAAAGACTTCTACGTTTTGTTGGAGAAAAAAGGCGGTTTTCTCGGAATATGCCTGTCGTTTAACGGCGGCCTGCGCATCAAACGGCGGCGGAGAGTCGGAAAGCGACTGCCGCACACGAACCCGCTCGTAGCGCGCGTTGTCGTTACTCGGGTCGTCAAACCAGCCACGCGAGCGAGATGATACGAAATCGCGGATCTCCTGTCTTTCACAGGTCAGAAACGGCCGCATGATCCAGTGGCGTCCACCGTATAATACAGCATCCGCCATGCCGGCGAGGCCGAGATTTTCGCTGCTCCCGCTTCTGGCGGCACGCATTGCCACGGTTTCCCGCTGGTCGCCAAGAGTATGCCCCGTCACGACGAGATCAGCGCCAATGTCGCTCGCAACGTCGGCGATCAGAGTATATCGGGCAAGACGAGAGGCTTCGGAAATGCCGGAGGCGGGTTTGGGATCATCCCATCGGCGCACGGTATGCGGGATACCGAGTTCCGCGCAGAGCAAGGAGACCTTGTGAGCCTCATCGGCGGATTCCGCCCTTAGGGCATGGTCAACCGTGACGGCGGAAAGCCGCATCCGGTCGGGGTCTGCCTCCGCCCTCGCCTCATGCATTGCCAGCAACAGACCGGTGGAATCGCTACCGCCGGAGATTGCGATGAGAATATGGACGGGTTTGCGAAGATTTTCGACGAAGGACCTAGCCGCAGCGAGCGGCGCAACCGTCTTTTCGTTCAAAATGCGGACATCAACCGGCATGAAAAGACCGCCGCCATGGCAGGAGCAAGATCAGCAGCTCAGCCGCTTCTGTTCGCTGGCAACCTTGTTCAGCACAGTCTTTGAAGCACTGGGATAACGCTTCGGCACTTCGCGCAGCGTGGCGCAGGCGGTCTCGGTGTTGTCCAGAGCTGCAAGCGACATGCCAAGCTTCATCAGCATTTCCGGCGCTTTCGGGGACTTTCCATAGGTCTGATGGCCGTTCAGGAAAGTTTTTGCGGCCTCGTTGAACTTGCCCTGCGAATATTGTGCCTCGCCCAGCCAGAAGCTGGCATCGGCGGCCTTGGTGCCCTTCGGGTAACCCTGGAGATATTGCTGGAACCCCTGCTCCGCCAGCTTGTAATCGCCGGAAAGAACGTGGCCGTAAGCAGCCTGATAGATATCGCCCTCGCTGGTGAGTGCTGCAGTGTTGACCGGATCGGTCTTGCGCGAACCGTTGCCGGTGGTAACGCCCGGAAGACTACCGGAAGAATTGTTGGCACCCTGGTTCAATGAGCCACCGATCGGCATGCCCTTGGAATCAAGCTCGATGGAGCCAAGCGTCGTCTCTCCCGGTGCACTCGTCGGCGCGTTCGCGGAAGAGGACGGCGAAACGGAAGCGCCACCCTGAGGTGGCGTTTCGATGATCGTTGCAACGTCGTCGCTCGGCGGAGCGGCCGGAGTGGCCTCCGCCTTCTTTTTCGGCGCGGTGGTACTCGCGCCTTTGCCGCCTTCCAGTTCCTGGAAACGGAATTCATTGTCTTCCTGCGCCTTGCGGATCGTTTCCTGCATCTGCAAAAGCTGGAAGCTCATTTCTTCGATACGGCCGTTGAGCTGCCGGATCTGTTCTTCAAGCTGCTGAACCTTATAGGCTTCATTGGCCTGAACCCGCACAATTGGGACCTGCTGAGAGTTGATCGTGCCGAAGCTACCCCCCGCACCGAACAGCGGACCCGAAACGGCTGTGCCGCTCAAGCCGGTGCAGGCTGCAAGCCCCAGCATTCCCGCCACGACAAGTTTCTTCATCTCATTTGCCCTGCCTTAACTGATTTGCACCGGAATGGCGCAAGCCGGATTTTTTCCATATCAACCGAAAAAGCAACTTAACTTCGGCCAAACTATGAAAAAAACGAAAGGCGGCCCATAGACCGCCTTCCATTCGAGATCACAAAAGCGTCAGGCGATTACATGCCTGCGCCACCGAGAACCGTCACAGCGCGGCGGTTCTGTGACCAGCAGGAAATGTCGTCGCAAACGGCGACCGGCTTTTCCTTGCCGTAGGAGATCGTCTTCATGCGGCTTGCCGGAACGCCCTGGGACGCCAGGAAGTCACGGGTTGCAGCGGCACGACGGGCGCCGAGCGCCAGGTTGTATTCACGCGTACCGCGCTCGTCGGCATGGCCTTCGACGGTGATGGCGTATTTCGGGTAACGGGCAAGCCACTGTGCCTGGCGCTGCAGCGTCTGCTGCGCGTCTGCACGGATGGACGTCGAGTCCGTATCAAAGAAGATGCGGTCGCCAACATTAACCGTGAAGTCCTGCTGGGAGCCGGGCGTCGCAGAGCCCGCACCGCCGAGACCGAGCTCACCGGCGCTGTTCGGCATGTTCTTCTTGTTCGCGCAGCCTGCGAGAGCAAGAGCGAGCGTCATGGCGATAACAGCCGGATTACGGGCCAGTTTCTGCATCGGGCTGAGTGCCGAAGTGTGTGTACGGCTCATCGCCGGTCTCTCCTTGGGATTGCAATAACGTTGCCAGACACTAACGGATCGAGGTTAATAGCCGACAAACGCTTATGGTTAACAGAAAGGAAACGTCCCACTTTTTTGCTCCCTCACAACACTTTGCGGCAAGAAAGAGGCAGTTTCCCGTACGGCATGTGTAAAAACATGACGGCGCCGGTTGGGCCGGCGCCGTCATGGCAGTCAATATCAGTCCAGAAGCGGCGACCAGGCCGGGTCCGAAGCGAAGGTGGGAGTCTTGATCAGCTGTTCGTTGTAGCCGGTCAAGTCGATCGAATAGAGCTGCGGACCGCCAGCACCAGCGTTCTGGCGGAAGAACATCAGCACACGGCCGTTCGGCGCCCATGTTGGGCCTTCATTATGAAAGCCGCTGGTCAGAATGCGCTCACCCGAACCGTCGGTTTTCATCACGCCAATCGAGAACTTGCCGCCCGATTGTTTGGTGAAGGCGATCAGATCGCCGCGTGGCGACCAGACCGGCGTGGAATACGACCCGTCGCCGAACGAAATACGCTGCTGTCCTGAACCATCGGCATTCATTACGTAAATTTGCTGACGGCCGCCACGGTCGCTTTCAAAGGCAACACGTTGCCCATCCGGGGAGAATGACGGTGCAGTATCGATCGCGGACGTGTTCGTCAGGCGCGTCGTGGTTCGTGAGCGCAGGTCCATGGTGTAGATATTGGCGTTACCATCCTGCTGAAGGCTCATGATGACCTTCTGGCCATCCGGCGAGAAGCGCGGCGAGAATGTCATGCCGGGGAAATTACCGACCACTTCGCGCTGTCCGGTTTCCAGCTGCAGCAGGTAAACGCGCGGCTGCTGGCCTTCAAACGACATGTAGGTGACTTCCTGACGGTTCGGCGAAAAACGCGGCGTCAGGACGATGTCGTTCGAATTGGTGAGGTTACGGACGTTGAAACCGTCCTGGTCCATGATCGACAGCTGACGCTTGCGGGCTGTCTTCGGGCCGCTTTCTGAGACGAAAACGACGCGGGTATCGAAGTAACCCTTTTCACCGGTGACGCGCTCATAAATGGCGTCCGCGATGATGTGGGCGACACGGCGCCAGTTTTCCGGCTGCGTGAAGAACTGCTGCCCGGTCATCTGCTGGCCTGCGAAAGTATCCCAAAGGCGGAACTCCGCACGCAGACGGCCATCGCTTTCACGCGTCACGCGGCCCGTTACGAGTGCCTGCGCGTTGATAACCTTCCAGTCCTCAAAACGCGGCTGCTGATCCGGGTTGGCGATTTTTTCGATGAAGGCACTCTTGTTGACTGGCGCAAACAGGCCGGAACGCTGCAGATCGGCAGCAATTACGGCCGATACCTGAGCGCCGATGCCGTCACCCGAGATGAAGTCCGTGATGGCGATGGGCAAGGGTTCGACGTTACCCTTGTTGATGTTGATTTCCACCCGCGCAAAAGCCGGTGCGGAGAAAACCGACATAAGGGCCGCGACAGCGAGCACCAGCCGGATCGGCGAAAATATCTTCATGTTGCCAGGCCTTTCAGCATTCATAGCAATTCACTGGGATCGAAATTCACTACGACTTCGTTCCATGCATCATATTTGTCGGCAGGAAGGTTCGTGAACGGAGCAGAACGCATGATGGCGCGATAGGCACCACCGGAAAGGGCGCGACGCGTTCCCTCGGAACCACCCGTTGCTTCGATCTCGGGTCGGCCGATGATGGATCCATCACGGTCAAGCTTCATGGTGACCCGAACGCGAACGTCCGAGGCATCCGCCATGCCGGGAATGATCTGCCAGTTTTTCTGGATTGCGCCACGCAGCGCATCCATTTCCGTCTGGCTGAGCGTCGAACCGCCCGTGGTCTTTTTGCCGCCAAGCGATGCCTGCTGGGTGGAGCGCTTTGCACCACCACCGGAGGGCGCCTGCTTGTTCAAAAGCGCGGCAACATCGTCAGCGTTAAAATCGCTTTCCTTCGACGAAGCGGATTTCGCCGTTTCCTGCTTTTTCTCACCCGGCTTCTTGTCGGAAGGCTTGTCCGTGGACTTTGCCTGATCGGGCTTGGTCTCTGCAGGCTTCTCAGCGGGCTTCTGCTCGGCAGGTTTGGTCTCAGCCTGTTTCGGCACTTCCGGCTTCGGCGGCTCCGGGCGGGAATTCGGGCGCGGCACATTCGGCGGCACGGGAATTTCGGCCGGTTCCTGTTGCACCGGGGGTGGCTCTTCCGCTCTCGTTTCCTGCGGCGGCGGCTCCGTCTTCGGTTGCGGCGCGATCTCGGGCTTGGTCTGCGGCAAGGCGGCCATTTCCTGCGGCTTCGGAGCCGAGGTCTCTTCCTTGACGATTTCCTTCACCTCATTCGCCTTGGTGTCGACAACCGGCTGCGGCTTTTCCTGCTTTGGCGGAGCGGCCGCACTGATATTGTCGTTCGGCTTTGTAGTAGGCGTCGGCGGCGCTTCTATATCGGCCACGTTGTTGCCGACATTCTGAGCGTTCGGAACGATATCCGGACGTGTAGTCGGAACCGGGGCCGACTTTTCCGCCTTCGGCGCGTTCTTGTCGCCTTGCTGGATCTGGCTCAATTCCTCGATTGGCACCAGCTCCACAGGCAGGGCCTCAGCCTGCGACACGTCAAGAGGCTCCGGCGAGCCCAGGGAAACGAGGGCGAAAGCCAGAAGCGATGCGTGCACGATCGCGGATGTGGTAAGGCTGCCCTTCATCGCTGACGTCAATTATCCTGTTTCTGCTGGGTCACAAGGCCGATATTCTTGAAGCCCGCTGCCTGGATACGCGCCATCACGTCGGCGACGACGCCATAGGCGGCAACGGAATCCGCGCGCACGAAGATGCGTTCGTTATAGCCTGTCGTGGCGATTGCCTGCAGCTTGTCGGCCACCTCGGCCGCCTGGATTTCCGTTTCCTGCAAATGGATCTGGCCATTGGCATTGACGGAAATCGTGATCGGCTGCGTATCCGAATTCAGCGCGTTGGCAGATGTCTGCGGCAGGTCGATCGGAACGCCGACCGTCATCATCGGTGCGGCCACCATGAAAATGATGAGAAGCACAAGCATGACGTCAACCAGTGGCGTCACGTTGATTTCGCTGATCGCGCCGCCCCTGCGACGTCCGCCGCGCCCACGGCGTCCACCGGAACCGCCGCTGCTGCCACCTGCTGACATACCCATAACATCTACTCCATTTTGCCTTGCGGCAAATTACTGCGCGGCGCGCTTATTGGGCTGCCTGCCGCGTCTGAAGTTTTTCATCGATCTGGCGCGACAAGATCGCGGAGAACTCGTCGGCGAAACCTTCCATACGAGCGGAAAGCTTGTGCGCGTCAGCCGTGAACTTGTTGTAGGCGATAACCGCCGGAATAGCCGCGACAAGACCGATGGCCGTTGCCAGAAGCGCTTCGGCGATACCCGGCGCCACGACCGCAAGGTTGGTGGACTTCGAACCGGCAATCGCCTGGAACGAGGTCATGATACCAACGACCGTACCGAAGAGGCCGATGAACGGACCGGCAGAACCGATCGTCGCCAACGAACCGAGGCGAGCCTCGTATTGTTCGCCTTCACGAGCAATCGTCACGTCCATTGCCCGGTCGATACGCATTTGCAGACCGATGGGTGAACGGGCGCCGCGTTCAAATGATTTCTTCCACTCCCGCATGGCGGAAACGAAAATTGCCGCGAGACCAACATTCTGGCGTTCTGCCAGAGTGCGGTAAAGCTCTTCGAGCGACTGGCCAGACCAGAAGACCTGTTCGAACTGGTCGAACTGGCGCTTTGCCTTGCCGAAGCTTACGTATTTGTCGAAGACGATCGCCCACGTCCAGACCGAGGCGGCGATAAGTCCAATCATCACGAACTTCACGATGAGGCCCGCCTGCATAAACAGCGCCCAGAGACTTACATCGTGCGTCGCCGCTGCCAAACCTGCCTGTTCCATAAATATCCAATCCCCGAATCCAAACGCCCGGTACGGGACCGGGCGATTCAAACGCGTGTTAACGCTCGAAGCTATGCAGCAACAGCCGCAAACCCCTTTGCCATACCCCGATACTTGCCAGTAAGCCTTACTTGCCAATAAATTTGGTGAAAGGAAGGCGTGCGCCGCACAAATGCCAGTTGCTAAAGTAAGACACCATTATGGTTAAAGGAGTGTTACAACCGCGCCACGTCTGATGGATTTACTGGACCAGCCCCGAACTTACTTCAGGAATTTTTCGGCCACCGTCTCCGGAAGGCGCCTTGGCCGGCCATTGGCATTGATGACGGCGATGATGACCTTGGCGGCAACAAGCAGCGTTTCGCCGCGCCGGATTTCCTGATTGAGCACCATTTTTGCGCCCCCGGCCTTTTCGGTAAGGGTGGTGATCGTCAACACATCATCCATCCGGGCCGGGCTCTTGAAATCGATCTCCATACGATGGACGACGAAAACGAGACCCTCCTCGTCGGCGGTCAGGAGTGCGCTTTGCTCGCAGCCGAGGCAACGCAGGTAGTCGGTTCGCCCGCGCTCGAGAAAATGCAGATAGCGCGCGTGATAAACGAGGCCGGAAAAATCCGTGTCCTCATAATAGACCCGCTGCGTCAGGCGGTGCCCATGTTCGATGAGTTCGCCGGAAAGCGAAACCACAAGCTCGCTCATGATATCTCCTTGGAAAGTTCGGCCGCACCTAAACGACCCTCGCGGACGATAAGATGCTCGTGGCGCTGAGGCAGCATCTCGATGCGCTCAGCAATGAAACGGGGTCTGAGATCGTGTTCCAGCAGCGCGGAAGGCTGCGCGGGCAGCCAGCGGAACTCCACCTCGACGCCATCCAGCACGCGATGCACTATATCGCTTTCATGGAACGGCAAAGGCTGGCGCAGCGAAACCAGATAATAAAATGCCAGTTCATGCGCGGCATAATCATCATAGCCGAAAAAATTCTCCGCCGACCAGAGAAGACGCTCGACGGCGCAATCCCGGTCAAGCTCCTCGCCGATCTCGCGGGTGATGGTCTGCTCCGAGCTTTCACCGATTTCCGCCCGCCCGCCCGGCAGGGCCCAATAGCTATCCTTGGCGCCACGCTGGACGAGAAGATAGTTGTCGTGGAAAATCAACGCCGCCACACGCATGCTGAACAGCTGCGGCTTGCGGTCCAGCCGGATCATATGGCGCTCAGGGGCAGAAGTCATTTGGCGTCCAGGTCGCCGTCATACCAGACAAGGTGTCTTGTGGTCTCAGGCAGGTGTTCTATTTCATCCGCGATGAAATAGGGCGGAATATCGAGTTCGGTCAATGCATCACGGGTCGCAGCGACCCAGCGAAACTCGAGCTCGTTATCGCCATCCTGAACGCGGTGAATGATATCCGTCGGGTGAAAGGCAAGGGTCTCCGGCAAATCCATCAGGTAATAGAAACCGAGTTCGTGCCAGTCCTTACCCTCATAATGGAAAAAATTCTCGACCGCCCATAGAAGCCGCCCGACCTTCGCTTCAACGCCAAGTTCCTCGACCATTTCGCGCGCCAGCGTTTCTTCGGAACGCTCGCCCATTTCGGCGCGGCCACCTGGAAAGGTCCAGAATTTCTCATGGGACGCGCGGTGCACCAACACGTGGCCATCCCGAAACGCCAGCCCCGCAACGCGCATCTGGAAAATGCGTTTCGGCTTGAATTTCATGCGGATACGGGTGTCCTGCACCGTGGTGTCTTGCGTCATTAACTGAACCTGCTGGCTGGAAACATCAAATCGGTTTCCGTCCACCCTAACGCATCCATCTCGGCTTTTCTCGCCTTTGCGTCGTCTCCCACAATGAATTCATCCAGTTGTGGCGGCTTGATCATGGTACCGGACAGCATGGCATGCACCTGCCCGCGATGATGCGTCTGGTGCTGGAAGAGATGGGACAACACATCATCGCAGCGATCCTGCTGGATGCGTGTTCCACGATGAATATTGACGATGGCAGCGAGGCCGTCTTCATCCAGCATGTCGACAAAATCGATCAGTTCTTCGTCCAGTTTCGCTTGGGCAACATGCAGCTCCGCCATGGTGGCGAAAGGCTCTTCCTCGTCAAAAGCGGCAAGGCCGAGCGTCCCGCCTTTAACAGCGTCGATATAAAACAGGTCAACGGTGTAGATGTGGTTCAGGGTCGCCCGAAGGGTTGGAAAGAAGCTGACGCGAGCGGCCACGAATTCCTCCTGCAACAGCTGAAGACAAGCCTGATGCAGCCTTAAATTAGCCAGCCGGTTGTTGCGCGCGAGTTTGCGGAAAACCCGCATCGGATCGTAGGCCATCGACGTCCCTTCTCATGGCGCCTGATAACGCCGTTTTTCAATCGACGTGTTCCAGCTCGGACTTGCTCTTCAGAACCTTCGCCCCATCTTCCTGCTCGATAAGATAAGCGGGTTCGTCCTTGCTGGCCTTGCGCTTTATCGTGGAACCGGAAATCGTTTTTTCGACATCATCAGTAAACGTCTCGACGATTTTTCCTTCGCCGGTTCCGTTGCCCCATTTCCAGCGAACCTTCGTACCCTTGCGATATCCGGACATCATCATTTCCTGACCAAAGAACATCAAATGCGAAAGCGCCGGGCTTGTTCCCTCAATCCTCTTCCAGCGTCAGCCGGAATTGCGCCGCCTCGAGATCTTTAGGCGGCTGCATGCCCAGATGTTTCCAGGCAGTGCCGGTCAGAACGCGGCCGCGCGGCGTGCGCTGGATGAAACCCTGCTGGATCATGTATGGTTCTATGATGTCTTCGATCGCATCACGCGGCTCCGACAAGCCAGCGGCGATGGTCTCGATACCAACAGGGCCGCCGCCGAAATTGACCGCGATCATGGTCAGATAGCGCATGTCCAGCTGATCGAGACCCATTTTGTCGACAAGCAACCGCGTCAGCGCTTCGTCGGCAATCTCACGGGTGACGGCTTCCGCCCGGGCCACCTCAGCGAAATCGCGAACCCGGCGCAAGAGCCGTCCGGCGATGCGCGGCGTGCCGCGTGCACGCCTTGCTATCTCGCGTGCGCCATCGTCGGTCATGTTCAGACCCATCAGCCGCGCGCCGCGCCGAACGATCAGTTCCAGCTCGTCGACAGTGTAGAAGGCCAAACGGACAGGAATGCCGAAGCGGTCGCGCAGCGGCGTTGTCAGCAAACCAAGACGCGTGGTCGCGGCAACGAGGGTGAACTTGGAAAGATCGATCTTTACCGAGCGGGCCGCAGGCCCCTCACCGATGATGAGGTCGAGCTGGAAATCCTCCATTGCCGGATAGAGAATTTCCTCGACTGCCGGGTTGAGACGATGGATTTCATCGATGAAGAGCACATCGCGCTCCTCGAGATTGGTCAAAAGTGCGGCAAGGTCGCCAGCCTTGGCGATCACTGGTCCGGAGGTGGACTTGAAGTTGACGCCAAGCTCCTTGGCCATGATCTGCGCCAGCGTGGTTTTGCCGAGACCGGGAGGCCCGACGAACAACACATGGTCCAGCGCCTCGCCACGGTTCTTTGCCGCCTCGATAAACACCTTGAGATTGGCGCGAGCCTCGGCCTGGCCGGTAAAATCGTCCAGCGACTGCGGGCGCATTGTGGTGTCGATATCTTCACCGCGCTTGTCCGCCGAAATCAGTCTGTCCGCATCGCTCATAGAGGGCATTCCATTGTTCTAAACCAATTCAGGAGATGGTCTTCGCCGCTATATCACGACTGTCGCACGAAGGCGCTTCACGAAATTCAGCATCGCACCCGGCTTCGTTCGCTTGCTGCGCGCAGCTTAGCGTGAAAGTTCGCGCAGGCCGAGCCGGATGAGTTTGGCACTGTCGCCGCCCTCCCCGCCGTTCTTCAGCGCGGCCGCAACGGCATTTGCGGCCTGATCGCGTGAATAGCCGAGATTGGTGAGCGCCGACACGGCATCCGCCACCGGCGCGGAGGCGACACCCTCGCCAAGTTCCTGCTTGAGCCCGATGGAAGCCGAAGCTTCTCCTGCAAAGGCAGGCGCCTTGTTGCGAAGCTCGGTAACGAGGCGCACCGCCACCTTCGGCCCTACGCCCGGCGCACGTGAAATCATCACCTTGTCCTGCAGCGCTATCGCATTGGCGAGTTCAGAAGGCGACAGGGTAGACAAGACGGCCAGCGCCACTTTCGAACCTACCCCCTGCACGCTCTGCAGCAGATTGAACCATTCCCGCTCAAGTGCCGACAAAAAGCCGAACAGCCTCAGCTGGTCTTCGCGCACATAGGTTTCGATGAAGAGGACGACCGCTTCACCAGCGGAACCTATTTTTGAGAGTGTGCGCGCCGAGCAATAGGCGACGTAACAAACGCCGTGCACATCCACCAGCACGTAATCCGCGCCGATTTCCTCGATGGTGCCTTTAAGTTTCCCAATCATGATGCCGCCCGCTGCAATGAGACTTCAATATTCAACCGGCCGCCAATAGCCGCGCCATCCTGTCGCCGCCGCGATTATGGGCGTGGCAGATTGCGATCGCCAAGGCGTCCGCCGCATCGTTACCCTTGAATTCTGCTTTCGGCATCAGGATTTTCAGCATCATGTGGATTTGCTGCTTTTCGCCGTGCCCAACACCTATGACGGCTTTTTTGACCGCGTTCGGCGCATACTCGAAAACAGGCAACCCTGCCCGCGCCGGAACCAGCATGGCAATGCCGCGCGCCTGACCGAGCTTCAGCGTGGCGACAGCATCCTTGTTCACGAACGTCTGCTCCACCGCCGCCTCATCGGGTTGATAGCTGTGAACAGTATCCGCCAGCCCATCATGCAACTGGCACAGGCGGGAGGCGAGATCCATATCACCATCCGATGTCACCGTGCCGGAAGCGACAAACCGAAGGCTGTTGCCGAAGGTTTCGATGACACCCCATCCGGTGCGCCGCAACCCGGGGTCGATACCGATGATTCGAATCGTCTTTTGCATAAGCCACCCTATCTTTTCGGCTGCGACCCTGCCAGCGATAAGTGAACAAAACGACAACATTGATCAAATTTGCAGTGCAGCATTTACCTCTGCTTAAACCGCGTACCGCATTGTTCCCGCACAAAATCAAAAAAGGGGAGCTGCGGACATGATGATCCGCAGCGCAATATTTTCGCCATATCAGCCATCCGGTGGCGCCATCAATGCATGGTGCGGGAAGTGATACGGCATTGAGGGCTGCATCGGCCATGCTGAACCGTTTTCATTCCATATCCACCAAAGTGCTCGTGATTTTCCTTGCGCTGATGACGATCTCGACCGGGGCTCTCACGCTTCTCGGCTATCAAAGCAGCAGCGGCGTTCTCGAGGAACAGGCGTCGAAATCCATGGAGAGCATTCTCGTCTTCAGGGGCGATATGCTGCAGGAACGCCTTGAGCAGCTTGAAACGCAGGCGGATTCTATCGCCAAGATCGAATCCCTGCAAATGGCGGTAGTTTCCATGCGCAGCGGCTGGGGCACCGTGCAGAAGAGTTCCGGCGACGCAAAGGCGGAACTGCAACGCGTCTTCGTCAAGGAAAACCCCTACGGAGAGAAAGAAAAGCTCATCAAGCCCGAAAATCCGAGCGGCTTTTATTATTCCACCCATGAAAAAACCCAGACGGATATCGGCGGCTACCTCAAGGGAACCCCATTCAGCGATGTTCTCTTCATCGATCCGGCCGGCACGGTTTATTACTCCTATCTGAAAGGACCGGCTTTCGGGGAAACCGTCACGGGTGGCGCCTGGGCGGATAGCGGCCTTGGGGCTGCTTTTGCGCGCGGAGCCACCAACGCAGGAAAAGCCGTGAACGACGTGGCGCAGACGAGTTTCTCCGGCCTGCGCGTCGACGCCGCGACCAAAGAGGCCGGCATCTATTTCGGCATTCCGGTAGTCAAATTCGGTGCGTTCAAGGGCATCGTTCTCTTCCGCGTCAAACAAGAGGTCTTCAGCCAGATCCTCGCGAAAGGCATCTCCGCCGGCAGCTCCGAACAATCCGCGATCGTTTCCGCCGATGGCAAGGTTCTGGGCGTGGACGGCAACGGTCTCGTCAGCCTTAATCCGGCAATCTATGGCTTCCATGCACAAGCACTCAATACGTCCGGTATGACGATTGCCAAGATCAACCGTCCGGACGGCGAAGCCAATGCCTATGCCCGCGCCTTCTCGTTTGCCGGTGAAAAATACCTCGCGGTGGAAAGCATGTTGCGCAGTGAGTTGAACGCCGGTTCCATTTCGATTGCTGGCACGCTAGCCGTCATCGGCCTTTGCGTTCTGGCAGCCATGTGCGCGGCAACTGCCTTTTTTGCACGGCGCCTGTTCGCACCGCTGGAGAAGCTGGCCGGGCTGACCGGCGAAGTGGCGGCAGGCCGTCTCGATGCCGAGATCGGCAATCAGGACCGCAAGGACGAGATCGGCCGCATGGCGCGCGCGCTTGGCAGTTTCCGCGAAAAACTCATTTTGCAGCGGGAAATGGAAGCGACCACGTCTCGCACGCGCGAGGAAGCCGAAACGGCACGCCGCGCACATCTTGCGGAACGAGAGGCCGAGGCCGGCACCCTGCAGATGGTCGTGCGTTCTCTTGACGAAGGGCTGGATCGACTGGCAAACGGCAATCTCGCCTATCGCATTGAGACTGTCTTCCCAGACGATCTTGAAAGCCTGCGCCACAACTTCAATACGGCGCTTGCAAGGCTCAGCGAGACCATGCAGGCCATCGGCGGCAATTCCGCCGCCGTTCGCGGCGGCTCGGAGGAAATGCGGGTAGGTGCAGACCAGCTCGCTGAGCGCACTGAACGGCAGGCCGCCTCCATTACCGAGACGGCAAGCGCCATCAAGGCAATCACCGAAGCCGTCCGCGACCAGATCGAACGCGCCGAACAGGCAACACGGATCGCCCGCGACGCCAGTACGCAGGCCACTGCGTCCAGCCAAGTCATGGAGCAGACCATCGCCGCCATGGAAGCGATCCAGACCTCGTCGCGCCAGATCAACCAGATCATCGGCGTTATCGATGAAATCGCCTTCCAGACCAACCTTCTCGCCCTGAACGCAGGTGTGGAAGCCGCGCGTGCGGGCGAGGCCGGCAAGGGTTTTGCCGTTGTGGCGCAGGAGGTGCGCGAGCTGGCACAACGCTCGGCCGCCGCCGCAAAAGAAATCACCAGCCTGCTGAAGCGCTCCACCGACGAGGTTTCCACCGGCGTGGCACTGGTCGAAAAGGCGGGGGCCTCGCTAACCGGCATCGGCAAGCACGTGCAGACCATCAGTTCCCGCATCGAAGAGATCATGGAATCCACCCGCGAGGAGGCGCATACGCTTGCGGAAATCAACAGCACCGTCACCAGTCTCGACACCATGACGCAGCAAAATGCCGCCATGGTGGAGGAGACGACGGCGGCCATTCACAATCTCGCTTCCGAGGCGGGAGAGATGGACGGCAGGCTCGGACAATTCGTACTCGCTTCCGACCGGCAACCTCCAGAACATCGCGAAACCCGGCAATTCCGTCGAGCGGGCTAAAAAAATGAAAAGGGGCCTCTTTCGAGGCCCCAATTTTTTTGAACCATCCTTCAATTCTGCGCGACTTCTATGGTAAATCGGGACACGCGCCTTACATCCGCATCAAAGACAGAATTTGTGTAGGAGCGTTGGATGATCCCCTTTTCCATTCTCGACCTTTCGCCAATCGGCGAAGGCGAGAGCGTCAGCCAGGCGCTTGAAAATTCTCGCCGCATGGCGATCAAGGCTGAAGACCACGGTTACAACCGCATCTGGCTTGCGGAACACCATGGCATGCCTGGTATTGCGAGCGCAGCCACATCGCTCGTCATCGCCCATGTTGGTGCCGCCACGAAACATATTCGCGTCGGCTCAGGCGGCATCATGCTGCCTAACCACTCCCCGCTCGTCATTGCCGAACAATTCGGCACGCTGGCGGCGCTGTTGCCTGGCCGGGTCGATCTCGGGCTTGGCCGCGCGCCGGGAACCGATATGCGCACGGCAAGGGCGCTGCGCCGCAATCTTGATGCCGGTGCGGAGAACTTCCCGCACGACATCATCGAGCTCCAGCAGTACCTTGGCCAGCCCCAGCAGGATCAGGCGATCCTTGCCGTGCCCGGCATGAATTCGCACGTGCCGCTCTGGTTGCTTGGCTCAAGCACCTATAGCGCGCATCTGGCAGCGGCACTCGGCCTGCCCTATTCCTTTGCGTCGCATTTTGCGCCTGACATGCTGATGGAGGCGATCCATATCTATCGCGAGCGCTTCCAGCCCTCTGCGACGCTGGACAAGCCCTATGTGATGGTTGGAGTGATGGGAGTCGGCGCCGATACCGACGAGGAGGCGCAATATCTCTTCACCTCGTCACAGCAGCAATTCGTCAACCTGCGCCGCAATGTACGCGTCCCGTTCCCCAAGCCGGTTCAGAGCATGGACGACCACTGGAACGAGATGGAGCGTTTTTCGGTGGAACATACCTTGCGTTTCGCCGCCGTCGGCTCGCCTGAAACAATCGGACGCCACCTCGACGGCTTCCTCGCCGAAACGCAGGCCGACGAACTGATCGTCTCGATGCCGATCCACAATATCGAAAAACGGCTGCGATCCGTGGAGATCTTCGCCGATGTGCGGACCTCCATCAGGAAGGCCGCCTAAACAAAAAGCCCCGGAGCGAGGACGCTGCCGGGGCTTTTTTTTAAATCTGAACCGTCAGGCGGAAAGCTTGGCGAGAATTTCTTCCGAAACTTCGAAGTTGGAATAGACGCTCTGCACGTCGTCATCGTCTTCGAGATTGTCGATGAGCTTCATCAGCGACTGCGCCTTTTCCTCATCCACCGGCACCGTGTTCTGCGGCTTCCAGATGGCCTTGACGCTTTCAGCTTCGCCGAGCACGCCTTCCAGCGCCTTGGAAACCTCGTTCATCGCCTCGAAACCGCAGATGATAGTGTGACCGTCCTCGGAAGATTCGACATCGTCGGCACCAGCATCGATAGCCGCTTCCATGACCTTGTCGGCATCGCCGACTTCGGCCTTGTAAGTGATCTCACCGACGCGGTCGAAGGAGAAGGAAACCGATCCGGTTTCGCCGAGTGCGCCACCAGCCTTGGTGAAGATGGAGCGGACGTTGGAGGCGGTGCGGTTGCGGTTGTCGGTCAAGGCCTCGACGACGACGGCGACGCCACCCGGGCCGTAACCCTCGTAACGGACCTCATCGTAGTTTTCGCTGTCTGCACCGGAAGCTTTCTTGATCGCGCGCTCGATATTGTCCTTCGGCATGGACTGGGCCTTGGCGTTCTGAATTGCCAGGCGCAGGCGCGCGTTCATGTTCGGGTCGGGCATGCCCGCCTTTGCCGCAACGGTGATTTCACGCGCAAGCTTGGAAAACATTTTGGACCGAACGGAGTCCTGCTTGCCCTTGCGGTGCATGATGTTCTTGAACTGTGAATGACCAGCCATGGAAAACCTGATTGTCTTAATTTGGAGATTGCGGGCCTTATAAGTGCGATATGCCCGCCGTTCAAGCCCGCAAGCGCTTTCTCTTGGCCGCAAGAATATAAGGAACTGATTTATCCGCTTTTCGTTTTGACAATGAAAGCGGAAGAGCGGGACATTTTTCACCCTCCCGGTCGCCGCAGCAAACCCAACGGAGGAAACACATGGTCAGCCTGACTGAAGCAAGAGAAAACCCCGCCCGCCAGCTCTGGGATGAGGTCAATTCGGTCCATGCCGGCATGCTTGGCCTCGAGGGCCTGCACAATCATATGCAGCCGATGGCACCGCACGCCGACCCCAAGACCAACACGATCTGGTTTTTCTCCAAGAAAGACACCGATCTCGTCAAAACGCTGAAGCCGGGTTCGCGGGCTCATTTTTGTGTCGTCGGCAAGGACCATGATTATCACGCCTGCCTCTCGGGTGTGCTCGAAGCGCGCGACGACAGGACAAAGATCGAAGAATACTGGAACTCCGTCACCGCAGCCTGGTACGAGCACGGTAAGAGCGATCCGCAACTGACGATGCTGGCGCTGCATGTTGACGACGCGGAAATCTGGGCCTCGACTGACAGCACGCTAAAATTCGGCTGGGAAATCGCCAAGGCCAATATGTCCGACGATAAAATGCCTGATGTCGGCGTTCGCCAGCACCTCGCCTTCGCCTGAGATACCGACTCCCCCGACTTTCCTCGCCGGTCGCTGTACTACATGCCTTTTGGCACCAGTATCTGCGGCTGGCGGGGAAGGTTTCTCATTGAGACCCGGATGATCGCATCTTTTGCGTAGGCAATCTGGAAGCTTTCCCCAAACATCGTCAAAAACTGCTCCAACGGAGGCCCAGTGCGGTGCATGGGCAAGATCAGTGCGGAGCGCAGGCGCTTGACCACGCGGCTCATGCTGTCGGACCCCATCGTCAAACCACCATCCACTGGAACCATCAGCACATCCAGACGACCGATTTCGGCATAATGCTTGTCCGTCAGTTCGTGATGCAGATGGCCGAGATGGCCGATACACAGCCCCGCAACCTCGAAGATGAAAATGGAATTGCCGTTTTCCTGAAAGGATTCGTAATCGCCCCAGCGGTTGCGAATGTCAGTCGCAACGTTGCGGATATAGACATCACCAACCAGAAGCTTGTGCTCGGCCTTTTCGCCGGGCGTATCGCTCCAACCGTGCAGCACATGTTGAATGGCCGGATCCGGACTGAGAGTGAAATGCGTCATATGCGCCCGGTTCATCGTCACCACTGTCGGCGTGACCGGTGGTCGATAGACGCCATTATAATCTGTGGCGATCGTCACGCCGCCAGGACTTTCGATGAGATAGGTGGAATGGCCGATGAAGGTGATCTTCACCTCCTCCTTAGCCGTGGCCTGCGCCAGCTGGGCACCTGCCGGTTTGAAGCTGGCGAACATGACGCCGGGAATGTTGCGGGCGATTGCCTGGCACTGGCTCACAGGGGGGCGGCTTCCAGCCTGGGAAAAGGCCGCTCCCGCGCACGCAACCAGTCCGGCCATTGCAAGCATTAGCACGCGCAGCATCATGCCACTCCCTCGAACTTGCGAAGAAAGGAAGATGAGGCAGGTTTTGCAGGGCGTCCAGCGCCAACAGCGGCGGAACGCTCACGATCTCGTCATTGTGAACGGGTGATGAGCGCTAGAAGCCGAAAGCTCACGCCCAGAAGGACGGGAGGGTTTCGGAGAGCCTCGGGCCAATTCGCAGCGGTGCGATCTTTTCCGCAAGGCCGGTCCGGTCGGAAATCTCGACGCCGACGCCGCAGATCGTCGCAGGTCCACTGGCGGCTTCGAAACGGCCCTTCGGCATTTTGGAAATGAAGCGGTTGATCGGCTCTTCCTTTTCCATGCCAAGCGAGCTGTCGTAGTCACCGCACATGCCGGCGTCCGACATATAGGCCGTGCCACCGTTCAAGATCTGGGCGTCAGCAGTCGGAACATGGGTGTGGGTGCCGACAACAAAGCTTGCGCGTCCATCGACGAAATGACCGAAACACTGTTTTTCGCTCGTCGCTTCCGCGTGGAAATCGAAGATGATGGCGTCGGCCTGCTCCTTCAGCGGGCAGGCAGCGAGAATGTTCTCCGCCGATTTGAAGGGATCGTCCAGTTCCGGATGCATGAAGACCCGGCCCATGATGTTGGCGACAAGCACACGCGCGCCGTTGCGGGCGTAAAAAATGCCCGAGCCCTTGCCCGGCGTACCATCGGGATAATTGGCTGGCCGCAGGAACTGGTCATGGCGCTCGCAGAAGGAAACGGCCTCCTTCTGGTCCCAGACATGGTTGCCGGTCGTCACCACATCCGCACCGGCATTGATGGTTTCGAGATAGATATCCTCGGTGATGCCGAAACCACCGGCGGCGTTTTCGCCATTAACGATGACGAAATCGAGCTTCAGATCGGAAATAAGCCCGGGCAACCTGTCCCAGACAGCCG
The DNA here is from genome assembly GCF_056393925.1 of Agrobacterium sp. 10T429. Lineage (NCBI taxonomy): Bacteria > Pseudomonadati > Pseudomonadota > Alphaproteobacteria > Hyphomicrobiales > Rhizobiaceae > Agrobacterium > Agrobacterium sp. 10T429. The sequence continues at coordinate 157,407 of NZ_JBFTGV010000006.1, forward strand.
TGCGTCCGGTCTTGCCAACCATATCTCCGAGAAAAAGAAGCCTCATTCACCCGCCCCGATCTTGCGCATGTTCCTAAATTCCGTCCCCTCTAACGGGTAATCCATCTTTTAAAAAGTGCTAAAGCGCCTTTTTCCCACCGGTCATCAACGGCTAAGCCGAAAACCAGCGCAGGCCACTCTCCGTCAGAACCGCCTGAAGCGGCACGTCATGCGGCTCCGCCGGCACGGATGGCACTTCCTGACAATCAAATGCGACGCCGATGAGAACGGGGGCTCGGCCTTTGCTGTGCAATCTCGCAATAGCGCGATCATAATGACCCGCGCCATAACCGATACGCTGACCCTGCCCGTCAAAGACGGAAAGCGGGACGAGCAGAATATCCGGATCGAGAACTTCTGCGTCCTCCGCCGGACCGGTCGTGCCGAAGCCCGTCTTCACCAGCGGTGCATCCGCATCAAAGGCGCGGAAAACGATGGTCTCCCGGTTCAGCACAACGGGAAGGGCGAGGCGCCCGCCTCTTGTCCGCAGTGCCTCCATCAACGGCCGAATATCGGCCTCTGAGCGGATGGGCATGAAACCTGAAATAACGGCACCTGGCGAGAACGGAATGGCAGATGCACCATATGCCGTCATCGCCTCGCTTTTTTGCTGACGCTCGGCTTGTGGCAACGCATCACGCGCGGCAAGCCTTTCGCCGCGCAGCCTTGCTTTTTCGGCGATGTCGCCGGACATCAGGCAGCCCGGCTCACGAGCACCTTGTCGATACGGTGTCCATCAAGGTCTATGACCTCAAAACGCCAGCCGTTGCGGGTGATGTGTTCGCCCAGTTCCGGCAGGCGACGGAACTCGTCAAGCACCAGACCGGCAACGGTCTCGAACTCGGCATCTTCGTCGATCTGGAAGCCCATGCGGTAAGCGAACTCATCGGCGGGCATCCAGCCGGCAACGAGGAACGAACCGTCATCGCGCTCGACGATCGCCGGCTCCTCGTCATTGTCTTCCTGGAAGGCACCTGTGATTGCTTCCAGAACGTCGCCAGAGCTGACGATACCTTCGAAATGGCCGTATTCGTCATAGACCAGCACCATATGCACGGTGGAACGGCGCAATGACTGGATGACATCGACAGCGCTCGTCAGATCCGAGACGACGGGAACTTCGCGCAGAAGCTCGCGCACATTCAGCTCCTTGCCGGATGCCAGCGCATCGAAAGCGTCCTTGGCGAAAAGCACGCCCAGAATTTCATCGGAGGCGCCGTTGCGCACGGGCAGGCGGGAACGCTGCGTTTCCCGAAGCTGAACACGGATTTCTTCCGCACTGTCTTCAATATCGACGACTTCCACGTCGCGTCGCGGCGTCATCAGGCCACGGGCATTACGGTCGGCAAGGCGCATGACGCTGGTGATCATCGCCGATTCCTCGGTTTCGATGACGCCGGCGCTATGAGCTTCCGCCAGAACCGTGCGGATTTCGTCATCTGTGACCGATGCATTGGACGTGCCGCTATGGCCGAGAAGCGCAAGGATGGCCTTGCCGGATTTGTCGAGAAACCAGACCAGCGGCGCGCCGACCTTGGAGAGCATCACCATGGTGGGTGCAACACGGGCAGCGATCTTTTCCGGATCGCGCAGCGCAATCTGCTTCGGCACCAATTCGCCGACGATCAGCGACAGGTAGGTGATGGCGACGACAACGGAGCCCACGCCCAACGCATCGGCAACCCGATCGGGGACGCCCTGCACCGACAGCCATGCCGTGAACCGGGCGCCGAGGGTGGCACCGGAAAACGCACCGGAGAGAACGCCGACCAGCGTGATGCCGATCTGCACCGTGGAAAGAAAGCGTCCGGGATTTTCGGAAAGACCGAGCGCCATCGTGGCGCCCTTGCTGCCGTGCGCGGCAAGCACCTTGAGCCTCGCCGGTCTGGAGGAGACAACGGCAAGCTCGGACATGGCAAGCACACCGTTCAATACGGTGAGCAGGACCACGATCATAATTTCAGTAAACAAGTTTAGCTCTTTGGGCTGTTGAACGGCACGTCGCGGTTTTGGCCGCAGCGCCCTCTTTCAAAAAAAAGGGCATGACAGACATACCAATTGAGATAATAGGGAATTGTTCCGCCATTGCAATGACAGCAGCATAAAAAAGCCGCCTCCGGCAGCAATGAAAAATAACTGTCGACACTATATCAGTCAGAAGAAGAATCGGGGAGTGACCCGAAACTTCAAGTGCGATCCACGGCGACCGATGGAGATTTACGATCCTGGGTGCCTACAAATGTAGGTGGGCGCCATGTGTCCAGCCCCACGGGACTGGCCAGGGACAGCTCCCTTTGGATCGAGTATGGCCCCAGGGATTGTGGTTCCTGTCGGGAAGCGCAGAACGCTTCTTAGATATAGGACGTATCCAACCAAACCACCAGAGGGCCACGAACGAATTTTGTTGCTGGAAAGCTTTGCCGGCGATCAATGCGCCGCAGGCTTTGGCCGCGCCAGGAGTTTTTCGGTAATACCGTTCAGACGGTCGGCCAGATCGCTGATGGCAACGGCAACCATCTCGTCCGATCTTGCCTTGTGTTCGGCCATACCGTCGCGGTTGCGAGAAAGGGACGCTATTTCCCCCTCCAGCTTTTCGATCTTGCGGTTGAGCTCGGAAAGTTCGTCCATCACCATGATGCCCGACATGACGGTCAAGCGCAGATCACCGATTTCGCCGAACTGGCTCTTTAGATGCCCCACATAACGGTCAAAACGGGTAGCGAGATCGGTCAGGTGCTCTTCCTGCCCTGCCTCGCAAGCCATGCGGTAGGCCTTGCCGTCGATCATAACAGTAACTTGCGCCATGAAACCGCTCCCTATCGATCCAGCACCGCGCGAATCGTCTCCATCGCCGTCACCAGACGGCGGGAAACCTCGCGGTTGACTTCTTCGAGACGATTGGCGCGAAACTCGGCCTGGTCCAGCTCGTGCGCGAGCCTTGCGCGATCGACATGGACCCGCTTGACCTCGTTATCGATTTCGCCCGTCTCCCTTTGCCGTTCGATACGCATATCGATGGCATTTTCGAGATTTGTGATGGCAGCGCTCAGCTCCGTCACCGCAGATTGTACGGTCTTCTCAGCCGACATCGTTTTTTCCAACTCGCAAGTAACCGGCCGAATCGTCCGGTTTCAGGCCTTTTCAACATCCAAGAGGTTATTACCCGATTTATCATCACGTCAATCAAACCAGTGCATTGAGGCGTTTTGCTCTGTGGATGAACGAGGAAACGGTGACACATATCGCACGATTTTTCTCGAGACACCCGTTTTGCTAAACGATTTTTATCCTTGAGAGAACCGCAATTGCCCGTGGATTTATTGACTTGCCTGCCTCACCTGCTATGGATCAACCCGCTTTTTGGATAGTTGCGTAAAACTATCTCCCTTCACCCGGAAACAGACGGAAAAGCCATGATTTCTCGCGACAAACACGACCGGATGGCCAATGCAATCCGCTTTCTTGCCATGGATGCAGTAGAGAAGGCCAACTCCGGCCATCCCGGCCTGCCGATGGGCGCAGCTGATGTCGCCACTGTTCTTTTCACCCGCTTTTTGAAGTTCGATCCCAAGAGCTCGCTGTGGCCGGATCGTGACCGCTTCGTGCTGTCTGCGGGCCATGGTTCGATGTTGCTTTACTCGCTGCTCTATTTGACGGGCTACGAGGACATGACGATCGACGAGATCAAGCGTTTCCGTCAGTTCGGCTCCAAGACTGCCGGCCATCCCGAATATGGCCACGCGACCGGCATCGAAACGACGACCGGCCCGCTCGGCCAGGGCATCGCCAACGCCGTTGGCATGGCAATCGCCGAACGCAAGCTGGAAGAAGAATTCGGCTCCGATCTGCAGAACCACTTCACCTATGTGCTGTGTGGCGACGGCTGCCTCATGGAAGGCATCAGCCATGAAGCCATCGCGCTTGCCGGCCATCTGAAACTCAACAAGCTCGTTCTTTTCTGGGATGACAACAACATCACCATCGACGGTGAAGTTGGCCTTTCCGACAGCACCGACCAGATCGCCCGCTTCCAGGCTGTTCACTGGAACACCATACGCGTCGACGGCCATGATCCGGATGCGATTGCCGCCGCGATCGAAGCTGCACATAAATCCGACCGCCCGACCTTCATCGCCTGCAAGACCGTGATAGGTTTCGGCGCACCAAACAAGCAGGGCACCCACAAGGTTCACGGCAACCCGCTGGGCGCCGAAGAAATCGCCGCCGCCCGCAAGAGCCTCAACTGGGAAGCCGAAGCTTTCGTCATTCCGGAAGACGTACTGGATGCATGGCGTCTCGCCGGCCTGCGCTCCACCAAGACCCGTCAGGACTGGGAAGCCCGTCTCGAAGCCACCGAAGCCGGCAAGAAGGCCGAATTCAAGCGCCGCTTCGCCGGCGATCTGCCCGGCAACTTCGACAGCGCGATCGATGCCTTCAAGAAGAAGATCATCGAGAACAACCCGACCGTTGCCACCCGCAAGGCCTCCGAAGACTCGCTTGAAGTCATCAACGGCATTCTGCCGGAAATGATCGGCGGCTCTGCCGACCTGACGCCGTCCAACAACACCAAGACCAGCCAGATGAAGTCCATCACCCCGACGGATTTCTCCGGCCGTTACCTGCATTACGGCATCCGCGAACACGGCATGGCAGCAGCCATGAACGGTATCGCACTGCATGGCGGTCTCATTCCTTATGCCGGCGGCTTCCTGATCTTCTCGGACTATTGCCGTCCGTCGATCCGTCTGGCTGCCCTGATGGGCATCCGCGTCGTCCACGTTCTGACGCATGATTCCATCGGCGTCGGCGAAGACGGCCCGACCCACCAGCCGGTGGAGCAGATCGCCGCGCTGCGCGCCATCCCGAACCTGCTCGTCTTCCGCCCGGCGGATGAAACCGAGACGGCGGAATGCTGGCAGCTGGCACTTGAGCAGAAGCATCGTCCTTCGGCGCTGGCGCTCACCCGCCAGAACCTTGCGCCTTCGCGCAAGGAATACGAAGAAAAGAACCTTTCCGCTTACGGCGCCTACGAACTCGTATCCGCAAGCGATGCCAAGGTTTCGATCTTTGCATCCGGTTCGGAAGTGGAAGTAGCGCTCAAGGCCGCAGCGACGCTGAAGGACAAGGGCGTTTCCGCCCGCGTCGTTTCCGTTCCCTGCTTCGAGCTCTTCAAGGAGCAGCCGGAAACCTACCGCAACGCCATCATCGGCAAGGCTCCGGTCAAAATTGCGGTGGAAGCCGCCATTCGCCAGGGCTGGGATTACTTCATCGGCTCCGACGGCGCTTTCGTCGGCATGCATTCCTTTGGTGCGTCCGCGCCGGCGAAGGATCTCTTCAAGCACTTCGGCATCACGGCGGAAGCTGTCGTCGCCGCAGTCGAGGCAAAACTTGCATGAGGGCTTCCCAAGCCCTCACATTCCGCAAAGACCAAGCACATATCTTGTTCGGGAGACTATAAATGACTGTAAAAGTTGCCATTAACGGCTTTGGCCGCATCGGCCGCAATGTTCTGCGTGCCATCGTCGAATCCGGCCGCACCGATATCGAAGTCGTTGCCATCAATGACCTCGGCCCGGTTGAAACCAACGCCCACCTGCTGCGCTACGATTCGATCCACGGCAAGTTCCCGGCAGATGTGAAGGTCGAAGGCGACACGATCATCGTTGGCGGCGGCAAGCCGATCAAGGTTACTGCCGTTCGCGATCCGGCAACGCTGCCGCACAAGGAACTGGGTGTCGACATCGCGCTCGAGTGCACCGGCATCTTCACCGCCCGCGACAAGGCCGCTGCCCACCTGACGGCAGGCGCCAAGCGCGTCATCGTTTCCGCTCCTGCTGACGGCGCTGACCTCACGGTCGTCTTCGGCGTCAACGACGATCAGCTGACGAAAGACCATCTGGTCATTTCCAACGCGTCCTGCACCACCAACTGCCTCGTGCCAGTTGTGAAGGTTCTCGATGACGTCGTTGGCATCGATCACGGCTTCATGACGACGATCCACTCCTACACGGGCGACCAGCCGACGCTGGACACCATGCACAAGGATCTGTACCGCGCCCGCGCCGCAGCCCTTTCCATGATCCCGACCTCGACGGGTGCAGCCAAGGCCGTTGGCCTCGTTCTGCCGCACCTCAAGGGCAAGCTGGACGGTACGTCGATCCGCGTTCCGACCCCGAACGTTTCGGTCGTCGATTTCAAGTTCATCGCCAAGCGCGACACGACAGTTGAGGAAGTCAACGAAGCAATCAAGTCCGCTTCCAACGGCAAGCTGAAGGGCATTCTCGGCTACACCGAAGAGCCTTTGGTCTCCCGCGACTTCAACCACGACAGCCACTCCTCGATCTTCGCGATCGATCAGACCAAGGTCATGGAAGGCAAGTTCGTGCGCGTTCTTTCCTGGTACGACAACGAGTGGGGCTTCTCCAACCGCATGTCGGATACGGCCGTCGCATTTGCGAAGACCATCTGAACAGGCACCAAGTTCGCGAATTAAGAAAAACCGGCAGGCGCAATCCTGCCGGTTTTTCTTTGCCAAAAAATTGCCGGCGGGACGATGGACCCGCCGGCATCGATCCTGAAGCAAGGCGGGGCGCTTCGGATCGAAAACCATCGCCCGGCAAGAGGCGCATGAGACCAAGCCGACCAAGTCTGATGAGCTGCACAACCCGTTATTTCTTGTTGTTGATGATAATCTGATCCGAGCTGCTACCGCTCCAGATCGTATCGAAAGTCTGTTGCCTCAAATCGCTTTGCTGCATGGAAAGCTTCATCATGCAGTCAGCGAAATCACGCGAACCTTCAGGGTAACCAAACACCCGGCAACGCTCGCGTTGGGCGGCCATGTTTTCAGCCGTCTGTTCCGTGCTCGAACAGCCCGAAACAATTGGGCCGACCGCCAGCAAGGCAATAAATATAGTAATGGATTTCCGTTTCATCCGATCGCTCCGGTCATGGTGAAAGCAACTCGGACGCGACAACTAACGTAGCTGCATTGTCTCTATGTTACGTCGAAACGCCGGCACGCGAATTGTTTGCGCGAAACATCCACAGCGCTGCCCGCCATGAACGTTTCGCCCGGGCGCCGAAAAAAATCCCATTTCCTGCCTTCGTCTGGTCCACTTTGAAACGGACAAGAAGAACAGGGACAACGGTCGTGCGCAATGCACTTCGGCCCTGCCGTATCATTCGATACACCCCGCCTTGCGTCGCCTTTCATCGCCACCCACAACAGCGCTGACAGACCGCAACCCGTGGCGCATTGACTGCAAACGTGCAGGGCATTGATTGCGACGGCCAGCGCGGTTTGAAAGAGGCGGTGGACGTGGAATCATTTTATCTTCTGTTGCTGGTGGCAACTGTTCTGGTTCTCGTCGCAGCGTTCTCAAGCCTCATCGCCTTCCGGTTCGGCGCACCGCTCCTGCTGCTCTTCCTGATGATTGGCCTTGCGGCAGGCGTGGATGGCCTCGGTATCCAGTTCACCAACAATCCGCTCGCCTATATGCTCGGCTCGCTCGTTCTCGCCGTCATCCTTTTCGATTCCGGTTTCGGTACGTCGATACAATCCTTCCGGCTTTCGGCAGCGCCCGCCGTCGCCCTCGCCACCGTCGGCGTCATCCTCACATCCGTGTTTTTCGCAGGCGCTGCCGCCCTGTTGCTCGGACTGTCGTGGCTGGAAGGCCTGCTGCTCGGCGCCATCGTCGCTTCTACGGATGCGGCAGCCGTATTCTTTCTCTTGCGCATCGGCAGCATTCATATCCGCGATCAGGTCCGCTCAACGCTTGAGGTCGAATCCGGCACCAATGATCCCATGGCGATTTTCCTCACCGTCGCGCTGGTCGAGATCATCGCCAAGGGACAGGGACTGGCCGGCATCGACACCGGCTTCCTGCTGCTGTTCGTCGAGGAAATGGGTCTCGGTGTTATTTTCGGCCTGCTCGGCGGCGTCATGATCGCAACAGTCGTCAACCGTTTCGCTGCCGACCGCGGGCTGGCGCCGATCTTCGTGCTGGCTCTTGCCCTGCTGGTCTTCTCCTTCACCGGCGCTATTGGCGGCAGTGGATTTCTTGCGGTCTATGTGGCGGGCATCGTTGCCGGCAACCGCCGGATTTTTGCCAAGGAGACCATCCGCCGTTTCCATGAAGGGCTGACCTGGCTTGCCCAGATCATCATGTTCCTGATGCTCGGCCTACTGGCAACGCCATCGCAATTTCCAGCGATTGCCATTCCGGCCGTGCTGCTTGCGCTTTTCCTGATCTTTGTCGCCCGCCCGCTTGCGGTGTGGCTCAGCCTCATGCCCTTCAACTATACCCAGCAGGAAACCTCCTTCGTGGCATGGGTGGGCCTTCGTGGAGCGGTTTCCATCCTGCTTGCCATCATGCCCATTCTTGGTGGGCTGGACGATGCGCAAATCTATTTCAATGCCGCCTTCATCATCGTGCTCGTGTCGCTTCTGCTGCAAGGCTGGACCATCAAACCGGTGGCAACACGGCTCGGGCTGATCGTGCCGCCGCGCATGGGTGATGTCGACAAACTGGAAGTGGACCTTCCCGGCACTGCCAATCACGAACTGATTTCCTACCGCGTGGCCAAAGGCAGCGCCATCATGCAGGGCGAGCGTATTCCCCGCTGGGCAATGCCCTCGCTCGTCGTGCGTGATGGCAAATCCATTCGCTACCAATATGCCGGGCGCCTGCGCGAAAATGATCTCGTCTATCTTTTTATCGCGCCCGGTTATACGCGGCTGATCGACCGGCTGTTTGCAAGCGCCCTGCCGGTTGCGGATGACGACGCCGATTTCTTCGGAATCTTTGCAATCTCTCCCGCGCGTCCGGCCACGGAGCTTGACGCCGCCTACGGCCCCGGCCTTATTTCGGCCAACGAGCATGCCATGAGCATCGCGGAACTCATCGAGGCGCGCCTTTCCGGCAAGGCAGATTATGCCGACCGGGTGCGCCTCGGTTCTATTGTTCTCATCGTTCGGGCGCTGGACGAACATGAGGCGATTACCGGGATCGGAATTTCGCTTGAGCCGGTCGAACCGGCTATCGGCCTGCCGATCTTTATAAGCTTTTCGGAAATTCTCCGCCGCGTGCGCGCTTATCTGGCGCAGCGGCGCCAGTCGGGCTCCACCGCTGCCGGCAAGGGCATTTCCGCGCCTTCAGACGAGGCAAGAGAAAATGAGGCCTGACCGGCTTGCGTCGGCAATCAGGCATAGTATGGTCCGACCCGAACTCGCAACGAAATCAGGATCGACCTATGCCCGCCTTCAAGACCATCGATGACCTTAACGATATTGCCGGAAAGCGCGTCCTTGTCCGTGTTGATCTCAACGTGCCCGTTGCGGATGGCAAAGTGACGGACAGCACCCGTATCGAGCGGGTTGCACCGACCATTCTGGAGCTTTCCGAAAAAGGCGCGAAAGTCATTCTGCTCGCCCATTTCGGTCGCCCCAAGGGTGAACCTGTCGCCGACATGTCGCTCTCCCAGATCGTGCCTGCGGTCGAGGAAGTGCTGGATCACGCCGTTTTCTTTGCATCCGATTGCATCGGTGCGCCGGCAGCCGACGCAGTCGCGAAAATGAATGATGGCGATATCCTGCTTCTGGAAAACACCCGCTTTCACAAGGGCGAAGAGAAGAATGACACCGCCTTCGTCGAGGCTCTGGCAGCCAATGGCGATATCTATGTGAACGACGCCTTCTCTGCCGCGCACCGTGCGCACGCCTCCACCGAGGGCTTGGCGCGTCATCTGCCCGCCTATGCCGGTCGCACCATGCAGGCCGAGCTTGAGGCGCTGGAAAAAGGCCTTGGCCAGCCTGTTCGCCCGGTCGTCGCCATCGTCGGCGGCGCCAAGGTTTCAAGCAAGATCGATCTCCTGATGAACCTCGTCAAGAAGGTCGATGCCCTCGTCATCGGCGGTGGCATGGCCAATACCTTCCTTGCCGCGCGTGGCGCACAAGTCGGTAAGTCCCTGTGCGAGCACGACCTTGCCGAAACCGCAAAACAGATCATGATCGAGGCGGCGACATCCGGCTGTGCGATCGTACTGCCGGAAGACGGCGTGGTTGCCCGCGAATTCAAGGCCGGTGCGGCAAATGAAATCGTCGATATCAACGCCATTCCCGCTGACGCCATGGTTCTCGATGTCGGCCCAAAATCGGTCGAAAGCATCAAAGCCTGGATTTCGCGCGCGGAAACGCTGGTCTGGAACGGCCCGCTTGGCGCCTTCGAAATCGAGCCCTTCGATGCGGCAACCGTTGCTGCCGCAAAACATGCCGCCGAATGCACGAAGGCCGGCAAGCTCGTCTCCGTCGCCGGTGGCGGCGATACGGTCGCGGCACTCAACCATGCCGGAGTCTCGGACGATTTCACCTATATCTCGACGGCAGGCGGCGCCTTCCTCGAATGGATGGAAGGTAAGGAATTGCCGGGCGTTGCCATCCTGACCGCCGCCAAGTAGACTTCCCACACTTGCCTGACACGAGGCCGGACAAGCGATGCTTGGCCGGCCTTGTTTTTTGGTAAGTGCGCATGGGAGGAAAGTTTCAAACGATTGAAATGATTTCAATCGTTTCAATGAGTTAGCATGCCATTTCCCTGCCCTGGAACTTCTGTTATCGGGAATTTATTGTGCCTTGGGAGAATAGCAAATGACCGAACGTCTCGAAGACATCGCAATCAAAATGGTTGCAGACGGCAAGGGCCTGCTCGCCGCCGACGAATCCACAGGAACGATCAAGAAGCGTTTCGACAGCATCAACCTGGAATCAACCGAGACCGCCCGCCGCGATTATCGCGAAATGCTGTTCCGCTCCGACGACGCCATGAAGAAGTGCATCTCCGGCGTCATCCTTTACGAAGAAACCTTGTTCCAGAAGGCCGCCGACGGTACGCCATTCGTTGACATCATCAAGGCCGCCGGCAGCCTGCCGGGCATCAAGGTGGATATCGGCGCCAAGCCGATGGCTTTCCACCCGGGTGAATTCATCACCGAAGGCCTTGACGGCCTGTATGAGCGCCTGCGCAAGTACCATGAAGCCGGCGCGCGTTTCGCAAAGTGGCGCGGCGTCATCACCATCGGTGATCAGCGTCCGAGCTGGGGTTCAATCAAGGCAAACTCCCAGTCGCTCGCCCGTTACGCTGCCCTCTGCCAGCAGGCAGACATCGTGCCGATCGTGGAACCGGAAGTGCTGATGGACGGCGAACCCGGTACGCACGATATCGATCGCTGTGCGGAAGTCACGCAATGGGTTCTCCAGACCGTGTTCGCGGATCTGTTCGACGCCCGAGTCAACCTTGAAGGCATGATCCTCAAGCCGAACATGATCATCGACGGCAAGAATGCCCGCAAGGCTTCCGTTGATGAAGTGGCGGAAAAGACCGTGAAGGTTCTGAAGGCGACCGTGCCTTCTGCCGTTCCCGGCATCGCTTTCCTTTCCGGCGGCCAGTCCTCCGAAGAGGCGACGGCGCATCTCTCCGCCATGAATGCCGGTTACGACCTGCCCTGGTCGCTGACCTATTCGTACGGCCGCGCCCTTCAGGACACCGCACTCAAGGCGTGGGGCGGCAAGCAGGAAAATGTCGCCGCCGGCCAGCGTGCTTTCACTCACCGCGCGATGATGAACACCCTGGCTGCTAAGGGCAACTGGAAGCAGGAACTCGAAAAGGCTGCCTGAGGCAAGCTCCCAGGCATTTATAGAAAATTGAAGCCGCCCCTTGGGCGGCTTTTTCTTTATGGGCGCAAAAGCAGCGTCGCCGACCAGATGACGAAGGCGGCAACCGCTATCTTCCAGCAATCGCCTCTTTTCTTGAGGCCGGGCAGGCCCAAGGGGCGGATGATCTGCACAATCATCGCCAGCAGTAAAAAAAGGCCGATCGCCTTTGTCATTTATTGAGCCTTTTCTTTATTTCTGCATCGTCACAGGCTGGACATTTTTACCGTTCACCAGAAGAGTGCAACTCATTCGGGTAACCCCCGTCTTATGGCCTGCCGACCATACGTTCGAACGCATGAGAGTGTCTTCATGAGCAGAAATCTTCTACCCGTATTCGCTCTTTTATCCAGCACTCTGTTTCTTTTTCTCGGTAACGGCCTTCAGGGTCTCGTGCTACCAATGCGCGGTTCGGCGGAAGGCTATTCCAATGAAATTCTGGGCTTTCTCGGCACCTCCTGGGCGGCAGGCTTCGTCATTGGCTGTTTTGTGGCGCCCGCCATCGTGCGCCGCGCGGGGCATGTGCGGGCATTTGCCTCCTTCGTGGCGCTTGTCTGCCTGACCGTGCTGATGACCGGCCTCGTTATCGATGATGTCTGGTGGATTACGCTCCGCGCGCTTACAGGCTTCTGCACCGCCGGCACTTCCATGATCATCGAGAGCTGGCTGAACGAGCGCGCGACCAATGAGAGCCGCGGCATGATCTTTTCGCTCTATATCGCCATAACGCTGCTTGGCGTCGTGGCTGGGCAGATGATCGTGCCGATGGGCGATATCAGCAATAGCTCGCTGTTCATGATCTGCGGCATCATCTATTGCATCGCCATTCTGCCGGCCACGCTTTCTAAGGCTGCCAGTCCCCAGCCCTTGCAAAAGGTGAAGCTGGACTTACCCGCCCTCTATCGGAATTCGCCGGTCTCCTTCGTCGGTATCCTGATGATCGGCATCGCCAATGGTGCTTACGGTACGCTTGGCGCCGTTTTCGGCGCGCGGGCGGGCCTTGATCCGACCATGATCGCCATCATGGTTTCAGTCACGATTTTCGTCGGCGCGCTCGCCCAGTTTCCAGCAGGCCGCCTTTCGGACCGGATTGACCGTCGTTATGTGCTTGCCGGACTGGCGGGGCTTGGCGCGGTTGCGGGCCTGGCCGTGGCGGCCGTGCAGCCGCATGATGTCTATGTGCTCATTCCGATGATCGCCATTTACGGCGCCGCCGCCAACGCGCTTTATCCCATCGCCGTGGCGCATGCCAACGACTTTGCGGCATCGGAAGACTTCGTCAAGGTTTCCGGTGGACTGCTACTGCTTTATGGCATCGGCACCATCATCGGCCCGACGCTCGGCGGCGCGGTCATGACCTATTCCGGCCCCTATGCACTGTTCCTGGTGACAGCCGTCGCCCATGTGCTGATCACGGCCTATGCCATCATCAGAAGCCGTCAGCGCGCCACGCTTTCGAACGCCGAAAAGGACAATTTCTCGACGATGATGCCGACAACGCCCTCACCGCTCGTGACACCGGAAAGCATTGCGCTTGACCCGCGCGCGCCGCAATATCCCGAGGACGATGGCGACCATGTTGAAAAAGGAGCAGGCATATGAGCCTCTTGGACGATGACCGTCCGCAAAAACCGGTAGCGCATGAGATCGGCAGCGATCTCAGCCTTCTTTCGGTGGACGAGCTGAGCAACCGCATCGACATTCTTCAAACCGAAATCACCCGACTTGAAGAGGAGAGGAAAAGGAAGTCTGCCGGCCGGCTTGCGGCGGAGAACCTCTTCCGGTCCTGACAGGCGGCCTTCAGCAAAACCTCCGGCCAAGTCTTAACTCGATAAGCTGCTGCCACAAAGGCAAACGAGATTAACGATTCTGATGCAGTCTTTCGTTTACCATTAACCAAAAATTAAGCTTTCTGAGAGATTACTATACATGTCCAGTTCTTCTGGGCCTCAGGCATCTTCTCCATACGGCGAATTGGTCTGATTTTTCTCCCTGTTTTACCTTGAGAGCCGCTTTCGCGGCTCTTTTTTTACCGATCACCAGATTTCGTAAAACTGTGGGTATTAACCCTTCTTTAATAATTGCCTTGCGCATTTCAGGTAAAGATACCATCCTGAAAACACTAAAGGCCGGAACAAAATATTACCGGTCGTCGTTGCCTGACAGTGTGGTGCGTGAGCAGGGATTTAAAGAAAATGTCGGAACAGGTTTTAAATACCATTAGCTTTGCGGGTCGCGCGGCTGCTTCCAACCAGTTCAAGACCCTCTATACCGAAGGCATGACCTTGGTTGAGGAAACGGCGAGCTATCTTGATGGAGCCGGTCGTACCGCTTCAAAGGTTCTGCCGCGCATGGCGTCTGTCCTTTACGCGGCAGAATCGATGCGCCTCACCACCCGCCTGATGCAGATGGCGTCCTGGCTGCTTCTGCAGCGCGCCGTTAACAATGGCGAGATGACACGCGATCAGGTTCTCAGCGAAAAAAGCAAGGTGCGGCTCGACAGCTTCAACGTCGATCGCAACGCTCCGGGCTGGAACGACCTGCCTGAGTCCTTCCGTGACCTCATCGAGCGGTCGCTCCGCCTCCAGAACCGCGTTGCCCTTCTCGACCGCGAAATCTACCGTCCGTCCGAAGCCACCAAGGTACCTGACAACGAAAACAGCGTGCAGGCGCAGCTTAACCTTCTGCGTACGGCTTTCTCGATCAACTGAGAAAAGACGACCTTATCCGGACAATTCGAAAAGCAGGCTCATGGGCCTGCTTTTTTGTTTTTGGAAGAGAACAGAAGTATCTAGGCATGAAATAATGAATTTCATGCCACAATTCATGTTTTAGTACACATCCACGGTACAACAATAGGAACAAAATGCGTATCCTTAAGTATATTATGGCTGCGTCCGGTTGCGCTCTACTAATTGTCGCTTTTATTATTGGCAAAGAATTCTGGGAGATAAACGAAAAGGTTGACCGGTGCTTTGATGACTACTCTCCGGCATACATCCATGATGACACCGCGAGAGCAGCTGCCTGTAATTGACCAAACCAGGAACCCGTAAAATTTAAGGTCTCTGGCCGCTATCAACAAAACTGCGCAATCCCCTCTAAGGCAAATCCAGTCGAAACAGGGCAAAAAAAAGCCCGGTAAAACCGGGCTTTTTTTAAATGATCCGTCCACAAGTGGATTAGAGGCCGAGGCCGCCGAAACGCTTGTTGAACTTGGAAACGCGACCGCCGCGGTCCATAAGCTGCTGGTTGCCGCCCGTCCATGCCGGATGGGACTTGGGGTCGATTTCAAGGTTCATGACTGCGCCTTCCGAACCCCAGGTCGAGCGGGTTTCGTATTCGGTGCCATCGGTCATGACGACCTTGATCGTGTGATAAGCGGGATGGATATCAGCCTTCATGACAATCTTCCTGGTTAAGTGACGTGCGGTCCATTTGCCGCAATTGCGTCAACTGAGCCATTTCAATAAATGAAGCCATAGTCCTGATGGGCTATGGCTTCCCAATTCGATGCGGAGCCTATACATGAAGGTCGCCCAGATAACAAGAGCCTGCTATCCCCTTGTGAAAGGAGATGGCCGCAGGGACTAGAATTTTACCGCGTGCCGGAAATTCACCCGCAAAAGGCCGAAAAACGGCACGGAACGAGGAGTGTAGCGGACGTGGCAGACATTGAAGAGCAGAAAGCGGCTAAACAGAGAAACCTGAAGCCGCTGCTTGGCCTGTTTCCCTATCTCAGGCGGTATCGCGGCCTGATGGCGGCAGCCCTGTTTGCGCTTGTGCTTTCTTCCGCCACGACACTTGCCTTGCCGCTTGCCGTTCGCCGTATCATCGATCACGGTTTCCAGACGCCGGACGGTGGCATGATCAACAGCTACTTCGCCGTGCTTCTGGCCATTGCCGTCCTTCTCGCTCTCGCCAGCGCCATGCGCTATTATTATGTCATGACCATCGGGGAACGGGTCGTTGCCGATCTGCGCCGGGATGTCTTTGCTCATCTCACCACGCTGTCGCAGCAGTTTTTCGATGCCAACCGCTCGGGAGAGCTGACCTCGCGGTTGACCGCGGATACCGTACAGATTCGCTCGGCGTTCGGTTCCTCAGCTTCCGTTGCGCTGCGTAACATCATCATGTGCTGCGGCGCGGTGGCGATGATGATCTATACCAGCCCCGGCCTTTCCGGCCTCGCGCTCCTGGCCATCCCGTTCATCGTTTTTCCTTTGATTGCTTTCGGGCGCTCGGTTCGTGCCCGCTCCCGCAATACGCAAGACACATTGGCCAATTCCGCCGCCTATGCCTCGGAAACGATCGGGGCGAGCCGCACCGTGCAGTCCTTTAACGCCGAGGCGCTTGCGAATGCCCGCTACGGCGCCTCCGTAGAAGCAGCCTATCAGGGTGCGCGGGCGGCGATAGGCGCTCGCTCCATCCTCACCGCCGTCGCCATCGCGCTCGTTTTCGGCAGCGTCGTCGGCATTCTCTGGTATGGCGCGCAAAGCGTTTTGTCCGGCGGCATGACGGCGGGTACGCTTGGCCAGTTCGTGCTTTATTCGGTCATCGCGGCAAGCGGCCTAGGCCAGCTCTCCGAAGTCTGGGGTGAACTGGCGCAGGCGGGCGGCGCGGCTGAACGGCTTTCCGAACTGCTGAACGAGCGCTCGCCCGTTGCCGAGCCGTCAGCACCCGTTTCGATGGTTCAGCCGCCGCGCGGCGAAGCGGCATTCGAGAATGTCGGTTTCATTTATCCACTCGCAACCGGTGGCCCGATCATCTCCGGCCTCTCCTTCAAGGTCAATGCCGGCGAAACCGTCGCCATCGTCGGCCCTTCCGGGGCGGGAAAAAGCACGGTCTTTTCACTGCTGATGCGATTCTACGATCCGCAGGAGGGCCGCATCACCATCGATGGCGTCGATATCCGCGATGTTAGCCTTGCCGATCTGCGCGCGCGACTGTCCATTGTTCCACAGGATGTGGCGATCTTTGCCTCCTCCATCCACGATAACATCGCATTCGGTCGGCCGGCTGCGACACGCGAAGAAGTGCGCACGGCCGCTATCGCCGCTCAGGCAGACAGCTTCATCGCCCGGCTGAACGATGGTTATGACACGCAGGTGGGCGAGCGCGGCGTAACGCTTTCCGGCGGTCAACGCCAGCGCATCGCCATTGCCCGCGCCATCCTGCGTAACGCCCCTATCCTGCTTCTTGACGAAGCGACCTCCGCACTGGATGCCGAAAGCGAAACGCTGGTGCAAAAGGCGCTCGATGAGCTAATGAAAACCCGCACCACCATCGTCATTGCCCATCGCCTCGCCACCGTGTTGAAGGCCGACCGCATTCTCGTGATGGATGAGGGCCGTATAATCGAGGAAGGCACGCACCAGAGCCTTATCCGCCAGAACGGCCTTTATGCGAGACTTGCCCGGCTGCAATTCCAGACCGGGCCGGACGAACTGCGCGCTCAAGCGTGAGCCGTGTGGGCTTAAGCCAGCACGCTACCCCCCGCAACACGGCCCGAAAACAGGCAACCGCCGAGGAATGTGCCCTCCAGCGCATTATATCCGTGCATGCCGCCGCCGCCGAAGCCTGCCACCTCTCCGGCAGCATAAAGGCCCGGAACAGGGTTGCCGGCCGCGTCCAGCACCCTCGCCTCTAGGTCCGTATGCAAACCGCCAAGCGTCTTGCGCGTCAACACATGCAGGCGCACCGCAATCAGCGGCCCTTTTGTCGGGTCTAGCAACCGATGTGGTTTTGCAGTGCGCATCAACCGATCACCAAGATAACGCCGCGCTCCGTGGATCGCCGTAACCTGCGCATCCTTGCTGAAACCGTTTTCGATCTCCCGGTCTCGTGCCTCTATTTGATAGCGGATGTGCTCAATATTCAGCCGATTGTCCCCGTTTATGGTATTCATCGCCGCCACGAGTTCTTCCAGCGTATCACGGACGACGAAATCCTCGCCGCGTTCCATGAAAGCCCGCACCGGCCCCGGCGGCTCCTTGCCCAACCGTTTGAGCAGTAGCCGCACATCCTTGCCCGTCAGATCCGGATTTTGCTCCGAACCAGAAAGCGCAAATTCCTTCTTGATGATTGCCTTGGTCAGAATGAACCAGCTGTGACCGCTGCCGCGTTCGCCCAGCATCTTAAGCGTGCCGAGCGTATCGAAGCCCGGCATCGCGGGTGCTCCGAGCCGGTTTCCATCCGCATCGCACCAGAAAGACGAGGGGCCGGGCAAAATACGAATGCCATGGTCCGGCCAGATCGGATCGTGATTTTTCACGCCCTCGGTATAATGCCACATACGGTCGCGATTGATGACCGTTCCGCCCGCTGCTTCCGTAATGGCGATCATACGGCCATCCACATGCGCAGGCACGCCACAGACCATGGTCGCGGGGGGCTTACCCAGCCGCTCCAGCGGCCAGTTGCGCCGCACCAGTTCCTGATTGCCGCCGATGCCACCGGAACTGACGATGACCGCCGAGGCCGAAAGGACAAAATCACCCTGCTCTTCCCGGCTGCTTGGTTGCCCGCGCAACACCGGATCCCTGGCAAGAACAACACCGGAAATGCCCGTCACCCTGCTGTCGGTGATATCCAGATGATCGACGCGGTGGCGGAACCGAAAGGTGAGCCGACCGCTTGCCGTCATGGTCTTTGCCTTTTCAACGAAAGGCGCCACCACACCGGGGCCAGTGCCCCAGGTGACATGGAAACGCGGAACGGAATTGCCGTGGCCATGAGCAAGAGCACCGCCACGCTCGGCCCAGCCGACCACGGGAAACCAGCGCATGCCCAGCCGATGCAGCCATTGACGTTTCTCGCCTGCGGCGAAATTGAGATAAGCCTCCGCCCAGCGGCGCGGCCAATGATCTTCCAAGCGATCAAAACCGGCGGAGCCGAACCAGTCCTGCCTTGCAAGATCGAGATTGTCGCGCACCCGCATTCGGCGCTGTTCGGGACTATCAACAAAAAACAGACCACCCAGCGACCAGAAGGCCTGCCCGCCAAGGTTCTGCTCCCCCTCCTGATCCACAAGGCAAACACTGAAACCGCGCTCAACAGCCTCTGTCGCTGCGACCAGACCGGCAAGCCCCGCGCCGACAACGATCACATCATATCGCTCCATCAGCTCCTCCCAGATGCGACAGAATTACGTTTACGCGAACGTAAATTCACTTGCAGCTCAAGGCAACCGCTATGATACGGCTTAAGGTGTCAGCGCTCGGTGAGTTTCAGTTCGATACGGCGGTTCTGCTGGCGTGCTTCCGGCGTGTCGCCTTCGGCAATCGGCTGATATTCACCGAAACCGGCAGCGACCAGCCGGTTGGCCGGAACACCCTTGGAGATCAGGAACTTCACCACGGAGGTTGCGCGTGCCGAGGAAAGTTCCCAATTGTCACGGAAGCGACCGGACCCGGAAAGCTGGACATTGTCCGTGTGGCCATCCACGCGCAGAACCCAGTTGATCTCGGTGGGGATTTCCTTGGCAAGATCGATCAGCGCGGCCGCCAGCTTCTCCATCTCCGCCTGCCCTTGCGGATTGAGGTCGTTACCACCGGATGGAAAGAGCACTTCGGACTGGAAGACAAAGCGGTCGCCGACGATGCGAATGTTTTCGCGATCCGAGAGGATTTCACGCAGACGCCCGAAAAAATCAGAACGATAGCGGTTGAGTTCCTGAACCCGCTGCGCCAGCGCAACATTGAGACGGCGGCCGAGATCGGCGATCTTGACTTGTGATGAGGTATCCTTGGCTTCCGACGCCTGCAGGGCGGCTTCCACCGATGCGATCTGCGCCCTGAGCGCCGCAATCTGCTGGTTGAGCAATTCGATCTGTGCGGAGGCGCGGGAATTGGCCTGTCTTTGGTCATCCAGCTCGCCGGTCAGGCTGCCAATCCGGGCATTGGCGCTTGCATTGTTGCCCGATCCCGCATCGAGAAGCGACTGCAGACGTGAGCGCTCGCTTTCAGATGCGGCAAGGGTTGATTGCAGGCTCGCCAGCGCATCCTCGATATCCTGCTTGCTGCCCTTTTCCATGGCCAGAAGTTCAGTCAATTCGGCAATCTGGCTGTTGAGGCGAGTCAACACCTCGTCCTTGCCACTAATTTCCCGCGACAGAACAAATTGCGCCAGCACGAAGACCGTCAGCAGGAACATGATGGCCATGAGCAGCGTCGACAGCGCATCGACGAAACCCGGCCAATAATCCACACCCCTGTCGCGGCGGCGGTTGCGCGCAAGCGCCATGGCTACTCGCTCCCGTTATCGTGCCGGGTGCGTCCGGAGGATTTTGTCTCGCCGTCGATACGTGTCGACAACCGGTCGAGCGTGCGGCGAAGCGATTTCGATTCCTCCTGCTGCGCCTCGATCCAGTCACGCAACATCTGCTGCTCGCTGCGCATGTTCTTGACCAGACCTTGAATGCCTTCAGCAAGACTCGTCATGGCGGCAAGCGAGCGCTCAGTGCTGACCATTGCGCCGGGTTCAGCGTTGAATTCCCTTGGCCCATCCGCCGACGTATCCGTCACCGACGACAGCCAGTTTTCGAGCTGGGTGTAAAAACGGTTCTGGGCACGGCCGGCCTGAAGATCGAGGAAACCGAGGATCAGCGAGCCTGAAAGGCCGAGGAGCGACGAGGAAAACGCCGTTCCCATGCCGGAAAGCGGCGCGGTGAGACCGGTCTTGAGCGAGCTTAGAATATCGTTGCTGGTGCCGGCGCTGGGATCGAGCGACTGAATGACATTGCTGATGGCGCCGATGGTGCCGATCAGACCCCAGAAGGTGCCGAGCAGGCCGAGAAACACCAGAAGGCCGACAAGATAACGTGAAGTATCGCGCGATTCATCAAGGCGTGTCGCGATAGAATCGAGAATTGTCCGCTGCGTAACTGCAGAAAGCCGGACTTCGCCACGCTTGCCGATCAACGTGCTCATGGGGGCCAGCAGTTTTGGAGCGCGGCCGACTTTCTCGGCGCTGCCGGCGGCCCGGAATGCGTTAAACCAGCGGACTTCCGAACGCAGGCTCATGGTCTGCGTGAATACCAGAATGATGCCGATGACGAGAACGCCGAGAATGAAGCCGTTCAAGCCCGGATTCGTCATGAAGGCCGTGTGCGCCTGCCGGTAAAGAATGGCCGCCAGAAAGCCGACGAGGATCAGAAACAGAACCATCGTCCACAGAAACGGTGTGGGGCTGGACAGCTTGTGGCTGTATTGCCGTGTGGTCACCGGCTTCTCCACGCCGAGATCGAGCAACTCCGAATCCGCCATAACGTTCGCATTCCCTTCGGTCACGTATCAACCGGACGCTATTTGAAAATTGCGACGATTTGAAGCGAAAAGCCTGTCTTTCGTCACAGGCATTTCACGAAAGCCGGCTTGACCGAAGACCGAAAAAACAAAAACGCCCGGCGATAGTTCGCCGGGCGCCTAAAACCTGGATTAAACGGCAGGTTTTCTGCCGAAATCGATCAACGACCCGGAATCGGACGGTTGGCAACTTCCACAAGTGCCTTGTGGATATATTCGTTTCCGGCAGCAACACTGCCGCTGCCGAAGATATCCCCGCCGCCCTTGGCGTCGGAGGTGAACCCGCCAGCTTCGCGAATCAGCACCAGACCGGCCGCCATATCCCACGGCGAAAGCTCTGCTTCCCAGAAACCGTCGAGGCGACCTGCTGCAACATAGGCAAGGTCGAGTGCTGCAGCACCCATGCGGCGGATGCCGGCCGCTTCACCCATGACATGGCGAAGTTCGACGAGGAATTTGCCGTGATTGCCGCGACCGAGATGGGGCACACCGCAGCCGATGACGCAATCCGTCAAGGCCTTGCGCGCGGCAACGCGGATACGACGATCGTTAAGGAACGCGCCGCCGCCACGCTCGGCGGTGTAGAGTTCGTCGGTCGCGGGATTGAAAATCACGCCG
The DNA here is from genome assembly GCF_056393925.1 of Agrobacterium sp. 10T429. Classification (NCBI taxonomy): domain Bacteria; kingdom Pseudomonadati; phylum Pseudomonadota; class Alphaproteobacteria; order Hyphomicrobiales; family Rhizobiaceae; genus Agrobacterium; species Agrobacterium sp. 10T429. The sequence goes on from NZ_JBFTGV010000006.1 coordinate 179,079, forward strand.
GCTACGACTTCGCCGTTACGCTCGAGCGCGATGGAAACGGCGAAATGCGGAATGCCGTGCAGGAAGTTGGTCGTGCCATCCAGCGGGTCGACGATCCAGCGATGCGCACCATCACTGCCCTTTTCCTCGCCGCCTTCCTCACCCAGAAAATCGTAGGTGGGGCGGGCTTTCATCAGCTCGTCGCGCACGATCTTTTCAGCCTTTAGGTCCGCCTGCGATACGAAATCGCTCGGTCCCTTGACCGAAACCTGAAGGTTCTGCACTTCACCGAAGTCACGCGACAAAGACTTACCCGCCTTGAGGGCGGCCTGAACCATGACATTGAGAAGGGCTGAACGTGCCATCGAATTTGTTTCCTGGAAAGCTTGCGAACCACCCGCAAGCTAGCCGGGCAGGAACGTCATTATTTTCTTGAATTGAAAGTTTGCGGTTCAAGACCACAAAACGCGCGGAAATTCAAGGCAAAAAGCCTGCACATGCACGCTGGCGCCGAACAACCGGCCTTGCATCACATCGGACGGAAACGATTTGCCGCCTCGATAGCCTTTTTCTGCTGCTCGTCGGTGATCCCGAGATAAAAATCCTCGAGAGAGGGATCCTTCAGCCCGGCGCGGCGGGAAAGCACGTACCATTTGGCCGCCTCCACCGGATCGGGCCGTGTGCCGAGCGCCTGAATGTAAAGATGCGCCACCTTGTTCTGCGCCACGACATTGCCGCGCTGTGCAGCACCGTAAAGCCAGCGGAAGCCTTCATCCAGATTTCGCTCGCCGCCAAAACCGTTGACCAGCCAGATGCCGAGATCGACCTGCGCGGTATCGTAGCCGGCCTTTGCGGCCCGCGTCAGCCAATCGCGCGCCTTGGCCTTCTTTTCGGCCGGCACATCCTTGACCGAGTGGTAGATCTGCGACACTGCATATTGCGCGTCGGCAATGCCCTGCTCGGCGGACTTTTCATAATACGGCATGGCCATCAGTAATCCCTTTACGCCGGGATTTTCCGAAACCAGTATCTGCCCCCAGTTGAACTGAGCCGAAGCATTGCCGGCTTCCGCCGCACGGTGCATGTAATCGTCGGCCTTCGCCTTGTCGCGGGTAACGAACTTGCCCTCCATCAAAATGAGGGCGAATTTGAACATCGCGACGGGATCGCCACCCTGTGCCGCCTGCTGATACCAGAAGGCCGCGGTCTTTTCGTCGCGGGCGATGCCGAGACCACGCGACATCATTTCCGCCACCAGCGTCTGGGCGGCCGCATCGCCGTTCTGCGCACGGTTGAGCGCCTTGTCGAGCGCCTGGACATATTCGCCGCGCTGGAAATGCCCATAGGCCTCATCCACCCGGCCCTTGAACTCCTTTTCAGGCGGCAAGGCCGGCAGGTCCGCGCCCATTCGCTGATAGACGTTGACGCCCTGCGACGGTTGCAAGTCCTTCTGCTCTTCGGACTGCACCCTGCCCTGACGGGAAGGCTGCGCCTCATCCTCCAACTGGCGGGAAAGCGCGTTGCTTTCGCTTTGCGGTCCGGATTGGGCAAAAGCGACGCCCGCCGGCGCGCCGAAAGACAGCGCCAGCAGCGAAATAGAAAGGCAGACGTGAACCGAGCGCATCAACATCGCCTGTATCAACCGTCAAACCGTGGCGCTTTTTCGTCAAGCAACGCGTTGATTTCAGAAACGGCCTGGGCAGCACCCGAGGCATTGTCAAAAACGCCGCTGCGCATCGCCACGAATTCCACGCCGGCGTCGGCCACGGCAACCACAGACGAGATATCGGTGCCGCCCATGACGATGGATGGAATCTCGATCATCGATGCCCACCATTCGCCGAGTGCCAGATTTTTGGGATGCGCTTCTGGCTTGATGTCGCCTTCGAGCTTTCCAAAAAACACGTAGTCCGGATTGGACTCACCCATCTCCAGAGCCTTATGCCGATCATCGGCATTGCCGCCGCCAACGATCAGCTTCGGCGCGAAATTTTCTACGGCCTCCGCAAGCGCCTCGGCATTGCCCGCCACATGCAGGCCATCCGCCTTCACCCGGCTCGCAACGCGGCTGTCGCCCGCGATAAGGGCAGCGGCACCAGCCTCCTGCACCATCGGCACGATCAATTCGGCGCGTTTCTGGAAAGTGGCGTCATCCAGATCATATTGCGGAATGATGACCGAAGCCACATCGCCGCCTCGCAGTGCTTCTTGCAATTCTGTCGCCTGCTTTTGCGCGTCGTCCAATTGCGGGACAATCAGAACAAGGCGGCAACGGTTATCAACTTTGGTCATCGGTTCGTCCATTTCAGGCAGAAGACACTTTCGGCGTTATCTGCACTCGTTTTGATATGATAAATCCGATAGACCGGACCGGCGAAAGGATCAACCTTCATCCATGCTGACCGATTTTCATTTTTTCCTCGTCGCCATCCCCGCAGTCGTGCTTGTCGGCCTTTCCAAGGGCGGGTTGGGCGGTGCGCTGGCACTGATGGGCGTGCCGCTGATGGCGCTTGCCATCCCGCCCGTGCAGGCGGCGGCAATCTTCCTGCCGATCCTGATCGTGATGGATCTTGTGGCGCTATGGGCCTGGCGGCACCACAACCACCGGCAAACGCTCCTCATCATGCTTCCGGGCGCGATCGCCGGCATTACTCTCGGCTGGGCGACCTCAAGCCTCATCTCGGCAGACGCCATGCGCCTCGTCGTCGCCTCGGTGACGATCCTGTTCGTACTGCGTTATTTCCAGGAGAGCTTCAAAAGCCGCAAAGGGCAGGAGATTCCGGCCAGACCGCAGCGTCCGGTGGCTGCAACGCTCTGGTCCAGCCTGTCCGGTTATGCGAGTTTCGTGGCCCATGCGGGTGGCCCACCCTTCCAGATCTATGTTCTGCCGCTGAAGCTCGATCCCAGGACCTATACCGGCATGAGCGTGCGTTTCTTCGCGATCATGAATGCAATCAAGCTCATTCCCTATTTCGCGCTGGGAGCGCTTGATGCAACCAACCTCAAGACATCGGCGAGCCTGTTGCCGGTGGCAATGCTGGCGACGCTTGCTGGCGCAAGGGTGGTGAAATATCTGAAACCATCAGTGTTCTACCCGCTGATGTATACCATGGCGCTGATCGCGGCGCTGAAACTGCTGTGGGACGGGCTGCCTTTCTAGACCCAAGGCGGCCACTAAAAAGCCCTGGCAGCACGCACGTACCGCCAGGGCCGAAAAAGAATCCGTCAGTCCTTCATCGAAGGCTGGGGAATGGCATCAATCAATGCCTTGTGGAGGCGCGAAGCCTCTGTAGTTCATCCTTCAGGCGCAGTTTACGGCGTTTGAGATCGGCGATCTCTCTATCGTCAGAGGACGGGGAAGCAAGAATACTTTCGAGCTCCTCCTCCAGAGCACCGTGTTTCTTTTCGAGCGATGCAATATGAGCCTGAATGGTCATGCGGCACGTCCTTCCATTTTTAAGCCTACCTCCAGCTCTCCATCGCTGGAGTTTCAGGTTTGCGACGACAATGTGACATGGATCGTTGGTCTTGTCGAAGGCGAAATGAAGGCAATAAGTGGGCAATTTGGTCGCAAGGGATAACTTCCCGTTACCGCGATTTGATGATAGAGGCTCGAGAACCGATGACATACGCGCCGGAGGCTCTCCGGCTGGCATAAAATGGGGATGACAAGATGCCCGATCAGGACCAGGCGGACATCAGGCTTACGCTGGCGCGGCTGCGCCAGGAGCATGAGGATTATGACGCTGCGATCAACGCGATGATCCAGACCAACTGCGATGCGCTGAGAATACAACGCATGAAAAAGAAAAAGCTGGCCGTCAAGGACAAGATGACCCAGATCGAAGATCAGGTCATTCCCGATATCATTGCCTAGAGTGGGCTCCGTGCTTCCTGCCGGATGCACGAGAGACGCTCTAATCTATTGAATTTACGCATCGTGCCTTGCAGAAATCAAAATCGATTTTTGCGCCTATGCTGTAAGCCGGAGAAGCGAAGTGACAGCAGAGACACCCCCCGTCGCCATCATCATGGGCAGCCAGTCCGACTGGGAGACCATGAAGAATGCCGCCGATACGCTGGATGCGCTGGACGTGGAATACGAAGCCCGCATCATTTCCGCCCACCGCACGCCTGATCGCCTTTATGATTTTGCCAATGGCGCGAAAGACGAAGGCTTCAAGGTCATCATCGCGGGTGCCGGCGGCGCCGCCCATCTGCCGGGCATGACCGCCGCCATGACCCCGCTGCCGGTTTTCGGCGTCCCGGTACAATCCAAGACGATGTCCGGGCAGGACAGCCTCTATTCCATCGTCCAGATGCCCGCTGGCATTCCCGTCGGAACGCTTGCCATCGGCAAGGCCGGCGCTATCAATGCCGCACTTCTGGCAGCTGCGGTTCTGGCGCTGGGTGACGAGGACCTGGCAGACCGGCTCGATGCATGGCGCGCGCGCCAGTCAGCGGCCGTTGCCGAATATCCCATGGACAGCGCCCAGTGACAGCCTCTGACATGACGATGAATACGAACAATCTCACCATCGGCATCATCGGCGGCGGGCAGCTTGGCCGCATGCTGGCAATGGCCGCCGCGCGCCTCAACCACCGCACCATCGTTCTCGAACCACAAGCCGATTGTCCAGCGGCGCAGGTCTGCAACAGCCAGATCGTCGCGGAATACGGTGACGAGACGGCGCTTGCGGAACTCGCTCGCCTTTGCGATGTCGTGACCTACGAATTCGAGAACGTACCCGTCACCGCAGCCGAGACCCTGAGCGCTTCCGTTCCCGTTTATCCCCCGCCGCAGGCTCTCAGCGCCTCGCAGGATAGGCTGACGGAGAAACGCTTCCTCAACGGTTGCGGCATTCCGACCGCCGATTTCCGCGCCGTGGATAATCAGGAAGAACTGGAAGCGGCATTGGCCGCTTTTGGTGGCAAGGGTGTGCTGAAAACCCGCCGCATGGGCTATGACGGCAAGGGCCAGAGGCTTTTCAAGGGTGGTGAGGACATCGCAGGCGCCTTCGCAGCACTCGGTGGTGTGCCGCTCATCCTCGAAAGCTTCGTCGCTTTCGAGCGGGAAATCTCGATCATTGCCGCCCGTTTCAGGGATGGCACCGTTACCTGCTACGATCCGGCCGAAAACATTCATCTGAACGGCATTCTGCATACATCCACCGTGCCGGCAGCACTCTCCGATGCGGCGGAGGCGGTTGCCGTGCAATCGGCGGAAAAGCTTCTGGCCGCGCTCGACTATGTCGGCGTGATCGGCATCGAGTTTTTCGTCCTGACCGATGGTTCGCTCGTTGCCAATGAAATGGCGCCGCGCGTGCACAATACCGGCCACTGGACGGAAGCGGCCTGCGTGGTCTCGCAATTCGAACAGCATATACGAGCCGTCTCCGGTCTTGCCCCCGGCAGCACGGCCCGCCATTCGGATTGCGTCATGACGAACCTCATCGGCGATGACATCAATGATGTGCCAGCATGGCTTTCGAAAAAAGACTGTCTCGTGCATCTTTACGGCAAGACGCAAGCACGGCCTGGCCGCAAGATGGGCCATGTGACCGAGCTTTTGCACACAGGAAAAGCCTCAGTCTTTTAAGGCAAAGACGTCTGGAAGTGTTGACAGGCAGGGGTCAAACGGGTATTTGCCTGCCAACCGAAAAGAGCGCGCCCCGTTGCGCGCTTTTGATTGTTTGAATAAGCACGGTAAAAGCCGTGCAAAACTGCGGACCAGTAAAATGAAAATCAAGAATTCGCTTAAAGCGCTTAAGGCCCGTCATCGCGATAACCGCCTGGTTCGCCGCAAGGGCCGCGTCTACATCATCAACAAGCAGAACCCGCGCTTCAAGGCTCGTCAGGGCTGATTGAGTGCCACTGCGGTTCGCGATCACATCGCGGATCACTTTGTTGACAGTGCAGAACTTTGCATTTGATATTGGGCGCAGTCGGGTTAAGCTTTAACCCATGCGCCCAAATCGTTTATGCACGGCTATCATCGTCGCTCAGGGTTTCCTGCTTTCGGGCCTCCTGCTTTCAGGAATGGCGTCCCTTGGTCATGCGGCAGATGGTCAGCCTCCCGCAGCCCTGGAGGCTGCGCCTTCACCTGCAAAGACAGTTGACAGTCTTTTCGCATCGCTGAAAAAAGAGCGGAATGCGGTCAAGGCGCGCAGCATTGCCAACCAGATCGCTTCCGAATGGAACGATTCTGGCAGCGCGACAATCAATCTCCTGATGCAATGGGCAGGTGAAGCCGCAGACGAGAAGCGCAACGCCGCCGCTTACGATTTTCTCGACCAGGCTATTTTACTCGATCCGGACTACGTGCAGGCGCCCTATCGCCGCGCCATGGTGCATTTTGCGGATGGCGACACCCGAAAGGCGATGGCGGATATCAATCTGACGCTGGAGAAGGAGCCGCGCTATTTTCCGGCATTGGCGAGCCTTGCAAACATCCTCGAAGCCTCAGGCCGTGACGATCTGGCGCTGAAAGCCTGGGAACGCTATCTCGCGCTCTATCCCGCGGACAAGGACGCCCGCAAAGAGGCCACTGACCTTTCTGAAAAGCTGGCTGGCACTCGCAGCTGAATATCGCAGACGATCCAAACAAAAATCGCCGCAAAAGCGGCGATTTTTCATTGTGGGACCGTCAACCGATCATTCCATGCCAAGCGCAGCCATATAGGTCTGAAGAATGGTTTCTTCCTCGATACGCTCGTTGGCGTCCTTCTTGCGCAGGCGGATGATGGTGCGGATCGCCTTGGTATCGTAGCCACGACCCTTCGCCTCGCCCATGACATCCTTGATGTCTCCCTGAATGGCGGCCTTTTCCTCTTCGAGACGCTCGACGCGCTCGATGAATTGACGCAGTTCGGCGGCGGCGACGGTTTCGGTGGTGCTCGTTTCGTCCATCATATCATCCTTCATTGGTAGCAGCTCGGGTGAGCCTTGTTCATTAAATCCAGGCGAAGCCTTCGCCGGTCGCCGCCAGCCGGGCAGCAAAAATTCCGGCCTGTGACCTGCCCACTGACGGGCCTCACGTCAAGTCGTTTCCGTCGATCGGGGGTTATTCCGTTGGCTTGTTCTGCTCAAAGGCGGCTTTCTGGGCGTCGCTCGCCTCCGCCTGATATTTTTCCTTCCACTCCTCATAGGGCATTCCGTAGACGATTTCCCGGGATTGCTCCTTGGTGAGTGCAACGCCGGCCTCGTTAGCGGCTTCCCCATACCAGTTGGAAAGGCAATTGCGGCAAAAGCCCGCGAGATTCATCAGGTCGATGTTCTGCACATCGTGACGCTCGCGAAGATGCTCGACGAGACGGCGGAATGCGGCGGCCTCGAATTCAATCTGCTGTTTGTCATTCGGTGTCGTCATGGGGCAGCTCCAGGCTCAGTAGGGGCCGGTGCGAGAGGTGAACAGCTCATATTCATGCAAAATGGGATCGTCGTTCATTGCGGCGAAAATGGGAGCGAGCCGGTCCGACCATTCGGCAATCCCTTCCTCATCCGCGATCAAATCCTGCCGAACTTCAAGAAGCGCATGCGGTATGCCCTTCATCATGCAATGGCGATACATGGTATCGCCCTTCAGCGCCCCGTCATAGGGTTCGTTGTCACCAACGAGAATGTCGCCGGTCGCGCGCAGATGCGCCAGAAGCGGATCGACCGCACGATTATCCGTGTCCCAGAGAACCGCCGCATGCCAGGGCCGCGGTGTTTCTTTCCAGAACGGCGTGTACGAATGCAGCGACAGAACAAGCGGCGCTTCCCCCGACGACTGCGCTACACCGGTGAGCACGCGATCGACGGCATTGTGATAGGGACGATGAAAAATCTCGATCCGTCTTTGCCATTCCTCATCCGAAATCGGGTGGTTGCCGGGGATGATCGCCCCGTCCGAAATCTTCATGATAAGGGTCGGATCGTCCTCGCCGCGATTAGGGTCGATCAGGAGGCGCGAAAATCGCCCAAGCACGGCCGGCACGCCGAGGCGGGCCGCAAGAGAGCGCGTCAGCCCTTCAATGCCGATATCAAATGCGATGTGACGATGAAAAGCGGTTTGCGGAAGGCCAAGTTTGCCGTAGTGTGCCGGCAGGAGGTTCATGGCATGGTCCGCCAGAAGAACCATGCCTTTGTCATAATCGCCTTCTATGATTTCATAGGGTATGAAGTCGTTCATCGATAATTTTCTGGGGCAAGATTGAGGAGAAAAGCTTGATGGCATGGCTTGAGGCCGGGCGCAAGTTTCGGCGACAGAACAGCCATCTACCTTATCGCACTCACGATCCCACGAACAATATAATCGATTAAACTCGCGTTGACTTTCTTTGGCGGCCACGCCAAGAAGTGTGTTCATTATAACCATGGAATCCGGATGGAAGCCGTGACTCAGTCATCTCTCGCTCTTCCTCGCCACTTTCGGCATCTTGCCCGTCTTTTCTCCGCAGCGGCATTGTTTCTGACCCCGTTTGTCTTCGTGGAGGCCGCGCATGCGGACTTCCGCGTCTGCAACAGCACGCAAAACCTCGTGGGGGTTGCAATCGGCTACCGGGCGCAGGACGGCTGGGTCAGTGAAGGTTGGTGGCAGGTCCCCTCCTCCACCTGCGCAACGCTGATAGAGGGTGAGTTGCAGTCGCGTTATTATTATCTTTATGCCGAGGACGCCGCTCACGGCGGCCGCTGGACCGGTGACGTCAACATGTGCGTGGCGGAAAACGAGTTCAAAATCGCCGGCGTAGACGATTGTTATGCCCGCAGCTTCCAGAGAATGGGTTTCAAGGAATATGACACGGGCAGACAGGGCAGCTGGATGGTCCAGCTTTCCGATACGCCAGGCACACAGGGAAATCAAAACTGATGAAGCGTAACCGCAAAGTCAAAATTCTTGCAACTCTCGGCCCCGCCTCTTCCGACGAGGCAATGATCGAAAAGCTGCATCTGGCCGGCGCCGATCTCTTCCGCATCAACATGAGCCATGCGAGCCACGACGTGATGCGGACGCTGATTGAGCGTATTCGCTCCGTCGAAAGCCGTAACGGCCGTCCCATCGGCATTCTGGCCGACTTGCAGGGTCCCAAGCTGCGCGTCGGTAAATTTGCCGAAACCAAGGTTGATCTCGTTCCCGGCCAGACGTTTACGCTGGACAATAACGATACGCCCGGCGACAACACCCGCGTTTTCCTGCCGCATCCTGAAATTCTCGAAGCGGTCAAGCCTGGTCACCGCCTGCTGATCGATGACGGCAAGCTGCATCTGCGCGCTGAGAAGAGCGACGGCAAGAGCATCGTCACCACTGTTGTTTCGGGTACCCGGATTTCCGACCGCAAGGGCATTAGCCTGCCCGACACCCTGCTCGGCGTCGGCGTTCTGACCGACAAGGACCGCGTCGACCTCGACGCCGTTCTCGCAACCAACGAAGTGGACTGGGTTGCCCTTTCCTTCGTTCAGCGCCCGGAAGACCTGGCCGAAGTGCGCAAGATTTCGCGCGGTCGCGTTGGCCTGATGTCCAAGATCGAGAAGCCGCAGGCTATTGAGCGCATCGAAGAAATCATCGAGCTTTCCGACGCATTGATGGTCGCACGCGGCGATCTCGGCGTGGAAATGCCGCTGGAAGCCGTTCCGGGCATCCAGAAACAGCTGACCCGCGCCTGCCGTCGTGCCGGCAAGCCGGTTGTCGTTGCCACACAGATGCTGGAATCGATGATCACAGCTCCGGTTCCGACCCGTGCGGAAGTTTCGGACGTTGCGACTGCCGTATTCGAAGGCGCCGACGCTATCATGCTCTCGGCCGAGTCCGCTTCCGGCGATTATCCGATCGAAGCCGTATCGACCATGGCATCCATCGCCAGCACGGTGGAACAGGACCCCTATTATTCCAACATCATCTACGCGCAGCGCCCACAGCCGGAAGCGACGGGTGCAGACGCCATTTCGCTTGCTGCCCGCCAGATTGCCGAAACGCTGAAGCTCGCCGCGATCGTCACCTACACCTCGTCCGGCACAACGGGTCTGCGCGCCGCGCGCGAGCGGCCACAGGTTCCGATCATTGCGCTTTCGCCGATCATCCAGACCGCACGCCGTCTCTCGGTCGTCTGGGGCCTGCATTGCGTGGTCACCGGTGACGCCAGCGATCTGGACGATATGGTGAACCGCGCTTGTCGCATCGTCGTGTCCGAAGGTTTCGGCAAGCCGGGCGACCGCATCATCATCTCCGCCGGCGTGCCGCTCGGCACCCCGGGCGCGACCAACATGGTGCGCATCGCCTATATCGGTTCGGACGGCCAGAGCGGCGTCTGATATCGCGATATCAAGCATAATAAAAAACCCGCCGTCACCGGCGGGTTTTTTGTTGGCCTTTCGGCCGCATTGCAGAAAGCGGGGCTCAGTGCATCTTCACCGGCGTGCTGAAACGGCTGGACTCGATCGCCGCTGCACCGGGCTTGAAACTTGCCGATGTGGCCGAAGCCGACATGTCGTGGCTGAGCATACGGTTGGCGACGACGCGCGGCGCCTTCACCGAGCGGCCGGTCGAGCCCTTGTTCTGGTTGAGCGCCCAGTCAGAGATCAGATCCTGCGTCAGACGACCACCGCCGACCATGGCCTGATGGGAAACGGCGGCATCCTGCCTGCTCGGGCGTGAGCCCTTGGTCGGCAAGCCGGCCGTCAGCCCACCATTGATGGAGGGTTTCAGATCAAAGGCGTCACCGAAACCTGCCTCTGGCTCAGCCTTCGCCGTTTCGGCGGGCGCGACTGTAACCTTGTGGTTGACGGCAGCCGGGAACGGCGCGGCTGTCGGCACGGTAGCGGAATTGATCTGCGAACGGGCAGCCTGACCGCTCTGTTCCAGAGCAGCAACCACAGTCGGCGAAAGCGTATCTTTCCGCTCTTCGGCGAGATCTTCGTCGCCTTCCGGATCAGCATTGGCCTGTGCCAGCAGGGCTTCCGCCACAGCCGGACGATTGGCCGGCACCGGAATAGACGCAAGTTCGCCACTCGCTGCGGGTGTCGCACCATCTGCGGATGCGGTCAGGATCGATCCTTCAGCGTCGCCACGCATGCCACGCGGCCCAAGAAGCGTCGGCACAGGCACGGATACCTCAGCCAGATCGGCAAATTGCTGACGCTCGGCCGGAGCAGAGGTCGGCGTCGGTGTTGTCGCAGCCTGGAGGGCATCCTGCGCCGCATTACGGGCCGGAGAATAAAGCGCGGTGGCAAGGCCCGTATTGGCCGGAGGCTGGTTGCCGAAAGCTGGACGTGCAATGGGCAGCGGCGCAGTGCTCACACCGGGAAGCGGTTGGGCGGAAGCAACGGCGATCGTCGGTTCTGGCTCAGGTGCAGCAGGCGGTGGCGTTGCAGGGCGAGCGACAGCCGGACGTTCTGCGGGCTGCGGCGTTGCAATGCTATCGGGATCTTCATCCTCGTCGCCTCCGCCAAAGAGCGCCTGCAACAGTGTCTTGCGCTTGCCGCCACCACCGGAGGACGCAGGGCCGGCACCGGCGCTGGAAGCAACCTGAATGGAAGAGGAATTGACGCGCTTCTTGTAGTCAGCCAAGGCCTGTTCATAACCGGGAAGCGGATTGCCATCGGAAGGAACGTGCAGCGTATTGCCCTTGGGGAAGATACGCACGAGTTCCTGACGGCTCATGCGCGGCCAGGCACGAACGCCGCCGACATCCATGTGCACGAAGGGAGAACCCGAGGTCGGGTAGAAACCTACGCCGCCAATCTGCATCTGCATGCCGATTTCGCGCAGTGTGGAAAGCTTCACGCCCGGAATGTAGAAATCCATGGCCTTGCCGAGCATATGCTGGCTTTTTTCCGCCACGCCCTTGGTGCGCGTGCGCAGGAGGCCGTTAGTCTCAGGCGAACGGAAGGCCGAAACAACGTTGATGTAATCGGTCGCGCCACTGCGGCGGTAGACTTCCCACACAAGATCGAAAAGACGCGGATCCATCCGCGTCGGTTGGTTACGACGCCAGTCACGCAAAAAGCGGTTCAGCTCCTGCAGACCCTTCTGGTCGTATTTTCCGTTGCGCTTGAAGGTTATGACCGCCTTCTCGCGTGTATGGATATAATACAGTTTGAGACTGCGCGTTTCGGCGAAAGCTTCCGTCGCCGAGACACCTGCGAATGGCATTGCGGCGAGCATCAAGCAGGCAAAGGTGACAGCGCGTGCCGACAGCTTCGTGCATATATCCTTGATCAAGCCGCGCGCGATCTTGGTCGACAGCGCGATATTTCGATGCAGATATGGCAATTCGATCCCCGCCTGGAAGACAATTTCTGTCACATTGCCTCAAATGAACGTCAAATACGGTGACACGATGGCAAAATTGCCACACAGATGCAACCTTCCTCTATATAGTGAATCAGCCACTAACAAGAGGTTTATAGACGGTAAGCGGATATCCTTGCTCAGAAGTTAACGAATCTTGCTATCTGCCGTCGAATAGGCGGTTTGTGCAATCATGCCGCATCCCGCAACGGATCGTCCGGATCAATGCCATAGTCCTTCAGCTTGCGATAAAGCGTCGAGCGGCCGATACCAAGTTTCCTTGCGACCTGACTCATCTGCCCGCGATAAAAACGAAGGGCAAAACGGATAAGCTCCTCTTCGATCTCGGCCAGCTTCCTGATATTGCCTGAATCGTCCATGCTGGAGATCAGGTTTCCTCCCCGGTATATCGTGGTGGAAATATCTGACGCCTCATCCAGAATGGCGTGACTTTCGGCGGCCGGCGGCGGCGGAGAATAGGCGGCGAGTTTCAGCGACGATCCAGACGGCGACCGGATCGACTCACCCGCATCGTCCCCACCTGCGAATTCCGGCAATTGCAGCGCGATTTGCGGAAAATCGGAATCAGCCAGTTCCTCGCCCTGCGACAGCACGACGGCGCGGAAGACCGCATTTTCAAGCTGGCGGATATTGCCCGGCCAGTCATAGGCCGTTAGCAGTGCCAGCGCGCTGGCATCGAGGCCGACGGGATTTGGCAATTTCTGTTCCACCGAAAAACGCTCCGCGAACACCCGTGCTAGATGGGGAATATCCTCCTTGCGCCGGCGCAACGCCGGAATGGTGATAGGAAAGACGTTGAGGCGATAATACAGGTCCTCGCGGAAGCGGCCTTCCTTCACCTCTTCGATGAGATTCTTGTTGGTGGCGGAAATCAGGCGGACATTCACCTTCTGCACACGCGCGGAACCGACAGTTTCGATTTCGCCCTGCTGAACTGCCCGCAGTAGCTTTACCTGCACGTCGAGCGGCAGATCACCGATTTCATCGAGGAACAGCGTTCCGCCATCCGCTTCCATGAACTTGCCAACGTGTTTTTCCGTGGCACCGGTAAAAGCGCCCTTCTCGTGACCGAAAAGAATACTCTCCACCAGATTGTGCGGGATAGCGCCGCAATTGACGGTGATGAATGGTTTGTTCGCCCTGTCGCCAGCCGACTGGATTGCACGGGCGACCATTTCCTTGCCGACGCCGGATTCGCCTTCCAGCACCACGGGAATGCTGGACTGGGCGGCGCGCTGCGCCAGTTCTATCACCCTCAGCATGGCCGGGCTTGCGGAAACGATATCAGTAAAATTCACGGCATTGCTCCGTCCGCGCCTGCCCGTGCGGGCCTTTGCCTCTCTCCTGTCGAGCTTGAGGGCATTGGAGATGGCGGCGCCGATCCGTTCCGGCGAGACCGGCTTCACGACGAAATCGAAGGCGCCGGCGCGCATGGCCTGCACGACGGTATCGATGCCGCCCTGCCCCGTCTGGACGATGACCGGGACGTCGGTGCCGAGTTCGCCAACGGCTTTCAGGAAGGCGAGGCCATCCATTTCCGGCATCATCAGGTCGAGGACGACAACATTGATCTCGCCGCTATATTGCTTGAGCAGCTCCAGCCCCGCCCTGCCGTTTTCTGCAAGCAAGGCCAGATGCCCATAACGTTCCACCGCATTTTTGAGCAGGCGGCGCTGGACGGGATCATCGTCTATCACGAGAACATGCGCGGTCATTTTTGGCTCCGGTTTCCGGTTTATGGACCTGCGTCATGCGGTCCCTTGTGGCGCACTCTGGCACGGGAGATTTGAACATCCAGTTTTGAGATTTGCTTGCATTTTATCCATTGCTGCGGGAAACAAAGGCCCCATATGCTGCGCAGGCATAACGACAAGGACGCGTTCGATGACCCTCAATCGCCCAACACCGCACCCCGTATTTTCGCTTGCCGAAACCTCCGGCCCTGCCCTTGGCGACCTGCCCGGCTGGAAACTCTCGGATCTCTATCCCTCGGGCGATTCGCCGGAATACAAGGGCGACATTGAGAAGGCGGCGACGCTGGCGGCGGCTTTCGAGGATAAATGGAAGGGCAAGCTTGAAGACGCTGCAAAGGCGACGGGCGCCAACGGCATCGGCGCTGCTCTCAAGGAATATGAAGCGCTGGACGATCTTATCGGCCGCATCGGCTCCTTTGCGGGGCTGACGTATTTTTCAGATACGTCCAGCCCGGCAAACGGCAAGCTTTACGGCGACGCCCAGGCGAAACTGACGGATATTTCCGCCCATCTGCTGTTCTTTACGCTTGAACTGAACCGCATCGACGACGCCGTAATGGATGCCTGCATGGCAAACGATGCCTTAGCTGGGCACTACAGGCCGTGGCTGGTGGATTTGCGCAAGGACAAGCCGCACCAGCTCGATGACCAGCTCGAACAGCTATTCCTCGAAAAATCGATGACGAGTGCCAGCGCCTTCAACCGCCTGTTCGACGAGACGATGGCCGACCTGCGCTTCGAGATAGACGGCGCAAGCCTTTCGCTGGAAGTAACGCTCAATATGCTTCAGGAGCCGGAGCCGGAAACTCGCAAGAAGGCAGCACAGGCGCTCAGCACCACTTTCACCAATAATCTGCGGGTCTTCACCCTCATCACCAACACACTGGCCAAGGACAAGGATATTTCCGACCGCTGGCGCAAGTTCGAAGACATCGCCGACAGCCGCCATCTGGCAAACCGTGTGGAGCGCGAGGTAGTCGACGCTCTGGCTGCCGCCGTGAAAAATGCCTATCCGCGCCTTTCGCATCGTTATTACGCCATGAAGGCGAAATGGCTCGGCATGGAACAGATGAACTACTGGGACCGCAACGCGCCGCTTCCCGATACATCGAATACGATCATTCCATGGGATGAGGCGAAGGACACCGTGCTGTCCGCCTATGGCGATTTTGCGCCGGAGATGGCCGATATCGCCCGCCGTTTCTTCGATGAGCAATGGATCGACGCCCCCGCCCGGCCCGGCAAGGCGCCGGGCGCCTTCGCGCATCCGACCGTGCCTTCGGCCCATCCTTATGTCCTCGTCAACTATCTCGGCAAACCGCGTGACGTGATGACGCTTGCCCATGAGCTTGGCCACGGCGTGCACCAGGTGCTGGCCGGCGACCAAGGCGCGCTGATGTGCGCGACGCCGCTGACGCTTGCCGAAACTGCCTCCGTTTTCGGAGAAATGCTGACCTTCCGCAAATTGCTTGACGACACGAAGGACGTCAGGGAACGCAAGGCCATGCTCGCCCGCAAGGTCGAGGACATGATCAACACGGTCGTGCGACAGATCGCGTTTTATGAATTCGAACGCAAGCTGCACACCGCCCGCAAGCAGGGTGAGTTGACCTCCGAACAGATCGGTGAATTGTGGCTTTCCATTCAGGCCGAGAGCCTCGGCCCGGCGATCAAGATTTCCGAAGGGTATGAGACCTGGTGGACCTACATCCCCCATTTCATCCACTCTCCCTTCTATGTTTATGCGTATGCCTTCGGTGATTGCCTGGTGAACTCGCTGTATGCCGTTTACCAGAAGGCCGAGACCGGCTTCCAGGAGAAATATTTCGAGCTTTTGAAAGCAGGCGGCACCAAGCACCATTCGGAACTTCTGAAACCATTCGGCCTCGATGCGACAGACCCTTCCTTCTGGGACAAGGGTCTTGCCATGATCGAAGGGCTGATCGACGAACTGGAAGCGCTTGACAGCAAACAGGCCTGATTGCCTCCGAAAAATACCGATGACAGGCGACGAGCAAAGGCAATGAAACGCAAACCCGCCGATCTGACCTTGAGAGAAACGCTGCGCTGGGAGCCGCAATCGGGCTTTCAGCGCATTGACCAGCATATGCGCCGGCTATTGCGCTCAGCCGATGCGCTCGGTTTCCGAGCACCGGTCAACGCGGTTCAGGTACTGGAGAAGAAGGTGGGCGGCGAAAGTCCGCTCTGCGTGAAGCTGGTCATGAACTACAAGGGTGAGCTCGATATCGAAACGGCCGACTTTCGGCCGTTGCAGGAGGGAACCGTCTGGCGGATCCGCATCGCGACGCAAACCAGGCTTGATTCCGCCGACACCTTCTATCGCCACAAATCATCGCGCCGGGAACCCTATGATGCCGCCCGCGCCGAATTTTCAGCCGGGGATGCAGACGAGGTTCTGCTGCTCAACGAGCGCGGCGAGTTGTGCGAGGGATCATCGACCAGCATCTTCGTCGAAATGCCGGACGGGCAATTGCTGACGCCGCCGCTCGACAGCGGTATTCTGCCGGGCGTCCTGCGTGCCGATCTCATCCGCCAGCGAAAGGCACGCGGGCAGGCATTGAAGCCGGAGGATATTGCCGGTCGACGGCTGTTCGTGGGAAATTCGCTGCATGGGCTGATCGCGGCGGAGCTGGTCTAAACCGTCACCGCCAAAAGCCGGTCGCGGCCCTTTTCCTTGGCAGCGTAAAGCGCCTGATCGGCGCGCATGAAAACATCGTCGGCACTTTCTGCCATCCGATAGGTCGTCATTCCAGCGGAACAGCTATAGGAAAAATCCGGAAACTCGGCCAGAGGTCTGGAAAGACGCACCTTTTGCAGTAGCCGCTCGACGATCTCCCGGCTCTCAACAACCGAACTGCGCGGCAAGATGAGCATGAATTCCTCACCGCCGATCCTGCCAAAACAATCCACCCGCCGGACGACGGAATGGGCGATCCCGACAAAATCGCGCAGCACCGCATCGCCGCATTTGTGGCCGAAACGATCGTTGATGTGCTTGAAAAAGTCGATGTCGAGCGTGCAAAGGCAAAAGGGCGCTTCAAGCCCCTTGCCGACCCGCTCCACCTGCAGCGCGAGTTTGGCGAAAACAAAACGCCGGTTCGCCGTTCCCGTCAATTCGTCGGTCTGCGAGGCGCGCACCGCCAGATCCCGGTCCTGCCGCAGGGTTCTGTAGCCCTGGCGCAATTCGGTGACATCGCTTGCGACACACAGCATCCAGCCATCCTGCTGCACCGTCTCCGTCATCCAGAACCAGCGGCCGTCATACATGTCCATCTCGAAGGCACGATACGGCAGCTTGCCGCGCCGGGACTGCGCTGACAAAAGCCAGCCCTCGAAATCGCTGTTTCTGACGACCACGCCGGTTCGCAGACGGTGGTTCAAGCGCATGATTTCCGCCCAGGTCGAAAAATCATCGTCGGCAAGCTGAAAGCTCTGCCGAAACGACGGGTTGGCATGCCGCAACCGGTCTTCGGAATCGTAAAGTGCAATAAGAACGGGGGTGGCGCTCTGAAGCGCTGCGACACGCTCGATAAGACTATTCAACAGGCAACACTCCTGTGATGACGAAAAGCCCCCTTTTCGTCATCTTGCAAAAGCCCCCAAGCCCTAGGACATATACACGAAAAGAAGAACTTGATTATAAACGTAGTCTCTAAAATGCGAAGGGGAAGAATGCGGTCGGAAGGTCTCGACTTCAATCTCGCCAGATCGCAACCGCGCAGAACGGGATCACCACACACCAACCCGTCACAACTTTCGCATCCCGGGCTTGCGCCACCGTCATATGTCCGTCATGCACCTGCCCTTTATTGTGGCACGCTTTTATGATCTAGCTTACTTATTGGCTTAAAAAGGAAAAATGACGAATGACGGACGCAAACCATCCGATTTACGGCGATATTGACGGCCCCATCATCATGATCGGCTTCGGCTCCATCGGGCGCGGCACTCTTCCGTTGATCGAACGTCATTTCAACTTCGACAAGACTAGGCTCGTCGTCATAGACCCGCGCGAGGATATCGCAGCGTATCTGGCCGAGAGAAATATTCGCCATATCCGTACGCATCTGACCAAAGAAAACTACAAGGAGGTGCTCAAGCCACTCCTTAAAGGGGTTCAGGGTCAGGGCTTCTGCGTCAATCTTTCGGTCGATGCCGCATCCGTCGATCTGATGAGGCTCTGCCGCAAACATGGCATGCTCTACATCGACACCGTAGTGGAGCCGTGGCCCGGCTTTTACTTCGATGCAGACGCCGACAATGCCTCCCGTACCAATTATTCGCTGCGTGAGACCATGCTGAAAGAAAAGGCTCGGAAACCGGGCGGCACAACGGCCGTTTCCACCTGCGGTGCAAATCCCGGCATGGTGTCCTGGTTCGTAAAACAGGCGCTGGTCAATCTCGCCAAGGATAGCGGTCTCGACATCGAAGAGCCCCAACCGCATGACCGGCAGGCATGGGCAAAGCTCATGCAGCAGCTCGGCGTCAAGGGCGTGCATGTGGCAGAGCGCGATACGCAGCGGGCAAAAAATCCCAAGCCATTCGGCGCATTCTGGAACACCTGGTCCGTCGAGGGTTTTATCGCCGAAGGTTTTCAGCCCGCCGAACTCGGCTGGGGAACGCATGAAAACTGGATGCCGAAAAACGCGAAAAAACAAAAAAAGGGCAGCAAGGCAGCGATCTATCTCGATCAACCCGGCGCCAATACGCGGGTACGGACATGGTGTCCCGGACAAGGGCCGCAATATGGATTTCTGGTCACCCACAACGAGGCGATCTCGATTTCCGACTATTTCACCGTCCGCAATGACGATGGCAATCTGATCTACCGGCCCACCTGTCACTATGCCTACCACCCCTGCAACGACGCCGTCCTTTCCCTGCACGAACTTTTCGGTAATGGCGGCACGCCGCAGCCGATCCAGCATGTGCTTGGCGAAGACGAGCTTGTCGATGGTGCCGACGAGCTGGGTGTTCTTCTCTACGGCCATGACAAAAATGCCTATTGGTATGGCTCGCGGCTAACCTTGCAGGAGGCACGGGCGCTCGCCCCCAGCCAGAACGCGACCGGATTGCAGGTCAGCTCCGCGGTACTGGCCGGAATGGTTTGGGCGCTTGAAAATCCGCAGGCCGGCATCGTCGAGGCGGATGAAATGGATTATCGCCGTTGCCTTGAGGTGCAGCGTCCCTATCTTGGACCGGTCGAAGGACATTACACGGACTGGACGCCGCTTGACGGTCGCCCGGGACTGTTTCCAGACAATATCGACACCTCGGATCCCTGGCAGTTCCGCAACATCCTCGTGCGCTGAGGGCATGGCGTCTCATATTTGTCACGCAGGTGTTTTCATGACGGATGTCAGGAACCCGGGAGAGCAAACAACGTTGCCTTGAAATAAATAACGCTTCACGGCATGGTCGAAACATCAGGGTTTCATCGAATCGCAGGAGAACAGGCTCATGAACTTCAAGACAAGCGCTGCTTTGCTTTGTGCCGCAATCGCGGTGTCTTCATGCGTTGCGCCGGGTCCCTCCCAGCAGACGTCGATGGCACCCTCGCTTGCCCGCGGCCCGGCCGTGGATGGCCGCTGGATCGACCGCAACGGCATCGTATCGACATTCCAGAACGGTGCTTTCTCCACCCGTTCGACCGATACCAACACGCTTCTGGCATCAGGCACCTATGTTACGATTTCGCCGACGCTCTATGAAATCAACATGACGTCGCTGGTGCGTAACACGCAATCGCGCGTCAACTGCGCGCTCGTCTCCCCGTCACAACTGAATTGCACGACAGACAGCAACAGCCAGTTCTCGCTGTCTCGTCAGGGCTGATAACACAGACTTTTCAATGGTATGAGCTTTTAAAACGCACGCCTCAAGCGTGCGTTTTGCTTTATTGCGCCACTGTCACAATTTCCGCTTGCGGCAGCTGCCGCTAAATGGAAACATCGCGCTTTGAAAGACTGACATACTTTCAGACTAGAGAATGAGCACGGCCTGATGATGATCGACCGGCCAGGGCTTCCGCTTTGAACAGGAGAGAGGGACCATGAAGAAAATTTTGAGACTGAGTATGCTGAGCGTTTCAGCGATAACGCTTTCAGCCGGAGCGGCTCTGGCCGATTACGAACTCAACATTCTTCACATTAACGATTTTCACTCCCGTATCGAATCGATCAATAAATTCGACTCGACCTGCTCAGCGGAAGAGGAAGGCAAAAACGAATGCTTTGGCGGCGCCGCGCGCCTCTTGACCGCAATCAACCAGACAAGGGACGCGCTCAAGGCTCAAGGCAAGAACGTTCTCCTGCTCAATGCCGGCGACAATTTTCAAGGTTCTCTGTTCTACACCACCTACAAGGGTACCGTTGAAGCCGAAGTGCTGAACGCCATGAAGTTCGACGCCATGACCGTCGGCAACCATGAATTCGATGATAGCGAAGACGGACTTGCGGGCTTCCTCGACAAGGTTCAGTTTCCGGTCGTGACCGCCAATGTGGTTGCCAGCGCCGCCTCGAAAATCGGCGATCGCGTCAAGCCGTCCATCGTCCTTGAAGTCGGCGGCCAGAAAATCGGCATTGTCGGCGCTGTCGCCAACGACACGGCGGAACTTGCGACCCCCGGCCCCAATATCACCATTGCGGAAGATGTCGCGAAAATCAGCGAACAGGTGCAGAAGCTGAAAGGCGAGGGTGTCAACAAGATCATTGCCCTGACCCATGTCGGATATCCACGCGACCTCGAATTCATCGCGAAAATCCCGGATGTGGACGTCGTTGTCGGCGGCCACTCGCATACATTGCTCTCCAACACCGACCAGAAGGCCGAAGGGCCTTATCCGACACTCGTCGACAATCCCGGCGGCTACAAGGTTCCGGTCGTTCAGGCAGGGCAATACAGCAAATATCTGGGTGACCTGCGCGTCGTCTTCGATGACAGCGGCGTGGTCAAGGAAAGCAAGGGCGATCCGATCCTGATCGATTCATCCTTCAAACCCGACGAAGCAACGCTCAAGCGTATCGATGAACTGAAAGCACCAATCGAGGCGCTCAAATCGAAGGTCGTCGGCACTTCGGAAGGCCCGATCGAAGGTGACCGCAAGGTTTGCCGCGTCAAAGAATGCTCCATGGGTAATCTGGTAGCGGATGCGACCCTTGCCCGCGTCAAGGATCAGGGCGTCACCATCGCTTTCGCAAATAGCGGTGGCCTGCGCTCCTCCATCGATAGCGGCGATGTCTCGATGGGCGAAGTCCTGACGGTTCTGCCGTTCCAGAACACGGTCGCGACTTTCCAGCTGAAGGGCGAGGATATTCGCGCTGCCCTCGAAAACGGCGTCAGCCAGATCGACGATGGCGCGGGTCGTTTCATGCAGGTTTCAGGCATGAAATATTCCTTCGACCGCTCCAAGCCGGCCGGCAGCCGCGTTACTGCGGTCGAGGTCAAGGAGGGCGACGCTTTCGTGCCTCTCGACCCGGCAAAGACCTACACTGTTGCGGCGAATAATTACGTTCGCACCGGCGGCGATGGCTTCAAGGTATTCGCGACCAAGGCGATCAACGCCTACGACTTCGGCCCCAACCTCGAAGAGGCTGTAGCTGCATATATTACGGCCAACAGCCCCTATAAGCCCTTCACGGACGGCCGCATCACCGAAGTGACGCCTGCCGGTTATGTAGCTCCGGCAAAGCCCGCTGCACCAGCGCCTGCCGCAACAGCACCGGCGGCAACTGCAACCGCTCCGGCCGCCACACCAGCCCCGGCTCCCTCAGCACCTGCCGCGACTGCACCTGCCACCACCACGCCGGCAGCGGCCGCGGCTGCCGCCAGCAAATATGTCGTCGCAAAGGGCGATTCGCTCTGGAAGATCGCGGCGGAGAAGTATGGCGACGGTGCCCTTTGGACCAGGATTGCCAAGGCAAACACGCTGAAGCAGCCGAACCATATCGAGATCGGCGAGGAACTGGAGGTTCCGGCTCAATAAGCCGCGAACACACAGACAGGGCAATTTGCCGCAGACGGGAAGCCGGCCTCGCACCATGAGGCCGGCTTCTTATTTTCCCTTTAAAAACAGATCATTACAGGCTGCGTTTTATCAAAAGACAATGCGTCCGTTACCGCACCTCGGAAATCACCTCCGCAGGTGGTTCAATCCTTACAAATTTCGTCTAGAACACGTGAACAAATTGACGGCACGAGCATATAGCTTGAGCATTTCCGGCAAAACCGCGTCACGGTTTGCGTCCGGCCATGTATAAAAACAAAAAATGGAGCGTTTCCGCCCTTTATCCCAAACGGAAACGTTCTCACGCAACCAGTACGAGTTCAGGGTGTCATTCATGACGACAGAATTATCCGCACTTCCCGTAGACCATCCCCGCGTAAGATTTGGCAAGGTCGGCGTTCTGCTTGTCAATCTTGGCACGCCGGATGGTACGGACTATTGGCCGATGCGCCGTTATCTGGCGGAATTTCTGAGCGACAAACGCGTGATCGAATGGTCGCGCCTCTACTGGTATCCGATCCTGTACGGCATCGTCCTCAACAAGCGCCCGCAGAAGGTCGGCAAGGCCTATGAGGCAATCTGGAACCGCGATCGCAACGAAAGCTATCTGCGCACCTATACCCGAAGCCAGGGCGAACTGATGGCACAGGCACTGAAGGATCTGCCCAATGTCGTCGTTGACTGGGCCATGCGCTACGGCCAGCCTTCCATCGCCTCGAAAATCGACGCGCTGAAGGAGCAGGGATGCGAGAAAATCCTGCTATTCCCGCTCTATCCGCAATATGCCGCATCGACCACGGCAACGGTGAATGACAAGGCTTTCGAACATCTGATGAAGCTGCGCTGGCAGCCCGCCATCCGGACCGTTCCGCCCTATCATGACGATCCTGCCTATATCGAGGGGCTTGCCGCCTCCGTCAAAAACCATCTGGCAACGCTGGACTGGGAACCGGAGATGCTGATCACCTCCTTCCACGGCATTCCGCAATCCTACTTCAGGAAGGGCGATCCCTATTATTGCCACTGCCAGAAGACCGCCCGTCTGCTGAAGGAAGCGCTGGGACGGACCGAGAAGAACTTCATGATCACCTTCCAGTCGCGTTTTGGGCCAGAAGAATGGCTGCAGCCCTATACCGACAAGACCATGGAAAAGCTGGCATCCGAGGGCATCAAACGCATCGCCGTCATGAACCCCGGTTTCGTATCGGATTGTCTTGAAACGCTGGAGGAAATTGCCGGTGAGGCCGGAGAAATCTTCCTGCATAATGGCGGCGAGAAATTCACCCACATCCCGTGTCTCAACGACAGCGTCGAGGGTATGACAGTTCTCGAAAAGGTTGTACGACAAGAGTTGCAAGGTTGGGTGTAATCTTGCCATAACGATGCGGGTGTAAGATCCCAAAAGGTTGTGGTGCTGGAGGAAGAAGTGATGATTGCATTGGGCGGTTTCGATATCGTCGTCATAGCGGCGGTTGTTTTGGTCATTCTGGTGCTCTTTGCCGGCATCAAGACCGTACCGCAGGGGCATCGCTACACGGTTGAACGGTTCGGGCGCTACACCCGCACACTCGAGCCGGGCCTCAACCTCATCGTGCCGTTCTTCGAAAGCATCGGTTCGAAGATGAATGTGATGGAGCAGGTTCTGCATATACCGACACAGGAAGTTATCACCCGCGATAATGCCAGTGTCTCGGCTGATGCTGTCACTTTCTATCAGGTCCTCAATGCCGCACAGGCCGCTTACCAGATCACCAATCTGGAAATGGCTATTGAAAACCTCACCATGACCAACATCCGCTCGGTAATGGGCTCGATGGATCTCGATGAGTTATTGTCGAACCGTGATGCCATCAACGATCGCCTCCTGCGCGTGGTGGACGAGGCGGTGGGACCGTGGGGTATCAAGGTCACGCGCATCGAGATCAAAGATATCGCGCCGCCGAAAGATCTCGTCGATTCCATGGCAAGACAGATGAAGGCAGAGCGTGAAAAACGCGCGCAGGTGCTGGAGGCCGAGGGCGCCCGCAATGCTCAGATTCTGCGCGCAGAGGGCGCAAAACAATCTGCCATTCTCGAGGCGGAAGGCCAGCGCGAAGCGGCGTTCCGCGATGCCGAGGCCCGCGAGCGTCTGGCCGAGGCCGAAGCCAACGCCACCCGTATGGTGTCGGAAGCCATCGCTGCCGGCAATGTCCACGCGATCAATTACTTCGTTGCCCAGAAATATACCGAAGCGCTCTCCAATATCGGCACCGCCAAAAACTCGAAAATCGTGTTGATGCCGATGGAGGCTTCTGCGTTGATCGGCTCGCTCGGCGGCATAGGGGCAATCGCCCGCGAGGTCTTCGGCGACAAGGGCGATGCACCAACCGCGCCCGCCGTCCCCGCATCTTCCCGCTCGGTGCCGCCGTCGCGGCCTTCGGCCCAGGCCATCAACGTGACAATTCCCGGTAATCCCTTCGGCTCTTCATCGGAGAAGTGACGATGCTGCAACGGCTTGCCACGGAACTGGGACCATGGAGCTGGTGGATTGCCGGCTTCATTCTGCTGGCTGCCGAGCTGGTCGCTCCGGGCGTGTTTCTGATCTGGATTGGCATTGCCGCGCTGGTGATCGGCGCTCTCTCCCTGCTGTTTTGGGATGCTGCATTCTGGGCGTGGCAATTGCAACTGGTGCTGTTTGCCGCCCTCTCCATCGCCTTCGCCCTGCTTGGCCGGAAATATTTCGGCAAAAACCGTGAGGCAAGCGACGAACCCTTCCTCAATCAACGGGAAGCCAGCCTTGTTGGCCGCACAGCGACCCTGCAGGAGCCGGTTGTCGAAGGACGCGGCCGCATAAGGCTGGACGATACCTGGTGGTCCGTTAACGGTGAGGACATGCCAGCCGGAACACGTGTCAGGATCGCAGCTGCGCGTGGCCGCACCCTGACAATAGAGCCACTCGACCGCCCATAGCGATCAGGCCACACCGATTCTCAACAGATCGTGGAAATGCACCAGCCCTATTGGTCGGTTATCGTCATCAACGACGATCAGCGCACCGATGTGGAATTTTTCCAGCGTCGCCAGAGCGCTGGTCGCCAGCACCGATTTTTTGACCGTTTTCGGAGTACGGGTCATGATGTCGTCCACCGTCAATTCCGCGAGGTTGCGCGACAGGTTGCGCGCCATATCGCCCTCGGTGACGATGCCACACAGACGGCCATCCTCGTCCAGAATACCGACGCAGCCGAAATGCTTGCGGGAAAGAACACTGACTGCTTCCGGCATCGAAGTTCCCTTGCCGACTAGCGGCACCCGGTCGCCGGTATGCATGATATCGCTGACCAGCGTAAGGCCCGCACCCAGTTTGCCGCCGGGGTGAAACACCTTGAAATCACCGGCAGTGAAATTGCGTGCTTCCAGAAGCGCAACGGCAAGGGCATCGCCAAGTGCCAGCTGCATCAATGTGGACGTGGTAGGCGCAAGTCCGAGCGGGCAGGCTTCCTGTTCATTTGGAACCAGAAGCACGATATCGGCTGCCTTCGCCAGCGATGCACTCTCCGAACAGGTAAGTGCAATCAGCGGGATGGAGAAACGGCGCGAATAGTTGATGATGCTACGCAGCTCTGAACTTTCACCGCCTTTGGAGATCGCCAGCACTACGTCATCACCGCCGATCATGCCCAGATCGCCGTGGTTGGCCTCTGCCGCATGCACGAAAAACGCAGGCGTTCCCGTGGAGGCGAAGGTGGCCGCGAGCTTGGCGCCTATGTGGCCGCTTTTACCGACACCGGTGATGATGAGGCGGCCACTAGACTGGCCGATCGTCTCGATCGCCTTGCAGAAAGGTTCGGAAAGCCCGTTCCTGAGGGCCTCTTCAAGAGCGGCAAGGCCAGCCCTCTCCATCGAAATCGTCCGCACGGCGGATTCAATCGCATTGTCTTCAACCAGTTTCACGGCTCTCGTAATCATGGCCGACTGTTACTATTTCAACTCGAATAAGTCCACTCTACAGCCGAAAATCGCCGCTCTTTAGTGGCGCAGGTTCGGCGGAGAAATCTCCTCCATCGTTCCCATCCGCTTGAAAGGGATGTTCTCTTCATCGACCAGATATCGCCCGACTGTCCTTATCCATGAGATAGAGCCGTCATCACGGCGCACGGCATATTCCTGATGGTAAAAGCTGGCGGCCTTAAGCGTCGTGAGCGCAGTTTCGATCACATGATTGCGATGGCCGATATCCACTTTTTCGAGCATCTGGAAAATGCTGATGCCCTGCATCGCCTGCCGCAAAGGAATGCCCAAGAGTTCAGCGCAGACTTCGTCTAGATAGAATCGGTCATTGGTAATATCCCAGCAATAAAAACCGACCTGCTTGATGTTCAAAACGGGATTCATGAAACGACGCTGTGACACAAAATAAAAATCAATTGGATTGCTAAAATAAAACGGATGAGTTCCACCCAATCATAGGGCGATTCCGTATCAAAATGAAACGTTTAAATCTGATCATATTCGAAATATTGGGCATCTCGGCAAATTTTCTTCAGTCGCGGTGCCGAAGCGGCCAGATCGAACGAGGAAGCCCCCCAGCTTTGCCGCAGCCACAGATGTGGTGAAATCCGGGAGGTCTTTATCAACTGTTAACCATAAAAATCCTATTGTTAAAGCGATATTAAAACTTGCGTCGCGTGTCTGGTCTCTTGGTCGTCCACTTCATCTGTCTGCCGCTCATTCGGCTTCAGGAAATGCTGAGACGAACTTTCGATCCAACATCGGCCAAATGCGCCGGGTGAAGAGGAATGATTGTGAAGGGCACCGCCACACGTCTGCCGACGTCGCGGAAAGCAGCAACCCTGCTGCTGCTTGCCTGTACGCTTCTCTACACCCCGGGAACTGTTTTCGCGCAAACAGCGGCCACGCGGCTGCCGGTCGCAGTTCCATCCGGCGATTCAACGCCGGCAGAGAACCCGACAACGACAACTGAAAACGAGGCAAGCACGGTGCGAGCAGCACCGCCACAGCAACTATGGCGCCCCTCGAATAATCCGGGCGACCCGATTTCCGAACAGCAGGAAGAAGCGGGCCAGCCTTATGCCGACGCGGAAAACCCATATGAGCCAACGGTAGACGGCGGTGAAAACCCGCAAAGAGCCACCGAACCCGGACAAACCCCCGGCATCCGGCTCGGTACATTCCTGCTGCGGCCCTCGATCAGCCAGACGATCAATACGGAAAAGCAGACGAACACCGGCGGCCCTTCCAGACGTAACTACCTGACGACGGGTATTCGCGGCACGCTAACCAGCGACTGGTCCCGCCATGCGCTGACTGTAACAGGCGATGGCGCCTGGGAGAAAAATTTCGGCAGCAAGAATGGTGAAGAGCCGAGGGCGCGGATAGAAGCCGATCTGCGCCTCGATCTCGGCGAAGAAACGACGGCTAATCTCAAGGCGGGTTACGAATTCAGTCGTGAAGGCACCACGGACCCCAACGCTTTGACCGGCGCTGCCGTGCAGGGCGGAGAACACCGTTTCACGACCGGCGCATCGATCCAACGGGATTTCGGCAAGCTGCGCGGGCTGGCGGCGCTCGATCTGTCGCGTACGGTCTACACGGATGCAAAGGGCATAAACGGCCAGCCGATCAGTCTTAGCGATCGCGACCAGAACGGCGCGAACCTGCGCGGCCGCATCGGCTACGAATTGTCACCGGCCCTGATCCCGTTCCTCGAATTGAACGCGGGAACGACCAAATATGACAGGCGCCTGGACAATACCGGTTACGCACGGTCCTCGAATTCCTACGGCGCCAAAATTGGAGCCGAGGTCGATCTTGGCGAGAAGACCCGCGGCGAGGCCGCCATCGGCTATCTACGCAAACAATATGACGACGACCGCATCGCTTCCATCGGCGCGCTGACACTGGACGGCGAACTGAACTGGTCGCCGCAGCGCGGCACCAACGTCAATCTTGGCCTGCGCACGACGATAGAGGATTTCGCCGGCGGACCACAGGGCGGCTGGATTTCCTATCGGCTGGATGCCGGGCTGACCCATGAATTGCGCAGCAATCTGGTCGCGCGGCTGACCGGGCAGATCGTGCACCGGACATTTCCCTCCTCCGATATCGAGGATGCCGTGGAATACACCGCAGGCGCTGGCTTGACCTGGGGGCTGAACCGCTATCTC
This sequence comes from Agrobacterium sp. 10T429, assembly GCF_056393925.1. Lineage (NCBI taxonomy): Bacteria > Pseudomonadati > Pseudomonadota > Alphaproteobacteria > Hyphomicrobiales > Rhizobiaceae > Agrobacterium > Agrobacterium sp. 10T429. The sequence goes on from NZ_JBFTGV010000006.1 coordinate 207,294, forward strand.
GATCTGACGGCGGACGTCAGTTATCAGTGGACACCGATTTATGACAGCAACGAACTGCGCGTCGGCGCGGGTCTTGTCCTGAAACGATAACGTCGCCCCAAATAGAAATCCCGGCGCGAAGGCCGGGATCCCGTTGTCCAGTTGGTGAATTACTTCAGTCCGTCGATAAGAGCCTTGATCGGCTCCTCGATTGCGGGGCGGATGTCAGCGCGTTCGAGCGCGAAAGCGACGTTGGCAAGAATGAAACCATCCTTGGCGCCGCAATCGAACGTCTGCCCGCGGAAATGATAGCCAGCGAATTCCTGCGACTTGGCAAGCGTCAACATGCCGTCCGTCAGCTGGATTTCGTTGCCGGCGCCCCGTTCCTGATTTTCCAGAATGTCGAAAATCTCAGGCTGAAGGATGTAGCGACCGTTGATGTAGAAATTCGAAGGTGCCGTACCCTTAGCAGGCTTCTCGACCATTTCAGTGATCTTGAAACCCTCGCCCACGGCGTTACCCACGCCGACGATGCCGTATTTATGCGTCTGATCGGGAGCGCATTCCTGCACCGCGATGACGTTGCCGGCGGTCTGGTCATAAAGTTCGACCATGCCCTTGAGGCAGCTTTTCTGTGAGTGCATGATCATATCAGGCAGCAGCACGGCGAAAGGCTCGTCGCCGACGATATCACGCGCACACCAGACCGCATGGCCAAGACCAAGCGGCACCTGCTGACGCGTGAAGCTTGCCGTGCCCGCCTTGGGCAGAAGGCCGGCAAGCAATGTCAGCTCGGCATTCTTGTTGCGCTCGCGCAGCATTTGTTCGAGTTCAAATTGAATATCAAAATAATCTTCAATCACCGCCTTGCCGCGGCCGGTGACAAATACAAAATGCTCGATGCCCGCTTCCGCCGCCTCGTCGACGACGTATTGAATGACCGGCTTGTCAACGACAGTGAGCATTTCTTTCGGAACCGCCTTGGTTGCGGGCAGGAAACGCGTACCCAGACCTGCGACCGGAAATACGGCCTTCCGAATTTTCTTATGTTCTACCACATATCCCTCCTGAGAGATAAAACTTGATCACAATCCCCGCACAGTGTTGTTATTTCAAAAATAACAACGTTTTGTAAAGGGTGACGCTACCATCTATTAATGGTAAAGAATTTGTTGACATTCTTTTGTTATGCATGACGACGCCCGATGCGTTTTCGCAATCGAAATGATATTCGAGAGAACGAAAGACTGACGATGACAAAGATGATCCTTTCAAATGTCCGCAAATTCGGCTGCATGATGGTTGCAGGTCTGGCGATCTCGCTGGCCCCCGTCTCGGCCCGGGCCGATGCTGGGTTCAAGCAGTGGATCAACCAGTTCTACGCAACAGCCGCGAAAGAAGGCATTAGCAAGGCGACGTACCAGAAAGCCTTTGCTGGTGTCAGCGAGCCGGATCCGGATGCGCTGCGAAAGGCGACCTTCCAGCCGGAATTCACCACCCAGATCTGGGATTATCTCGATTCCCGCGTCAACCCCTATACGGTGCGCATCGGCCGCGAGATGAAGATGAAGCACGCGACGACGCTCAACTGGATCGAGCGTAACTTCAACGTCGACAAACATATTATTCTCGCCATCTGGTCGATGGAATCGAATTACGGCGCGGTTCTCGAAAAGCCGGAGCGCCTGCACAATATTCCGCAGGCACTGGCCACGCTCGCCTATTCCGACCCCAAACGCGCCAAGTTCGCGCGCACGCAATTGATCGCCGCACTCAAAATCCTGCAGGCAGGCGATGTCACGCCCAAGCAGCTTACGGGTTCCTGGGCGGGTGCGATGGGCCATACCCAGTTCATTCCGACCAGCTACCTGCTCTATGCTGTCGATGCGGACGGCAACGGTAAGCGCGACATCTGGCACTCGGTTCCGGACGCGCTGGCGACGGCCGCCAATCTACTCGCCAAGAACGGCTGGGAACCCGGCCGGACCTGGGGTTACGAAACAGCCGTGCCGCGTGGCGGCGCCCGTTATGAGGGGCAGACGAAGTCCATTGCGGAATGGACCAAGCTTGGCTTTGCCCGCCCGAACGGCAAGAATTTCACCCGCGGCTCCGATCGCGCCATGCTGAAACTGCAGGGTGGGGCAAATGGTCCAGGTTTCCTGATGATGAAAAACTTCTTCACCATCAAGAAATACAACGCATCCGACAGCTATGCGCTGGCCGTTGGCCTGCTTGCTGACGAGATCGCCGGTTATGGCGGCATGCAGCAGAAATGGCCGCGTCCGGACGGCACTCTGGATATTCGTGAAAAATTCGAACTCCAGACCCGCATGAAAGAACTTGGCTATTACGATGGCGAAGTCGATGGCAATTTCGGCTCCGGCTCGAAGGCGGCGATTAGCGCCATCCAGTCGCGCATGGGTCTGGAAACCGACGGTCAGCCGTCGCAGCGATTGCTGAGAGCACTGCGGAATTGATAATATGCCGGTGAATTCGGCGGCGGTCTTCAACGCCGCCGAAGCATCCGGAAGGATCGATGTCATGAGTAGGAAACCTGCGGCGAAAAGCACAAGTACGGGCTGGCGCATCTGCGCCATCATTCTTTGTGCTGTCTTGTGCACGCCGCTTGTCCCTTCGCAAACCTTCGCCCAGGAACAGCGACGCACCCTTTTCGAAATGCTGTTTGGCCGGCCCGTGGGCCGGGAGGACACGCCCGGCCGCGAATACCAGCCCCGCAGTCGCCGGGATTTCCCGGCTGCGCCGCGTGAAAAATCAGTCACCCGCCCGCAACCCGCAAGAAAAGCGCCTTCGGTGGTTCAGATGCGAACCATAAAACCGGAGCCGACCGCCAAGCTTGAAAATGCCAGGCGTGTTCTGGTCGTCGGTGATTTTCTGGCCGGTGGCATGGGGGAAGAATTGGTCAATGCCTTCGCCAGCTCTCCGGGAATCTCGGTCGATGTGCGCGCGAATGGTTCTTCGGGCCTCGTACGCACGGATTATTACGACTGGTTCGCCAATCTGCCGCAGTTCATAACCGAAACAAATCCTGCCACCATCGTCATCATGATGGGATCGAACGATCGCCAGCAGATGCAGATCGGCGATACCAGGGAAAAATTTGGCACCGATGTCTGGTTCAAGGAATATGAGCGGCGGATCGATGAACTTCTGACCCTTGCCGGCCGGCCGAAGGTACCGCTGCTGTGGGTTGGCCTGCCGGCCTTCCAGTCAACCTCACTCTCGGCCGATCTCGTCGGCTTCAACCGGCTTTATCGCAGCCATATCGAAAAATACGGCGGCGAATTCGTCGATGTCTGGGACGGCTTTGTCGACGAGGCCGGTAAATTTGTCATCACCGGCTACGACATGAACGGCCAGCAGGCCCGTCTGCGTGAGGCAGATGGCGTCGGCATGACGCAGGCCGGCAAACGCAAGCTTGCTTTTTACGTCGAGAAATTCGTGCGCAGGCACCTCGACAGCGCCGGACCGGACCTCGTGAAACTGGACGGCAGCAATTTGCCTGCACTCACCTCCCTGCCCGCGCTTGGCATCGACGCGGGACAGGTGCGCACCCAGCCGATCAGCCTGACCGATCCGAACCTCGATGGCGGTGACAAGCTGCTTGGCGATGTCCCTTCGACGGCCGTATCGACACGTGTCTCGGTGGTGGAATCGCCACGCGAACGGCTGACCAAGCGGGGCGAGATGGCCGATGCACCGGCGGGTCGTATCGATGACTACCGGATTGTCCCGGATACTGCTCAGGCCAGACAGTAGCCACTTCTCCGCCGTCGCTACGGCTCGAACCGGCGTAATGTTGAGGCAACCCGGCAATGGCAGGATAAATTCAGCTTTGCAGCAAATGCGGGGTCGGCCAATTGCCCTCCCCTGCCCGCGTCTTACTGCACGGTGATATTTATCCGATGCCCCCGCGCCCCTTCCTCTCCGGGAAGGCGTACGCTAGACACTGCCGAGAACAATTCATGCGCCTGCTGCTTGTTGAAGACGAACGCGAAATGGCAGCAGCCCTTTCCGCCGCCCTGCACCGGTTCGATATCATCGTGGACAATGTCGGCACGCTCGATCTTGCCCGGCATGCGATCATGGACGGTGTTCACGATCTTGTCGTACTCGACCGGCAATTGCCCGATGGCGATGGCATCCAGCTTATAGAAGATCTGCGTCTGCTGCCCGTCACACCGCCCGTCATCGTGCTGACAGCGCAAGGCACGCTTGCGGATCGGGTAAACGGCCTGAACCTTGGTGCGGACGATTATCTGGCCAAGCCCTTCGCTGTCGAGGAACTCCTTGCGCGCATCCGCGCCCTGATGCGCCGGCCAGCCGGCAGCGTGACGATGACGGCGAAGCTGGGCAAGCTGGAGTTTTGCTTCGAAACCCGCGAAGTCCGCATCAAGGGAGAGTTTATTTCCCTGACCAGACGCGAATTGCTGATCCTTGAAGCCCTGTTGCGTCGGCAGGGCAGAACGGTGCTGCGATCGGTACTGGAAGAGGCGGTTTATAATTTCGACGATGAAATCCAGTCGAATGCGCTTGATTCCCATATCTCCCGTCTGCGCCGCAAATTGCAGGCAGCGGATGCGGGTCTGGAGGTTCACGGTATTCGCGGCGTCGGTTATCTGCTGAGGGCGGCCTCATGAAATCGGCCGGAAGGAAATCGCTCAAGCGCCGCCTGACCATTCAATTGCTGCTTTTCCAGATCGGCAGCCTTTTCATCGTCACTGCCGCCTTCGTCGCTTACCTGTCCAGCGGCGCCTCTGGCAGCGCCCTTCTCAGCCCGGCAGCGGCCCAGATTACAGCCAATGCCATCATGCGTGACAAGGATGGCCGGCTGATGCTTGACGAAACAAATGAATTTGTCGAGCTGCGCGACAGCATGCCCGGTTTCTGGTTCGTTGCAGTCAGCGAGAAAGGTGAGATCGTGCAGGGTGGGCCGGTGCCTGAGGCCTTTAGCAACATGGATCAACAGCTTAGCGACGTCAAAGTGTCGGACGTACGCGATGCGGCATTGTCCTACTCCTATCTTGCTGTCTTGCGAATCGCCGTCGTGCGTCGTGCATCGGGACCGGCGGGCGAATTCGTTATGGTCGGCAAGGGCGGAGCCTTCAGTATGGCATTCCCGGTCCTGCTGTTCTCCAACATACTGATCATGCCGATCCTCCTTATCATGTCCATTGTGACAATCGTGACCATTCCATGGATCATTCGTCGGGAATTTTTCGCACTTTCCGCTATTGCGCGAACGGCGGAAAGCATCGACATCGACAAGCGCGGATATCGATTGCCGGATGGCGATATTCCATGGGAGGTGCAGCCGCTCGTGCATGCCGTCAACGGCGCGCTGAAACGGCTGGACGATGGTTACGAGCGGCACAAGCGCTTCATTCTCGACGCCGCCCATGAATTGCGGACCCCTGTCGCCATTCTCCAGACCCGTGTCGAAACGTTGCTGGACGGACCGGACCGGAGCCGGATATTAGCCGATGCCAGCCGTATCGCCGTGCTTGCCGAACAGTTGCTCGATCTGCAACGACTTGGCGGGCAAAAGGCGCCGCTTATTCCACAAGATCTTGTTGGCCTCTGCCGGTCTGTCGTCGCTGATATGGCGCCGCTTGCAATCTCTCAAGGCTACGAACTTTCGTTCGAGCCGGACGAAGAGCCGATCCTCGCCCTTGCCGATGACGCCTCGTTGCAACGCGCCCTGATGAACGTCGTGCAAAACGCCATCGAACATGGCGGCAATCGCGGAACGATCACCATAAAAGTGGGGGCCAACCGCGTGATCGACATATCCGACCAAGGCAACGGAATTCCCGAAGAGGACCGGGAAGCCGTGTTTGACGCATTTCACCGGTTGATACCGAAGGATCGCGGTACCGGGCTCGGTCTCAACCTCGTGCAGGAAATCGTCCGCTACCATGGAGGGGAGATCACCATCAGTGATTCCCCATCCGGCGGCGCTTCCTTCCGTATCAGCCTTCCCTATTGCTGACACGAACCCCGTTTTCGGACACCACGTAATGTAATTGCAATTCTCAGGCACGATATGTTGCCGTCCCCCTGAATGCGACACCTCCATCGCGTTTCGGTTCTCCAGTCAAACGAAAGGCCTGTTGTGAAACACAACAGGCCTTTTTGTTTTCGTTACGACGGCTTGCGCCGCGTCAACTCGCTCAGCGCGGAAGGACGGTTGCGCCCATCAGCTCTTCGTCGATAGCACGTGCCGCCTGACGGCCTTCGCGGATTGCCCAGACCACCAGCGACTGGCCACGGCGAACGTCGCCTGCCGCCCACAGCTTGTCGACCGAGGTCTTGTAGTCCGTTTCGTTGGCGATCACGTTGGTGGAGCCGCGACGATCGGTGTTGAGCGACAGCTTGCCATCCATTTCCTTCAGCACGCTATCGGTGAAAGGACCGGAAAAACCGATGGCGATGAAGGCAAGATCAGCCTTGATGATGAATTCCGTACCGGCAATGGGCTTGCGCCGGTCGTCCACCTGACAGCACTTCACACCCGTCAAAACGCCGTCTTCACCGACGAATTCAAGCGTGGCCACCTGGAACTCGCGAACGGCGCCTTCTGCCTGCGAAGAAGAGGTGCGCATTTTCGTTGCCCAGAAGGGCCATACGGCAAGCTTGTCTTCCTTTTCCGGCGGCATCGGGCGGATATCGAGCTGGGTGACTTTAACCGCACCCTGACGGAAGGCCGTGCCGACGCAGTCAGACGCCGTATCGCCACCGCCGACGACGACGACATGCTTGCCGCCGGCGAGGATCGGATCGGCCGGCCAGCCGATGCTGTCGATGTTTTCGCGGCCAACGCGGCGGTTCTGCTGCACGAGATAGGGCATGGCGTCATAAACGCCATTGAAATCGGCGCCACCGATGCCGGCCGTGCGCGGGGTTTCCGAACCGCCGCAATAAAGAACCGCATCGTGATCAGCCAGAAGCGCTTCGACCGTTACATCCACGCCGACGTTGACGCCGCAATGGAAGGTAACACCTTCACCCTTGATCTGCTCGACACGGCGGTCGATGAAGTTCTTCTCCATCTTGAAATCCGGAATACCGTAACGCAGCAAACCGCCGGGCTTCGATTCACGCTCGTAAACGTGGACCTCATGACCGGCGCGGCCAAGCTGCTGCGCTGCCGCCATGCCGGAAGGACCGGAACCGATGATGGCGACCTTCTTGCCGGTGTGGATCGTCGCCGGCTTCGGCACGATAAAGCCCAGCTCGTAGGCCTTGTCGGCAATCGCCTGCTCGACGGTCTTGATGGCGACCGGCGCATCCTCGAGGTTCAGCGTGCAGGCTTCCTCGCAGGGTGCCGGACAGACGCGGCCGGTGAATTCCGGGAAGTTGTTGGTGGAATGGAGGTTGCGGATCGCCTCTTCCCAATTGTTGTTATAAACCAGATCGTTCCAGTCGGGGATCTGGTTGTGCACGGGACAGCCCGTCGGGCCGTGACAGTAGGGAATGCCGCAATCCATGCAGCGCGCCGCCTGCTTCTGCACCTCGGCATCCGACATCGGAATGGTGAATTCGCGGAAATGGCGGATACGGTCCGATGCGGGCTGATACTTGCCCACCTGCCGGTCGATCTCAAGAAAACCTGTAACCTTGCCCACGTTTATGTCCTCACATCAAAGCGGAGCGCCTGTCGGGCCCCAGTACCAGTAAGCGAAACCGAAAGCCGCCCCCAATACGATGAATTCAAATCCGGTCTCGCCGCTTGTCCAATAGATCACCATGGGAACGGCGACCGCGATCATCAGCGAGACCAGTTGGTGTAGTATCCTCACGCGGCGGATTATTCCGCCGCGACGCCCATGCGCATGCGCTCCATTTCCTCAAGCGCACGACGGTATTCGACCGGCATGACCTTGCGGAATTTCGGACGGAACTCGCTCCAGCGGTCGAGTATATCCTTGGCGCGTGCAGAGTTGGTGTAGTGGAAGTGATTGGAAATCAGCTGGTAGAGCCGCTCCTCGTCGTGCCGCGTCATGTCCTCGGAGACGTCAACGCGTCCCTTGTGCATGAGGTCGCCACCGTGATGGTGCAGCTTCTCGAGCATGTCGTCCTCTTCCGGAACCGGCTCCAGCTCGACCATGGCCATGTTGCAGCGGGTGGCGAAATCGCCCTTCTCGTCGAGAACGTAAGCCACGCCACCGGACATGCCGGCCGCGAAGTTGCGGCCCGTCTCGCCGAGCACCACGACAATACCGCCCGTCATATATTCGCAACCGTGGTCGCCGACACCTTCGACAACCGCGACCGCGCCGGAGTTGCGCACTGCAAAGCGCTCACCCGCAACACCGCGGAAATAGCACTCGCCGGTGATGGCGCCGTAAAGAACGGTGTTGCCGACAATGATCGAGTTTTCCGCGACGATACGGGTGTTTTCCGGCGGGCGCACGATAATGCGGCCACCCGAAAGACCCTTGCCGACATAGTCATTGCCGTCACCCACCAGATCGAAGGTGATGCCGCGAGCGAGAAACGCGCCGAAGGACTGACCGGCCGTGCCGCGCAGCGTCACGTGGATCGTATCGTCCTTCAGACCCTTATGGCCCCAGCGCTTGGCAAGCGCGCCTGACAGCATGGCACCGGCGGAACGGTCGACGTTCTTGATCGGCACTTCGAAAACGACAGGCTCGCGGTTTTCCAGCGACGGTAGCGACTTCTCGATCAGCTTGCGATCGAGAATATCGTCGATCGGGTGCTTCTGACGCTCGGTCCAGAAGGTTGCCTCCTTGGGAGCCTCTACCTTGTGGAAGATGCGGCTGAAATCCAGACCCTTGGCCTTCCAGTGCGCCAGCATCTCATCCTTTTCGAGGAGTTCGGAAGCGCCGATGATCTCGTCCAGCTTGGTAACGCCAAGCGAGGCGAGGATTTCGCGCACTTCTTCAGCCACGAAGAAGAAGTAGTTGATGACGTGTTCCGGCGTGCCCTTGAAGCGCTTGCGCAGAACCGGGTCCTGCGTTGCGACGCCGACGGGGCAGGTGTTCAGATGGCACTTGCGCATCATGATGCAGCCCGCAGCAATCAGCGGCGCGGTGGCAAAGCCGAATTCATCCGCACCAAGCAGCGCGCCGATGATGACGTCGCGGCCGGTCTTCAGACCACCATCCACCTGCAGCGCGATGCGCGAACGAAGGCCGTTCAGCACCAGCGTCTGCTGGGTTTCAGCAAGGCCGATTTCCCAGGGCGAACCGGCATGCTTCAGCGACGTCAGCGGCGAAGCACCGGTGCCGCCATCGAAACCGGCGATGGTGATATGGTCGGCGCGCGCCTTGGCGACACCCGCCGCAACTGTGCCAACGCCCACTTCCGACACCAGCTTCACAGAAACATCTGCTTCCGGGTTGACGTTCTTCAGGTCGTAGATCAGCTGCGCCAGATCTTCGATGGAGTAGATATCGTGGTGCGGCGGCGGCGAAATGAGGCCGACTCCCGGCGTGGAGTGACGGGTCTTTGCAACCGTGGCATCCACCTTGTGGCCGGGCAGCTGGCCGCCTTCGCCGGGCTTGGCACCCTGCGCGACCTTGATCTGCAACATGTCGGCATTGACGAGATATTCCGTCGTCACACCAAAGCGGCCGGATGCGATCTGCTTGATGGCGGAACGTTCGGGGTTCGGCTTGCCGTTCAGAAGCGGCATGTAACGGTCGGATTCTTCGCCGCCTTCGCCGGTGTTGGACTTGCCGCCGATGCGGTTCATCGCAATCGCAAGCGTCGTATGCGCCTCGCGACTGATCGAGCCGAAGGACATGGCACCCGTCGAGAAGCGCTTGACGATATCGACCGCCGGTTCGACGTCGTCGATGGAAACCGGCTTGCGGCCGAGCGCTTCCGCCGATTTGACCTTGAACAGGCCGCGAATGGTGTTCATGCGCAGCGCCGTCTCATTCACCATGGCGGCAAATTCACGGTAGCGCTCCTGGCTGTTGCCGCGCACGGCGTGTTGCAGCGAGGCGACGGCATCCGGCGTCCAGGCGTGGCTTTCGCCGCGCATGCGATAGGCATATTCGCCGCCGATATCGAGCGTGTTGGCAAGGATCGGATCCTTGCCGAAAGCCGCCGTGTGGCGCGTTACGGTTTCTTCGGCGATCTCGGTCAGACCCACGCCCTCGATGGAGGTGGCGGTGCCGAAGAAATACTTCTCGACGAATTCCGACGACAGGCCGATGGCGTCGAAAATCTGCGCGCCGCAATAGGACTGGTAGGTGGAAATGCCCATCTTGGACATGACCTTGAGGATGCCCTTACCCACTGCCTTAATGTAGCGATAGACGACTTCGTCGTCCGACACTTCCTTCGGGAAGGCGCCGTGCTTGTGCATGTCGAGCAGCGTGTCGAAGGCGAGGTAGGGGTTGATCGCCTCCGCGCCATAGCCAGCGAGCAGACAGAAATGATGGATTTCGCGCGGTTCGCCGGTTTCAACGACGAGGCCGACCGAAGTGCGCAGACCCTTGCGGATCAGGTGGTGATGCACGGCAGCCGTCGCCAGCAGCGCGGGGATCGCAATCCGGTCCGGGCCAAGCTGGCGGTCGGACAGAACGATGATGTTGTAACCACCGCGAACAGCGGATTCAGCCCGCTCGCACAGGCGGTCGAGCATATCAGGCATGCCTTCGGCGCCGCGCTCCACATCATAGGTAAAGTCGAGCGTCTTGGTATCGAAACGGTCTTCGGTGTGGCCGATGGAGCGGATCTTTTCCAGATCGCCATTGGTGAGGATCGGCTGGCGCACTTCCAGACGCTTGGCACGGGCCGCACCCTCGTGATCGAGAAGGTTCGGGCGTGGGCCAATGAACGAAACGAGGCTCATCACCAGTTCTTCGCGGATCGGATCGATCGGCGGGTTGGTGACCTGCGCGAAGTTCTGCTTGAAATAGGTGTAAAGCAGCTTGGACTTGTCCGACATCGCCGAAATCGGCGTATCGGTACCCATCGAGCCGATGGCTTCCTGGCCCGTTGTTGCCATCGGCGACATCAGGAGCTTGGTATCTTCGCTGGTGTAACCGAAGGCCTGCTGGCGATCGAGCAACGACACGTCACGCCGCAGCGCCCGCGGCTCCACCGGCTTCAGATCCTCAAGAATGAGCTGGGTACGGTCTAGCCAGGTGCGATAGGGGTGCTTGGCAGCAAGCTCGTGCTTCACATCCTCGTCGGAAATGATCGAGCCCTTTTCCATGTCGATCAGCAGCATCTTGCCGGGCTGCAAACGCCACTTCTTGATGATGCGTTCTTCCGGAACCGGCAGCGTGCCGGCTTCGGATGCCATGATGACGCGGTCGTCGTCGGTGACGAGATAGCGCGCCGGACGCAGACCGTTACGGTCGAGGGTTGCGCCGATCTGCTTGCCATCGGTGAAGGCAACGGCGGCCGGGCCGTCCCACGGCTCCATAAGCGCGGCATGATATTCGTAGAAAGCCTTGCGTTCAGCCGACATGGACAGGTTGCCCGACCAGGCTTCCGGGATCAGCATCATCACGGCGTGGGCCATGGAGTAACCGCCGCGCACGAGGAATTCGAGCGCGTTGTCGAAGCAGGCGGTGTCCGACTGGCCTTCATAGGAAATCGGCCAGAGCTTGGAGATATCGTCACCGAACAGCGCCGACGAAACAGACGCCTGACGCGCCGCCATCCAGTTGACGTTGCCGCGCAGCGTGTTGATCTCGCCGTTATGGGCGACCATGCGATAGGGATGCGCGAGCTTCCAGGACGGGAAGGTGTTGGTGGAGAAACGCTGGTGCACCAGCGCAACCGCGGATTCGAAACGCGGGTCCGCCAGATCCTTGTAATAGGCCCCAACCTGATAGGCGAGGAACATGCCCTTGTAGACGATGGTGGAGGAGGACAGCGAGACGGGATAGAAATCCTGCGTTTCCTTACCGCCGCCCTCGTCGTAGATGCGGTTGGAGAGAACCTTGCGGATCAGGAACAGCTTGCGCTCGAAGTCATGATTGGTCGCGGCATCGCGGCCGGCGCCGATGAAAACCTGAACATGGTGCGGTTCGGTGCCAGCGATATCGGGTGCCTTGGAAAGGGAAGAATTATCGACTGGCACGTCGCGGAAGCCGAGGAACTGCTGTCCCTCCTCGCCGATCACGTCGACAATGACCTTCTTGTAGTGATCGATACGGGACGGATCGCGCGGCATGAAGATGTGGCCAACGGCATATTCGCCAGCTTTCGGCAGCGTCACACCCTGGCTCGCCATTTCCTCGCGGAAAAAGCGGTCGGGGATCTGCACGAGAATGCCCGCACCATCGCCCATCAGCGGATCAGCGCCGACAGCACCGCGATGCGTCAGGTTTTCAAGAATGAACAGGCCGTCCTTGACGATCTGGTGGGATTTCTGACCCTTCATATGGGCAACAAAGCCGACGCCGCAGGCATCGTGCTCATTGCGCGGATCGTAAAGACCCTGCTTTTCCGGCAGGCCGCCCGCGAAACGCCCCTTCGCAGAAACGGGTGCGGCCGCAGCCGCGGTGGGACAGTCTGTGGTCAGGGTTGCGGCGACGTTGTCTGCCTGCAGCTTGTTTGTCATTTTCGTCCCTCCTGCAAAATTACTTGCATGGTTTCATGCGAAGATCCGGCTCGACACGAATTTCGCTTTCCGAAAAATCCGCATTCAATCCGGCTCGACCAAATTTAGGACAGCAAAGCTGTCTCAATTCGGGAGAATTTTGGCAGAAACCCGCGGGTTTAGCAAGGGTGCGAATCCAATTAGTCGCAGTGCCGATTTGCAGCGAAGTTTCGATACTGACCCATTGCGCGAAACTTTCTTGTCACAAAACGCTTCGGGCCGTTGCTTTCATTGCCGGATTTGCCAACCGCGAGGTTAGGTCCTAGAACTTTGCGGGTCATCGTCAACGCATTCCCAACACCAGCACAACAGCCATCGGAAAGCTTTCAGAGATGTTTTTTGCCTCAGACAACTGGGCCGGCGCCCACCCTGCCATCAACGAGCGCCTTTCGCGGGAATCCACCCGATTTGCGGCTGCCTATGGCACCAGCGCCCTCGACCTTTCCATAGAAAAGCGCTTCAATGAAATATTCGAACGCGAAGTGGCGGTGTTTTTCGTCGCCACAGGTACGGCGGCCAATTCTCTTTCGCTGGCAAGCATTGCCCGCCCCGGCGGCCTGACCTTCTGTCATTCCGAAGCCCATGTGATCGAGGATGAATGTGGAGCGCCGGATTTCTTCTCCGGCATGCGCATGGTTGCCGTCGAGGGACCCAACGGCAAAATGCTGCCGGAAAATCTGATCGAGCGCATTTCGCGCTATCCGCAGGACGCCGTTCATCACGGACGCGCCGCAGCGGTTACGATGACACAGGCAACCGAGGCCGGTACTGTCTATACGCTCGATGAAATCGACGCGATTGCCAAAATCGCCAAAGAGAACGGCCTGCCGCTGCATATGGACGGCGCACGCTTTGCCAATGCGCTTGCCGCACTCGGCACCACGCCCGCCGAAATGACCTGGAAACGCGGCGTTGATGTGCTCTCTTTCGGTGGCACGAAAAACGGCTGCTGGTGCGCGGAAGCGATCGTGTTTTTCGACCCCGCGCTCGCCAAAGACTTCGCCTTCCTGCGCAAGCGCACCGCCCAGCTTTTTTCGAAGTCGCGCTTCATCGCCGCACAATTCGAAGCCTATCTGCAGGACGATCTCTGGTTGGGTCTCGCAAGCCACGCCAATGCCATGGCCAATCGGCTGCGCGCCGGCTTCGCCTCGCTTAACAGTGCCCGTCTGGCATGGCCGACCACTGCAAACGAGGTTTTCGCCATTCTGCCGAAGGCTGCCGCTGAAGCGGCAACGGAGAAAGGCGCGAAGTTCTACGACTGGCTGGTGCCCCGCGATATGCCGGAAAAGGTCGGAAAGGACGAGGTGCTGATCCGCATGGTCACCAGCTTCGCAACGACCGAGACTGATGTCGACGACTTCCTGTCGATCTGCGCCGCCGTCTGACAAAACATTCGGGGGCGCCGTGTCGTAACGGCGCCCTCAAACCTCCTGCAGCCGGTAGCCGACACCGGTTTCCGTGAGGATATAGCGCGGCTGATCCGGAATTTTTTCGATCTTCTGGCGAAGCTGGCGTACATAAACGCGCAAATATTGCACGTCGGTCAACTCGTCCCACACATGCTCCAGCAGGAAACGGTGCGTCAGCACCTTGCCCGCATGCTGGACCAGAACCCGCAGAATATCATATTCCTTGGGCGAGAGTTTCACCTCCCGGTCCTCCACCTTGACGATGCGTCTGACGAGATCGACCGAAAGATCACCGGTATGAAACACCGGTCTCTCACCCTGGCTCTGAAGGCGATGGCGCAGGGCGACACGAATGCGGGCAACAAGCTCGTTCATGCCGAAAGGCTTGGTGATGTAATCGTCGGCACCCAGCTCCAGCGCCTTGACGATACCCGCCTCATCAGTGCGGCTGGAAAGAATGATGACGGGTAGGGAAAGCCCCTCGCCCCGCCATTTCTCCAGAAGCTCGTGTCCCGACATATCCGGAAGACCGAGATCAAGGACCACGAGATCGGGCTTGTCCTCGTTCATCAACTCCATCGCGACGCGGGCATTCATCGCCTCGCTGACCGCATAGTCCTGCGTCGAGAGACCGACCCGCAAAAGTTTGCGGATCGGCGGTTCATCGTCGACGATCAGAATGCGAACGGCGGAATTGGTCATTGCCGATCTCCTTCAGCCCTAGTCATGATTCAGCACCGGCACTTCGGCGGGAACGGGCAGGCTTATGGTAAATTGCGCGCCCGTGCGACCTGATCTGTTTTCAGCGCGAATAGATCCACCCATGGCCTCGATAAACCCCTTGCAGATGGATAGCCCGAGGCCGGTCCCGGCCTGCACATGGTCCGCCTTGCGCACACGGTAGAAACTGTCGAACACCCGCTCGGTATCATCAGGGGGAATACCCGGCCCCTCGTCGGCAACGGACAGGAAGACATGCCTGCCCTGCCGCCACCCGCGAATCTGGATTACGGTTTGTTCGGGCGCATATTTGGCGGCATTGTCGATCAGATTGAACAGAACCTGCTCAAAAAGCACCGGATCGACCTTCAGCATCGGCAGATCGGAGGGAATGTCCAGAACGATCTCGTGCCTGACAATTATTTTCGCCGCGCGTGAAAGCGCTGTTCCGACCATATCGCCAACAAAGTGCAGTCCGTAATTCGGCTCCATCGCGCCCGAACCGATCCTCGTCATATCGAGCAGGTTGGAAATGAAGCGGTTCAGCCGTTCGGATTCCTCGACGATGGTTAGAAGCAGTTCGGTGCGCGCCTCGAGCGGAATGTCGTCGGCGAAATCCTTCAGCGTTCCGGCGGAACCCAGAATGGCGGCGAGCGGCGTTTTCAGGTCGTGGGAGATGGAGGTCAAAAGCGCGGTGCGCAGCCGGTCGGTTTCCGCCGCAAGCCTTGCCCGATCGACATCCGAAACCAGCTGGATGCGCTCGATGGCAAGTGCCGCCTGATCCGCCAGCGCATCGAAAAGCCGCTGCTGCTCAGGTGTGAAAAGCGGGCCAAGCCGGTCGTCGTCCAGCCCCACCACCCCGACGGCGCCGCTGCCGGTGCGCAGCGGCAGATAAAGGCGTTTGGCACCCGGGAGCGTATCGGCGCCCCGGCCTGCAGCCTTGTTGTGTTCCCAGGCCCAGTGTGCGGCCGCAATGTCCGCATCCACGAGCGTGTCATCGGGCGGATAGCCCGCCTTGACGGTGATCGAATTGTTTTCGGGCAGAAGCAGGACGACCCTGACTTTCAGCATCGACGCCATCTGGAACGCGGTTGCCCACAATACGTCATCCAGCGTGCCGGTAACCGCGAGTTTTTTGGAAAAAAGGTACAAATCTTCCGTGGTTCGCGCACGCATCCGTGCAGCTGCGGCCTGCCGCTGCACCGCCGCAGTCAGATTTGAGGCGACAAGCGCCACACCGAGATAGAACAGCAGCGCCACGACGCTTTCGGGATCGCGGACAGTCAGGGTATAACGCGGTTCAAGAAAGAAAAAATTGAACGCAAAGGCACCAAGCAGGGAAGCATAAAGGCCAGGCCCCAGCCCTCCGCGCACGGCTGCCGCAAAAACCGCCATCAGGAACACCAGCGCCAGATTTTGAACATCAAGGGCTTGGTCAAGCACGATGCCGGCCACGATTGCCAGTCCGACAAACAGGGTGCTGTTGAGATAGGGCAGTATCGAAAACCGCGATTGAGCCGTTGCCGGTTTCACGGTCTGGACCGGCTTCTCCACGTTTTTGTCGCCGGAAATGACATGCACGCTGATATCGCCGGCATGGTCTATCAAATCATGCGTCAGCGAACGCTGCAGAATTCTCTGCCACCACGACCTTCGGGGACGGCCGATGATGATGTGGGTGAAGTTATTGGCGTTGGCATAGGATATGATTTCGTGCGTCAGGTCGAGCGCCGGCAGGGTTACTGTCTCGCCGCCCAACTGCTGCGCGAGCCGCATGGTGCCGGCCAGCCGATCCTTCTCCGCCTCCGACAATTGCTGAGAGCGAGGCGTGTCCAGATGCAGTGCCGTCCACGGCGCGCGCAGGCGATCGGCCTGCCTTCGGGCATAACGCACCAGACCGGGGCCGTTGCCGCCGTGGTCCAGACAGACCAGAACACGGTCTCCCGCAGCCCACGGCCCGGAGATGGCGTGCGACTGCATGTGGTTGAGCAATTGCTCGTCCACCCGCTGCGCTGTGCGCCGTAGCGCAAGCTCGCGCAGGGCCGTCAGATTGCCGCGCGAAAAATAGTTCTCGATGGCGCGCCGCGCGGTGCGGGGCATATAGACCTTGCCGTCCTGCAGGCGCTTGATCAGATCGTCGGGGGTGATATCGATGATCTCAACATCGTCAGCCCGGTCAATGATGCTGTCCGGCACCGTTTCGCGCACGCGGATACGGGTGATCTGCGCCACCACATCGTTCAGGCTTTCCACATGCTGAATGTTCAATGTCGTATAGACATCGATGCCCTGCGCGAGAATTTCCTGAACATCCATATAGCGCTTGGGATGCCGGCTGCCGGCCGCATTGGTGTGGGCCAGCTCATCGACCAGAACCAGCGCCGGTCGACGGGCAAGAATGGCGTCGAGATCCATCTCGTTCAGCGCCTGGCCGCGATAATCAATGTTCCGGCGCGCAATGATCTCGAAACCCTGCACAAGTGTTTCGGTTTCCTTGCGGCCATGCGTTTCCACGACACCGATAATGGTATCGACACCATCTGCGAGTTTTGCCCGGCCGGACATCAGCATTTCATAGGTCTTGCCGACACCGGGAGCTGCGCCCAGAAAAATCTTCAGCCGCCCTCGCGCCTCGCGCCGGGCGTTTTCAAGCAGCGCATCCGGCGATGGTCTGCTCGGCATATCACGATTATCGTCAGGCATTTAACCCACCAGTGGACAAGCTATGGCTTCCAAAGAAGCCATAGCCATTTCAGTTCATGAGCCGGCTGCGTCAAGAGCCATGTTGAGAGCCAGCACATTTACAACGGGCTCGCCCATGAAGCCCAATTCAGGCGCCTCCACATGGGCGTCGACGACGGCGCGCAGTGACGCTTCGTTCATGCCCCTTGCCTTGGCGACACGCGAGACCTGAAAATAGGCGGCCTCAGGCGACACATGCGGGTCAAGACCGCTGCCCGATGCCGTCACCAGATCAACGGGAACCTCGGCTGCCGGATTTTCGGCTTTAGCAGCCTCGTAGTCCTGCTTCACCCGGTCGATAAGCTTTGCGCTCGTCGGTCCCAGGTTGGAGCCGGAAGACGACGCGGCATTGTAGCCGTCGCCGGCAGCTGACGGCCTGCCGTGGAAATATTTCTCGCCGGTGAAGGCCTGCCCTATCAATTGCGACCCGACAACAGTCCCATTCTTCTCGATCAGACTGCCATTTGCCTGGAAGGGAAAGATAGCCTGTGCGAGGCCCGTCATTCCAAGAGGATAGGCAAGGCCGGTGATTGCGGTGGTGGCAAGGATCAGCACCAGTGCGGGACGTAGCTGTTTCAACATTTCCATACTCCTCAGGCGAGACCAAGCGCCGTAATGGCGAGGTCAATGGCCTTGATGCCGATGAAGGGCACGATGATGCCGCCCAGACCATAGATGACGAGATTGCGCGACAGCAGCGCCCCGGCCCCGATCGGGCGGTATTTGACGCCCTTCAGCGAGAGCGGGATGAGCGCGATGATGATGAGCGCGTTGAAGATGATGGCAGACAAGATCGCACTTTGCGGTGTCGAAAGACCCATGACATTCAGCACGCCAAGCTGCGGATAGAAGGCCAGGAACATTGCCGGGATGATGGCGAAATATTTGGCGATGTCGTTGGCGATGGAGAATGTGGTGAGCGCGCCGCGCGTCATCAGCAATTGCTTGCCGATTTCGACGATTTCGATGAGCTTGGTCGGATCGCTGTCGAGATCGACCATGTTGCCAGCCTCGCGCGCTGCGACCGTGCCGGTGTTCATGGCGACACCCACATCGGCCTGCGCCAGTGCGGGCGCATCGTTCGTGCCGTCACCGCACATGGCGACTAGCTTGCCCTTGGCCTGTTCCTCGCGGATAAGCTCCAGCTTGTTTTCCGGGGTCGCCTGGGCGAGGAAATCGTCCACCCCTGCTTCCGCCGCGATGGCAGCGGCCGTCATGGGATTGTCGCCGGTGATCATCACCGTGCGGATGCCCATGCGGCGAAGTTCGGCGAAACGCTCGCGAATGCCGCCCTTGACGATATCCTTCAGCTGCACGACGCCGAGCAGCTTTCCGTCGCGCACGACGGCAAGCGGTGTGCCGCCTGTCTTGGCTATCTCTTCCGCGATCGTGCGGATGTCGCGCGTTACATCCGTTTCGGTTTTAACGGCAAGCGCCGTATTGCCTTGCTGCGTAACACCGCCATCGACATAGGAAAGAACGGCATCGACAGCCCCCTTGCGAATGGAAGAGCCTTCGAAATCCACACCGCTCATGCGGGTCTGGGCGGTGAAGGGCACGAAAGTGGCGTGCAGTTTCTGCATGTCGCGGGCACGGATGCCGTATTTTTCCTTGGCGAGAACGACGATGGAACGGCCTTCCGGCGTTTCGTCAGCAAGCGATGCAAGCTGCGCCGCATCGGCCAGTTCCTGTTCGGAAACACCGGTGACGGGGCGGAATTCGGTTGCCTGGCGGTTGCCGAGCGTTATCGTGCCGGTCTTGTCGAGCAGCAGCGTGTCGACGTCGCCGGCGGCTTCCACCGCGCGGCCGGACATGGCAAGCACGTTGAAACGCACCAGCCTGTCCATGCCGGCAATGCCGATCGCCGACAAGAGAGCGCCGATGGTCGTCGGGATGAGCGTCACGAACAGTGCCACCAGCACGATGATCGGGATGGAGCCACCGGCATAGGCCGCAAAGCTCGGAATGGTCGCGGTGGCCAGAACGAAGATCAGCGTCATGCCCGCAAGCAGAATGTTGAGCGCGATTTCGTTCGGCGTCTTCTGGCGCTCGGCGCCTTCAACGAGCGAAATCATCCGGTCGAGGAAGGTGGAGCCGGCAGCAGCGGTGATGCGAACCCTTATCCAGTCCGACAGCACCTGCGTACCACCGGTGACAGCCGAGCGGTCGCCGCCGGATTCGCGGATAACAGGGGCGGATTCGCCCGTTATTGCCGCTTCATTGACTGAGGCAACACCTTCGATGACTTCACCGTCGGACGGAATGATGTCGCCAGCCTCGACGAGAACGACATCGTTCACCTTGAGGCCAGCGCCGGCTACCATCGTGTATTGGCTACGATCATCACCGGTCAGAAGTTTCGCCTGGGTTTCCGTGCGGGTTTTCCGCAGCGAATCCGCCTGCGCCTTGCCGCGCCCTTCGGCTACGGCCTCGGCAAAATTGGCGAAGAGAACGGTGAACCAAAGCCACAGATTGATCTGGAAGGAAAAGCCGAGATTTGCATTGCCGATGATGAGATCGCGAACGAACAGCACGGTAGTCAGCACCGATACCGTTGCCACGACGAACATGACCGGATTGCGCGCAAGCGTGCGCGGATTGAGCTTTTTGAATGCGTCGGCAATTGCCGGAACGAGAATGCGAGAATCAAGGATGCTCGCTTGTTTGGACTGGCTCATGAAGAGACTCCAGCGTTTGAAAACAGGGCGACCGATGAGGGTCGATCAGCCCGTGAGAACTTCGAGAGCGCAGACGGCGGCGAACAGAGCCGCCATCATTGCAAGAATGAGATTGGATGCGCACCAGCCGCCCGGGCCGGCGCTCCCGCGAACAGGAGCGCCAGTGCGGACAGGAAGGGTGCGGTTAAATCGGGGAGTATCCTTCGTCATGGCACCACCTCAAAATACCTGGCCGGCGGCCATGACCAGATGTTCCACGACCGGACCAAGCGCCAGGGCCGGCAGGAAGGTGAGGCCCCCGACGACCACGATCGTGCCGACGAGCAGACCGACGAAGAGCGGGCCGTCCGTGGGGAAGGTGCCGGCTGATGCCGGAACGGTCTTTTTGGTAACCAGCGAGCCGGCAATCGCCAACGCCGGGATGATCACCAGAAAACGTCCCATCAACATGCCAAAACCAAGCGTGATGTTGTACCAGGTCGTGTTGCCCGTGAGGCCGCCGAAGGCAGAGCCGTTGTTGGCAGCAGCGGAGGTATAGGCATAAAGAATCTCGGAGAACCCGTGCGGTCCGGCTGTGCCGACCGACGCGACCGCCGAGGGCAGGATGGTGGCGGTGGCTGTGAAAACCAGCATGGCGAGCGGCAGGCAGAGAATGGCCAGAACCGCCATCTTCATCTCCTTGGCCTCTATCTTCTTGCCGAGATACTCCGGCGTGCGCCCGACCATCAGCCCCGCCACGAAAATGGCGATGATGATGAAGAGAAGAATGCCATAGAAACCCGCGCCAACGCCGCCGACGATTACCTCACCCAGTTGCATGTTGATGAGCGGAATGAGACCACCGAGCGCCGTGAAGCTGCCATGCATGGCGTTGACCGCACCGCAGGAGGCAGCGGTGGTGATGACCGCAAAGAGCGACGAGAGTGCCACGCCGAAGCGAGCTTCCTTGCCTTCCATGTTGCTTCCGGCAAGGCCGAAGCTGTCCATCAGCGGATTTCCGGCTGCTTCCGCCCAATAGGTCACTGCAACACCGGCGATGAACAGAACACCCATGGCAGCAAGGATTGCCCAGCCCTGACGGGTGTTGCCGACCATACGGCCGAAGACGTTGGTGAAGGCAGCACCGATCGCGAAGATCGACACCATCTGGATCATGTTGGAGATGGCATCAGGGTTTTCGAACGGATGCGCGGAATTGGCATTGAAGAAACCGCCGCCATTGGTGCCGAGCATCTTGATCGCCAGCTGCGACGCTACCGGGCCGACTGCGATCGTCTGCCGCGCGCCTTCAAGCGTCTGGGCGCCGACATAAGCGCCAAGCGTCTGCGGCACGCCGAGCCATACGTAAACCAGGGTAAGCACGATACAGGCAGGCAGCAGGATGTAGAGCGTCGAGCGCACCATATCCACCCAGAAATTGCCGATGGCCTTGCCGGACGCGCGCGCGAAGGCGCGGATTAGCCCGATTGCAATCGCCATGCCCGTCGCGGCAGAAACAAAGTTCTGCACGGTGAAACCAGCCATCTGGGTCAGATAGGACATGGTGCTTTCGCCACCATAATTCTGCCAGTTGGTGTTGGTGACGAAGCTGACTGCCGTGTTGAAAGACAGTTCCGGCCCGACTGCTGCCATTCCTTCCGGATTATATGGCAACATACCCTGAAAGCGCATGAGGGCGTAAAGCAGGGCAAAACCGAAGAGGTTGAAGAGGAGCATGGAAAACGCATAGGTCGTCCAGTGCTGTTCTTCGCGCTCGCTTGTCCCGGCAAGGGCATAAAGGCCGCGCTCGACGGGTGCGAGAACCGGCGAAAGCAGGGTGCGTTCGCCATTGAAGACTCGCGCCATATAGAAGCCGAGAGGCTTCACCAGCGCGACAACGATCCCGCAGAAAAGCAGGATCTGAAACCATCCATTGAGGGTCATGGTATTGAACTTTCAATAGCCGCCGCTTCCCGATCAGAAGCGTTCGGGGCGAATGAGAGCATAGGTGAGGTAGGCGGCGATAAAGACGGTGACGGCACCGCTCAAAACATAGTCGAATAACATCTCGACCTCCGCCTAAAGCCGGTCGCAGGCGCGCGTATAGGCAAAGCAGAGCGCGAAAAACACCGTGGCTGCGCCGATCAGAATAACGTCCATCATCGATGGGACTCCTTTTTTAACCGAGGAGCCGGACAGGAAGAAAAGCGCCGTCATGTGGGACGTCGCTTTTCATTCTTTCTGGCTGGGAAGAAACACCATCCCTTCCCGCACAGAAGAATGCACCCGAACCGCATAAAGGTTCGAGACGGCCGCAGATGGAATAAAATAGGAATCCCATAGGAATTTCGATGCTCGCCAATGCGGGCATTGCAGCCGCTGCTTAAGAGAGCGAGCCGTCTTTGAACGCGGAAACGATCTTTTCCGCCGGGCTGTTGGCGGCAATCAGCGCCGCAAGCAGTATACGCGCCTGTCCGGGGCGCAGCGTTGACGAATGGATGGCACCGGCCGCGACCAGATCGTGACCACCGCCGCCACCGCCGTAACTCGCCACCAGCAGTCCTTCCGGGACCCTGCTGGAGACGACGACGGGAACGCCTCGCTCGGCACAGCGCTTCACCGCCACAGCGATGCCCGGATTGGCGTTGCCGGAGCCAAGTGCGGCAAGCACGATCCCATCCGCACCGGCCTGCAGGCTCGCCTCGATATGGGCGGCATCACAACCGGGATAAATGGCAACGATATCAACCCGCAGATCGGCGAGGGGCACTGCAAGCTCCAGCGCTGCGGCATGGGCCGCCGGCCGCGCAGAGCGGAACGCATCCGCCGCATCCGCGCTCAGCTTGTACAGCCCCCATGCCGGCAGACATCTGCCGCCGAAGGATAAAAGCACGCCGCGTTCGGCATTCGTCTGATCAAGCGCCGTTTCTATGGCCGCGGCCAGATTGGACGGCCCGTCCGCATTCGGATGGTCGGCTGTAAACTGTGCGCCGGTGAAGACAACCGGCTTGGTGATGGCATGCTGCAAATGCACGAGCAGCGAGGATTCTTCCATCGCATCGGTTCCATGCAGAACGACGACACCGGTGACAGCGGGATCATTGAGCTCCACGCCTACCGCATCGCTGATGCGCTGCATGTCGGCCAATGTCAGGCTGGAGGAATCCTTCGCCATCAGATCGACCGGCTTCAGCCTCGCGTTGATTTGCGGAACCAGTGCAAGCAGGTCTTCACCCGAAAGGCTTGGTGTGCTGGCGCCATCGGCGCCGCGCCTGCTGGCGATGGTACCACCGGTGGCGATGACCGCCACCAGTGGAGCTTCACCATGCCCGCTCAATGCGATGCTCCCGCGCCTGCACGTTCGCCGGCCAGACGGTGGATACGGTCGCGCAGCATATACCAGCCGATGACCAGCGCCGGGATGATGACCAGCAGCGAAGCGATGGTCCACGAGCCGACAGGGTAATCAAAAGCCATCAGCACCAGCACGCCGAACAGGAAGACGAGCGTGAGAATGCCAGTGTAAGGCGCACCGAACATGCGGAAATCCGGGCGAGCCAGTTCGCCGCGCCTGGAAAGCTGCCACAGTTTGAGCTGGCAGAGCACGATGACGGCCCATGCGCAGATGATGCCGAGCGCCGACAGGTTGAGTGCAATTTCGAAGGCCGCAGCTGGCACGACGGCGTTCAGCGCCACACCGAGAACGGTGACGGCGGCGGTCACCGCAATACCGCCATAGGGCACGCCAGCCTTGTTCATCTTTGCCAGCGCTGCCGGCGCCGATCCAGAGACCGCCATCGAATGAAGAATACGGCCGGTAGAATAAAGCCCGGCATTGAGCGAAGACAACACGGCGGTTAGCACCACAAGGTTCATGATCACATCCGCACCCTGAACACCGATGGAACCGAAGAAGGTAACGAAGGGGCTCTCGCCAGCCTTATAGGCGGTATAAGGCAGAAGCAGCGTGAACAGCAATACCGAGCCGACATAAAACACCACGAGGCGCAGCACCACGGCACGGATGGCACGGGGCATGACCTTGCGCGGGTCTTCGGTTTCCCCTGCCGCCGTGCCGATCAGTTCGATCGAGGCGTACGCGAACACTACCCCCTGAATGATGACGAAGGCGGGAAGAATGCCGTTCGGGAAGAAGCCGCCATTGTCGGTGATAATGCTGAAGCCTGTCACATGCCCTTCAATGGGCGTGCCAAAGATGACGAAATAGACGCCAACGACGAGGAAGATCGCAAGCGCCAGCACCTTGATCAGGCTGAACCAGAACTCAAGCTCGCCAAAAACCTTCACCGACAGCATGTTCATCGCCAGCACGACCAGAAGTGCCGTAAGTGCAAACACCCATTGGTCGATGCCCGCCAGCCAGGGGACGTAGTGCTTGAAGAAGTTCATATAGAGCGCAACGGCGGTCACATCGGCCACCGAGGTCATTGCCCAGTTCAACCAATACATCCAGCCGGCAAAGAAAGCCATCTTCTCGCCATAGAACTCGCGGGCATAGGACACGAACGAGCCGGAACTCGGGCGATGCATGATTAGTTCGCCAAGTGCACGCAGCACCAGAAACGCAAAGAAGCCGCAAAGCGCATAAACGAACACCAGCGCCGGACCGGCCTGCGCCAGCCGTCCACCGGCGCCCAGGAACAGCCCGGTGCCAATTGCGCCACCAATCGCGATCATCTGGATCTGACGCGGTTTGAGTGCCTTGTGGTATCCGAGGTCTTCTTCCGTGAAGACCTCGCGTTCGGCAGGTGCCGTTTTTACAGATTTCATTGATATTTCTCCTCCCAATGAATTTGCTTTGCAGTCGGCGATACGCCGGAAATCAAAATTGGAACTGGCATGCTCGGTGCTGGATACAGCACCAGCAAGCTCATGCATCGCTGTAAAGCTGCATGACAGATTTTTGCCCTCATAATTGCAGAGAATGCCGTTCGTCAAGGGGATCGAAGCATTATTGACCTTCGTACGGCGAAGGATTAAGGTCGAAAAATCTGTAAGACAGCTTTACAGATTTAGGTAACGCTTTGAGCTATTGGAGGAAAAAGTGGGCGTGACGCGCATGGAGCATGATTTGCTCGGAACGAAGGAAATTCCGGCAGATGTTTATTGGGGCGTGCACACGGCGCGCGCGGTGGAGAACTTTCAGATCACCGGCGTAACGATCGGCCACAACCCCTATCTCGTCAGGGGACTGGCCTATGTGAAGGAGGCCGCCGCCCTCGCCAATCACGAGCTTGGCTTGCTTGACCGGGAGCGGATGGAAGCAATCGTCAAGGCCTGCCGCGAAATTCGTGAGGGTGCGCTTCACGAGCAGTTCGTCGTGGACGAAATTCAGGGCGGTGCTGGCACTTCCACCAACATGAACGCCAACGAGGTCATCGCCAACCGGGCACTTGAACTGCTCGGCCACGCGAAAGGCGATTATGCCCACCTTCACCCCAACGACCACGTCAATCTCAGCCAGTCAACCAACGACGCTTATCCGACGGCGGTCAATGTAGGAATGATCGAAGCGATCGACGATCTCGCGGCTTCGATGGGTGTGCTGAAAGACGCGTTCGATCGCAAGGCACAGGAGTTTTCCGGCTTCATCAAGCTGGGACGGACGCAATTGCAGGATGCCGTGCCGATGACGCTCGGTCAGGAGTTCCGCACTTTCGTGGTGATGCTGGGCGAGGATCAGGCCCGCCTCATCGAATCCGCAGCCCTGCTGCACGAGATCAATCTCGGCGCCACCGCCATCGGCACCGGGCTCAATGCACCGCGCGGTTATGCGGCGCTTGCCTGCCAGCATCTGGCGCGGTTGACCGGACGCCCGCTGGTGACGGCCGCCGACCTGATCGAAGCGACGCAGGACCCCGGCGCATTTGTGCATCTGTCCGGCGTGTTGAAACGTGTCGCCGTCAAACTGTCGAAAACCTGCAACGACCTTCGCCTGCTCTCTTCCGGCCCACGCGCCGGCATCGGCGAAATCACCCTGCCCTCCGTTCAGGCAGGGTCCAGCATCATGCCGGGCAAGATCAATCCGGTCATTCCCGAAATGGTCAATCAGGTGGCTTATGCGGTAATCGGCAACGACATCACCATCACAATGGCCGCCGAAGCCGGGCAGCTTCAGCTGAACGCCTTCGAGCCGATCATGGTGCGTGCCCTTTCCCAGAGCATCAGCCAGCTAAGCGCCGCTTGCCGGACTTTGGCGGCACGTTGTGTCGATGGCATCGTCGCCAATCCCGCCATCATGGCACAGCGTGTGGAGGAATCGATCGGTCTCGCAACCGCGCTTAACCCGCTGATCGGATACTATGCAGCAACTGACGTCGCAAAGGAGGCGCTGGCCAGCGGCCGCACCGTGCCGCAGGTGGTGCTGGAGCGCGGCTATCTGACGGAGGCGCAACTTCAGCAGGCACTGAGCCCCCGCCACCTCGCCAACCTACCCGCGCTTACGGGTGTGGAACCCGATCTTCTCCAATAATGGTCGTTACCACCTGCTTCACCTGACCCAGGTGAAGCTCCATCGCTTCTCGCGCATCGGTGGCTGAACCCCGCCGGATCGCCTCGACGATCCGGCGGTGCTCCAAATTCGATGCAACGCGCCGGCCAGCCATCAGGTTGACCATCTCGGACTGTTGGGAAAGAGCCTCGCGCGCATCGGCCACAACCTTGGCAAACAGTGCATTGGACGAGGCTTCCGCAATGGCGCAATGAAACTGCCCGTCCAGCAGCACCCACGGATGCGGCCTTTCCTCAGCCTCCATCCTGTCGCAGAGTTCGAGCAGAGTCTCTAGTTGGGCATCCGTGCGACGCAGCGCCGCCCAACCTGCCGCCGGCACCTCGATGAAGGGGCGTGCCTCGATCAGGTCACGGGCGGAATATGCTCCGTAACTCAATTCAGCAGGCGGTGTGGCGGTCATTACATAGGTGCCGCTGCCCGTGCGCGTCTGCGTCAACCCCAGAGTCTGGAGAGATCGCAACGCCTCGCGCACGATCGGCCGGCTGACACCATATCTTTCCGCCAGATGGGCTTCGGAGGGCAGCCGGGTTCCGACCACGAGCTGACCAGAGGTGATGGCCGAACGGATATCTTCGAACACCACTTCTGCGGCATTCTTGCGATTGATCGGCTTTGCGTCTGCAAGCCAATCCGACAACCCGCCCATCCTGCAACCCTCCGGCACCCTTGGTCTGTCAACGACGCAGAAGCAAACGCTTATCTATTGAAGGACAGCGCCGCTCCCGCAGCTAAGCCGATCTTCCTAACACTATCTGCGCCGAAGGAACAACGATGGCGGGCACATTTGCAGAATTTAAGCGGGACAGTGGCTTTGCCGGTGCCACACCCTCGCGATCACGAGGGTGTGGCTGTCTCACAGGAAATTACGTCTTGATTTCCTGAACTTCCTGTTTGTCATCTTCGCGCGGAATGCGGAACCACGCGACATAGAGTGCCGGAAGGAATAGCAGCGTGAGCGCCGTGCCAACCACGATCCCGCCCATCATGGCATAGGCCATCGGACCCCAGAATATCTCCCGAGATATGGGGATGAGGGCAAGTGTTGCCGCCGCAGCCGTCAGCATGATCGGTCGCATGCGATGCTCGGTCGCCTCGATGACGGCGCGCCAGGCAGAGACCCCCTCGCTTCTGAGATGTTCGATCTGAACGACGAGAATGACCGAGTTTCGGATCAGAATACCGATCAGTGCCAATATGCCGAGAATGGCGACGAAACCCATCGGCGCGTTGGAGAGCAGCAGCGCTGCCACCACGCCGATCAGCGCCGTCGGGGCAACGGCAAAGACAAGAAACAGCCGGCTGAAGCTCTGCAACTGAACCATAAGGATCGTTGCCATCGCAAACAGCATCAGAGGCACCACGGCTACGATTGGCGCCTGCGAATCCGCGCTGGATTCCACCGAGCCTCCTATTTCCACCTTGTACCCCACGGGGAGCGACTTTTCGAAAGCCTCGAGTTTCGGCTTCAACTGCTCCACGATCGTCGCCGGCTGCGTCGGGCCGATGATGGCGGCCTTGACGGTGACTGTCGGAATTCTGTCGCGACGCCAGATGGTCGGCTGTTCCAGCTCGTAGCGGAAATTGGCGATTGCCGACAGCGGCACGGCCTTGCCGTTCGTGGCTGGCAATTGCAGGTTCTGCAATGTTTCGATGGAGCCGCGCTCCGCCAGCTGCGCACGCGCCACCACATTGACGAGGTAGATATCATCCCTGACCTGCGTCACGGTGGAACCCTCGACAATGCTGTTCATGGCATTGGCGATGTCTTCCGAAGACACGCCCAGTTGGCGGGCCTTGTCCTGCAAAACGTCGACCTTGACCACCCGCGTCGGCTCATTCCAGTCCATGACCATGTTGGACAGCAGCCGATGCTCGCCGACGATGCCCGCCAGCTGCTGGCCGAGTTCGCGGACATGCTGGATATCCGGACCGCTCAAGCGATATTGCACCGGCTTTCCGACCGGAGGGCCGATGT
The DNA here is from genome assembly GCF_056393925.1 of Agrobacterium sp. 10T429. Classification (NCBI taxonomy): domain Bacteria; kingdom Pseudomonadati; phylum Pseudomonadota; class Alphaproteobacteria; order Hyphomicrobiales; family Rhizobiaceae; genus Agrobacterium; species Agrobacterium sp. 10T429. The sequence goes on from NZ_JBFTGV010000006.1 coordinate 235,921, forward strand.
CGAGCAATTTCACGAAGGCGTCGGTGCCGGTAAACGTCCGGTTCAGATAGTCCTGCAACTCAGCGCGCACCTTGTCGCGCACATCAAGCCCCTTGGTGACGATGATCGTCTGGCCGAAGGTGACATCAGGCGTCTGCACGTCAAAGGAGAGGATGAAACGTGGTGCGCCTTCACCGACATAGGTCGTCCAGTGGTCGATGTCGGGGTTTTTCGCCAGCGCTTCCTGCTCGAACTGTGCCATCTGCCGGTTGGTTTCGGCAATCGAGCTGTTCTGTGGCAGGTTCCAGTCTACGATCAATTCCACACGGTCAGAAGCCGGGAAGAACTGCTGCTGCACGAGGCTCATGCCGCCAACGGAAAGGGCAAACAACGCAACCGTGAGGATGATCGTAACCCAACGAAAGCGCAGCGCCCGGGCTAGAAGCCAGGAAAAGCCAGAGGCAAAACGGCCCTTCTTCTCATGGTGCGATTTCATCGTCTTGGGCAACATCGCCACGCCAAGCAGTGGCGTGAACACAACCGCGACAATCCACGACACGATCAGCGAAACGGCGATCACCACGAACAGGGTGAATGTGAACTCACCCGCCGCGCTGTTGTTGAGGCCGACGGGAATGAAACCGGCAACGGTGACCAGCGTACCGGTCAGCATCGGGAATGCGGTCGAAGTATAAACATAGGTCGCCGCTTTTCTGAGATCATCGCCGACCTCGAGGCGTGCGACCATCATCTCGACAGCAATCATAGCATCGTCGACGAGAAGCCCGAGCGCGATGATAAGCGCGCCGAGAGAGATGCGTTGCAGCGAAATGCCGGTATGTTCCATATAGACGAAGGTGATCGCCAGCACGAGCGGTATGGAGACCGCAACCACCATGCCCGCCCGCAATCCGAGGCTGATGAAGCTGATGACGAGAACGATTGCAATTGCCTCGAACAGCGCCGAAGTGAAGCCGGAGACCGCCTCATCGACCACGGCCGGCTGATCGGACACGCGGTGCACATCGACGCCAACAGGCAGGTCCGCCACGATACGCTTCATCTGTGCATCCAGCTCCTCGCCGAAATGCACGAGGTTCGCACCGGTTTTCATGCCTATGGCAAGACCGATGGCCGATTGCCCGTTAAAGCGGAACAGCGAAGACGGCGGATCGACATAACCGCGCCGGATCGTCGCCACTTCCGTCAGCGGGAAGAACCGGTTGTTGACGCGCAGATTGATGGCGCGAAGGCTGTCTTCCGAGGTGAACTGGCCGCTGACACGCAGCGCAACACGTTCCGGCCCGGCATTGACGAAGCCGGACTGGGTGACAGCATTCTGGGCTTGCAGCGTCTTGATAATCGATTGCTGATCGATGCCCAGCGCTGCGATCTGCCGCGTGGAAAACTCCAGATAGATCGCCTCGTCTTGCGCGCCGATGACATCAACCTTGCCGATATTATCGACAGTCAGAACCTTGGCACGCGCGTCCTCCACCAGATCGCGCAATTGCCGCTGGCTGAGACCGTCGCTGGTGAAGGCGTAGATATTGCCATAAACATCGCCGAAACGGTCGTTGAAGAACGGGCCGACAACGCCTGAGGGGAAGTCGCCCTTGATGTCGCCGATCATGTTACGCACGCGCACCCAGGTGGGTTCGACATTCTTGGCTTTGGTTTCCGGCACGAGTTCCACGAAAATCGTCGTCTTGCCAGCCACTGTCTGGCTGCGCAGATAGTCGAGATTGTCGAGTTCCTCGAGCTTCTTCTCGATCCTGTCGGTCACCTGCCTGGCCACTTCCTCCGCGGAAGCGCCGGGCCATTGCGCGCTGATCACCATTGTCTTGATGGTGAAATTCGGATCTTCCTCACGTCCGAGGTTGAGATAGGAGAAAACACCGGCAAGAACGAAGACCAGCATGAAGTACCAGACGAGCGAACGGTGCTCGAGCGCCCAGTCGGAAAGATTGAATTTCTTCACTGATGGACCTCCTGATCGATCCTGATGGCTTGACCATCCTTAAGCTTGTGAACGCCGGCACTGGCGACGCGTTCGCCGGGCTTGACGCCGCCGGTGATGCGCACACTGCCGCCTTCAGCGGGCTCGCCCTCTATTTTGACCGGGCGCGAGGTGACCGTGGCCGTATCGGTATTGACGATCCAGACACTCCAACCGTCTTCGGTTTTCAGCAGGGCCGACGAGGGGAGCATGATCTGCGATTCGGAGGCGGCAATTGCTGAGGCCGTGACGACCGAGCCGAGCCGGAATGTCGGCGGCGCATCCTGAAGGCTGATTTTCGTGCGGCGCGTGCGTGTCGCGGTTTCGGCTTCTGGGGCAATCTCACGCACCACGCCGGTGGTGCGTATCTTTGGGTCCAGTTGCAGGGCGATATCGAAGGTCGATCCGATATCAAGTCGCTGCGCCGCAAATTGCGGAACATCGACCACAACATCCCGCACTTCCGGGCGGGCAATGGTCACGACCGTCTGTCCGGCAGAGACGACCTGGCCAATTTCACCGGATGTCGCAGTCACCACGCCGTCAAATTCCGCGTGTAGCTGCGTATAGCCCAGTTGCTCCTCGGCCTTATCAAGATTTGCACGGGCTTTGGCGACGGCGGCATTGGCCGTTCGCGTGGCCTGCTCGGCCTCTTCAAGTGCTGCTTCCGTGCCGCTGCGGGCCTCGGCCAGCACGCGCTGACGCTGCTCGGTCGTCACCGCATTGGCCAGTTGCGCTTCGGCGTTGGACAGATCGGATTGGGCGCTCTTTACCGAAAGTTCCAGCGCGAGCGGATCGATCGAGGCCACCACATCGCCTTTCTTGACCAGATCGGCCACATCGACATTGCGGGCAATGATCCGGCCGAGAACACGAAAGCCGAGATCGGTCTGAATTCTCGATTCCACCGTGCCGGTCAGCCGCAGCGCATCGGCGCGCGTCTCCCCTACGACAACGGAGAGCACCGGGCGCGGCGCCTCAGCGGGCGCTTCCTGCTTTTCCTGGCAGGACGAGACCGCAATCGCCGGAAGCAGCAAAAACAAGCTTCTGTTTATCCTGAACATTATTGTGCCTGCCCCTTTTCATAGGCGACCTTTTCACCGGTGCGGAGAAATTTGGTCCCGCTGGTCACGACGAGATCGCCGGGAAGAAGTCCTTCCGCCACGACGAATTGACCCGTCTCATAGTCGGAGACCTCAACCCGGCGCATGGCGATTTCCGAGGACTGCGCATCGACCACCCAGACGGCGGGAAGGCCGTTCTGCGATGCCATTGCCGACCAGGGAAGCTCAATCGCCTCCACCTGCTTGAAGCGGAAATGACCCGATACCGGTGCTCCGAGCGGCATGGTCATATCGCCGTTCAGGCCAACCTTGACCCGGATCGTCCCATTGTCGGGATCGATCGTCGGGGAAATCTCCCGCACCGGTCCCTCGACAGCGCGGGCGGGATCCGACAGGAGGCTGACATTGACGAGATTGTCGATATCGCGCTCGAGGAACAGGGATTCGTAGACATCAAATACCGCATCGCGCGGCCCGTCATGCGCCAGCGTGAAAACGAGCTGAGCGGCCTGCGCCACCTGACCGACTTCGACATTGCGCGCGGTGATCACACCATCCGCATCGGCCCTGAGTTCGGTGTAGGAAAGCGCATCGCGCGCCGTATCCAGCTGGGCCTGCGCCGATCTGACGGCGCCTTGTGTGGTGAGCAGGGTTTCCTGCGCCTTGTCGACCGCGGAGCGCGAAGTCACCTGCGTCTTGAAAAGACTTTGCTGGCGATCGAATGCCAACTGCGCCTGCGTCATCTGCGCTTCGGCAGATTGCAGGTTGGCCACCGCAACGTCGATATCCGCCTTTTGCTCTTCCGGGTCGATGCGAGCAAGCAATTGCCCGGCCTTTACCGGGGTACCCACATCCACCAGCCGCTCGGTGATCTTGCCGCTCACCCGAAAGGAAAGGTCCGTCTGGACCCGTGCCCTTACTTCACCGGTGATGACGCTGCCACGGCCGACGGGCTTTTTCGCTGCCGCAACCACATCGACGACACGCAACGGCTTTTCAGCAGGCGGCTCTTCGTTGCTGCAGGACGACAGGGCGAAAATGCCGCCGACCGCCATTGCTAAAAGAATGCTTTTCATGGTGACCTCTTGATCTTCGCCTCACCCTATAATATTTGACTGACTGAATAGTCAATGAAATTCTTGTGTCGCCGATCGGGAACCGTCCGGACGTCAAACCGGGCTCCCCGAATGATCATTACGAATTGCCCGGCGCGTCCTCTCGGACGCATCGGGGGATGTGCCGACATATTGAACCACGCACCACGTCTTGTAAAAATCGATTCCGGTTTTTACGCCGGTGCTATAGGCAAACCACCTGTCATTTCCGTCGATTGCGACGGGTAAAAAGGCAAGTGCCGAAACAATACGTAGGGATCCGGGGTTATGGCAAAAGCAAAACTGACACGCGCAGAACAGAAGATACAACGTCCGTTGGAAATTCTCGACGCCGCATTCGAGGAATTCACCAAGAGAGGATTTACGGCCACGCGGGTGGAGGACATTGCCGAGCGGGTGGGAGTGACGAAAGGCACGGTCTACGTCTATTTCGAAACCAAGGAGGCTCTTTTCGAGGCGATGATCAGGCATGCCTCGGCACCTTTTCAGGAGGCATTCAAGGCTTATGCACGCACGTCGGATGATCCCGTCGAGGAGCTTCGGATGCTTCTTGAATTCCTGTTCGACGCCCTCGTCGACAATAGAAAGATGCGGGAACTGTTTCGCTTCATCGTTGCGGAAGGAGCAAAATTCCCCGATCTCATCGACCAGCACCATGACGTGGTGATGGCGCCGGTATTCGAGCGGATCAATACGATCCTCGAAGAGGGCGTGGCGAAAAAAAGGTTTAGAGCCAACCCCACCGAACTGGCCAAGGTCGTCATGTCACCCATAGTCGGAACATTGGTTTTCCGGTTGATTTTCGACGATCGGCGCAGTCTGGACAAGCAGGTCGTTCTGAAGATTCATCTCGAACTGATCATGCGCGGGCTGCTGGCATAAGGGGCACTCTCCTGCCAGTCGATGACCCCTGATGCTGCGATCTGATACATCGCAAGAAACCTTACATGTCGGGCGCGATACAGCCACAATGCTGCGGTAAGGGTCTGTTGCCTCGAGCATATTGCTCGTATTTGAACGAGTAATTGCCATCCTGTTGCCGAGACCCGCTCAACACTCCAACTTTTCAGCGATTTTAGTTGCCGAGTCGAGCTGTGCTCCTGCGAGAGAATGCCAGTGCCGATTAAATTCTAGTACCCTTCAATCAATTTGAGGTCACCCTGCCCCTCTGTGCAAACAGCGCCGGTACAGTTAGACAGAACAGGTTCCAGCCGCGCAGAGTTGTGCGAGATCCTCGCCGAGCAGATCGACTTAATTAACCGTTTCAGATTTCAGGAGCGAGCTTACAGCTCGAACATTTATGAACAAAACAGTGAATGCCCGCGCCGAGCAGAGCACGGAACCGCCGCGGCAACGCGTGTTGGCTCGAGATCGGGCTATTCCAGAAAACGACCGCCAGCGCGGTGAACACTTTTTTCGAAATGCAGGCGACCAGAAGGATTGCTATCAACCATGACCGCGACGTTAACAGCCCAATTACCTGGCGGCGCGAGTGAAAAGGCCCTGCTTAAAATACTTTCGAATTATCGCAAACCCCGCACCGGCCGCAGCCTGTACGAACTTGCCGTGACGCTTGTTCCCTTTGTATTCCTTTGGGCAGCAGCGTCGGTATCGATTCATTTTGGTTACTGGCTTGGCCTGCTTCTGGTGATCCCCGCAGCCGGATTCCTGTTGAGGCTCTTCATACTGCAACACGATTGCGGACACGGCTCTTTTTTCGGGCGCCGTCGCTGGGATGACTGGACGGGTCGCGCAATCGGTATCCTGACGCTGACGCCCTACGACTATTGGCGCCGCGCGCATGCGGAACACCATGCGTCAGCCGGCAATCTCGATGAGCGAGGGGTTGGCGACATTACAACTCTGACCGTGAACGAATATCGTGCGCTCTCCCCGCGCGGAAAACTCGGTTATCGCTTGTACAGGCATCCGCTGGTGATGTTCGGCATCGGTCCTGCTTTCCTGTTTCTGTTCAAACAAAGGCTACCGTTTGGCATGATGCGGTCTGGAGCGTTGCCCTGGATTTCGACAATGGCAACAAATGCCGGTGTGGCCGTATTGGCCATTCTTCTCATCTGGGCGATAGGGCTCGTGCCTTTTCTGTTGGTTCATCTGCCAATAGTGCTGCTTGCCGGGTCAGCAGGTGTCTGGCTGTTTTATGTCCAGCACCAGTTTGAAGAAACCCACTGGTCCAAGCCTCCGGAATGGACTTTTCCCCATGCGGCGATGCATGGCGCCTCGTATTACGATCTGCCGGGTCCGCTGCGTTGGATCACCGGCAATATCGGCATGCACCATGTCCACCATTTGTCGAGCAAGGTACCTTTTTACAGGTTGCCAGAGATTCTGCACGACTACCCGGAGCTTGCGAAACTTGGTCGCATCAGCCTTCGCGACAGCCTGGGCTGCGTAAAGCTCATTCTGTGGGACGAATCCACCAAACGGCTGATTTCGCTACGTGAGGCAGAAAAGCAACCGCGATAGACGAGAGCTGGAACGACGCAATACCCCTTGAGCCGGTGCGTGAGGTATCATTCCGCTAAATGCAGAACCGACCCCAATGAGACGTGGCCAACAGTGTAGGTTTGCATTGTTTCAGTAACGGCCGGCACTGTCGGCCAGAGGTTGAACTGTAGCAGCAGCCATTTTGTTGGATCGAATGCGGCTATGGCCGCGAGCGCGCCGGCCCTGATTGCTGAACGCGCGTCCGCGGTCGCAGTATCGCGCAGCTTGGCCAGATCAGAATGGGGCGCTATGGACCGAGCCTCCCGTGTGGCATATCGCGAAGCTGTAAGATCAGGTACGTGGTCGGCGTGCCAGACCAGCCACGTCTGCACCGACGGCCAGCCGAAGTCCCGTGTCAGAACCGCAAAACCTGGACCGGACAAGAAGCTGTCTATCCCTTCTGGCTCATCCCAGAGATAGAACGGCGCGTAGAGATTTTCAGCACTGGTGAAGCCGGCATCCTGCTTTCTCGCCGAAAGATAGGCCTTGAAGCGCAGGCGTGGAAAGCCATCGAGCAGCGGCCCCTTCTCCCTTATGCGCCGGTCTATGATCGCCATGTCGTAGCCGGCAGGCAGCGTGAAGCTGTATTGCATGGCGATCATGACGTGCTCTCCTCTTTTTTGACAGGTTCCATCCAGTGGATGGCAGTTCCACTCCTGACCGGCTGGACGCTGAGATAGCTGAAGGGACAGGACGGCGCGGCGCCATGCCAATGGGCTTCGCCGGGCGCAAACCACACCGCATCTCCGGCACGGACTTCACGCGGATCGTCACCCTTGCGTTGGACGAGACCGATGCCATCCAGCACGAAGAGAAGCTGGCCGCGCGGATGACTGTGCCAATGGGTCACGACCCCCGGCGGCACAAAAGCGCGCATTGCCGTCATCTCGCCATCGATCCGGCTCGATAACAGCATCTGGACGAGGAAGGCCCCGCTGGAGATACCCTCAGGTGCCGCAACTATTCCGTCACCGGCTCGACGCACGCTCATGGTGGATGGACAGGCCGGTTGCATCTCGAAAAAATCGGTCATCGGCCACTCCCATCCGCTGGTGTGCCTGCTGAAACGCCTGATGCAAAGGACCAGTCATCAAACGTCGAGTTGACGATGGCGACCATCACATCCTCCGGCCTCACACCGGGCGACACCGCCAGGTTTTCGACGAGCCTCGCATAGAAGCGCGCCTTGGTTTCCGGCGATCGCGTCTTGCCGGTGGTGATATGAAAGAAAATGAAATCATCCGACCGAGGGCCGCCGCGATATGTTCGGTCGAAGATCAGTTCGCCCGGTTGGTGCTGGTGGATTGCAGCGAAGCGGTCGTTTTCCGGAACGTCAAAGCAGTCGACAAGCGCGCGGTCGAGACTGTCGGAAACCGCCTTGAGATAGTCGGCGGATTTGCCCGCAAGCAGAGATATTCGGGTGAAAGGCATGAATGCGCTCCGTTCAAGAGGATTGACAGCCACACTATGAAACGACATCATCATCCTGAAAATCAAATTATTCAGGATATTACGTCCTGATTTTAGGGACATTTAACTTGCGCCTTACCCATCTGGATCTGGACGCGCTCCGCAGTTTCGTGATTGGCATCGAGACCGGGTCGTTCGCGCAGGCCGCAGACAGACTAGGGCGTTCGACCTCTGCGGTCAGCGCACAACTTAAGAAGCTGGAGGACCAGGCCGAAACCGCTCTGGTGCGCAAATCCGGGCGGGGGCTGGCGCTGACCGAGAGCGGCGAAGTGCTGCTGTCCTATGCCCGCCGCTTATTGAGCCTGAATGACGAGGCGATCAGCGCCGTTCGCGGGCCGGAACTCGCAGGCTGGATCCGCCTCGGGATTCAGGAGGATTTCGGAGAAACCGTGTTGCCGCAGGTGCTGGGCCGTTTCGCACGCGCCCATCCACAGGTTCGGATCGAAGGGCGCATCGCTCGCAATAGCGAATTGCGGGAGAAGGTCGAGTCCGGCCATCTTGACCTCGCCTTGGCCTGGAACGACGACACGGCTTCGCCAGCTGAAACGGTTGCATCCATGCCACTGTGCTGGCTGGGCGCGGAGGAAGCAGAAACTGTCTGGCAGACCGGCGGGAAAGAGCCGCTGCCACTTGCAGTCTTGGAAGCGCCGTGCCTTTTACGTAGCATTGCCTGCAACCACCTTGATCAACAGCGTATCGCCTGGCGCATTGCATTCGTCAGCCCAAGCCTCGGCGGGTTGTGGGCTGCGACAGCCGCAGGCCTTGGCATCGCACTTCGCACACCGTTCGGCCGGCCGCCTGCCGTACGGGTTCTCGATCCAGTTACCAACGGTTTGCCGCAACTCCCGTCGCTGGGGCTCAGCCTTCTTCGCTCCGGAAAAGACGAAAATCCAATCAGCGCCCATCTTGCCACGATCATCCGCCAAGCCTTGCAGGAATCGCTGCCGGAAGCATGGATAGTGCGACCGTAATCGCTGAAACAGCATAAGCTTCCGCCAAGATTACATGCATGGCGAAGCTGCAGGGGAATCTTGGCCCCGGCTCAAGGCTTGCGCTCGATTCACTAAAATTCCGCATAATATCTTTCATTATCATAATAAACATGATTATCTGCGGAAATGGATTCAACAGACCGCAAAATCATCAGTCTTCTTGCAGAAGACGCCCGCCGCTCTCTGGCTGATATCGGAAATGTCGTGGAGCTTTCCGCTTCGGCCGTGAACGAGCGCATCCGACGCCTGACGGCCAGCGGGGCGATCCGTCGCATCACCGTTGATGCCGATCCATCCGCATTCGATTTGCCCGTGATCGCCTTCGTGTGGATCGCGTTGGCGCCGGATGCGGACGAGGCCGCGTTTCGTGTCTATGCGGCGTCGCAGTCCGCTATTGCGGAATGTCACCATGTGACCGGGCAGTGGTCCTACCTCGTCAAAGTTCACGTCGGGTCGCTGGCGGAGATCGAAACCTTTCTGGCGACAATGAAACAGAACGGGTTCCTTGCCCGTACCGAAACGATCATCGCCCTGTCTTCTGTCGTGCCGGGACCATTTATGCCGAAGGAAAGCGTGGACTGATGGAACTGATGCTCGTTTTGAAAAGCATTGTGCTGGGCCTTGCGGTCGCAGCCCCGCTCGGCCCCATCGGCGCCCTCTGCATCAACCGGACCCTTGAGCGCGGGTTCTGGGCGGGAGTGGCAGGTGGCCTTGGGACTGCCCTGGCGGATGCCGTGTATGCCAGCCTCGCAGCGCTCGGCTTTTCCGCTTTCGCGGCGACCCTTGCGACAATCGATACGCCGCTCAAAATCGTTGGCGGCCTTTTCATGCTGTGGCTCGGCTGGAAAAGCCTGAGGCCCAAACCTCTGGCAGAAGCGGCCAAGGTTGGAGCGCGCGATCTGCTCGGCACCATCACCGCGACCTTTTTCCTGACGATCACCAACCCCATGACGATTCTGTCCTTTGCAGCAATTTTCGCGGGTCTCGGCCTTGCTGACGCATCGGGAGCGACGAGCGCGTTTTTTGTGGTCGCGGGCGTTTTTCTAGGGTCTTTATTGTGGTGGTTCATGTTGAGCGGCGGCGTTGCATTTGCCCGGCAGCGCCTTCCCACCACCTTTGCCCGCTGGGTTTCCCGCCTGTCCGGAGTGATCCTTGTCTTATTCGGGCTTTTTGCCCTAGGTTCACTTGCCTGGGGCATGATGGCTCATTGAAATGCAACGGTTTTGTCTGCGGCTCCAACTTCTGGGAAAATCGGCGCTCCCTCCACGACCGCATCGAGATCGGCGTCGTCGACGATGAAGGGCGCATTGCCGCCAAGTTCCAGTCCCAGTTTCTTGATGGTCGGCGCGCATTGCCGGTAGAGATGTTCTCCCGTGCTCGCCGACGAGCATGGGATCATTAAGATGCATATTTCCGACCCTCAACAGAAAACCTGCGCCGACGCGGGATCAAAGGCCAGATGCACGAGATCACCACGGTTGAGGCCCGAAATCGCCTCATGGCCAAATGGCAGACGCACGGCAAAGGGCTCTCCCGAACCTGTATGGGCGACGACATGGACGTTGTTGCCAAGGAAGGTGATATCGCTGACGGTGGCCTGAAAACCGGCGTAAGAGCCGGGCCTGTTGCGGCTGAGCTGTAAACGCTCCGGACGCAGCATCAGCGCCGCCTTTTTTCCCGGCGCAGCTTCGCCATGAACCGGAATTTGATCAAAGACGATATTCTGCCCGAGCGAAACCGTCGCCATGCCGCCCGAGGCGGCGAGGAGATCGCAGGCGATGAAGTCGCTGTCACCGATGAATTCGGCCACGAAGCGGGTGGTGGGGTGAGCGTAAAGCTCCGGCCCCGTACCGATCTGGTCAATCACGCCTTTTGAAAACACCGCGATCCGGTCGGAAAGACGCAAGGCCTCTTCCTGATCGTGGGTGACGTAAAGGATCGTTACTTCCGTCTGCTGGTGGATGCGACGGATTTCGAACTGGATCTCTTCCCTGAGCTTCTTGTCGAGCGCCGAAAGCGGCTCGTCCATCAGAAGAACCGGCGGATCATAAGCGAGCGCCCTTGCCAAGGCCACGCGCTGCTGCTGGCCGCCCGACATCTGCGCAGGCTTTCTGTCCTCGAAACCTTCGAGACGAACGAGCCTCAGCATCTCCTTCACCTTCGCATCGATTTCCGCCTTGCTCTTTCGGCGCACTTTCAGCGGAAAGGCGATATTCTCGCCAACAGACAGATGCGGAAACAGCGTGTAACGCTGGAAGACCATGCCGATATTGCGCTTGTGCGACGGCGTGGAGAGCAGACTTTCGCCGTTCAGCAGAATGTCGCCCGCCGTCGGCTGTTCGAAACCGGCCAGAATGTAGAGCGTCGTGCTCTTGCCCGAACCGGATGGTCCGAGAAACGTCATGAACTCGCCCGGCTGCACCTCGAGATTGACATCCTTAACGGCGACGACCGGTCCGTATTGCTTGGCGATGCCGCGAATTTGCAGGAGCGGTTTGGTCATGTTTTCAATCCTTTTCGCACAGCTGCGACAAGCAGCATGAGAATGATGGTCACCGCGATGAGAAGCGTCGATGCAGCGGCGATCACCGGCGTCAGATCCTGCCGCAGCGTCGCCCAGATTTTCACCGGCAGCGTCTGCAACGTTGGACTTGCCATGAAGATCGCCAGCACCACCTCATCCCAGGAAGTGAGGAAGGAAAAGATCGCGGCTGAGAACAGGCCGTGGCTGATGGCCGGCAAGGTGATGCGGATTTTGGCCTGCAGCGGGCTCGCGCCGCATAGCACTGCAGCGTCTTCGATCGATTTATCGAAACCCTCGAGCGCGCTGGTCAACGCCAGAATGGAGAAAGGCAGCGCCACGACAAGATGGGCAATGACAAAGCCCGTGGTGGTGCCCGCAAGGCCGAGCTTCAGGAAAAAAGCATAAAGCGCCACCGCCAGCACCACGACAGGCAGGATCATCGGCGTCATGAACAAAGCCCGCAGACCCTCGCGCCCGATGAAACGCCCCCGCACCAGGCCGAAGGAGGCCACGAGGCCGATCAACACCGACAGGACTGTGACCATCACGGCGATACGCAGGCTTGTCCAGGCAGCATCCAGCCACCTCGGATCGGCAAAGAAATCCGCATACCATTTCAGCGTCCAGCCGGGCGGCGGAAAGATCAGCCATTGCGACGAGCCGAAGGACAAAGCGGCGATGAAGACAATCGGCAGGATAAGGAATGCCGCTGTCAGCACGGTGATGAAAAGGAGCAGCCACTTCCATGCGCCAAGGCTGTTGTAGTTCAAAAGCATGTCAGCGCCCCCCTGCCCCGGCCGCGCCGAAGAATTTCAGCTGGATTGCGTAAAGCGTCAGCGTCACCACCAGAAGCACCAGCGCCGCTGCCCCGCCCATGCCCCAGTTGACGAGAGACTGCACGAATTGCGCGATAAGCTCGGCCAGCATCATGTTCGCCGTGCCGCCCAGCAGCGCCGGGGTGACGAAATAGCCAAGCGACATGACGAACACCATCAGCGCGCCGGAGATCATACCCGGAGCGGCAAGTGGAATGAGAACGCGGGTCAGCGCCTGAAAGCGGGTTGCACCGCACAGCGCCGCCGCCTGGAGAATGGCCGGATCGATCTTGCGGATGACGCCATAGAGCGGAATGATGATGAATGGCAGCATGATATAGGTCATGCCGATCGTGACGCCGGTCAGGTTGTTGACCAGTGCAAGCGGCTTGTCGATGATGCCAAGGCCCATCAGCGTCTTGTTGACGACACCCGTCCGCTGCAACAGCACCATCCAGGCATAGGTGCGTGCCAGAAGGTTGGTCCACATGGACAGAAGCAAAATTGCGAAAACGACGGAGGCAAGCCGCGACGGCATGATGGCAAGCGCCCACGCGACAGGAAAACCGATGACCAGCGTTACGAGCGTGACCAGCGCCGAGACCGCGAATGTATTGAAGAAAATCTTCAGGTAGGTGGAGCTGCCCAGCAATGCGGCGTAATTGCCAAAGCCCGGCACCGGCTCGGTAACGCTGCGCGACAGCAGGATGATAACCGGCACGACGAAGAACAGGGCAAGCAGAACGAATGCCGGCAGGGTGGCGGCAAAATTGCCGGGCCGGAAGGGCATCCGCACCTTCGTCTTCGGGCTTTCTGTTTCATCGGTAAGCGAGACCATGCCCAAACCTCCCCGGAGGTGAAAATTTGCGCGGGCGCTTTTGGCTGCCCGCGCCGTTGCCTTACTTGGCCTGCCAGGCGTACCAGCGCTCACCGATCTCGTCGCGATGTTGCGCCCAGTAGTTCATGTCGGCATTGACCTGGCTCGCTGTCTGCTGGTCGGGCAGGGTCTTTGCCGTTTCCGGATCCATCAGCTTTGCGGATTCGACATTGACCGGAGCATAACCCGTGGCAGACGCCATATCCGCCTGCGCCTGCGCGGAGGTCGCAAGAGCGATGAACTTCATCGCCGCGTCCTTGTTCTTCGTTCCCTTGGGAACCACGAGGGAATCCGCTGCCGTGATGTTCTGCTCCCAGGAGGTCTCCACCTTCACACCGCTTTTCTCAAGCGCTGTCATGCGGCCGTTCCAGACACTGCCGAAGGGCGCCTCCGCAGAAGCGATCAACTGCTGCGATTGCGCGCCGCCAGACCACCAGATGATATCGGATTTGATCGTATCCAGCTTCTTGAAGGCGCGATCGAGATCAAGCGGGTATAGCTTGTCGGCAGCAACCCCATCGGCCAGCAGGGCTGCTTCGATCACACCCGGTGCGGACCACTTGTAAAAGGTGCGCTTGCCGGGGAACTTTGCCGTATCGAAAAGGTCGGCCCAGCTCTTGGGGCAGGCGGCTACAGCATCGACATTGCAGCCGATGACGAAGGAATAATAGAAGCTTCCGACGGAGTAATCAGTGACGAAACGAGGGTCGAGCTTCGTTTTGTCGATGACGGCGAAATCAAGCTTCTCCAGCAGGCCCTTCGGCCCGGCCTGCGCGGCGTAGTCGCCCTCCACGTCGACCACATCCCATGTCACGCCGTTCGCCTCGACCATGGCTTTCAGCTTGCCATAGTCCGTCGGGCCATCCTGAAGCACGTTGATGCCGGTCGCCACCATGAATTTTTCGGCCCAGGCCGCGTTCTGCGCGTCCTGCGTGGTTCCTCCCCAGCTGGAAAAAACCAGATCATTCGCCTGTGCGGATGCGCCCAGGGCGAAAATTGCTGCGCATGTCATCAATACCAGTTTCGATCTCATGTTCCCTTACTCCGTTTTAGAGCTTGTTGTTGGCATGCACTTCGCGGCCGGCAGATTCACTTCAGCGGTGAAAAAGGCGCCGGCTTCATGATCTTGTTTTCGGCGACTTCAATGAGGTCGCGGATCTTAGGCAGGAAAGACAACCAGCGTGGATCGGCCAGGAGCCGCCCACGCCGTTCTTCGCGGTCATCCAGGCTGGAAAAGGCCCAGATGTGGACAATTTCATTGATCGGCCCGATCTCGGAAAAGAAGTAACCCACCAGCTCGCCCAGATGGCTTTTCTGGATTTCGATGCCTTCCTCTTCGACAACCCCAAGGTAGGCCGGAATGGCGCCGTTCTTCAGCCGGTAGGTGCGGATCTCGTAAAACATCGCGTCACCGCATCACGAATGGATCGGGGATCGGGTCATCGGAGGTTCTAAGCCATATGGTCTTCGTGCGCGTGTAATCGAGCGCTGCCGCAAGCCCGCCTTCGCGACCATCACCGGAAAGACCGAAACCCCCGAAAGGCGCAATCGGTGAGACGGCGCGATAGGTGTTCACCCAAACCACACCGGCACGGATCGCCTTCATCAGCCGATGGGCGCGCGTCAGGTTCTGCGTGAAGACGCCCGAGGCGAGGCCATAGACCGTGTCATTGGCCAAAGCGATCGCTTCCGCCTCGGTTTCGAAGGAAACAACCGAAAGAACCGGGCCGAAGAACTCCCTTTCCATGGACGGCGAACGAATGCCGTCACAATCGAGAATGGTCGGAGGGTAGAAATAACCAGCGCCATCCACCGCCACACCGCCCGTCACCACCTTCGCACCGGCTTTTTCGGAAGCAGAGACCAGAGAGACAATATGCTTGCGCTGCCGCTCGGTCGCGAGCGGCCCCACTTCCGTTGCCATGTCCAGCGGCGAGCCGATGCGGATCGCTTCGGCCTTCGCCTTCAAAATCCCGAGGAAGCGATCCTTCACGCTTCTCTCGACAATCAGCCGTGATCCGGCAACACAGCTCTGACCGGTCGCCGCGAAAATTCCCGCGACCTGCGCATTGGCGGCGCTTTCGAGATCGGCGTCGGCAAAGACGAGGATTGGCGATTTGCCGCCGAGTTCGAGCGACGTGGAGGCAAGATTTTCGGCCGAGTTGCGAACGATGTGACGCGCCGTTTCCGGCCCGCCGGTAAAGGCGATATGGGCCACCTTCGGGTGCGTGGTGAGTGCCGTGCCGCAGGACGCACCGAAACCAGTGACTATATTGACGACGCCGGCAGGAAAACCAGCCTCCTGCACCAGCCGGGCGAATTCCAGAAGCGGCGCCGGTCCATCTTCCGAGGCCTTGATGACGATTGTGCAGCCGGCAGCGAGCGCCGGGCCGATTTTAACGGCTGCCAGAAAAAGCTGGCTGTTCCACGGGACGATCGCGGCCACCACACCCACGGGCTCGCGCCGCAGCCAGACATCCATGTCCGGCTTGTCGATCGGCAGGTAAGCGCCCTCGATCTTGTCAGCCAAGCCCGCATAATAGCGATAATAGTCCGCGACATAGGCAATCTGCGCCGAGGTCTCGCGGATGATCTTACCGGTGTCACGGGTTTCGAGTTCGGCAAGCGTCTTTGCATTTTCGGCAACCAGATCGGCAAGCCGATAGAGCAGCTTGCCGCGTTGCGTCGCCGTCAGTTTCGACCAGGCGGCATCGTCATAAAGTGCCCGATGCGCGGCCTCTACGGCGCGGCTAATATCCGCTTCGCGGCTTTCCGGCATTTCTGCCCAAGGTTCACCGGTTGCCGGGTCGAGGCTCGAAAAGCTCGCCTCACCATCCTCGAAGCGCCCATCGATGTAACATTGGAAACGGCGCATCATCTTACTCCTTGAAAGCCGGCATGACATCGGAAAGGAAGCGTTCCAGCGAGGCCTTCTTGCGCTCGAAGCTCATGCCGGTATCGATCCAGAAGGAATATTCGTCGTAGCCCATGGCCTCGTAGGCCTTAAGCCGGGTAATGACTTCATCGGCATCGCCGACAACGTTGTTCTTGCGCATGACATCACCGGAAAGCATGGCGTTTGCAACAATCTCCTCCGGCGCAATACGCTCGATCAGCCCTTGATGAACGGGCTTTTCGTTTTTGAACCATGCAAAGAAGTAGTTGTAATAGACGCTCATCTCATGGGCCGCCTGGGCAATGTCGGCTTCACCGGAACCGACATAGGTGTGGCGCAGCAGCATGATTTTCGGCCGCTGTTTATCCGGATTTTTCGCGCAGGCATCGTTGAAGCGGCCCATCAGGGTTTCCACCTCGTCATCGCCTTGCCAGAGCGGCGTCACCTGAACATTGCAATCATTGGCGACAGCGAATTCATGTGAATTCGGATCACGCGCCGCCACCCAAATGGGCGGAAAAGGCTGCTGCAGCGGTTTGGGAGCCGATGTGGTGGCCGGGAACTTGAAGAATTCGCCGTCGTGGGTGTAGTCACCCGCCCAAACCCCTTTGACAGCCGGAATAAGCTCGCGCATCCGCTGGCCGGCGCCCCAGGCATCGAGGCCTGGAAGCAGCCGCTCATATTCGAACGAATAGGCGCCACGCGCAATGCCGATATCAAGACGGCCGTCACAGATCAGATCCGCCATCGCCGCTTCGCCGGCAAGCTTGATCGGGTGCCAGAAAGGCGCGATCACCGTTCCCGTACCCAGGCGTGCCGTCTTCGTACGCCGCGCCAGATCGGCGATCGTTACAAAGGGGTTGGGCGCTATGGTGAAATCCATGCCGTGATGTTCGCCGGTCCAGATGGCATGCATGCCACCACGATCGGCGATCTCGCATAGTGTCACGAACTCCTCGTAGAGTGTCTTGTGGTCCTGGGAGGCGTCCAGCCGCTCCATATGAACGAAGAGGGAGAATTTCATGGTTTTGGCCCCTTCATGGAGATGGGATGAACCTTGCCGGCGGTCTCGTTCCCGACATAAACACCGAAATTGCCGATCGAGCTTTCCAGCACGAAACGATTGACGATATCCGCCGTAGCGCCGGAGTCGAATTTTGCCGAAGCCAGCGCGCCGGGCAACAGAAAACGGCCCTCGCGCGGCGCTTCATCGCCATCGGCAAGCGCGTGATAGACGATGTGTTGGCGCCCGTCCGTCTTGTTCTCATAAACCGAGTAGAGAAATCCCGTTTTGACGGAGAGACCCGTCAGGTCTTCGAGACGTGATGTCAGCGCCGCGACCGGATCGCCGCTTGCCACGACACAGCCGGGAAGCGACAGCACGTCGTCGCCAACGAGGTAAATCTCGCCGCGCCGTTCCAGAACGGCGCCCACGACGATATCKCCCTCTGCCGCTGCCGATACCGCCTTTGCAGCCAGCATCGGCGTGAAATAGCCGCCGCGCGCATAACCGAGACCGTTCAGGCCGCTATTGTCGAAAGCCTCGATACGGCCGAGCAGAATGACATGATCGCCGGCCTCGATAACCTCCTGCATCGAACATTCGAACCAGGCCGCGACGTCTGCAAAGACCGGGGAGCCCTTCGGCGCATCCAACCAGCTAGCGGTGGCGAAACGGTCTTCGACCGGCCGGGCGAAGGTGTTGGAGAGGTCCTTCTGGCTTTCCGACAGAATATTGACCGCGAAGTTTTTGGTGCCCGTCATCGTCGCGAAATTGCGCGAGCTACGGGCAAGGCAGATCAGCAGCAACGGCGGATCGAGCGAAACCGAGGTGAAGGAGTTGGCGGTAAAACCGATGGGCTTTCCTGCATCGTCCCGGGTGGTCACGATTGTTACTCCCGTAACGAAAGCGCCGAATGCATCGCGCAAAGCGCGCGGATCAAGGGTTGCAACAGTCATTGCGGCTCCTCCTCTAAAGCCAGCCATTCGGCCATCATTGCATTGACAGTTTCAGGTGCGGTCAGGTTGACCATATGCCGGTGCGCCTCAACGACGCGGGCGTAACCGCGCGGTGTGATCGCCGCCATCTGCTCGGCCATCAACGGCGTCGAATTGGGGTCGTCCGAACCCGTCAGGAAAAGAGCCGGGCAGATGACCGAGGGCCACCGATCCGCATAGGTCTCGTCGCCGCCCGCAAATGCGGTATAGGCAACCGCGTAACCTTCGGGATCGACCATTTCCAGCCAGCCCCGCGTCAACTCCCGCGCCTGCTGGCTCTTTGGATCGTCGCCGAACCAGCGTAACAAAGGGCCTTCCTTGTCCACGCCGGTGGTCCGGATGGCAGCCGCGCGTGCAAGAACCGCAGCCTTCGCGGCCGGATCACGGCGGTAGACGCCGTTAAGATAACCAACGCGCGCAATTCGATCTCCAAAGGTTGCAGCGGCACCGCCGGAAATCAGCGCACCCATGGAGTGCCCGGCCACATTGGCACGCGCGATCCGCATATCGTCAAGAAACCGGCCGAACCAGCCGACAAAATCCTTGAGCGAGCTGCCCGCTGGCAGGCGTTCACTGCCGCCATGCCCCGGCATATCTACCGCGATGACACGGTGCGTCTTTGAAAAGATTTCGATCTGCGGCTTCCAGGCTTCCAGCCGCATTCCCACGCCGTGGATGAGGATCAGGTCTTCACCGGCGCCTGCCTCGAAATAGGCCGCCCCGCCCTCGGTCACCTTGCGAGGGAGCACAGCAGCACCTGCCTTTGCAGCATTGACCCGTGACGTGGTGGCGGCCTCCTGCATTTGCATCACCCTCAAACGCCCGCCGGGTTGGCAACATCCTGACCGAGATCCTTCAGATCCTGATACCGGTCGCCGATGCGGTGATGAGGCCTGCCGCCGACTGAAGCACCGAGCGCGACGACGATCTCGTCGGCAGCCGGAGCATCGGGAACGGAGGTCTGGATAGTCAGGTAGTGCGAACGGCGGCCTTCATCGTTCTTGTCCATTAAGGGGATCATGATCGGCGCATTGCCGGGACCACGCGTATTGCAGAAGGCGAGATAGGACTTGGCACCCACAGCCTGACGATAGTGATTGCCGAAACGCAACGTGTGAATGAGCGCGGAGGCATGTTCGATCTCACCATCCAGCCCGACGACGGCCGCCTTGCCATAGGCCTCCACCGCTTCGCCGGAACCCACGGCATCAAGGATCATCTTCGTCAGGAGTTCGCCCAGCACCGGCGCACCGGCGTGGATTTCCGGTTTGAGATCATCCACGAAGCCTTTTCCAGCCCAGGGATTTTTTACGACCGCGATGGCGGTGAACAGCTTCAAAGGTGTCGCTGCGGCCTTGCCTCCTTCAATCAACGTTGTTTCGACCTGCAACAGGGTCTTACGGATCTGGATGGGCATAGGCGTTCTCTCCGATAAATATGATATCTTATGGTATGCCATAATATGCAGGTGTCAAGTGGCGGAAATCTGTGGCTTGAAGTTGCGAAAAATGACAATTCTTACAGGATGTTATGGCTCAAGGGCCTTCCATGCGGCCGTCAAAGGCCAGTTCGTAAAGGCGCGTCATTTCCGCTGCCGTCGGAACCCGTGGGTTATTTGCCGGTGTGCCGGAGGCGAGGCCTTGCCGCACCATTTCCGGCAAAAGATCGAGATAGCGGGTTTTGTCGATACCGAATTCCTGCGGGGTCGGCACCTTCAACCGCCTGTTCAGGCCGATGAAAGCCTCCACCATCTTTGCGCCTGCAATCTGGTCACTGTCCGTCGAACTGGCGCAACCAAGTGCGCGGGCGGCGGCGGCATATTGCGGTAGAGCGGAATTCAACGAAAATTGTGTGACCAACGGCAGCACCATCGCATTCGACATGCCGTGCGGAACGTGGAAAAAGGCACCAACCGGCCGGCTGAGGCCGTGGATCAACGCTGTGGATGTGTTGGAAACGGCAAGACCCGCATGCGTCGCCCCGAGCATCATCGCTTCGCGTGCTTCCCGGTTTTGCGGGTCGTTCGCGACTTTTTCGAGATTTGCCCCGATCAGTTTCAGCGCGGACAGCGCCAACGCCTCGGAATGGGCATTACCGTTGCGGTTGACCAGCGCTTCCAGCGCATGGGTCAGCGCATCTATGCCGGTATCGACCGTGACGCGGTAAGGGCAGGTCAGCGTCAGCTCGTAATCGATGATGGCCGCAACGGGCAAAGCGGCAGTGCCGAGGATGAGCATTTTTTCGCTGGCAGCCGTATCCGTCACGACGGCGGCGCGTGTTACTTCCGATCCGGTTCCTGCGGTTGTGGGTATGGCAATTACCGGCATGACGGCAAAATCCACGATCCTTGGAACTTTCAGCGCCCGCAGCTCTTCGCCACTGGTTGCAACGATGGCGCCTGCTTTCGCCGTATCCATGGCGCTACCGCCGCCGAGTGCGACGAGACCATCATGGCCTCCCCCGGAAACGCGTTTCACCAGTGTGGCGATGGATATATCCGTTGGATCTTCTACGACATCCGCAAAAATGGCGGCATCGATACCCTCGCCGCCAAGCGCCTGCAAAAGCGCATCCGCATGGCCGAGTTTCTGCATGACTGGATCGCAGACGAGCAGAGGGCGCTTCACCCCCAGAGATTTCAACAGTGACGGCAATCGGAAACGGCTGCCACCGCCGATGAGCATTTCGCGAGGCATCAGGACACGGTTTATCATTGCGGTTCTCCGCCAATATCATTCTGCGTTGTTCGGAACGGCCTAAGGCACACGATCTGAAGCGGGATTTCGCCATCCCGCTCCGGTCACCGTGGCGTCAATGCGCCAGGATTTTCGACAGGAACGAGCGTGCGCGATCCGTCTTCGGATTGGTGAAGAAGCTGTCACCCTCGCCGATCTCGACGATCTCGCCGCCATCCATGAAGACGATGCGGTCCGCCACCTTGCGGGCAAACCCCATTTCATGCGTCACCACCATCATCGTCATGCCTTCCTGCGCAAGCGAGACCATGACGTCGAGCACCTCGTTGATCATTTCCGGATCAAGCGCCGATGTAGGCTCGTCAAAAAGCATGGCGACCGGATCCATCGCCAGCGCGCGGGCGATTGCGACGCGCTGCTGCTGACCGCCGGAAAGTTGACCGGGATATTTCCTCGCATGCGCGGTAAGCCCCACCCGCTCCAGAAGGGCGTTGGCTTTGACCAGCGCCTCCGCAGGGGAGCGGCCGAGAACCTTCTCCTGCCCGATGCACAGATTTTCGAGGATCGTCATATGCGGGAAAAGTTCGAAATGCTGGAACACCATGCCCACTTTGGAACGCAGCTTCGGCATATCGGTCTTGGGGTTGGTCACCTCAACCCCGTTGACGGTGATGATGCCGTTGCCGATCGTCTCCAGCGCATTGACGCATTTGATCAGCGTCGACTTGCCCGAACCGGACGGACCGCAGATCACGACGACTTCGCCCTTGGCTACATTCAGGCTGCAATTGGTCAGAACCTGAAAGGTCGGACCGTACCATTTGTTGACGGATTGAAGTTCGATCATGCTGGTTGCTTGAGACATCGGACTTCTCCCTAGTGTACGTCAGCCGACATTGGGCCGTAGGCCTTGCCGAATCGTTTCTCGATACGGCGCTGGATGAGTTCCCAGGCGGTCGTCATGGCGAGGTAATAAAGGGCCGCAACCATGAAGAGCTCCAGAACGAGGAACTTTTCCTGGATAAGAACCTGCGTGCGGCGCAACAGCTCCTCCATGGAAATGATGGAGGCGATCGACGTTGTCTTCAGCACGCCATTGACGGAATTGCCAAGCGGCGGAATGATGATGCGGAAGGCCTGCGGCGCAACTATGTAGCGCATCACCTGCGCCTCGGTCATGCCGATGGCGCGCGCCGCATTGATCTGGCCTTTGGGAACCGCGGCAATACCTGCCCGGACGATTTCCGACAGATAAGCGGCCTCGCAGAGCGACAGGCCGATCAGGGTGGACTGCAGAACCGTCAGCTTGATGCCGAGCTGCGGCAGGCCGGTATAGATGATGATGAGCTGCACCAGCAGCGGCGTGCCACGAAATATCCAGGTGTAGAAATAGGCCGGTCCGGAGAGGAACCGGTATTTCGACATGCGCATCACCGCAATGACGAAGCCCAGCGCAAGACCCGCCGTCATGGCAAAAACCGTGAGGCCGAGCGTCACCATCGCCCCCTCGAAAAGATAATAATTCGTCAGATATTCGAAGAAACCTTCCCAGTTCCAACCCTTCACGTCTTTCTCCAATTCATGCGGGAATGGTCGCGGCGAGAACTCTCCCGCCGCGCTGACAGTTCAGATGGAGGAGATTTCAGCCTTCTGGACCAAGAACGGCGAGATCGCCGGGCGCGATGCTCACGCCATAACCACCCATCAGCTTTTCAAGCGAACCATCGGCCCTCATTTCCTTGAGAGCAGCAGAGACGGCACTGGCGACGTCCTTGCTTCCAAAGGAAAGCGAACCGGGCGTAGGGTACATGCCGGAAAGTGCATGCGTGAACTCGCCGCGATCCTGGTATTGCTTGGCGACAGGATCGATGGAGACCGCGGCCTGAACCTGACCTGCCCGCAGCGCCTGATAGACGGTCGCGTAATTGTCGAACAGGTTGATGGTCATCGGCGCAAGACCGCGTTTCTTGAAGTCCTCGTTCAATTCCTTGATCTTGCGCTCGGCATAGCCACCGATATCGGTGCTGACAGCCTTGCCGGCCAGATCGTCCACCTTGGTGATGGGCTCGGATGCACCGACGGCCGTTGAAATGCTGATGGCGAGACTCTCATAGGGGATCATGAACAGGATCTTGCGCCGCTCCGCCGTCACGAACAGGCCAGCATTGATCATGTCCCAGCGGCCGCCCTGCAGGCCCGGCACCATGGTGGCATATTCCGTGCTGATATATTCGGGCTTCAAGCAGAGGCGCTTGGCGATTTCATAACCCAACTCGATACGAAGGCCTTTGAGCACACCCTGTTGGTCGGCATAGGCCATGGGCGGCAATGTCGGGCTGGTCGCCATCACGAGATGGCCGGGCTTGATGAGGTGATCGTTGGATATTTTCGGCGTGCAGTCCTGTGCAACGGCCGCACCGGCAAGAAGACTGATGACAAAGCCCGCCAGAGAGGTTTTGGCGCGCACGGCTATGCATTTCCGGGAAATCGGATTCCAGTTCATATTAAGCTCCGCTCTTTATATTATTTATTATGGCATACCATCACACCAAACGGATTGCCCTGTCAATAAGCGGTCATTTGTTTTTCTAAATTATTGTAAAACAACCATAAAATCAAAAAACCAAGAGCCTGCGGCCGCCAACTGGGCAACCGCAAGACAAGCAGAACGGAGCGCCAAAAAGCCGTCAGTCAGCCGTTTTTTGCGCGGTGAGAACGGCTTCGGCGATAGCGCATGCGCTGGTGACATGATCGAGAGCGGCTTTGTAAGCGGCGTCCCCGTCACCTTTCCGGATCGCATCGACGATCTTTTTCATCTGCGCCGGACCTTCGGTATCGCGGCTTTTCGTCTTGATCGTCATGGAGCGAAGATGGTTGATCCGCACCGTCAGCAAATTGACGACGCCCCAGGCGACATGCCGGTCGATCTTGCTGAACAGCGTATGATAAAAAGACGAGGTATGCGCGAGAACACCGGGCATATCCTTGGCAACGTAACTTTCGCGAATATGCTCGAGCGAAGCCTCAAGCGCCTCGACAATGGCGGGATCGCGACGCTCCGCACAAAGGCGAGCCGCCATTCCCTCCAGCGCACCGCGGATTTCGTAAATCTGCTTGGCCTCGGCGAGATCGAGTAGCGCAACCATCGGCCCCTTGTTCGGCAAATTCGCCACCAGCCCCTCGGACTCCAGATGCCGCAGGACTTCGCGCACGATGGTGCGGGAAACGCCCAGCTGGGCGCAGAGATCGCGCTCCACAAGGCGGTCTCCCGGACGGAAGTAACCGTTCACGATGGCGTCGCGCACCTTGTCGAGCGCAAGCTCCCTCAGCGTCTTGGTCGGACGCTCAACGCGAATGGCAGTTCCCTGCAAAGCACCGGTCATGGTATCACCTCGTTTGGCACATCCCGCTTCCGCCCACCGAGCGTGAAAATAGGTTCTGGCTCTTTATATTATGGCGTACCAACTTATTTAGCCGCGCAGCATGTTTATGGCAACAGCGCGCGACCAGCTTGTCGCAATGCCGCGTCACCCCATCCGTTCCGATGCATAGCTGCCCGGGCTTGGCGGGAAGACCACGGTGCGGTTGCCGTTGATGAAGGTACGGTGGTGGATATGGGCATGGATGGCGCGTGCCAGAACCTGCGCCTCGACATCCCGGCCGAGCGAAACATAATCCTCCGCGCTCTGGGCATGGGTAATACGCACAATATCCTGCTCGATAATCGGACCTTCGTCGAGATCGGCGGTGACATAGTGGGCCGTTGCACCGATCAGCTTCACGCCGCGCTGATAGGCCTGCTTGTAAGGGTTGGCGCCCTTGAAGGACGGCAGGAAAGAATGGTGGATGTTGATGATCTTCCCCGACATCGTCTCGCACATCCGGTCGGAAAGCACCTGCATATAACGCGCAAGCACGATCAGTTCGGTTCCGGTGCTTTCGGCAATATCCATGATCCGGGCTTCAGCCTGTGGCTTGTTTTCCTTCGTCACCGGAATGTGGTGGAAGGGAATATCATGATTGACCACCACTTTCTGGTAATCGAAATGGTTGGAGACGACACCGACAATATCGATCGGCAAGGCCCCGATGCGCCAACGGTAAAGCAGATCGTTCAGACAATGGCCGAAGCGCGAGACCATCAGCAGGACTTTCATTCGCTCGGACTGGTCATGAAGCGCCACTTCCATGCCGAATTTCTGCGAGATCGGCATCAGTCCAGCCATCAAGTCGTCACGCTTTGCTCCCTCTTCGGAAATGAAGCCCACGCGCATGAAGAAACGGCCAGTGCCGAGATCATCAAACTGCGAACTATCGACGATGTTGCAGCCTTTTTCAGCGAGAAAGCCTGAAAGGGCAGCGACGATGCCTCGGGTGGACTTGCAGGTTACGGTCAGGACGAAGTTCGTCATCCGGCACTCTCTCTGTCATCGATATTGGAAAAACCCCGCGCTGTCTGATGAGCGCGGGGAAAAGCCGCGAGGGCGGCGGGGAAACCCGAACTCAAACGTCGAGCGTTGTCTGGTGCTCCCAGGCAGTGAATTGCGCGCAATAAGCGTTCCACTCGCCCTGCTTGAGCTTGAGATAGGCCTTTGAGAACTCCATGCCCAATGCCTGCTGCAGTTCCTCGTCCTTCTCGTATTCGCGCAGCGCATCGAGAAGATTGAGCGGCAGTTTCGGCGCATTCGTCACGGTATGACCTTCGCGATACATGTCTATATCGTGATGCGGACCGGGATCGGCCTGTGAGCGGACACCCGACAGACCGGCCGCAATGATGATGGCCTGGAGCAGATAGGGGTTCACGGCTCCATCCGGCAGACGCAGTTCGAAACGCCCCGGCCCTGGCACGCGAACCATGTGGGTGCGGTTGTTCCCGGTCCAGGTCACCGTGTTCGGCGCCCAGGTCGCGCCCGAGATGGTCCGCGGCGCGTTGATGCGCTTGTAGGAATTAACCGTCGGATTGGTGACGGCCGCAAGAGCGGAGGCGTGTTTCATGATGCCGCCCAGAAACGTCTTGCCCTTTGCGGAGAGCCCGAAAGGCATTGCCTTGTCGGCAAAAGCGTTGACCTCGCCGTCCAGGTCCCAGACCGAAATATGGGCGTGGCAGCCGTTGCCGGTCAGCCCCTTGAAAGGCTTCGGCATGAATGTCGCGCGCAGCCCGTGCTTTTCGGCAACCGACTTGACCATGAACTTGAAGAAGGAATGTTTATCCGCCGTCTGGAGCGCATCGTCATATTCCCAGTTCATCTCGAACTGGCCGTTCGCGTCCTCATGGTCGTTCTGGTAGGGTTTCCAGCCCAACTCCAACATGTAGTCGCATATTTCCGCAATCACATCGTAACGACGCATTACTGCCTGCTGGTCGTAGCAGGGCTTTTCCGCCGTGTCGTACTCATCGGAGATTTTCGCGCCGTCCGGCGAAATGAGGAAAAATTCCGGTTCCACGCCGGTTTTGACCCGCAGCCCTTGCCCGGCCGCTTCCGCGATGAGCTTTTTCAAAACGACGCGCGGCGCCTGTTCCACAGGCTGGTCTTCCATGACGCAATCGGCAGCAACCCAGGCCACATCCTTTTTCCAGGGAAGCTGGATGACCGAGGAGGCGTCCGGCACTGCGAAGAGATCGGGATGGGCGGGCGTCAGATCGAACCATGTGGCGAAACCGGCAAATCCGGCGCCGCCCTTCTGCATATCGGCAATCGCTTCTGCAGGAACCAGCTTGGCGCGCTGGCCACCAAAGAGATCGGTATAACTGATCATGAAATATTTGATGCCTTTTTCGGCAGCAAACTTGGAGAGGTCCAGTGTCACGTCATTCCCCTTTTTTTGAATATCAGACACTTCATCGAAAAAAGACGGCCACATCCTCCCAAATGCGCCCGTCCATTGTGTTTTTTAAAAGCTGCCTTTACCCGGGAACCAGTTTGTTCCCGCCAGCGGAACCTGCGCCATTGCCGCAGCCTCCATGGTTAGAGCCACCAGATCTTCCGGTTCCAGATTGTGGAGATGGTTTTTGCCGCAGGCGCGTGCGATGGTCTGGGCTTCGAGCGTCATGACCTTCAGATAGTTGGCGAGGCGGCGACCGGCGGCGATTGGATCAAGACGTGCGGCAAGTTCCGGGTCCTGCGTGGTGATGCCTGCGGGGTCTTTGCCCTCGTGCCAGTCATCATAAGCGCCGGCCGTAGTGCCTAGCTTCTGGTATTCGTCTTCCCATTTCGGGTCGTTATCGCCCAGCGCCACCAGCGCCGCCGTTCCGATGGCAACCGCATCGGCACCAAGCGCCAGAGCCTTGGCGACATCCGCACCCGAGCGAATGCCACCGGACACGACCAATTGCACCTTGCGATGCATGCCGAGATCCTGAAGCGCCTGTACTGCGGGGCGAATACAGGCAAGCGTGGGCATGCCGACATTTTCGATGAAGACGTCCTGCGTGGCCGCCGTGCCGCCCTGCATGCCATCAAGCACCACCACATCGGCACCGGCCTTTACGGCAAGTGCGGTGTCGTAATAGGGGCGCGCACCACCAACCTTGATGTAGATCGGTTTTTCCCAATCGGTGATTTCGCGCAGTTCAAGGATCTTGATTTCCAGATCGTCCGGGCCGGTCCAATCAGGATGACGGCAGGCGGAACGTTGGTCGATGCCCTTCGGCAAATTGCGCATATTGGCGACGCGATCGGAAATCTTCTGGCCAAGCAGCATGCCGCCGCCACCCGGTTTCGCGCCTTGGCCGACGACCACCTCGATGGCGTCCGCACGGCGCAAATCCTTGGGGTTCATGCCATAACGCGACGGCAGATACTGATAGACCAGCGTCTGGCTGTGGCCGCGTTCCTCATCCGTCATGCCGCCATCGCCCGTCGTGGTGGACGTGCCGGCAATGGTCGCGCCACGGCCGAGCGCTTCCTTGGCGTTGCCGGAAAGCGCGCCGAAGCTCATGCCGGCAATGGTGATCGGCGTTTTCAGCGTGATCGGCTTCTTGGCAAAGCGCGTGCCGAGGGTGACGGTCGTATCGCACTTCTCGCGATAACCTTCGAGCGGATAACGCGAGATGGACGCGCCGAGAAACAGCAGGTCGTCGAAATGCGGCACCTTCCGCTTCGTGCCTGCGCCGCGAATATCATAGATGCCGGTTGCAGCCGCACGGCGGATTTCCGCCAGCGTGTGATCATCGAAAGTCGCGGACTTGCGCGGTGGGGTGAAGGGGTTGTGATAGCTCATCGGAAAATCCCTCGCCTCAATACGCGTCGGCGTTGTCGATGTTGAAATTGTAGAGCGTGCGGGCCGAACCGTAGCGTTTGAACTCGCTTGGGCTGACATCGGAGACGCCGGCTTTTTCAAGAAGTTCGGCAAGCTTCTCCAGATGTTCGGGCCGCATTTCCTTCTCGATGCAGTCGGCACCCAGGCTTTTGACCGAGCCGCGCACGAAAAGCTTCGCTTCATAAAGGGAGTCACCCAGCGCATCGCCCGCATCGCCGCAGACAACGAGGTGGCCGGACTGACCCATGAAAGCGGACATGTGGCCGATATTGCCCTTCACGACGATGTCGATGCCCTTCATGGAAATGCCGCAGCGGGAAGCGGCATTGCCCTTGATGACCAGAAGCCCGCCGCGACCGGTGGCACCTGCGTATTGCGAAGCGTCGCCCTCGATGACGACGGTGCCCGACATCATGTTTTCGGCAACGCCCGGCCCGGCCGAGCCGTAAACGGTGACGGTGCCGCCATCATTCATGCCGGCGCAATAATAACCGACCGAGCCGCGGACATCGACGATGACGGGGCTGTCGATGCCAACAGCGACGGCATGGTGGCCGCGCGGATTGACAACTTCGAATTCGGTGTCGTTTGCGCCCGAGGAAAGCCCATGGAGCGCGCTGTTGAGTTCACGCAAAGGCGTGTGGGAGAGATCGAAAACTGGCATGGATATGACTTTCGCAATATGCGCCGATGACGGTTTCACGCGGCCTTTTCATGGTCCCAGAAATAGACGGTCGCCGGCTCCGGCTCCCAGACGCGGGCATTTTCGATGCCGGGCAGATTTACCAGCGCGCGGTATTCAGAGCCGAAAGCGACATATTGATCGGTCTCGGCCATCACCGCCGGCTTGCAGGCGATGGGATCGCGCACCACGCCGAAACCGGATTTGGTGCCGACGACGAAGGTAAAGAACCCGTCGAGATCATCGAGCGCGCCGGTCAGCGCTTCGCCCAGATCCTTGCCCTTGGCCATTTCAGCCGTGAGATAGGCGGCGGCCACTTCCGAGTCGTTCTGGGTTTCGAAGGTCATGCCCTCGCGTACCAGTTCCCGACGCAGATTATTGTGGTTGGAGAGCGAACCGTTATGCACCAGGCACTGGTCGGCACCGGTGGAGAAGGGGTGTGCGCCAAGCGTCGTCACAGCCGATTCCGTTGCCATGCGGGTGTGGCCGATGCCATGGCTGCCCGCCATAGAGCGCACGCCAAAACGGGCGACGACATCTTTCGGCAGGCCGGTTTCCTTGTAGATTTCCACGCTGTCGCCGGAGCCCATCACCCGCACATTGGGACGAATGGCGGCGAGGACCGAGCGAATTTCCGTGAGCTTTGCCGATGGAATATCCAGGACCGCGTGGGTGCTTTTCACCGCAACCGAAGCTTCAACGCCATTTTCCTTCAGCGCTTCGGCAAGGCCCGAAAAATCGGTGACGGGATCGGCCGACTGGATGGTTACTTTTGCCCGGCCATCGGCAGCGCTTCCATAGATCGCGATGCCGGCGGAATCCGGTCCACGATCCGTCATGGTCACGAGCATGTCCGAAAGCAGCTCACCCAGCTGCGGTTCAAGGCTTTTGTCTTTCAGGAATAGTCCAACAATGCCGCACATCGACAGGCACCTCCATTCGTTTCTGAATGAAGAGCTAGCATATGGAATTCCATCTCGTCAACTATCAGGAATATTTTTTTCTTCTAAGGCAACTTTTCAATCATTTGTCAGACGCCTTTGCGGATAGGAAATGATCGACAGATAGCGAGCGGGAAGCTTCACCAGCTCCTCCGGTCCGTGCGGCGCATCAGCATCAAAAAACAGGCTGTCTCCCGCCTGCATGGTGAAAAGCTGCTCGCCGTGGCGATAAACCACCTCTCCCTCCAGCATGTAGAGGAACTCCATGCCCTCATGCTGGAAGGTCGGAAATACATCCGAGTCCGTCGTCAGCGTGATGAGATAGGGCTCGACGGTGACGCCGCTGGTATTGTTGTCGATATGGCCAAGCAGGCTGTACTGATGGCCGGCGCGGGTGCCTCTACGCTCGATGTTCACCCCTTGGCCCGCCTTGACGAAGGTGGCGCTGCGCGGCTCCTCGAAGCCACGGAAGAACGCCGTGATCGGCACGCCGAGCGCCTTTGAAAGCGTCTGCAGCGTGGTGAGGGACGGGGAAATATTACCGTTTTCGATCTTTGAGAGCATTCCCACCGATACGCCGGTGGCCGATGCGAGATCGGTGACCGTGATGCCCAGCTTCTTGCGATAGGCACGCACCTCATGGCCGATCGCCATTTCGAGATTATTGACCCTCGGCTCGCGAACCGCATGCGGGTCCTGCGACAAAAGCGCAGGCTCGGTCTTTGTGCTGTCCTTTGCCATGTGATCCTCCGGCATAAAGCGTTTTTCCTTCTTTAAAGGAAAACTATTTTAATTCAGAGGAAATTTTTACATCGCAGCAGCGGTAAAGCCTGCGGAAGGTCAGTACGTCACCCTGCCATCGGAGAGATCAAAGACGGCACCAGTATAGAGGCATTTCAGTGGACTACGGACACGCGCTGCTCATCGTAGTCTTGCGCAGATATTGAAGCTCACCTCTAACACGCCGCCAAGCGATGCCAAGAATTACTCGGCACCGCTGGATTTCGAAAGGCCCTTCGACCAGTCAATGGCAAGAACCGTTCCTGCGGAGTTCAGGCTTCGACCAGCTCGCGAACATCATCAACGAGAAAATGCACGATCACATAGCGCGTCGTGTATTTCTGACCGCTATCGGACACGCTCTCGACGCTGCCGCCGTCGGAGGGATGCCATTTCTGATAGTGAGGATTGTTGGCGATCAGCGTAATCGCCTTGCCCGAAAACCTGCCGGTCAGCCGATAGCGAGCCTCTGCAAGATGCCAAATCTTTTCAAAATCCTGCTGGCTGATGCGGGCTTTCAAAGCCTTCTTGGATATCGTTTCTTCGGGCGAACTGTCGTCGTGTGCACCCGATGGAATATGCAGGTCAACCTCTTCCGCGCCGTCCAGCAGAAAGGCAAATTCGTCTGGCCACATCCGTCTCACGTATCGCTCCTCCCAAAGCTTATCGTCCTACAACACAATTATGATAGCGCCTCTGCCGTAAGAGGCAATGGCGGATATGAGCGAGCACTTGCCGGCACTCCAATTTTTCGGGATCGTCACCATGTGGGCTTCCAACAGGTGCTGAAGATCGCGGGTGGGACGCAACGAAATGGAAGCCAACGGCTATCTCAACCAGTCTGCCTCCGCTGGCGCAAAGCGGCACCGGCTTCGCTAGCGGACTGCAGCATCAAAGCGACCAACGAATGAATCAGGCTATCTCGGAAAAATCTTACGGCTCAGCGTAAATTATGGCGGAGAGGGTGGGATTCGAACCCACGATACCCTTGCAGGTATGCCGCATTTCGAGTGCGGTGCATTCGACCACTCTGCCACCTCTCCGCATGCGCGAACGCTTGCGTTGCGCGCTCCTCATAAACATCAATGGCGGGACTGACAAGGGAAATTTCGTGTTTGTGTCACAAATTATTCGTCACGGACAAGGCTGTATAAATGCTTCGGCTTCTGGCCGTTTTGTGGATATTTTCGCGTGGCGCCACACCGCGTCACTCCTGCACGTCACATTCGGGCGGTGGCGTCACAGCTGGTGATAACGACGTAAGATTTCCACGATCCGATCGTCCTGTTCCTGATCCGGCAGAAGGGCGGGTTGCCGGCTGGCGCCGACGGATGGGTCCTGAAGGTAAAGCGAGCGCTTGACCATGGCGGGCGCAAAACCGAGCGCATAGAGATCGGTGCGAAAATCCGTATAGATCGCCTGCTGGCGTTCGGCCTCAGCGATATCGCTGGCGTTGAAAGCATTGAGAATGCCGGCAAGTACATCCGGGAGCGCGTTGCCGAGGCCGGAGATGCAGCCGGCGGCACCGTTCTGCAATGACCAGAGAACGAGATGATCCGGGCCGGAATAGACTTCGAAACCGGGCATCTCCTGTGCTACCTGTAGATAGGCTTCCAGCGTCTGCTGCGCACCGCCCGAATCCTTGATGCCGGCAATGTTGCCATGGGCGGCAAGTTTGCGGGCGGTTTCCGGCTCTATGTGGTTCTGGGTTCGGGCGGGAATATCGTAAAGATAGACCGGTGTTTCGACGGCGTCGGCCACAGTCGAGAAATGGCGGATCAGCCCATCCTGGGTGCAGGCGATGAAGAAGGGTGTGATGACGGCAATACCGTCGACGCCGATGCGGTCGAAGGCTTTGGCGAGTTGCAGCGTTTCGAAAGTGGCGGGCATGCCGGCATTGACGATGACCTTCGCACGGCCCGCAACTTCGTCCACCACCTCTTCCGTCAGCCGGATTTTTTCTTCATGCGTCAGTGCGGTGAAATCGCCGTTAGTTCCGGCGCACATGATGTTGTTGCCGGCCGCCACCTGACGGCGCACCTGCGCACGGGTCGCTTCGTAATTGATGGTTTCGTCCTCGTTGAAACAGGTCACGAGCGCGACGAAGGCTTGTTTGGTCATGAAAGAACTCCGCTTGGATTTCCAATAGTGTGATCGGCATCGATCGGACGCACAGACTGCATATCGGGGTCGGGATCGAGGCTGGCGGAAAGAAGTGCGCGCGTATAGGCCTCGCGCGGCGCTTCGAAAACCTGCCGGACAGTCCCGAATTCCACAACCTCTCCCCGCTGCATGACCATGACGTGATCGGCAAAATCGCGGACCACCGGCAGGTCATGCGCGATGAAGATGAAGGAGAGGCCCATTTCACGGCGCAGCTTGTCAAGAAGTGCAACAACCTGCGCTTGGACAGACACGTCGAGCGCCGAGACCGCCTCATCGCAGATGATGAGCTTTGGCTCCAGCGCCAGCGCGCGGGCAATCGCGATCCTCTGCCGCTGCCCACCGGAAAACTGATGCGGATAACGGCGCATATGTTCCGGCGAGAGGCCGACCTGATGCAGCAATTCCGCGACCCGTTCGCGCCATTTCGCTTTGGGTAGTATGTCCGGATGGATCACCCAGGCTTCGGAAACCAGCTGGAACACAGTCATGCGGGGGTTCAGCGACTGGGTTGGATCCTGAAACACCATCTGTAAATCGCGCCTTAGGGCAAAGAGTTCGGCAGGCGAAAGCTTGAAGAGATCACGCCCCTTCCACTCGGCGCTGCCGGCATCCGGCTCGTCGAGCCGGAGCAGAATGCGCGCGAGTGTCGATTTGCCGGAACCGCTTTCGCCAACGACAGCTATGGTTTCCCCCGCCATAAGGTCGAAGGAAACGCCCTTCAGTGCCTCGAAAGCCCCATAACGTTTGCGCACATCGCGCACACGGAGGAGCGGTTCGCCGGTCGCATTCGGCTCGTGCATTTCGCCCCTGCCGGGGGCGGCGCTGATGAGCTTGCGGGTATAGGGATGCTTTGGGTTGCGATAGACCTCGCGAACCGTGCCTGCCTCCACCAGCACGCCCTTTTCCATCACGACCACCCGGTCGGCGATTTCGGCGACGACGCCAAGATCATGGGTGATGATGAGAACGGCCATACCGGTTTCCCGCTGCAATTCCTTGAGCAGGGCAAGAACTTCAGCCTGAACCGTCACATCGAGTGCCGTGGTCGGCTCGTCGGCGATCAGGAGATCGGGCCGGAGCGCAAGCGCCATGGCGATCATCACACGCTGGCGCTGGCCGCCAGAAAATTCATGCGGATATTTCTTCAAGGCTCCGTCCGGATCAGGAATTCCAACGCGCGCGACAAGCCGCCTCGCCTCCGCTTCGGCTTTCACCCTGTCCATTCCATGGGTGGTCATCGCCTCGCGGATCTGCCAGCCGACGGTATAGACCGGATTGAGATGGCTGAGCGGGTCCTGAAAGATCATGGCGATGCGCCGGCCATTGATCTCGCGGCGGGCCTCAGCCGGCATTGTCAGAAGGTCTTTGCCATCAAGAAATATCTGGCCGCCGCTGATACGTCCGGGCGGCATGTCGATGAGGTTCATGATGGCCGAGGACGATACCGATTTGCCCGAGCCGCTTTCACCGAGGATCGCAAGCGTTTCACCACGGTCGATATGATAGGAAACATCCTTCACCGCATGCACGACACCGCCTGCGGTGTGAAACTCCACGGAAAGGTTGCGCACATCGAGAAGATGGTCAGCCATGTTTGCGGCCTTTCATTTCCAGCCGCCAGCGCTGCACGGGGTCGAGCGCAATGCGCAGCCAGTTGGACAGCAGGTTGAGCGACAGGGTGGTGAGTATGATGGCAAGGCCCGGCCAGAAGGACAGCCACCAGGCGTTGGTGAGGTACTGCCGCCCCTGCGAGATCATCAGGCCCCAGGTGATTTCCGGCGGCTGAATGCCGATACCAAGGAAAGACAGCGCGCTTTCCGCCAGCATCACATAGGCGAAATCGAGCGTCGCAAGCGTTGTCAGCGTCGGCAGGACCACGGGTAGAATATGGCGGAACAGGATACGTTTGCCGGATGCGCCCATCACGCGCGCCGCCTGTACGAACATGCGTTCACGCACCTCCAGCACTTCGGCCCTTGTGGTGCGGATGTAAACGGGGATGCGGGTTATCGCCAGAACCAGCATCAGGTTGAGGATGGAGGAGCCGAGCAGATAAAGCACGATGACCGCGATCAACAGTGATGGAAACGACATGATCACGTCCGCCAGCCTCATGATGATCTGGCCAACACGGTTGGAGGAAAAACCGGCGATCAGGCCAAGCACGGTGCCGGTGACGGCGGAAAGGAAAACGGCACCGGCGGCGATCATCAGCGTATTTTGCGTGGCGGCAACGATGCGCGCCAGTAGCGGGCGACCGAGCGCATCCGCCCCCAACCAGAAATACCATTCGCGTTGCCATTCGAACGGGGCAAGGTTGCGTCCACGCAGGTTCTGCTTCGTCGCCAGCTCGCCAAGCCACGCCGGGCCGACAAAGGCGAGAATGATGACGACGACGAGGAAGATCGCGGCGCAGAGGGCGAATTTATCCGCCCACAACATGCGCAGCATGCGCGTTGCAAAGGATGGCTCATCAATGATCTCTGTATCGGCGTTTGAAAGGCTCATGGCTGAACGTCTCCTCAGTGCCGGATACGCGGATCGAGCAACGCATAGGCGATATCGATCAGAAGATTCATCAGGAAGATCGCAAGCGCGGTCACGAGAATTGCTGCCAGCACGACGTTGAAATCGCGCTGAAGAATGGAATCGATCATCAGCTTGCCAACCCCGGGGAAACCAAAGATGGTTTCGACGATGACTGCGCCGTTGAGAAGGCTTGCCGCCTGATCGCCGATGACGGTGATGACCGGCAGCATGGCGTTTCGCAAGGCGTGGATGAAGATGATCGGACCCGATTTCACACCCTTGGCGCGCGCCGTTTTGACATAGGCAGAGGACAACGCACCGATCATCGAGCCGCGCACCACCTGAACGATGATGCCGAAGGGGCGCACGAACAGAACCGAGATCGGCAGTATCCAGTGCAGCACCGAGCCGGTGCCGGAGGTGGGCAGCCAGGCGAGATTGACGGAAAACACCACGATCGCCACAATCGCGAGCCAGAAATCCGGCACGGAAGCGCCGATGAGCGAAATGGTGGAGGCCATGCGATCGAAGAAGCCACCGGAGCGGAAAGCGGCAAGCGAACCGACGACGATGGCTGCGGTAGTGACGAGGGACATGGTGATGACCGCAAGCCACAGCGTCCAGACGAAAGCCTCCAGCACCACATCCAGCGCAGGGCGGGCTTTCCTGAGCGATTCACCCAGATCCCCCGTCATCACGTCGCCCGCGTAGCGCAGGAACTGCACCATCAGCGGATCGTTCAGCCCATGCAGCGCACGAAACTGCTGCTTCAATTCCTCCGAAGCCTCCACCGGCAAAAACAGCGCGGCCGGGTCGCCCGTCAGGCGGGAGAGGAAGAAAACCATTACGATGAGGCCGATCAGGGAGATCAGGCTTGCAACGGAACGTTTTCGGATGAAGCTCAGCATGGTTACCTCCGGTGTTCAGCACGACGGCGAAGCTAAAGCTCCGCCGCCGCTCTTTGGCAGATGAGATACCGGCTTACTTGATGCCGATTTCCGAAAGCTGCAGCATCGAATTGGTGGCGATGGTGGGCTTGAAGTCCAGCCGTTCGGAGACGCGTGAGAAGCCAACCATGTGGAACAGCAGCACATCCGCCACGACATCGTCATGCAGGTAGGCGATGAGCTCGGACCAGAGCTTGGCGCGTTCATCGCCGACGGCTGCGGATGCTCGTTCGATCAAGTCATCCACCTTGGGGTCCGAGAAGCCGGATTGCGTGCCCTTGGTGGCATATTTGAAGAACATGGTGAAGGACGGATCACCCTTGGAATTGTCGTGCATGGCAGCGACGATCTGCGGTCCCCGGCCTTCCTTGAAGGGCTTGGAATAATAGCTTTCGTGCTCGGCCACTTCCACGAATTTGAGGTCGATCTTGAAGCCGACTTCCTGCAATTGCTGCTGGATCGCCTCCATGATCTCGGTGACATTAGGGAAGTTCGCAGTGCGCGCGATGATGGTGATCGGCGTATCCACCTTCACACCAGCAGCTTTTGCCTCCTCCAGCAACTTCTTCGCGCCATCAGGGTCGTAGGGGAAAACCTTGACATCAGGGTTCCAGCCGAGCGTGGTCGGCGGAACGAGTGCGGTGGCCAGCAAAGCACCTTCGGGAACCAGCGTGCCGAGGAAAGCCTGCCGGTCGATGGCGAGGTTGAGTGCACGGCGCACCCGCACGTCATTCAGCGGCGCGATGTTGTGGTCGAGGCGCATGTAGACCGTCTCGCTGTCGAGATAGGAAAAGTCGGTCTTCGGGTTTGTCGCGTCGAGCTGCGAAATGGAGGGTGAAAGATCGGCTTCGCCGGTCTGCACCATGGCGGCGCGAACCGAGGGATCAGCGCGGAAAAGATAGGTCGCTTCCGTCACCTGCGGCTTGGCGCCCCAATAGTCGTCACGTGCAGTCAAAACAATCTGCTGGCCCGGTGTCCAGTTGGTCAGCTTGTAAGGTCCGGTGCCAACAGGCTCGCGGATAAATTCCATCTTGGTTTCTTCGGGCACGATGGTGACGAGCGACATCAGGAGCGGCAGAATGGGCTGGGCTGGCTCTGTCTTGAAGTCGATCGTATGGTCGTCGACGATCGTGGGGGTGACGGTCATACCGCCAAAGTAACGACGGGATTCGCATGCATTCTTGTCGCTCATGATGCGTTCGAAGCTATGCTTGACATCCTTGGCATCGAAACCCGTGCCGTCGGAAAACTTCACGCCTTCACGCAGGTGGAAACGCCAGCTGCCATCCGCGTTCTGCTCCCATTTTTCAGCGAGGCGCGGCTGCACGCCGTTCTTGCCGCGCACATCAAGCTCGGTCAGCGTCTCGCTGACATTTTCCATGATGATACGACCAATATTGGAGCGGGTCGCCATGCAAGGCTCCAGCAGGTCAGCCTCTTCCGCCAGCACGATCTTGATCGGCCCCGACGCCGCAAGCGCCGGCGAAAACGCGGCGCTAAGGCAACCCATAACAAGGGCGCCCGCAATCAATGACTTCTTCATTCCGTTCTCCTCCCAGATCAGAAATTCAGCAACATGGCGGCGTGCCGCAAGAGGCATTCAAAAGCCCCGTCTCCTGCATTGAGGAGCATGGCGTGCGGATGATCGTCTCCTCCACCCGTTATCAAAGCATCGACGCTATCACATTTTTTGTCAAATTATTTTTCAGAAGGATTTTTTATTGAGACCTAGTACAGAAGTTTTATCGTTATAAAACATATATTTATTTTAAGTCATCAAAAATTCAAAGCCCTTCTTTTTTCTTAAATAAACTTGACAACTTTTTTAATATGTCATTTTCATCAGACCAAGAGGAGACCACGATGACCCCTGATGACATTGCTCACGCCATGACCGGAGCCATCCATGCTGTTTCGGAAAACCGGCACGAAGCGTTCCTGCCATCGCCGATGATCCAGAACCATGCGAGCTTTCTGCACCTTCTGCAGGACGGCACCCTGCTGTGCGCCTGGTTTGGCGGAACGCTGGAGGGAAAATCGGATATTTCGATCTTCGCGTCCGCGCTCACACCCGGCGCGAGCCGGTGGGGAGCGCCGCAGCGCCTGAGCAACGATCCCGCCCATTCCGAACAGAATCCGGTTATTTTCACCGCACCTGATGGCACTCTCTGGCTGTTTCACACCACCCAGCCATCCGGCAATCAGGACGAATGCCGCATCCGCATGGCGCGGGTCGTCCACGACCCGGCAACGCCGGAAAAGCTGTCCGCCGAAGATGGCCGTTTTCTCGATCTTCCGAAAGGCTGCTTCATCCGTGCGCCGCTTCGCATCCGCGATGACGGCGCATGGCTTCTGCCGATCTTCCGCTGCGTCCAACGCCCCGGCCAGAAATGGAACGGCAGCCACGATACCGCAGCACTCGGCATATCGAAAGACAACGGCCTCACATGGCAATTGCAGGAGCTGGCGGGCTCGACCGGCTGCGTTCATATGAGCCCGGTTGCGGGCGCGAATGGGCGCTACTCCGCTTTTTTTCGCCGCCGTCAGGCCGATTTCGTTTACCGCACGGAAAGCACAGATGGCGGTCGCTCATGGACAGAACCGCTGCCGACCGACGTACCGAACAATAATTCCTCCATCGCCGCGATCAGGCTCGCACACGGCAGGCTGGCGATGATCTGCAACCCCGTCAACGCCGCGCAATCCAGCGACCGTCGCGCCTCGCTTTATGACGAACTGGGCGAGGAAGACGACAGACCGGATGCCGATCCGAGCGGTGGATGTGTGCCCATATGGGGCGTGCCGCGCGCGCCGGTTTCCATCTGCCTGTCCGATGACGACGGCCGCAGCTTTCCTACCCGGATTTTGATCGAGGACGGGCCGGGCACCTGCCTGTCCAACGATTCGACCGACGGCCGCAATCTGGAAATGTCCTATCCATGGCTTCTGGAGGCAGCGGACGGTACCCTGCACGCAAGCTACACCTATCATCGCCGCGCAATCAAATATGTCCGGCTGGCGCCCGGCTGGGCAGACGCCAAGGACGGGAGAATCGGATGAGCAACATCATTGGTATCACCATGGGTGACCCCTGCGGCGTCGGCCCGGAAATCACCGTCCGCGCGCTTGCGGAAATGTCCGCCCCGGATAGGGAAGCAACGCGGATTTATGGCAACCTTGCCACGCTGGAAGCGGCGCGGGGTGCGCTTGGCATCGACATCGATCTTACTCGGAATGTGGTCGATCTGCCGGTGGAGGGTGCGCCGCTGCCATGGGGCACGCTGTCGCCGGTTGCCGGAGACGCCGCTTTCCGTTTCATTGAAAAAGCGGTGCGGGATGCCGAAGCGGGCGCAATCGGCTGCATCGTCACTGCTCCGATTAACAAGGAAGCCCTCAATCTTGCGGGCCACCATTATGACGGCCACACCGGCATGCTGCGCAGCCTGACCGGTTCTTCAGCCGCCTATATGTTGCTTGCCTCCGAGCGGCTGAAGGTCATTCACGTCTCGACCCACGTGTCCCTGCAGGAAGCCATTCGCCGGGCAACGACGGAGCGGGTGCTGGCGACCATCCGCGCTGGCAATGCTCATTTAAAGCGCATCGGTTACGAGCGGCCGCGCATCGCGGTTGCCGGTATCAATCCGCATTGCGGCGAAAACGGTCTGTTTGGCACCGAGGATGACGACCAGATTGCGCCAGCGGTTGCCGCAGCGCGCGCTGAAGGCATCGAGGTACACGGGCCGATCTCCGCCGATACCGTGTTCCACCGCGCCTATTCGGGCACTTTCGATCTGGTTGTCGCGCAATATCACGATCAGGGCCATATCCCGATCAAGCTCGTCGCCTTCGATACCGCCGTCAATGTCTCGGTCGATCTGCCGATTGATCGCACTTCGGTCGATCATGGAACGGCCTTCGACATCGCCGGCAAAGGCATCGCCAATCACGGCAACATGAATGAGGCCATAGCCTATGCGCGCAAGCTCGTGGCGGGCAAGGGCGCAAGAGGATGAACACCATGTCCACAGCCTCCATTCTCATCCATCAGCCGCGCAGGCTTGCCGTTGGCGCCGGCACCATTTCCCAGGTCGGCGCCTGGGCCGGCAAAACCGCTTCGACCCTGGTGATCGCCACGCCGCTGACAGCGAAATTTGCCGACCGGCTGCAATTGCAGGGTCCTTTCACTGTCTTCGACGCCATTCCCGGCGAACCGGACACAGGGACGCTCGATGCAGCACTGGCCGCAGCGCGCGCCGCCAAACCCGATCTCGTCATCGGCCTCGGCGGTGGCTCGGTGATGGATGTGGCGAAGCTCGTCGCCGCACTCTGGAATTCCAGCCAGACGCTTGAGGATGTGGCAGGACCGAACAGGGTCGCAGGGCGCGACACCAGGCTCGTCCAGATCGCCACCACCGCCGGAACCGGCTCGGAAGCCGGGATTCGCTCGCTCATCACCGATCCCGTCAAGGGCAGCAAGGTCGCGGTCGAAAGCCCTCATCTGATTGCCGATTTCGCGGTGCTCGATCCGGAACTCACCTATTCCGTGCCATCAGCCGTGACAGCGGCGACGGGGGTGGATGCCATGGCGCATTGCGTGGAGGCTTTCACCAATCGCAAGGCCCATCCGATGATCGACGGTTTTGCCCGCATGGGCTTTTCGCTGGTGGGCAAATATCTGGCGCGCGCCGTTCGCGACGGCGCTGATACCGAAGCCCGCGAAGGAATGATGCTCGCCTCCTACTATGGCGGCATCTGCCTTGGCCCGGTCAATACGGCGGCGGGTCACGCCATCGCCTATCCGCTCGGCACGCTTCTCAACCTGCCGCACGGGTTGGCAAACGCTATCGTCTTCCCGCATGTTCTGGCTTTCAACCAGCACGCGGTTTCGGCAAAGACGGCGGAGGTGGCCGGAGCGCTTGGGCTTCGCGAGCATCTTTCATCCGATGATCTTCGCAAGGCAGCGACAGATTTCTGCGCCAGCCTCGGCATTGAAATGTCCCTTGCGCGGCACGGGGCGAGCGAAACCAACCTTCCCCGTTATGCGCAAGACGCTCACGCAATCCGCCGGCTGATGGACAACAATCCCGTCGATATGAGCCTTGATGACGTGCTCGGCATTTACCGCCGCGCTTTCTAATCGAAAGTCCGGTGCGCTATCGCGCGCACCGGCTCGCCGTCACTTGCCTCAATCCGTATGCGAAGACTCGAAGAGGCGGTCACGTGATCCCGTCAGATGGTCGTGCATCAGCCGCCGCGCGGCCTCGGCATCTCCTTCGGCAATCGCCACCGCAATCGCCTCGTGCTCGGCAAACACGCGGGTAAGGCCGGATGCCTCACGCTTCACCGACATGCCGTGAAACTTCATTCCCACCGCAATGTGGTCCTTGAGAGCCTCCATCGCAGTCGAGAAATAGCTATTCCGTGCCGCCCGCGCGATGGCAAGGTGGAACTGATAATCGGCATCCTCACGGTGGGACTGGCGATTGGTGGCGTCCCGCATCAGCTCGAGCGCCTTTTTGATTGCGACGAGCCTCTCGCCATCATGCCGCAAGGCCGCCGCCGCCGCAGCTGCCGGCTCCAGAGTCAGCCTGAATTCATAACAGTTCAGCAGGTCAGCGACATTTTCGAGCTGGCCGAAGCCCAGCGGCTCGCGCAGGCCGAATGCCCGCACATAGCTGCCGGAACCCCTTCGCGAATAGATGAACCCCTGTTCGCGCAGCCGCCGAAGCGCCTCGCGGACCACCGGTCGCGACACTTCGAATTCCATGGCGAGTTCATGTTCGGTCGGAAGCCGTTCATCCGGCTTGTAGGCGCCGGATTTGATCGCCCGGTGCATTCTCTCGAAAATAATGTCCGGAAGTGCCTTGCGCGCCGTTTCTTTCATCAGCCCCATCTGGTCAGCTTTCTCCAGCGTCATTTTCGCCAAGCATCATTTTCGCAATCCGTTTCAACGTGTCAGCTTGCCCAAAACCACCTGACTTCGCAATGATACATTGGTCGCCGGACCAGCCGACACCAAGACCGGGCAGGCACTCGCCGGCAAGGCGCAGACGCGATACCCCCATGGCCAGCAGCACCGCTTCGGCCGTGGCGCCGCCGGACAAAAGCAACGTGTCGGTCCCGGTGGTGAAAAGCGGCACGACGCCATACGCCAGCCGGTCTGAAACCTCGAGCGGGGAAAGATTTTCCGCCCCTTGCGTCGCGTAAACGAGCGTCAGCCTGGAACGAGCATGCGCGTGAAACGGCACGACGCCATTGGGTGCATCGGTGACCGATACCAAACCCGTTCCTTTAAGGATTTCAATTTGTTCAACGGTGATCGGGTCGCGCGAACCTATGGCGAAAAGCCCCTTACCCGCGGGAATAGATGCCGCTTCGGGCACTGCCTGCGCTGTCATCATTTCTGCCAGCGCCTCGGCCAGCCCTCGCGCGCCCACCAGAAGATCAACCCCGTTTGCGCGCCCGGCAAGCAAAGCCTCCCTGATGTCCGCATGCGATCGGGTGTCTGGGATTGCGCAGCGGCTGGCGTGACCGCCCAGTCTTTCATGAACTGAAATCGTGCCGTCAACGCCAAAGCCGGACACGGAACCGTCTACGACGATGCGTCCAAAATCCGGAATGGCTGGCGCTACAAGCGCATGCCGATAGGAAACAGCATCCATTTCCGCGGCGATATGTCCTTTCAGGCGGGAATCGATCTTCTTGAACAGAACTGTATCGGCCGGAACCAGTGCCATCAGTTCCTGCGTGCGGCGGCGGGCTTCATCCGCCTTGCCATCCCGACAACCC
Source organism: Agrobacterium sp. 10T429 (assembly GCF_056393925.1). Classification (NCBI taxonomy): domain Bacteria; kingdom Pseudomonadati; phylum Pseudomonadota; class Alphaproteobacteria; order Hyphomicrobiales; family Rhizobiaceae; genus Agrobacterium; species Agrobacterium sp. 10T429. The sequence goes on from NZ_JBFTGV010000006.1 coordinate 278,948, forward strand.
AGATTGACGCTGAGGACGGCCGGCGCATCGGCCACCGCTGCAGGGACGCCCTCAAGACCGATCGCAACTTCAGTCGAAAGCCCACGCCCGGCGAAGGGGGCGGCCGCATCAAGCGCACCGGTCAGGTCATCGGAAAAAATCAACAGCACGGGCGAAACCTTAAGAAAAGTTGTAATGTTTTCCTTCGATAAATTTATTTATAATCAATAGATAAATGGATGTGAATAACAAAAACAACACGACAGCTCGATTAGCCGCACCGACACACGTCGTCGTCATCGGCGAAAGATGGCAGGGAGAGGTTGATCCCTAGACGAACCGGAAAGGCAGGCCTGAGATGAGCGCTTTGACAAAGCGCTTTTTCTGAAAGCGGCCGTTCAGCGAAACGCGCGGCAACAGCATCGGCTTTTCAAGGCTATGGGCCCCAAGAACACCGGCCTGCGTGGTAACAGCTACGGGAAATCCCGCATCAAACACCGCTTTCGCCTCGCGTTCTCCCACGGCCTTCATCCAGCCATAGGGATAGGAAAAGGACCTCGGCCGACGGCCGACATAGGTCTCCACCCGTCTTGTCGATTCCTCGATTTCGTAGGCCAGGCGCGCCGCATCGATCTTGCGCATGTTCACATGCATCATGGTATGCGCGCCGAGATGGACCAGGGGATCGCTCGACAGCGCCTTGAGTTCGGCCGCATCCATGACGAGTTTTTCCACGATCGCGATCGGATCGATACCATGTTGCCCCGCGACACGGTCGATCCTCTCCACCGCCTCGTCCTCCGCGAATATCTGAACGAAGTTTTCCAGACGCGCAAAGGCTTCCGCTTTTTGTGGAAGGCTGCCGGATTTAATCTCCTCCGGCCCTGTCCCGAAATCGAATTCAAAGGACGTGGCTTTTTGCGTCAGCGCGGCAGTGGTTTCCCACCACACGCTACGCGTCCGCTCCACAAAACCCGGCGTGATGAAAATCGTATAAGGAACAGCATATTTTCGAAAAATCGGTGCAGCATATTCGGCATTGTTGCGATAGCCATCATCAAGCGTGAAAGCACAGAACGACCGTTTCTCGGAATTATCGGCGAGCAGGCCCGGCAGATCGTGCAGATGAACGGGAACGAGACCACATTCGAGCGCCGCCTCTATCGCCTCTTCCAGAAATTGTGGCGTGATCGACAAGTGTGCATTCGGCGCAAAAGCTGACGCTTCCTCGTCCGGACGAACATGGTGCAGCGTGAAGATCACGCCACGCCCGGCAAGAGCCGGAAAAGCCGCACGAACCGCCGGCAGGGAAGCTACCTCCAGCCCCGCCCTTATGACCCCATATTTCAGAGAGCGTTTTACCGACCGCAAAAACACCATTACCGATTACCGCAACTTCAAACCGGGCAGAACCCGTTTTTTGATGACTCTCCAGACCGTGAGCGGCAGGTCGATAAGGCCCGGCAAAGGATCGTTCGCCGCAAAAGCCGCCCAGCTGCGGATTGTGCGCAGAGAGGCGACATAGTCCCCAATTCCCGCCTGTCCCCGTCGATTCAACGTCAATGCGGCAATGGCATCACGGACAAGATAGGACCATGACACACCTTGCCGCGCATCGAGCATCTGGCCGGTCGGCATGTCGTTGGCAACCTGCCACAGCAGCGCGCCGAGATCGATGCCGGCCGCTGAACACAGGCCAAACCACGACCATGGGCGCGGATTGACATCGAGAAGTTTCAGCGATCCATCCCTGCCATCCCGCTTGAACTCCACCTCGACCAACCCGCTGTGACCGGCCGATTTCAATATTTTCCTTGCCGCATCGATCGCTTGAGGGTTGTCGACAACCTCGACACAGGTGCTGGTGTAACCAAAATCGACGGGATACTGACGCAGGCGTCGGGCGGTGAATTCTGCAACAGGCTCGCCATCGCGCCAGAGCGCCGCATAGGAAAACTGGCTTTCTCCCCCGCCGGGAATGAGCTCCTGCACGACGACATTGCCCGCGCCGATCTCGCCGCTCGCAGCGGCAAAAGCGGCTTTCAGGGCCTGCCTGTCATCGGCGCGGATAACCTTCGCCCGGGAAATCGCGGTATCGCCGCCGCCCATATTCGGCTTCAGGATAACGGGAAACGTCACGTCCAGCGCATCGGCGTCATCGGACGAGACCATGGCATAGGTCCTGGGGAAGCTGACACCGAGTTCCGCCGCGCGTTTGTAGAGCAGCGGTTTCTCGCACAACCATTGAAGGGAGGACCAATCAGGCAGGACGATTTTGTAAAGGGCGGAAAGCTCATCGCGATGTTGTGAAACGAGCTGAACCTCGCCATCCCCTGATGGCACCAGAAGACACCCTTTCAGATGATGCTTCTCTGCCATATCGCGTAAAAACGCCATCGCCCCTGCATCAAGAGGACCGGACCAGCGGATCGTGTTCTTCACGAAACGCGACCAGCCCGGCAGCGGTGAATCATGGGTTATATAGTGCACAGGCACATCAAGGGCGCCAAGGCTGCGGGCAAGGGCAAGCGTGCCGTGAGCGCCACCAACAATAACAACACCTGGAATGGTCACAGCCTGATCCCCGCCCTATTCCATACCTTGATCGCAAAAATTGATAAATAAATTGGATATTTCTAAAGTATTGCGCGTTCGGAGATCGAATTGGCGGAGCCGAAGAGCCTCATGCGCTTTCGGCTGCCTGCGAACGGTTGGAAGTTTGATTCGAAGGCAAGCGCCTTACGCCTCTTTGCGCACAGGGCGCGGCTCGCCTTTGTCATCCACCGCTACCATGATGAAGACGGCCTCCGTAACCTTTTCCCGGGAATCCTGATAGTGCCTGCGGGTCCAGGCCTCGATCTTGAGCGTGACGGAGGTGCGCCCAACCTTTTCGATCCTGGTATAGACACACAATGTATCGCCGATCTTGACCGGTTTCTTGAAGACGATTTCATGAACCGCCACTGTGACGGTACGCCCGCCTGCCACATCATTGGCGCGGACGAAGGCGGCAAGGTCCATCTGCGACATCACCCAACCGCCGAAAATGTCGCCGGCCGGATTGGCGTCAGCCGGCATGGCAAGCGTTCTGAGCGTGAGTTCCATATCGGCGGGCGGTTGCTGTTCCATATCAAATTCCTTTCAAGAACCTCCCGCCGCCGGATTTAAACAACCGCGCCCCCTCAGCCAATAGCCGATTTTTCGCGGCAGCCCTTCCAAAACAGCAAGGAATCACGAAGCCATCGTAAGCTTCGGTTAACCATGATGCGGCACGATTCCAAAAAACCGCGAGGGCGTGCGAATGGCCTATGACTGGAGTGGAAACAATAAGATACAGCAGCGCTACGACCGTATCATTCTCGCGGTTGCCAGCGTCATTGCCATCAGCCTGGCGACCGGCACCTTTGTTCTGCGCTCGCAGATGGAGCCGGACGGCACCATAAGCCTTGCCAAACAGCAACGGCTGGACCTCGAAAAATGGCATTTGCGGCTTTGATCCGCACGATAATGTCAACAGCAGCATAACCCGGCGGCTTATTTTGGAGCGATATCCGGCTTTACGGTATTTTCCTTCATGGGGGCATGGTCCAGATGGGCCAAAGCCGGGGTAAGAACCGACAGAAATGTCTCTGATCTGCCGATATAGATAATCGCTACGCCGTCGATCCCATTCAGAACCTCCGCCAGCGTATCCTGTGTCTGTTTTTCCAGCCCTTCCAGCAAATCGTCGATGACGATGAATTTCGGCTTCAACAACAGGGCATTGGCGATCCTGATGCTGGCCTGTTCATCCGAATCCAGCTTCTTGTCCCAGCGAATGTGTTCATCAAGCCGTGGCGCCATTTCACCGAGACCGCACGCGGTCAGCGCCGCGACATAGTCTGCCTCCGCAAACCGCTGGGGCGCGCGTGGATAGGCCAGAATTTCGCGCAGCGTACCTGTTGGCAAATAGCCGTGCTGGGCAATGAAAAGCGTGTCGGACTGTTCGGGCATTTCGATCCTGCCCTGCCCCCATGGCCACAGGCCGGCCATGGCGGCAAACAGCAGCCGCCGGTTCACGCCCTGTTCGCCATTGATCATCAGACGATCACCCCGCCCGATTTCAACCTCGGCCTCACGCAGCCGGAAACCCCGCTCCAGATCCTGCCCGCCCGCATCACGGCAGATAGTCACCGACCGAAGGCGGATTTTTTCGTTGTCGGCACTCCGTTGAAGATCGATTGCGAGGCCGTGCTGTTCAACGCTATCCATCTGGATCAGAGCGTTGCGGAACACCGAAACACGCTGCAACGTCGCCTTCCAGCTGGCAATCGGCCCGAAATTGTCGATATACCAGCGAAGTGCGGTATTGACCTGGTTGAAGGCGCCGACGGCCATCATCAGCCCGCCGAAGGTGAGGTTGCCGGAAAAATAGACCGGCGCTGCGATAAGAATGGGCGCCACAACCGCCAACCAGCCGTAGCCCGACGACACCCAGGTCAGATGCGTCATTGCTAAAGCGAGCCCGCGGATTACGCCGAGCACGGCATCGATATCAACGCCGATCCGCCGCCGCTCGTTTTTTTCACCACGCGCAAGCGCAATCGCCGCCAGATTTTCGCTGGCCCGCATCAGGGAAAAGCGTAGTTCGGCCTCTTTTGAATAACGTTCAGCATTCAGGCCGACCAGACGATAGCCGACAAGGTTGCTGAGCAGGGACGCCGAGCCCGCATAAAGGATCGCCGCCCAGACCATGTATCCGGGAATCGCGACCGGATCGCCGTTGATCGTGATGGAAAAGCCTGCCGACAATGTCCACAGAACGCCGATGAAGCTGATGAGCAGGATCGTCGCATTCACAAGGCCGATGGAAAGCGCCGTGCTGCTTTCCGCAAGGTTGCGGACATCGTCGTGCAAACGCTGGTCCGGATTGATCGCAATCGTGCCGAAACCGGCAAGGCGGGCGGCGCGCCCCGGTTTCAGCCACTGGTCCACCATATCCTTGGCCAGACCCTCGCGCATGTTCAGCGCCGTCATCTGGTTAAGCCAGGTCTGAATGACATTGAGAAGCAACAACAGCCCGGCAATGATCGCGAAGACTTCGAGCTGATGGAGGAAGGCGTCAAGATCGCGCCGCTCCAGCGCATTGTAAAACGGCGCATTCCACTCATTGAGCCTGATCTGCCCGTAAGCGGTGAGCAATATCACCGTGAGCAGGGCAATCGACAGCAATATCAGCCGGTTGCGAACCGGCGACGTCCAGAAGGCATTGCCCATCATGCGTAGTTGCGAACGAAAATCGAGATCGAAGCCCGAAAGGTTCGCCGCACTCTTGCGCTGATCGTCGGTCACCGTTGTTGCCATTCATTCCATTCCGAAACGTCAGTCGGCAAAGAAAGCGGTTTGCGATCCTGCACCTTGCGATGCCCAGCAATAACACGCCGTTCAACCTTGTCCACAACCGCGGAGAAATCCCCAGGGAGACAATTAAAAAGCCGCGGCAATTCTTCGCGCCGGCAAACATCGGCGCCTCGGCCAACAATGCGGTTGCCTCCGGAAATGATCCTTGCTTTCTTTTCCTGCATTGCACAAAATCCAAATAATTTCAGAGGGGCGGACAAACCGCATAAACCGGAAAACCGGGCAAGGCAGATTAATGGCGATCAAAGCGAGCATCTATCATCTGACGCATTATAAATACGACAATCCGGTTCGCCTTGGACCGCAAATCATAAGATTGAAGCCCGCCTCGCACTCCAGAACCCATGTTATCAGCCATTCTCTCAAGGTTTCGCCGTCAAATCATTTCGTGAACCTTCAACAGGACCCATACGGCAATTATCTCGCTCGTTTCGTTTTTCCCGAGCCGGCGACGGAATTCAAGATCGAGGTCGATCTTGTCGCCGATATGACGGTTTACAATCCGTTCGATTTCTTCGTTGAGGAAGAGGCGACCAAGTGGCCGTTCGATTATCCGCAGGAGCTGCGGGAGGATCTGTCCATATACATGAAACCGGAACCGACCGGCCCCCTGCTTTCCGCCTTCATGGCCACCGTGGACCACACACCCGGACAGCCGACGGTGGATATGGTCGTCGGCCTCAACGCCCGTCTGCAGCAGGAAATCGGTTACGTCATCCGCATGGAACCGGGTGTTCAGACGCCGGAAGAAACGCTGGCTTCCGGCAAGGGTTCATGCCGCGACACCAGCTGGCTGTTCGTCCAGATCTTGAGACATCTCGGCCTTGCCGCACGTTTCGTGTCGGGCTACCTCATCCAGCTGACACCGGATCTCAAGGCATTGGATGGCCCGTCAGGGACAGAGGTCGATTTCACCGATCTGCATGCCTGGGCCGAGGTCTATATGCCGGGCGCCGGCTGGGTCGGTCTCGACCCCACTTCGGGGCTTTTGACCGGCGAGAGCCATATTCCGCTGGCGGCAACGCCGCATTTCCGCAATGCCGCGCCGATTTCCGGCGGTTATTTCGGCGAGGCCAATACGGAATTCGCTTTCGACATGCAGGTTCGGCGCGTTGCCGAGACCCCGCGCATCACCAAACCCTTCTCCGATGAGAGCTGGGAGAGCCTCAATGCACTCGGCGAAAAGGTCGATCAGGTTCTGAACGCCCATGACGTCAGGCTGACCATGGGCGGCGAGCCGACCTTCGTTTCAATCGACGATTTCGAATCCGAGGAATGGAACACCGGCGCGGTTGGACCGACGAAACGCGAAAAAGCGGACGTGTTGATCCGCCGCCTGCGCGAACGTTTCGCGCCCGGCGGCTTCCTGCACTACGGGCAGGGAAAATGGTATCCAGGCGAAAGCCTGCCGCGTTGGACATTTTCGCTCTACTGGCGAAAGGACGGTCTGCCGATCTGGCAGAACCCTGCGCTGATTGCGGAAGAAGGCGCAAATACCGGTGTTGCGGCCGACGACGCGCAAAAGCTACTGAGCGGTATCGCCACTCATCTCGGTGTGGAGCCCGATCTGGTGCTTCCGGCCTATGAGGATCCGGCCGAATGGATCATCAAGGAAGGTAGTCTTCCCGAAAATGTCGATCCGTCCAACTCGAAACTGAAAGACCCGGAAGAACGCAATCGCCTTGCCCGCGTGTTCGAACGCGGGCTGACGACACCGACGGGTTATATTCTTCCGGTGCAGGCGTGGAACGCCAAGCCCACCACAGACAAACGCTGGGTCAGCGAGAAATGGAAAACACGGCGCGGCAAGATTTTCCTCGTTCCGGGTGATAGCCCGGTAGGCTACCGCCTGCCGCTTGGCACCCTGCCCCATGTGCCGCCATCCGCTTATCCTTATATCCATGAAGCTGACCCTTCGATCCCGCGAGGGCCGCTTCCCGAGAAATTCCAGCCCTCCGGACGCACCATGCCGGAAGCGTCTTTCCATGCGGATGAGGCATCCGGCCAAGAACGCATCGAGCAGACGCTTGGTGAAATCGGCGGCGCGGTGCGCACAGCCATGTCGGTGGAACCGCGCGATGGACGGCTCTGCGTCTTCATGCCGCCTGTCGAACGCATCGAGGATTATCTGGAACTGGTCGCAGCGGCAGAAGCGGCAGCGGCCGAGCTCGGGCTGCCCGTCCATATCGAAGGTTATGCTCCGCCGCATGACGAGCGTATCAATGTCATCCGTGTAGCGCCCGATCCCGGCGTCATCGAGGTAAACATCCACCCGGCTGCAAGCTGGAAGGATTGTGTCGACATCACCACGGCGGTCTATGAAGAGGCGCGACAGACGCGTCTGGGCGCTGACAAGTTCATGATCGATGGCCGTCACACCGGCACCGGTGGTGGCAACCATGTGGTCGTGGGCGGGGCCAACCCGAATGACAGCCCTTTCCTTCGCCGTCCCGACCTTCTGAAAAGCCTTGTCTTGCACTGGCAGCGGCACCCGTCGCTTTCCTACCTGTTCTCCGGCCTGTTCATCGGACCGACGAGTCAGGCGCCCCGCATCGACGAAGCCCGCCACGACAGTCTTTACGAACTGGAGATCGCGCTGGCGCAGGTGCCTCCCCCTGGCCAGGGTGCGCCGCCGCTGCCATGGCTGGTCGACCGCCTGTTCCGCAACCTACTGACGGATGTGACGGGCAACACCCACCGCGCCGAAATCTGCATCGACAAGCTGTTTTCTCCGGATGGGCCGACCGGCCGCCTTGGCCTTGTGGAGTTCCGCGGCTTCGAAATGCCGCCGAATGCCCGCATGTCGCTCGCCCAGCAATTGCTGGTGCGTGCCCTCATCGCCCGTTTCTGGAAGAACCCTGCCGCCGGCAAATTCGTGCGCTGGGGCACGGCACTTGCAGACCGATTCATGCTGCCGCACTACATCTGGGCCGACTTTATGGACGTGCTCGGAGACCTGAGGGAAAATGGCTTCGACCTGAAGCCGGAATGGTTCACAGCCCAGCAGGAGTTCCGTTTCCCCTTCTTCGGTGAGGTGGAATACGAAGGCGCGAAGCTGGAATTGCGCCAGGCTCTGGAGCCCTGGCATGTTATGGGTGAACAGGGTGCCATCGGCGGAACCGTGCGTTTTGTCGACAGCTCCGTCGAGCGTATGCAGGTCCGCCTCGAAACCTCAAACCCTGCGCGCTATACCGTGGCGTGCAACGGCCGCGCCGTTCCACTAACTCCGACGGAAAACCGAAGCGTTGCGGTCGCCGGTGTTCGTTTCAAGGCGTGGCAGCCCTCTTCCGGCCTGCATCCCGTTCTGCCGGTCAATTCGCCCTTGACCTTTGACATTTATGATACATGGTCGGGACGATCGATCGGCGGATGCATCTACCATGTTGCTCATCCGGGCGGTCGCAATTACGAGACCTTTCCCGTCAACGGCAACGAGGCCGAGGCACGCCGCCTTGCCCGTTTCGAACCATGGGGACATACGGCCGGGCAATATCCGTTGATGGCGGAAACCGTGTCGCCAGAATTTCCGCTGACGCTCGATCTGCGCCGGCCATACGGAGTATAAATTGTCCAAAGCCCCGGCCACGGAACGCAAGACGGAAACGAGCGCGCAATCGCGCGGGCTTGACTACTCCACCTTGCCCGGCGTGGCCGATGAGATGCTCGATACTAACGGCAAGGTCAGACCGGTCTGGAAAACCCTGCTCGGTGCCCTGTCGCGCATGTCGGAACGCGAACTGCATGAGCGCTTTGCCCGCACCGACCGCTATCTGCGCGATGCGGGCGTGTTTTACCGCGATTACAGCAAGGGCAGCAGCGAAAGAAACTGGCCGATCTCCCATATTCCGGTGCTGATCGACGACAAGGAATGGACGGTTCTTTCCGAAGGGCTTAAACAGCGCGCCAATCTTCTGGAAGCCATGGTCGCCGATTTTTACGGCGAAAACCGGCTGGTGAAGGAAGGTTACGTACCGCCGGCACTGATCGCCTCCAATCCGGAATATCTGCGGCCGATGGTCGGCGTAAAACCGGCAAGCGGCCATTATCTGCATTTCTGCTCGTTCGAGATTGGACGCGGACCTGATGGCAACTGGTGGGTACTGGCCGACAGGACACAGGCGCCTTCCGGCGCAGGTTTTGCGCTGGAAAACCGGGTGGCGACCACGCGCGCGCTTTCCGACATCTATGCCGAAACCCATGTTCACCGTCTCGCTTCATTTTTCGGCGCTTTCCGCGACACCTTGCAGTCGCACAGAAAACATCCGGATGACCGCATCGCGGTGCTGACGCCCGGCCCCGCCAACGAAACCTATTTCGAACACGCCTATATCGCCCGCTATCTCGGCTTCATGCTGCTAGAGGGTGAGGATCTGACCGTGGTCAACGGCCGCGTGATGGTAAGGACCGTGGCCGGACTGAAACCGATCGGCGTGCTTTGGCGGCGCCTCGATGCCTCCTATTCCGATCCGCTGGAACTGAACCAGCAATCCCACATCGGTACGCCCGGCATGGTGCAGGCGCTGCGCAATGAAGCACTGACAATCGTCAACGCGCTCGGCACCGGCATTCTCGAAACACGGGCCCTGCTGTCCTTCATGCCGCGCGTCTGTCGCCACCTGCTTGGCGAAGACCTGAAACTGCCGTCCATCGCGACCTGGTGGTGCGGACAGGAATCCGAGCGCCGCCACGTTGCCGGCAATATCGAGGGCATGGTCATCGGCCCGGCCTATTCCCGGCTGCCCTTCTTCGAAGACAACGGTCAGTCCGTGCTCGGCTCGTCCTTGCGTGAAACGGCGAAGGAATCGATCAGCGACTGGCTCGCTTCGGATGGCCACAGGCTTGTCGGCCAAGAGGTGGTGACGCTTTCCACCACGCCGGCCTATATCGACAACAAGCTCGTGCCGCGCCCGATGAGCCTTCGCGTTTTTGCCGCCCGCACCCAGGATGGCTGGCAGATCATGCCGGGCGGCTTTGCGCGGATCGGCAGCAGCAACGATGTATCCGCCATCGCCATGCAATCAGGCGGCAGTGCTGCGGATGTCTGGATCGTCAGCGACAAGCCGGTGGAACGCACCACGCTTTTACCGGCGGAAGAAAGCTTCACCCGCAACATGCCGGGTAGCCTGCCGAGCCGTGCGGCGGACAATCTCTTCTGGCTCGGCCGCTATATCGAACGTTCGGAAGGCGCATTGCGCATCTTGCGCGCCTGGCACGGACGTTATGCCGAATCCGCCGACCCACGTCAGCCCTTGCTTGCGCATGTGACGCGTTATCTCGAAGCGCTGGATGTGGAAATGAACGATGCCGTGCCGGAAAGCCTGCTGAACAACATCAACAGCGCGCTCTATTCCGCCAGCAACATCCGAGACCGTTTTTCGCCGGACGGATGGCTTGCGCTGAATGACCTTGCCAAGACTGCCCGTCGGTTCCACGCAAAGGTTTCGCCGGGCGACGACGCGACCCATGCCATGACGATCCTCCTTCGCAAGCTTGCAGGCTTCGCCGGTCTCGTGCACGAAAACATGTATCGTTTCACCGGCTGGCGTTTCCTGTCGATCGGCCGCTATCTCGAACGTGGCCTGCATATGACAAGGCTTCTCGGCCACATGACCGGACCGGATGCGCCAGATGGATCGTATGACATGCTGCTCGAAATCGGTGATAGCGTCATGACCCATCGCCGTCGCTACAATGTCAGCACGGCGGGTCTGACCGTCACCGATCTTCTGGCGCTCGATCCGCTCAATCCACGGTCCATCCTGTTTCAGCTGAACGAGATTCGTACTGAGGTGGAGCAGCTGCCGAACGCCTTTACGAACGGCCAGATGTCGCCCTTTTACCGCGAGGCAATGCGGCTGCATTCCGGCCTTGCCGTCATGACGCCGGAAAACATGAACGGCGCGATCTACCGACAGCTCGAAACGGACATGGAACATCTCTCCGATGTTCTGGCCCAGACATATCTCGGATAACCCGATGCTTTATGACCTTTCCCTGCATATGGGTTACACCTACGACACGCCGGCCCATGGCGCGCGCCACATCATCCGCGTGCTACCCCTTTCGATCCCGGGCCGTCAGCGCTTCATTGCCGGCACCATCGATGTTTCGCCGGTGCCGGAAGAACGGGCGGTCTTTGAGGATTTCTTTCATCAATCGGCGACCTCAGTGCATCTGCGCGCACCGCACGAAAAGCTGGATATCCGCATGCAGGCGCGTGTGATGGTGGAGGCACCTGCGCTGACGGCAGATTTTTCACCCGAGCTTTCACGCCTGCCGCAAGACCTTGCCGACGTCTGGTCGGTCGACTTCCAGTCACCGCATCACTTCATCGGCGCCAGCCCGAGACTGGGGACGGATACGGCGATATCGGCCTATGCGCGGGAATTGCTGAAGCCCGGAATGACCATTCGCGAAATCGCACTCTCGATGTGCAAACGCATACACAAGGACTTCACCTATGACGGTGAAGCGACGACTGTCGATACGACACCGTCGGAAGCCTTCAAGCTGAAACGCGGCGTATGCCAAGACTTTTCGCATATCATGATCATGGCGCTGCGCAGCCTCGGCATTCCCGCCGGTTACGTCAGCGGCTTCCTGCGCACCATCCCCCCGCCGGGCAAGGAACGTCTGGAAGGTGCCGATGCGATGCATGCCTGGGTTCGCGTATGGTGCGGTGAGGCCGCCGGTTATCTGGAGCTCGACCCCACCAACGATATCGTTGCCGGCAGCGACCATATCGTCGTTGGCTATGGCCGGGACTATTCCGATGTCGCGCCGGTGATCGGCGTATTGAAGAGCTACGGCAACCAGCAGATCAAACAGGCCGTCGACGTCATTCCCGTCCAGTAATGATACATTACGTGTTATTATGAGCATACTCGAATTAATACTTGAAAAACTGCACCAATTTGAACGACGTATAAAATTTAACCGTCTACATTAGTGGATTCTACATCGTTTGCGGGTTTCCTGCGCTCAGTCTAATGTTCTAATTAGTGAGCCCGTTAATGATCTCCTCCGCATATCAAAAAATGACGCGCCGTTTCCTTGCCGATACGGGCGGCAATTTTGGCATGATGACCGCAATATTGCTGCCGGTGCTGCTTGGTTTTGCCGGAGCCGGCATGGAGCTGGCGAATGTGATGCAGGTGAAAGCGGACCTGCAGAACACGGCGGATTCGGCGGCTCTCGCGGCGGCGACCGAGGCCCGCTTGAAAGAAGGCGCTCTGACGGACGAACAAATCAAGGAAATCGCCAAGGCCTTCATCGCCAGCCAGATGGAAAAGACCCTGACCGAGGAGGAGAAGAAGGCGCTCGAGAAAAACTCTCCAGTCAATATTGGCACAACGGACGATGCGCGCGGCAAGACCTACACCATCCAGACCACGATAAACTACCAGATGCAGCTTAATCCGCTCTTGGGGTTCTTCGGGGCGAAAACACTCGATCTTGCCGCGACAGGCACCGCGGTAAGCACTGTCAACAAGGGCGCGCCGATCTCCATGTATCTGGTGCTCGACCGCTCGGGTTCGATGTCCTTCAAGACCGATACGCTCAACACCAAGAAAACGTCGTGCCAGAACTACACGGTCGATAACTGGGGGAGTTATCCGAATCTCAAAAATACATCGCCCTGCTACGTCAACAAGGCTACTTCGCTAAAAACCGCGGTCGGCTATCTCGTCGCGACGTTGAACAAGGCCGATCCCACTTATACCGCCAACGGCGGTTCCGAACTGGTTCGAACAGGAGCCTCGGTCTATACGCATGAGACCTACGCGGCCCAGCCTATCACGTGGGGTACTAGCAGCGTTGCCACCTATGTCGACAAACAGATCCCGGAGTTTCCGTCTGGCGGTACGGATGCCCGCAGCAGTCTGAATGCCGCATACAACGCCCTTAAAAAAGCGAATACCGTTGAAGCGAAAGAACACAAGGACAAGAAAAGCGAATCCTTCGAGCGATACATCGTTCTCATGACGGATGGCGAAATGACGGGGAACAGCTCCTCCTGGAGTTCCAGCATCGACCAGACCGTGCGCAATACCTGCGATACGGCCAAGAAAGACGGTATCAAGATTTTCAGCGTCGCGTTCATGGCGCCGGACAAGGGCAAGTCGCTGCTGCAACATTGTGCGTCCAGTCTCGACAATTATTACGCGCCTGAAAACATGGAGCAGATCGTTACCGCCTTCGGCGAAATTGCCCGCAAGGCTGCCGGCAGTTTGGCAACGCTGACCAATTAAGGGAAAATCAAGCCAGCATCCCCCGGAAACGACCCCGCTTCCGGGGAGCGATGTTCCCGGGGCGACCTTGCCGGGTTGCATGGCTGGCACGGCGTGCGCGGCAGGTGACAGCGCCGGCGACACATGGCATAGGAGAGCCGCTCCCATTCACAGGCCCCTGTCATGATCCGCATCGAAAATATCAGCAAGTCGAACAGTCACCGCATTCTCTACATCGAGGCCTCCGCTGCGCTCAATCGCGGCGAGAAGATCGGCCTTGTTGGCCCCAACGGCTCTGGCAAGACCACGCTGTTCCGAATGATGACCGGCGAGGAACAGCCCGACGAGGGACAGGTCGTCGTCGAAAAGGGCATGACGGTCGGTTATTTCAACCAGGACGTCGGCGAAATGTCTGGCCGTTCCGCCGTGGCCGAAGTCATGGAAGGCGCCGGCCCGGTCAGCGAAGTCGCAGCCGAACTCCGGCAGCTGGAAGCCGCCATGTCCGATCCCGACCGGATGGACGAAATGGATGCCATCATCGAGCGTTACGGCGAAGTGCAGGCGCGGTATGAAGAACTGGACGGCTACGCGCTGGAGGGCCGCGCGCGCGAGGTTCTGGACGGGCTGAGCTTCAGTCAGGAAATGATGGATGGCGACGTCGCCAAACTTTCCGGCGGCTGGAAGATGCGCGTAGCGCTCGCCCGCATCCTTCTGATGCGCCCGGACGTGATGCTGCTCGACGAACCCTCGAACCATCTCGATCTCGAAAGCCTGATCTGGCTCGAAGATTTTCTGAAGAACTACGACGGCGCGCTTTTGATGACCTCGCACGACCGCGAATTCATGAACCGCATCGTTACCAAGATCATCGAAATTGACGCTGGCAACCTCACCACCTATTCCGGCGACTACGGCTTTTACGAACAGCAGCGTGCGCAGAACGAAAAGCAGCAGCAGGCGCAGTTCGAACGCCAGCAGGCGATGCTCGCCAAGGAAATCAAGTTCATCGAGCGCTTCAAGGCGCGTGCCTCGCATGCCTCACAGGTGCAGAGCCGCGTCAAGAAACTCGAAAAGATTGACCGCGTCGAGCCGCCCAAGCGGCGCCAGACGGTCGCTTTCGAATTTGCGCCGGCGCCGAGATCTGGCGAAGATGTCGTCGCGCTGAAGAAAGTGAACAAAGCCTACGGCAGCCGCACGATCTATGGCGAGTTGGACTTCATGGTGCGGCGCAAGGAGCGCTGGTGCATCATGGGCGTCAATGGTGCCGGAAAATCCACCTTGCTGAAACTCGTGACTGGCACGACCACGCCGGATTCCGGTAATGTCACTCTCGGCGCCAGCGTCAAGCTTGGTTATTTCGCCCAGCACGCCATGGATGTTCTTGATGGTGACAGCACCATTCTGGAATGGCTGGAGGAACGTTTCCCGAAAGCCGGGCAGGCACCGCTGCGCGCCCTTGCCGGCTGCTTCGGTTTTTCCGGTGACGATGTGGAGAAGCGCTGCCGCGTTTTGTCCGGCGGTGAGAAGGCCCGTCTGGTCATGGCTGCCATGCTGTTCGACCCGCCGAATTTCCTCGTGCTGGACGAGCCGACGAACCATCTCGACCTCGACACCAAGGAAATGCTGATCAAGGCCCTGTCGGAATATGAAGGCACGATGCTTTTCGTTTCGCATGACCGCCATTTCCTGGCCGCCCTTTCCAACCGGGTGCTGGAACTGACGCCTGACGGTATCCACCAATTTGGCGGCGGATATACGGAATATGTCGAAAGCACCGGACAGGAAGCGCCGGGCCTGCGCAGCTGAGGCAGCTTGACGGACGTATGAGACGCAGAATTCCCGGGACAGGTTTCATCTTGTAACGTTTGCAGAGCGGATCGGTGGACTAACAAATGCAACTTAAAGACTGCTACAATTTCCACGATTTTCGCCGAATGGCAAAACAGCGTCTTCCCGGACCGATCTTCAACTACATCGACGGTGCTGCCGACGATGAGGTGACTTACCGGAGAAACACGGCCGCCTTCGAGAATTGCGATCTCGTTCCCGACGTGCTGCGGGGCGTGGCCGATGTGGACATGTCTGTCACCGTCATGGGGCAGAAGCTGGCGATGCCGGTCTATTGTTCCCCGACGGCGCTTCAGCGTCTCTTCCACCATCAGGGGGAGCGGGCGGTTGCGGCCGCAGCCGGAAAATTCGGCACGATGTTCGGCGTTTCTTCACTCGGCACCACCAGCCTCGAGGAAGCGCGCCGGATCAGCGGCGGCCCACAGGTCTATCAGTTTTATTTCCACAAGGACCGTGGTCTCAACCGCGATATGATGGCGCGCGCCAAGACTGCGGGTGTGCAGACGATGATGCTGACGGTGGACAGCATCACGGGTGGGAACCGTGAGCGCGACAAGCGCACCGGTTTTGCCATTCCGTTCAAGCTCAATCTTTCCGGCATTGCGCAATTCGCCATCAAGCCGGCCTGGGGGATCAATTATCTGACGCATGAGCGCTTCAGCCTGCCCCAGCTCGACGGCCACATCAAAATGGACGGCGGCGCGCTCTCCATCAGTCGCTATTTCACCGAAATGCTCGACCCATCCATGACGTGGGACGACGTCGCACAGATGGTGCGTGAATGGGGCGGCCCTTTTTGTCTGAAGGGTGTCATGTCCGTGGAGGACGCCAGACGCGCCGTCGATATCGGTTGCAGCGGCATCGTGCTTTCCAATCACGGCGGTCGCCAGCTCGATGGCTCGCGTAGCGCCTTCGACCAACTGGCCGAGATTGTCGACGCAGTCGGTGACCGCATCGATGTCATGATGGATGGCGGTGTTCAGCGCGGAACGCACGTCCTCAAAGCCCTGTCTCTGGGGGCGAAGGCCGTGGGGCTTGGTCGCTATTACCTTTTCCCGCTTGCCGCCGCCGGACAGCCGGGTGTCGAGCGGGCGCTTGAGCTGATGCGCATCGAAATCGAGCGCGGCATGAAGCTGATGGGCTGCACCACCGTCGACCAACTGACACGCCGGAACCTGCGGTTTCGTGACTAGAGCGGTGTCAGCGCGAGAAAATCGAGGCCTGTCGAGCTTATCGACAATATAGTCGGATAATCACCCGTAGCGAATGCCCCCTTTGAAACCACCATAGCGGTTTCGAGAGGTTTTCACGCTATCGGCGCTGCGCAGTGGTGACCTTGGCAAGACCGATCAAATATGATTATGGTTGCATGATGCAACCATAATGGATTTGGCATGTCCGAAAGACCCTTTCCCATAAACGATATCCGCTCCACCTCGCGTCGGCTCGTGCGCGAACTCGGCTTCATGGGTGGAGACTTTGCCGGCACCGATCTGCCGCCCTCCGCCGTGCACGCCCTGATCGAGATCGAGGCATGCCCACGCATTACCGCACGCGATCTGGGAAAGCTGCTTCGGCTTGAAAAGTCGAGCATCAGCCGCATGCTTCGCAAACTGGTTCTTTCGGGCGATGTTCTGGAAGAAACGGACGAAGAGGATAGTCGTATCAAGCGGTTGCGCCTCGCCGGGCGAGGACAGAAGCGGGTCGAAGCCATCCACACCTTTGCCAACCGACAGGTATCAAACGCACTGTCGCGGCTCGCGCCTGCGGATGGCCAAAAAATCCTTGACGGGCTTCGCCTTTATGCCGACGCGCTGGGAGACCGAGCCGACGCCGCGGCTCCCCCGATCGAAATCGTCAGGGGCTACAGGCCCGGCCTTATTGCCCGTATCACGCAAATGCATGCGCTTTATTATGCCCGGACATCAGGCTTCGGCCAGCGCTTCGAATCCGTTGTTGCCGAAGGTCTCGCCTCCTTTTGCAACCGGCTCGAAAGCCCGCAAAATGCGATCTGGGTCGCAATGCGTGGAGACGATATCATCGGCTCCGTCGCAATCGACGGTGAAGATCTGGGACCGGGAACCGCGCATCTGCGCTGGTTCATCGTCGATGATGGCGTGCGTGGCGGCGGCGTCGGGCGAAGGCTGTTGGCAACCGCCCTTGCGTTCACGGACGAAAAAGCGTTCGCCGAAACCCATCTGTGGACTTTCAACGGACTTTTGGCGGCACGGCATCTTTACGAGGCCCAGGGTTTTACCTGTGTAGAGGAACGTCCCGGCAGCCAGTGGGGAAGCGAGGTTCTGGAACAGCGCTTCGTCAGGCCGCTTCCTATAGTTGGCGGCGCTGAACGTGAAGCGAACTAAAACCCGTGGCGGCCGATCAAGCCGCCTTGAGAGTCCCCCGATGAGCAAGTGCGCCTGAACCCAGCTCGAACTGGCCGAGCAACCGGTTCAGCGCATCGACCTCGCCTGCAAGATTGTGGCTTGCGGCGGTMATTTCTTCCACCATCGCGGCATTTTTCTGCGTGTCCTGATCCATCTGGTTCACGGCGGTATTGATCTGCTGAAGGCCGGACGACTGCTCTTGCGCGGATTCGACGATCGCGGCGACGTGCTGGTTGATCTCCTGCACTTCGGCGACAATCGCGTCGAGTGCCTTGCCGGTGTCGCCGACAAGATGCACGCCCTCTTCGACCTGCTGGTTCGATTTTGTGATCAGCGACTTTATTTCCTTCGCCGCGCCGGCAGAACGCTGTGCAAGTTCGCGCACCTCCTGCGCCACCACGGCAAAACCCTTGCCCGCCTCGCCGGCTCGCGCCGCTTCCACGCCGGCATTGAGCGCAAGCAAGTTGGTCTGGAAGGCAATCTCGTCGATCACACCGATGATACTGGAAATCTCGTTCGAGGATTTTTCGATCCGCTCCATCGCGATTACGGCCTGACGCACGACTTCGCCCGATCGTTCCGCACCGATGCGCGTGCGGGAAACCAGACGGCCCGCCTCGTGCGCACGGTTCGCGGCGTCTTTCACGGTTATCGTGATCTCTTCAAGAGCTGCGGCGGTTTCCTCCACGGCAGCAGCCTGCTGCTCCGTCCGCCTTGCCAGATCATCGGAGGCTGCCTTGATTTCATTAGCGCCGGCATCAATACCGGCGGCATTATCCGACACCCGCAGAAGCGCGTTCTGCAACTTCCCGGCAGAACCGTTAAAATCGTTGCGCACGGCATCGAACCGCTCGACAAAGGGATCGTTGATACGACAGGACACGTCGCCATCTGCGAGCCTGGCCAACGCCTGAGCCAGACTGTCAACCGCGAAACGGATGCCGCTCGCCTCTTCGGCAGCCTTGTTTTCGCGGGCCACCCGCTCCTGTTCGCCAAGAGTTCGGTTGGCTTCCGCTTCCTGCTCCAGCAAGGCTTTTTCACGATTGTTTTCGCGCAAAACGTCAAGCGAGCGGGCAAGATCGCCGATCTCGTCCCTGGTCTCGATATCCTTCAATGTCAGCTGGAGATTTCCCCGAGCGATCTGGGCGGTCTCATCGATGACATTCGTGATGCGGTTGATGAACCGCCGTGCAATAAACCAGCCGGCCATCGCCAGCAGCACCGCCGCCGTCACGATCGTCAGGACGGCGTCACGCATCATTGCATGCAGCTGCGCAAAGACCGTGTCTTCCGGAACCGAGACGATTGCGTACCATTTCATGTCGCCGGTGAGCATGACCGGCAAGGCGACGGCAAGGGAAACCGTGCCGTCCTGTGCCGTCATTTCCAGCTCTTTTCCGGGATTGGCGATCAGTTTATCCCAGCCTGCAGTTTGTGCGCCGCCATCTGCGAGGTTCTTACCCATTATCGTCGCATCGGGATGGCTGATGATCTTGCCGCCGCCACTCACAAGGCTCATGAAGCCCGTTCCCATCGGCCGGACGGCTGACAACGCCTTGTTCGTTTCCTCCAGCGACAGATCGAGGCCAGCGACGCCCAGAGTTTTACCGTCGACGATGACAGGTTTGGCGACCGAGGTAATCAGAACCTCCTTGCCATCGATTGCGTAAGAATAGGGTTCGATAACGACTGTTTTCTTCAATGTGAAGGGCAACTGATAATAATCGCCTGGACCCGCGGTGGTATAATCCGTCAATGCGGTGTTGCTTATTTTGCCTCCGCTCCGCACCCAATAGGGTACATAACGACCAGTCGCATCATATCCCTCCTTGTTGACGAAGTCCGCATCCTTGCCATCGAAGGCATTGGGCTCCCATCCGGTCCAGAGACCAAGCAAATCGGGATTGTTCGCCAGCATGTGCCGGATAAGCTGATCGGCCTTGCTCCGATCGGCATCGCCCGACTGCTTCATCGATTCCAGAACCGAGCCGAGGCTATTGACGATGTGAATCATGCCGCCGATATTTTTCTCGGTCGTCAAGGCTTCGGCTTGCGCGATCTGCTGCATACGCTCCATACTGTTGGCCCTCGTATCCTCAAAGGACCGATAAAACAGCACGGCCGAAGCCGCGATCGTTGCAACGACGCCGCATGCGGCGACTGCGAAGATATTACGGCCCGTTGTCGATTTAAACAGCATGTCTCATCCTCACAAAAAATCCCGGCCGCGACGGTTGAGGTCGCTGCGCGCAAGCCCAAAATGTCAGCAACCAGACCAGACGATAATATTAGAAAACTATGCTTAAAAATTACTTTAATTCATATTTTTAGCGCAATTAAGAAAACAGAAATAAATTATAAAACCGTAATATTACAGTACAAACAAAATATTACGCGATATCCGAACCTTCCGAAACGCCAGCATATATTGCAGGCTACGAGCAAGCTCATGCGGCACGCATCATTGCGTGCCGCTGATCAGGAAAACCGGGAGCCTTTAGTCCTGCAAACGCAGATCACTCCAGAAGCCGCGCAACTGGTCGGTCAATTGTGTGTAGAGGCCGTAGCGCCGCCTATAATGCGGGAGTTGCCCCGCATCCGGCCGGTAGGCACTGGCCACGCGGGTCATCGCTGCGACCGCCGCTTCATAGCCGGGATAGAGACCGACCGCCACGGCCGCGCCGATGGCCGCACCAAGCGCGCCGGTCTCGCGGGCCTCCGCGACACGCAGCGGGATTTCAAGAACGTCCGCCATGATCTGCGGCCAATGCTGGCTGCGGGAACCGCCGCCGGACATGACGGCACTGTCGACCGGCAGCCCCGCTTCCCTGAGAACGCCGATATGGCGGCGGTGTTCGAAACACACACCCTCGAACAGGGCTCTCAGCATGTGGCCTTCGCCATGCCATCCCGCCAGACCATAAAACCCGCCCCGAAATTCCGCGCCCAGTCGCGAACCGAAGATGAACGGGTGGAAGAACGGATCGTCGGCGCGTTGCGAAACGGAACCGACCAGATCGTTGCAGCGCTCGAAGGCATGGTCACCATGGTCACCGCGAACACGGTGCACGTACCATTCAAGATTGGCCGCAGAGGTGGCGCTGGACTCGATATTGACAAAGCGGTCACGTCCGAAGGTCGTGACCATGAAGACATCGGGGCTGATGACCGGTTTATCCGCGAAAACCTGATTAATGCTCCAGGTGCCGGCGATGATAGAAGCCTCCCCGGCGTTGATGACGCCCGACCCCATGGCGCTGGAGACGACATCGAAAAAACCGCCGATAACGGGTGTGCCCTCGGAAAGCCCCGTCAGAGCCGAAGCCTCAGCTGTCACATGGCCGACGATATCCGCCGATTCTACGAGGCGCGGAAAAAAGGCGACGGCATCCTCAAGCCCGTAGAGCGACAGGAGTTCCCGGTCGAGCTTCGCTTCGGGGAAGGCAAGCAACCCCGCACCACTGAGATCGGAAATATCATTGGCAAGACAGCCGGTCAGGCGGAAGTTCAGGAAATCCTTGCAGAACAGCACCGTTCCGATCTGGGCATATGTATCGGGCGCATGCCTTTTCACCCAGGCCAGCAGGCTGGGCGTTTGCGCGGGCCAAGGCCGTTGCAGACAACGGTTCTGTAGTTGCGCGCCGCTTTTCCGGTCAAGCTCTACCGCCACATCGGCGGCTCGGCTGTCAAGCGATTGGATACCGATCAGGGGCTGCTGATCCTTGTCCAGCAGGTAGAGACCGTTGCCGTGGCCGGCGCAACCGACGGCGAGGATGCTCCGGGGATCGACGGACGATTTTGCCAGAAGCTGGCGGATCGCCTCGCATCCGTTGCGCCACAACTCCTCCAGATCGCGCTCGACGTAACCGGGCTGCGGAAATGTCGAATGGCCGTCGATGGCGTGTTGCGCGACCTGCCGGCCGGCCGTGTCGAACAGCACCGCCTTGATAACCGTGTTGCCGACATCCAGACCCAATATATGATTTTTATCAGCCACGATTATAGATGTCCCATGCTTCTTCGCTGCCCGCACCCTGATGGATTATAGCCATCAAGGCCGCAACGACGGCCTTGGGGTTGTCATGCTGGTAGATATTGCGTCCATAGACCATCCCATTCGCACCTTCGGCCACCAGTGCCGCTGATTTCGCCAGCACGTTGCGCAAGTCCTCACGCCCCCCGCCCCGCACCAGAACCGGGCACCGCGCTGCCTCGATGACCTTGTGAAAATCCAGCGGATTGCTGGTGGGATCGGCCTTGATGATATCGGCTCCCATTTCCGAGGCAAGACGCACCAGCGTGACGATCTTTTCAGCATCGCCATCCACCTGGTAACCGCCGCGCACCTCATTGGGCAACATCACCAGCGGTTCGATCATCAGCGGCATGCCGTAACGATGGCAATCGGCGCGCACGCGGCTGATATTCTCGACGCATTGGCGAAACAGTTCCGGCTCGTCCGGCAACATGAACAGGTTCACGACGACGCAGGCGGCGTCCATCTCCAGCGCGCCGATGATCGGATCGTGATAATTCTGGAGCTGCGACCACATGGTTCTGTGGCGCGTTGAATTATAGGGGTTGCCCATGTCGATGCGCATGACGAGCGCCGGCTTGTCGCGCTGCGGCCTTTGCTGCAGCAGGTCCGCCTGTCCGTAGGTCATCTGGATGGCATCGGGAGCTGCTTCGACCAGCCTGTCCACAGTTTGAGCCATATCCTCCAGCCCGACGAGGAAGCTCGGCTCGTTGCAAACCCCGTGATCAATGGCAACGTCCAAGCATCCACCATTGCGGAACAGCCGGTTCATGCGCGCCTTTTTCGAAATCCGCATCATCATGCATTCTCCTTGCATCTGTGTTTAAGCATTGCCGTCGTGACCCCGTAAAAGGTCTCCAGTTCATCAATTAGCCGCTGCCGTTCGTCCGCCGCCTGCTGTGGCGCCCATCCCAGCTCGCGCGCTGCGACGCCAAGGATCGCATCGATCAGATCGGCATCGATGACGCCGGTAATGGCAAGCGTCGTGCGGCGCAGGATGAGATCCGTCAGATGGCGGACATGTTCGCAGCGGATCAGCCAGACCACCTCTGCCGCCGTGATCGGCGGTTTTTCGCAAAGCGGACTGTCATCCGGACGGCCCCGACAAAAACCCATCAACTCGAAGGCACGTGAACCGTAGGCCGATGCCAGATACTCGGCCCGGTCCCGGTCGATCGAAAATTCCTCCGACAGCAGGGCCGGCAGGCGCCCGGCACCGCTGGGGAAGTTCCTGCCGCCGCCGATCGGGCGGTTCATTGTGCCAGTCAGCCGCTTGCGTCCGAGAAAGGCCAGAGCCTCGTCGGTCACCTGTTCGCCAAAGGCTCTGAACGTCGTCCACTTGCCGCCGATCATGCAGAGCTGCGGCGGATCGCCCTCCACGCGGTGGATGAAATGGCTGCGGGATATTCTTCCGGTAAAGGCCGCGTCGCTGCGCGGCAGCGGGCGTATGCCACTGAAACTGTAGACGATGTCGGAATGGTCGATGGAAATATGCGGAAAGACCTGACGGACCGCATCGAGAATATAATCACGCTCTTCCGGTTCGCATCGCACCCGTTCGGGACGATCCACCTTGATATCTGTCGAACCGGCGAGAACCCGGCCAAGATAGGGAAAGAGGATACAGACACGGTTGTCGGCATTCTCGAAAAAAATCATATGGCCGTTCAAGGCCTTAAAGAGCGCCTCGTTGGCGAGGATCAGATGCGATCCCTTGGTGCCGGAAACGGTCGGTTTCGCCCTCCCCGCAGCCTGTGTGGTCGTTAGCGCTCCAATCGTCTCATCGATCCAGGCGCCCGTCGCATTGACGATGATGCGTGGCCGGACGGGCAAGGTTTCGTCCGTGCCCTCCACCTTAAGACCATAATCACCGCCAGCGCGGACAAACTCGGCATAGTTCAGCGCAATGCTTTGCGGCGCATCGGCCCGGGTGTCGATCAGAAGCTCCAGCGCAAGCCGTTCGGGCTGGCTGATCCACGCATCATAATAGGTGGCCGAATATCTGATGCCTGGCGTCAGGCCCGGCCAGCGTTGCAACGTCTTGCGTGCGTTACGGAAGGTGTGTCGGGGAAGGATGCGATTTTTGCGGGTGACGAAATCATAGAGCATGAGGCCCGCCTTGATGGCCAGTGCCCCCCGGCTGGCGGGTTTTCCGCCGGAACCCACAAAGGTCGCAGCCGCATTGAACAGGCCGCTGAAGGTTGAAAATATCGGGATCGTCGTCGGCAGCGGATGAACCATATGCGGTGCCAGCGTCAGAAGCGCATCACGCTCCCGCAGCGATTCCGCCACAAGGCCGAATTCACCATTTTCGAGATACCGCAGGCCGCCGTGGATCATGCGCGAGGGTGCAGCACTGCAACCGGACGAGAAGTCGTTGCGCTCTACCAGAAGCACCCGCAGTCCCTGTAAAGCGAGATCGCGATAGGCGGCGATACCATTGATACCGCCACCGATGACGACGGCGTCGAAATCACCGTCTTGCCGGATGCGGCGTAGAGCGTCCTCGCGAAAACTGGGCATAGGAATACCGTTCGCTGGCTAACAACCAGCGTCCCAATGTTGTTAAACGTTTAAAGCGACGAGAGAGAGGGGTGACGAAAATTATGCGCTATTCGCCTGAAGCCCCGTCTCAGCTACATGATTTACCCATCGAGCCCCACGAGATGCTCGGCAACGCCGGCGCTGATGAGAGCCAGTTCATTTTCCGCAAGGCGCAGGCGGGCCGCAGCAGCGTTTTCAACCGCCTGAGCCGGATCGCGCGCGCCGCACAGCGAGAATGTTATGCCGGGCTGGGCAATCGTCCAGGCAATCACGACCTGCGCAATCGACGCCCCATGCGCTTCGGCCACCGGCTCCAGACCCCGCGTCAGCCGCGCGATCTTCTCGCGGTTTGCCTGGCTGAAACGCGGATTGCCCTTGCGCTGATCATCCCCTGCAAAAACCCGTTCGGGTCCGACCTTGCCCGAGAGGAGACCGAGCGCCAGCGACGAGTAGCTCAGGACCGAAACAGCACTCGTGCGGCAAAGCGGCAGAAGTGTCGTCTCGATGTCCCGCCGCACCATTGAATACTCTTCCTGGATGGCATCCAGCGCGCCGGTGGCGATATAGGCTACCAAATCCTCCGGCGAGACGTTGCTCGCGCCGATCGAACGGATCTTGCCTTCGTCCTTCAGGCGGACAAGCGTTTCCACCGTCTCGGCAATTGGCGTCGTCGCATCCTGCCAGTGGGTGACATAGTGGTCGATATAGTCGGTTCCAAGCCGCTTCAGGCTCTCTTCGACCTCATGCCGGATCGAAGCGGCGCCGAGATAACGGTGAACGGCCTTGCCATCCTGGTGGAAGAAATAGGCGCCCTCGTTCACATGCCAGACCAGCCCGCATTTGGTGACCAGCACCACCTTGTCGCGCCGGCCGGCAATCGCCTTGCCGACGATGGTTTCCGCAAGACCCATGCCATAGGCTGGCGCGGTATCGATCAGGGAAATGCCGGCGTCAATGGAGGCCTGGATAGCGGCGACGGATTGCCGCTCATCGGTGCCGCCCCACATCCAGCCGCCGATGGCCCAGGTGCCCAGCCCCACGGCTGATGCGCTGATACTGCTGCCGCCAATCGTCCGGGTCAATATTGAATTGTCCGTCACGAAGTTTCCCCCTCTTCCTGATCCAGTAAATAGCCGGCGATCGCCTCGTCCACGACGAGCGAGGTCAGATAGCGGCCGGCAAGCGTGGCTGCCACCGGTCCGGCCTTGATGGCCCCGGCCGCCACGCCGATGATGTTCGGGCACCGGGCAAGCTGCCCGGGGTCCAGCGCCACCACGCGCGAGTTGAGATCGATCCGCGCCAGCTGCCCATCCGCCATGGTGAGATGGGCAAGGAATTCCCCGGCAATGCCCGCATCCACCAGCGCCTGCCCGCCACGGGCCACATCCGGCAGCAGATCGTAATAACCGGAACCGGGCGCCTCCACGGAACCGATGCCAACCAGTGCCACCTGCGCCTGCCGCGCTAAGTCGAATACTTCGCGGATCGAAGCGACATTCATCAGGAGATCACGCTGTTCCTCATCCTCGGCAAATAGCGGCGCATGAATGAGCGACGCGCTGCCGCCGAGCTTTTCCGCCAGTTGCGTGGCCAGATGATTGACATCCGTATAATGCTTGCCCTGCACACCCCCGGTCAGCGGCACTACCCGCACATCGAAACGGCGCTCCGCCTCCAGATTATCGACGACGGCGCTCACCGCCTTGCCGCCGGTAATCGCAATCACGTCGCCGTCGCGGATCGTCTCCAGCAAGTGGTTGGCGGCCACGCGTCCGACCATCTGCAGCGCGGTTTCCGGATTGTCGGACACCGTTGGTGTCACCACCGACTGTCTGAGGCCGAAGCGGCGTGTGATCTCGTTTTCGAGGTCCACCAGCCTCTGATAGGGACTGGCGATAGTGATCTTTACCATGCCTGCCTTGCGGCCCGCCGCTATCATGCGGTTCACCTTGGTGTGGGAGAGATTGAGCCGCTCGGCAATTTCCGACTGCTTCACGCCCTCGATGAAATGCAGCACCAGGACGGAGTACATCTGCCTCTGTTGATCGAAATCGTCCTTGGTATCCAGCATGATCGTATATCTCCAATTACCACAGGCGCTCAGCGGCGACGCTTGACAAGATAGTGGTCGAACAGGACCGCCGTCAGCAATATGCTTCCCCTGATGATGTCCTGCCAGTAGACAGACACATTGAGCAAGGCAAGCGAACTGGAAACGACCGACAGAAGGATCGCCCCGAGGATTGCGCCGAGAATGGTGCCCGAGCCGCCCGAAAGGCTGGCGCCGCCGATGACCGCGGCTGCAATCACGTTAAGTTCCATGCCGACTCCGAAGCTCGGCTGTGCTGACCCGAAGCGGGCCATGTAGATCACGCCTGCGACACCGCACAGCATCGAACAAAGCGTGGTGGTGGCAAACACCACCCGGCCGACGCGGATGCCGGAATAAGCCGCCGCTTTCGGATTGCTGCCGGTATAGAACACCTTACGGAATGCCGTCGTGCGCCGCAGCAAGAGATCGAAGCAGACGACCACCACCGCGAATATGATCAGCACCAGCGGAATGCCGCCAAGCGCGCCCTGGCCGATGAATTTGAATTCCGGCGGCAGCGAGTAGAGACCGAGCGGCCGGCCGCCCGTTGCGAGCAGGCAGACGCCGCGCGCAATCACCATGACGCCGAGCGATACGATGAAGTGATGCAGGCCGATGACCGTTGTCAGAAATCCCATGGCCATGCCGACCAACGTGGTGAGGCAGATTGCCAGCCCGGCCGCGACCCAGGGATCGACACCGTTGAGGAATAGCCAGCCAGCCGCAACCATCGCAAGCGCCGTGACGGAACCGACGGATAGATCAATGCCGCCCGAGATTAGCAGGATCGTCATGCCGACCACGACGATGCTTTCGATGGCGAAAACCATCGCCATGGCCCGCAGATTGTCGACCGTCAGGAAATACGGGGATATGAAAGACATCACCGCGAAAAGGGCGAGGATGATGACGATAAGTCCGGTTTCCCGTGCCTTGAGCGCCGGTTCCCACCAGCCTGTGCGGCGAACCGCCACTTCTGCAATGCCCGAAGGTGTTTCCGATGTTGCCATTTTCCCGCTCCCTCAGGCCCCTGCCGGGCTCTCTGCAATATTGATCGATGCAAGCTGCATGATCTTTTCTTCCGTCATGTTCTCACCCTCAACCTCGCCGGCAATGCGCCCCTCGCGCACGACCAGCACGCGGTCGCTGACACCGATGAGTTCCGGCAATTCAGAGGATATGACGATCACGCCCACACCCTCGCGTGCCAATTCCCGGATCTGGCGGTGGATTTCGGCCTTTGCGCCCACATCCACCCCGCGTGTCGGCTCGTCGAGAAAGACGACCTGTGGCTCCACCGACAGCATCTTTGCCAGTGCCACCTTCTGCTGGTTGCCGCCGCTCAAGGTAGAGACAGCGTCACCGACGCTGTTTGCCCGCAATTTCAGCCGGCGTCCCAACTCGTCGGCGCGCTTCATTTCCTTGCGCCGTTCGATAAAGCCCATGCCGTTCGATATCCTGCCAACATCGAGCGCCGAGACATTCGCGGCAATGGACATGTTGAGAAACAGCCCATCGCCCTTGCGGTCTTCCGACAGATAGACCAGCCCCTCCCGAATGCTGTCGCGATAGTCATTGAGCCTCAGCGGCCGGCCGCGCAACGTGACCTCGCCTTTTGGTTTTCCCTCCAGCCGGCAGACCGCACGGACAATTTCGCTTCGACCTGCGCCGATCAGGCCGGCGAGCCCGAGGATTTCGCCCCGGCGCAGATCGAAATCGACATCGAAAACGCGCTTTCCCTCGTTCAGTCCCCGAACAGAGAGAATGACGTCATTCGATTTTTCTTCTTCCGTAAGTTTCGGTGGGTAGAGCTTGTCGAGCACCCGTCCCACCATGCTGTTGACGACTTCCTCCGGGGAAATCTCCGAGATATTCTCCGTCCTGATGTGGCAACCGTCGCGCATCACCGTGATGCGGTCGCAATGCTCAAAAATCTCCGCCATCCGGTGCGAGATATAGATGATCGCAATTCCGCGTTCCGCCAGCCGGTGCATGATCCGGAAAAGGGTCTGGGCCTCGGTTTCGGTCAAAGCCGCCGTCGGCTCATCAAGGATCAGGATACGGCAGTCCAGCGTCAGCGCCTTGGCAATCTCGACGATCTGCTGTTGCGAAATCGACAGATCACCGGCGCGGCTGGCGGGATCGATATCGCCGATTTCCTTGAGGATGGTTGCCGCCCGCTTGCCAAGATCGCGATAATTCATGAACCAGGATTTGCTTTGGCCGGTCTCCGACATGAACATGTTTTCGGCAACCGAAATTTCCGGGCAAAGCGCAATCTCCTGATGCACGAAACCGATACCGAGCCGGTTCGCCGCATTGGGCGAGGATATTTTGACCGGTTTGCCGTCCAGCAGGATTTCGCCGCCATCGGGCTGCAAAATGCCATCGATAATATGCATCAGCGTCGATTTACCGGCGCCGTTTTCACCCGCGAGCGCATGGATTTCTCCCCGCCGCAGCTCAAAGGCAGCACTGCGTAACGCCCGCACGGGCCCGAACGCCTTGTGAATATTCGTCATGTTGAGGATGACCTCGCCCATAACGCCCCTCCCGAACGTGGCTCCCCTTTGCCGGCGAGGCGTAAACCTCGCCGGTTTCAGGGCGGCGCGTCAGCGCCCCTTCATATAGTCATTGAGATCAAAGGAAGCGGCGTTCGCCTTGGTAATCACGGCGAAACCATTGTCCATCGAAGGCACCTGCATCGGGTTGAAGCCTGATACCTTGTAGTCGTTGAAGGGGTCGATCAGATCCGAATGGGCACCCAGAAAGGTGTTCATGAAACCCATGAAGCCCTGAACGCCCTGATTGGGATTGATGGACATGTAGATGTTGCCCTGCTTGATGTGCTCCAGCGTCGCCGGGGTAATATCCGCATGCAGGATCAGGACCTTCTTCTTGGCCTCGAGAACAGCGGTCGTTGCGCCTTCAGCCGAGCCGGCTTCAGGAATCCACAATGCGCCGAGATTGGGGTTGGCCTGCAACAGGGCACCCACCGCCTGATAGGCGACGTTTGCATCCTGGTTGGTCGCCTGGCGGCCGACGAGCTTCATTTCCGGATAAGTGCGCCCCATGTAATCGATCAGTGCGGTGACGCGCAGATCATGGTTGCTTTGGCCCGGATTTTCGAGAACGGCATATTCGCCCTTCTTGCCCAGCTTCTTGACGATCTCGTCAGCCGCAAACTTCGCCTCGGCAACATTGTCCGAGGTGATGTAGGCGGTGCGTTTTGACTTCGGCGAATCCGCCGCAAAAGTCGTCACCGAAACACCGGAGTCGATCGCCTTGTTGATCGGTTCGATAAAGGGATCGGCCTGCATCGGATGCAGCAATATGCCTTTCGGCTTCTTCACCAGTTCCTGCTCGAAGGAAGCGATCTGCTTGGTGATGTCGTATTCGGGCGTGCCGGTGAAAACGGCCTCGCAGCCCAAGGCCTTCGCGGCCTGCTTGAAACCTTCAAAGACCGGCACCCAATAGGGGTGGCTGGAAACCATGACGTTCATCACATAGGTCTCGCCCGGTTCACAGGCGAATTTGCCCGCAGCAGCGGCCTGAGAGCCGGCGCCTGCGGAAATCGCCACGGCTAAAACACCCGCGGCAACGGTCGATTTCAGAAAAGCCAACATATTCCCCTCCCAAGGACAATGACCAGTCCGCAATAAATTTTAAGTCGTGTAATTTATTGCATGACGTTTGAGATATCGGGAAACCGGGCAAGCGTCAATCCGGTTTGAATTTTATTTTTTTGAGTGAAATTTATTGCGGAGCGCATGGATAGTTTGGAGGCTGCCTACAGGATAGCCCGTCGCTCGAGCGAACTCCGCGGATCGAATAGGCAGTCAATCAGCGTGCCTATACCAATCAGCTGGCGGCAGTCGGATGTCTTAAGACCAAGGGATGGCAAGGCGCGATGCACTCAGGACGCCAAATGGCGGGTAGCGCGCAAACGCTTCGGTTCATCACGCCCTTCTCCATGTCCATGCCGCATGGAAGGCCGCAAAGTCCTCCCGCCGATCCTCTTTGCCCTATTTGGAGTGGTATTTATGACGGTGTCGCAGCCGGTTCCTGTGATGGGACCGTTGACGCATACTCCATAGGGAACAGGTTCGATTGACACTCGGGCCACTATGCAAAAAGGCCCTGCGATTTCTCGCAAGGCCTTGATATTTAAGAATTCGGATGGTGGGCGTGACAGGGATTGAACCTGTGACCCCTACGATGTCAACGTAGTGCTCTCCCGCTGAGCTACACGCCCTCCGTGGCGGCGGATAGACCACAAAACCGGTTCATGCGTCAACTGCTTTTTTTCGGTTTTGTGAAGGTTTTTTGAGACCCCTTACGCCACAAGGAGTTTGTTGACCTCATCCACCAGATCGCGAAGATGGAACGGCTTGGAAAGCACCTTGGCATCCTTTGGAGCCTTCGAATCGGCGTTCAGCGCGACGGCCGCAAAGCCGGTGATGAACATGACTTTCAGGTCGGGGTCGAGTTCAGTCGCGCGCCGGGCCAACTCGATGCCATCCATTTCGGGCATGACGATATCTGTCAGCAACAGCGAGAAAGGCTCTTCGCGAAGCCGGTCGTAAGCGCTTGCGCCATTGTCGAAGGAAGAAACCTTGTAACCGGCTTTTTCCAGCGCCTTGACGAGAAAGCGGCGCATATCGTTATCATCTTCAGCGAGAAGAATTTTCTGATTCATCATAAGTGACCGTAACTGCTCAATGTTTGAGATACCCTAGCCCGATTATAGGATTTTCACGGTAAATATCATGTGAACACAAGAATCGGTATAGCGCTGCATGGTCGATAGTATGGACTTGCCGCACCGTAACTGGCAACATGAACATCCTGATAGTTTACGACATGGTAAATGGCACTGAATGGACTGGATAACGGGTGAATACGAGCTGTTCGAAGTAACGGAACCTGCCGTTCAAACCCTGCCATTCGTCTATAATTCACCCCATAGCGGTCGCTGTTACCCCATCTCCTTTCTGGAATCGGCACGGCTTGATTCGCACGAGATCCGGCGCTCGGAAGATCATTTCGTTGACGAGCTGTTCGCCGCTGCGCCCGACATCGGTGCGCCGCTGCTGAAAGCCAATTTTCCCCGCGCGTATCTCGACGTCAATCGCGAGCCCTACGAGCTTGATCCGCGCATGTTCGAAGGCACTCTACCTCCCTATGCCAATATCGGCTCCATGCGGGTTGCCGGCGGCCTGGGAACGGTACCCCGTATCGTCGCCGAGAATATGGACATCTATGCCCACCGCCTGCCGGTGGACGAGGCGCTGTCACGCATCGAGACGATTTACAAACCCTACCACGCCTGCCTGCGCCGGCTGCTGTCACGCACCCACGCCAATTTCGGCATGGCGGTACTGATCGATTGCCATTCGATGCCGGGCAATATCCGCGTTGCCGGCTCGAACCTGCGGCCGGATGTCATTATAGGCGATCGCTACGGCACCAGTGCTTCCCAGGAGGTCTCCCGCGCCGCTCTGCATTTTCTTGAAGAACTGGGTTTCGTTGCGGTCTGCAACAAGCCCTATGCCGGCGGCTTCATCACGGAACATTACGGGCGACCGATCCGCTCTCTTCACGCGCTCCAGATCGAGGTCAATCGGGCGCTGTACGTCGATGAAAAAACGCTTTCGAAGAAAGCAGATTTTCCAGCCATTCAGGCATCGCTTGAAATCTTCATGCGCCAGCTCGGCGCTTTCGTTTCGGAATACGCGATCGAAACCTCGCTCGCCGCCGAATAACACATCAAATTCCAGGATATTTCAGATCCCCCTTCCAGACCGCCTGGCCACGCGCCGGGCAAAAAAAACCGCGCCTTGGCGCGGTCAAGTCTAGGGAGGAAACACCCAAGGAGGGTATTTACAGTCAAAGACTGCAGGGTCACGCTACGCACTATATGCACAATTGTCAATCATTTTATTTTATGCACTTTTTTTAGGCTTATGCTGAAAATTTGGAATCGGCCTTGCTTGCATCCGTACGTGTGGACGGCGGGTGCAATTCCGGTCTATGCATTTCGCCATACAGTTCAGGCCCAATAATTCAGGCAATGAGGTTTCGCATGCTGCCCGACCGGGATTTCTTCTTCAAACTTGCCGAAGCCGCCAGCGCTGAAACGCTTCCCCGCTTCCGCACAGGCATTGCCGTCACCAACAAGGAGGACGGCGGCTATGACCCGGTGACGGAAGGCGATCAGGCAGCAGAAAGCGCCATTCGCGCCCTCATCGAGGCACGTTTCCCGCAACACGGCATTCTTGGTGAAGAACACGGCAATGTCGGCCTCGATCGCGAACATATCTGGGTTATCGATCCGATTGACGGCACACGCGCCTTCATTTCCGGCGTGCCGGTCTGGGGCACGCTGATCGGCTTCCAGTCGGCCGGCCGCGCTTCGATGGGCATCATGGACCAGCCCTTCACGAAAGAGCGTTATTTCGCCGACGGCGAGGCCGCATGGTATTTCGGGCCGGATGGTGAACGCAAGATCCGCACGCGCGAATGCGCTTCGCTGTCGGATGCTGTGCTGTTCACCACGACACCCCATATCTTCACGACGGAAGAAAAGCCCCTTTACGACAAGGTGCAGGATCAGGTTCGCCTTTTCCGTTACGGCGTGGATTGTTACGCCTATTGCCTGCTTGCCGCCGGCCATGTCGATCTGGTGATCGAATCGGGCCTAAAGCCCTATGATGTCGGCGCGCTCATTCCGGTGATCGAACAGGCAGGTGGCATCATCACCACCTGGGATGGGGGGCGTCCGGAAAATGGCGGCCGCATTCTGGCAGCCGGTTCCAAAGCCGTGCACGAACAGGCGCTCGCCATTCTTTCAAAACTGTAGATGATACGACTGACGGGGATGGCGCAAACCGCGCCATCCCCGTCATCGCCGCGTCATTCCGGCGCGAAAAAGGCGTCGATGGCCGCCAGCGCCTGTTTGCGGAAAACGTCGCGCTCATGCAGCAATTCATGGCGCGCGCCGGTTATGGGAAGAAGCTGCGCCGCGCGGAAGTTGCGCGAGAGTTCCTCCTGCGCCTTATAGGGCGTGATCGTATCCAGCATCGGCGCAAGAATGAGGGTGGGAATGGTTATGTCCGTCAGATGGTCCTGACGGGTCACCCGACCCATTGTTTTCAGCGCTTCATAAACCCATCGCGCTGTCGGTGCGCCGATGAAGAGTTCCGGAAATTGCCGATGCAGCGCAAGATTTCTGGCAAAACGTCTGGCGTCAGAGGTCAGCGGGTTGCCATCGAAATCCCGTTCGCGCTGATCCCTGCCGAGCTGAAGCTTTCCAAGACCCAACAGGCTTAAAGCGGTCGCGACCAGCCGGATGACGGACGAAGGAACGGATTGCTGGCTGTCCAGCTCGATAAAGGGCGAACAAAGCGCCAGACGGTCGATCCTGTTCGACAGGCCGGGTGCTGCGGCCAGTGCTGCAAGTGCGCCGGTTGAATGCGCGATCATGAAGAATGGCAGCCGGGTATCCGGCAGCACCACCTGTTCGAGAAACAAACTTATATCGCGCTTGTAGTCGGAAAAACGTCGTACATGCCCGGCGCCTGGCTTCTTCAGCAGCCGTTCGGAACCGCCCTGCCCACGCGTATCGAAGGTCGCGACCCAGAATCCCATGGCCGTCAGATCGCTGACGGTCTCGAAATATTTCTCGATACATTCGTTGCGACCATGCAGCAGAACCACAGTTCCGCGCGCAATGTGTCGGCTGGCGCGGAAGATCGCGTATCGAAGCTGTTTGCCGCCGTGGCCGGTGAAATAACCGGCGGTATGGTTGCCGGGAACCGGGTTGTCTTCGCTCTCGCGCAATGTGGCTTCGATCATCGGTCTTTTCCGGCTTCTCTGCCTTTTCGGGATAGGTCGGCGGCGGCGGAAGGTCAAAGAAAAAATTGCCGGAACCGTCGGTTAAAGCAGTCGCGGTTCCGGCGAATAGGGCAGAAGAAGAAGGGACGTTATTGCTTCTGCCACGGAGCATGTCTCCGATGACGGATATTTATGGCTCTCAAACTGAACGATGCTGGAACCGGATGTTCAGCGATGGTTCATCTTGTTGTCGCCCTTTCCGCTTTAAAGCGCCCCCTTGACGGAGCGCCAAGCCATTCCCATCTCATTCATGCGGCAGCCAGAACGGGGCCGCGCCATATGTCCGGCCGTCGCCAGAACGGGACGCCGGATCAACCGCAAACAGTCGCTTCATAAGGAGGACACCATGCGTCACGTCGATTTTTCCCCCCTCTATCGCTCCACCGTCGGTTTCGATCGTCTTTTTTCGATGCTCGACGGCCTCGGTCAACCCGAACAGGCCCAGTCCTATCCGCCCTATAACATCGAGCGGACGGGTGAAAACGCCTATCGTATAACCATGGCGGTTGCCGGTTTCGATGAAACGGAACTAAGCATAGAATCCCGTGCCAATACGCTGACGGTGAAAGCCGAGAAGGCTGCAGATGAGAAGTCGTCTGAAGGCGAGTTCCTGTATCGCGGCATTGCCACGCGCGCTTTCGAACGCCGCTTCCAGATGGCCGATCATGTCGAAGTCCAGACCGCTTCCCTGAAGAATGGCCTGCTTCACATCGATCTCGTCCGCAATATTCCGGAAGCCATGAAACCGCGCCGTATCGCGATCTCCTCCGACAGCGCAGATGCGCCGAAGACGATCGAAGCACAGATCACGCCGGCCCAGGTCAACTAAGCCGATCCGGATGTCAAACGAACGGCCCCGTAGGGGCCGTTTTTGTTTGCCGAAAATTCATCCCTCAGCGGGTGGATACTGCCGCGCCTTCCGCAGCGACAGTTTCCGTTATCGCTGCTTTTTCATGGGCCTTGCGGGCATAACGCTGGGCCAGCACTGCGCACACCATCAGCTGAATCTGATGGAAGAGCATGATTGGCAATACGATTGCGCCGATGCTCTGGCCGGCGAAGATCGCTCCTGCCATGGGCACGCCGCTGGCAAGGCTCTTCTTCGACCCGCAGAAGGTGATGGTGATTTCATCCGCCTTGTCGAAACCGAGCGCCCGGCTGCCGAACATCGTCACGCAGAGAACAAGCGCCAGAAGAACGATATTGATGCCGATGACAACGCCGATATCGCGCACGGAAAACGTCTGCCATATGCCTTCGATAACTGCTTCGGAGAAGGCAAGATAGACCACCATCAGGATGGAACCGCGATCGACCGGCGACAGCAATTTCTTGCGTGCCCTGATCCAGTCACCGATCCACGGCTGCAGCACCTGGCCGGCGATGAAGGGCAAGAGCAGTTGCAGGAAGATTTGCAGGAACGCATCCAGCGAAAATCCACCACCATGGCCACCGACCGTGAACAGCAGCCCGACCAGCAGCGGCGTCAGCACCATACCGAAAATATTCGAGGCGGAGGCTGAACAGATCGCGGCAGGCACGTTTCCGCCTGCCATGGATGTGAAGGCGATGGACGATTGCACCGTCGACGGCAGGACGCAGAGAAACAGCACACCCATATATAGCGGTGCCGGCAGAATGCTCTCGGGAATGAAACCGATCGCCACGCCCAGCAATGGGAAAAGGCCGAAGGTGACGAGAAGGATCGCCATGTGCAGGCGCCAGTGCAAGATACCCGCAATCACCACATCCCGCGACAGCCGCGCGCCGTGGAGAAAAAACAGCAATGCGATTGCCAGTTTCGTGGCAAGCCCGAAATACACCGCTGGCTGTCCGCTGATCGGCAAAAGGGAAGCCAGGATCACGGTGACCACCAGCATCATGGTGAAACGGTCAGGCAGGAAGCGGGTCATGGGAGGTCTTTCCGACATCGGTTTTGCTTGAAATATCCCATACTATCGCTCATCATGAATTCGGATGCAAAGACTAACAGTTATCACGATATGAGATAAATGCTGAACCTTCAACATCTTGCCAGCTTCGTGATGCTTCAGCAAACCGGCAGCTTCACGCTGGCTGCCGAGCGGCTGGGCATCGGCCAATCCACCGTCAGCCAGCATATTCAGCGGCTTGAGGCGGCACTTGGCCGTCGGTTGATTGCGCGCAGCACCCATCAGGTGAAGCTGACGGGCGAAGGCGAGGCGCTGCTCGGTTATGCCCGCAATATGCTGGAGATCGACAGCAGGGTTTCATCGCTATTCAGCGAAAACCGCCTGCGCGGGCGCTTAAGGCTCGGCGTTTCCGAGGATTTCGTCGCCAGCCGGCTCACCGCCATTCTGGAAGAATTCATCCGCCTGTATCCCTTGGTCGATCTGGAGCTGACGGTGTCGCTGAGCGGCGTGCTTTACCAGATGCAGGATAATGGCGAGTTGGACGTCGTGCTCGCGAAACGTCGACTCGGTGATAAGCTCGGCCACTTCCTGTACCGCGAACCTCTGGTATGGCTCGCGCGTGACCCGGAGCGAATGCTGAGCCAACCGGACGCCCTGCCGTTGATCGCCTTTCCGCCGCCAAGCATTACTCGAAAGGCGGCACAGGAAGCGCTGGATCGGGCAGGTCTCGCGTGGCGGATCGTCTGCACCTGTGGCAGCCTTAGCGGACTGACCGCTGCCGCAAGGGCGGGCATGGGGATCCTCGTGCAACCGCGCAGCATGGCGCCAGCCGGCCTCAGGGAGATTGCGGCTGATGTGCTGCCGGCGCTCGAAGACGTGGAATTCGTGCTTCAGCCAAGTAAGGGCGCGGACACAAAACTGGTGCGCGCCCTTTCCGATCTGGTATCCAGCAAGAGCATCGCACCGGGCAGTTTTGCGTAAAAAAGACGCTTGCTTGCGTCAATCTTCCCGTTTCGAGAGGCAGCGGCCAACACTATCACGCCACCCCGCGATGGCGCTCTTACGCTCAGTCTCATCCATATCTGGCAGAAAACGGCGATCCCGTTTCCAATGGGCGGCAAAGGCCTCCCGGTCCGGCCAGATGCCGGCGCGCGATGCTGCGAGCCATGCCGCACCGAGAATGGTGGTTTCCAGGAATACCGGCCGGTCGACCGGTGCAGCGAGAATGTCCGCCAGCCGCTGCATGGTCCAATCCGAGGCAACCATGCCGCCATCGACCCGGAGCACCGTCTTGCCATTGTCGCCCGCCCAGTCGTTGCGCATGGCATCCAGAAGATCGAAAGTCTGATAGGCGACACTTTCGAGAGCCGCACGGGCAAACTCCGCAGGGCC
Organism: Agrobacterium sp. 10T429; assembly: GCF_056393925.1. NCBI lineage: Bacteria > Pseudomonadati > Pseudomonadota > Alphaproteobacteria > Hyphomicrobiales > Rhizobiaceae > Agrobacterium > Agrobacterium sp. 10T429. The sequence continues at coordinate 316,642 of NZ_JBFTGV010000006.1, forward strand.
GGTGCCACGCGTCAGGCCGAAAATCGCGCCCCGCGCTTCGGCATCCCAATAGGGCGCGCCAAGGCCGGTGAAGGCCGGCACGAGGTAAACCCGCTGCTTGGGATCAGCCTTTTCGGCAAGCGCGCTGACTTCAGACGCGACCGATATGAAACCGAGCTCGTCACGCAGCCATTGCACGGCGGCGCCGGCAATGAAGATCGAGCCTTCGAGCGCATAGGTCGTCACGCCATCGAGACGGTAGGCAATGGTCGTCAGCAACCGGTTTGTCGAGGCGACCCGGTCGGTGCCGGTATTGAGAAGCGCAAAGCAGCCGGTGCCATAGGTCGATTTCATCATGCCGGGTTCGAAGCAGGCGTTACCGATAACGGCAGCCTGCTGATCACCGGCGACGCCGAGGATCGGAATTTCCGCACCCAGAAGCGCCTTGTCCGTTACGCCGAAATCGGCAGCGCAATCAAGCACCTCCGGCAGCATGGCGCGGGGAATGTCGAGGATGGACAGCAATTCGTCATCCCAGGCATTGTCCTCGATATTGTAGATCAGCGTGCGCGAGGCATTGGTGGCGTCGGTCACATGGCGGCGACCGCCGGTGAGGCGATAGATCAGGAAACTGTCGACCGTGCCGAAGCAGATTTCGCCCTTCACGGCTTTTTCGCGAAGGCCGCTGACGCTGTCGAGAAGCCATTTCAGCTTCGTGCCGGAAAAGTAGGGGTCGAGCAGCAGACCGGTCTTTTTCGAAAAGAGCGGCTCCAGCCCCCTTCGTTTCAAATCCTCGCAAATTGGTGCAGCACGGCGATCCTGCCAGACAACGGCCCGATGCACGGCCTCACCCGTATTACGGTCCCACAGCACGGTCGTTTCGCGCTGATTGGTGATACCGATCGCCTCGATATCGGAAGCGGAGATACCGGCATCGGCAAGCGCCAGCCGGATTGTTTCAAGCACGCTTTTCCAGATATCCTCGGCATCGTGTTCGACCCAGCCGGAGGCCGGGAAATGCTGCGGAAATTCTCGCTGGCCGACACCGATGACCCGCATGTCGCGATCAAAGACCATCGACCTTGTCGATGTCGTCCCCTGATCGATCGCCAGAATATAACCGCCCATTATGTCACTCCCTTTCAAACGCAATGACGGGGCGGCAAAGCCGCCCCGGTTTAAGATTTCACGCAGACATTACTTCTGCCAGCTTTTGACCAGCTCGTCGTAATTGACGGTGACCGGCTTTTCCTTTTCGTTGGCAATCTTCAGCTGCGGTGCCAGATTGCCCTTCGAAACGGCGTCCTTGTTCCAGTAGTCGATATCGTGTTCTTCCGCCAGTTTTGGGCCGATATCGCCCTGCACACCGGCGCGCTCGATACGGGCCATGACTTTTTCCTGCTCGGCGCAGAGCGAGTCCATTGCGGCTTGAGCGGTTTTGGCACCCGAAGATGCATCGCCAATTGCCTGCCACCAGAGCTGTGCCAGCTTCGGATAGTCAGGCACGTTGGTGCCGGTTGGCGACCATTGCACGCGAGCGGGCGAGCGATAGAACTCGATCAGACCACCAAGCTTGGCGGCCCGGTCCGTGAAGCTCTTGTGATGGATGGTGGTATCGCGAATGAAGGTTAGACCAACATGGCTCTTCTTCACATCCACGGTCTTGGAAGTTACGAACTGCGCGTAAAGCCATGCGGCCTTGGCGCGATCGTCAGGGGTGGATTTCATCAGCGTCCACGAACCCACGTCCTGATAACCGAGCTTCATGCCGTCCTTCCAGTAGACGCCATGCGGGGAAGGTGCGACGCGCCATTTCGGCGAACCGTCCTCGTTCACGACAGGCAGGCCGGGCTTGGCCATATCGGCAGTGAAGGCTGTGTACCAGAAGATCTGCTGGGCAATGTTACCCTGCGCCGGCACCGGACCGGATTCGGAGAAGGTCATGCCCTGCGCTTCTGGCGGCGCAAATTTCTTCAGCCATTCGAGATATTTTTCGATGGAATAGACCGACGCCGGACCGTTGGTATCGCCGCCGCGTGCCACGCACGAGCCGACCGGCTGCGACTTGTCGTTGACCTTGATGCCCCATTCATCGACAGGCAGGCCGTTTGGCAGGCCCTTGTCGCCGTTGCCGGCCATGGAAAGCCAGGCATCGGTGAAGCGCCAGCCAAGCGACGGGTCCTTCTTGCCATAGTCCATATGGCCGAAGACCTTCTTGCCGCCGACATCACGGCCGGTGAAGAATTCGGCAATATCCTCATAGGCCGACCAGTTTACGGGCACACCAAGGTCGTAGCCGTATTTGGCCTTGAAATCGGCCTTGTTCTTGTCGTCGTTGAACCAGTCGTAGCGGAACCAGTACAGGTTCGCGAATTGCTGGTCGGGAAGCTGGTAGAGCTTCTTGTCCGGTGCCGTCGTAAAGGCGCTGCCGATGAAATCCTTGAGATCCAGGCCGGGATTGGTGACGTCCTTGCCCTCATTTGCCATGAAATCCGTGAGGTTGCGCACCTGCTGGTAACGCCAATGCGTGCCGATGAGGTCGCTGTCATTCACCCAGCCGTCATAGAGGTTCTGGCCGGTCTGCATCTGGGTCTGAATCTTTTCGACGACGTCACCTTCCTGGATGATGTCGTGCGTGACCTTGATGCCGGTAATAGCGGTAAACGCCGGTGCCAGGACCTTCGATTCATATTCATGTGTTGTCAGGGATTCGGAAACGACCTTGATGTCCATGCCAGCAAAAGGTTTCGCGGCATCGATAAACCATTGCAGTTCCTTTTCCTGATCTGCACGCGAAAGCGACGACATATCGCCGATTTCCTTGTCCAGAAATTGCTTTGCCTCCTCCATTCCGGCGAAAGCGGAACCTGTCATTGCCAGCAGCATGGCTGCCGTCGTCGTCATCAGATGCCGTCGCATATCAGTCCTCCCAAGGGTTGCGATTGCACGAAGTCTGCCGGGTGCGGTTTTCCTCCKCCGCACCGTTCTTCCTGCTCTAGACGAAACGGAAAACGCCAATTGCGTAAACCGCCGATAGAGCGAGAGCCCACCACAGGTTCGGGCCGACCAGCCCGAGCCATGCAAGATGAATGAAAGCGCTGCCGAGCAGCGAAATGAACAACCTGTCGCCACGCGTTGTCTCGAAGCGCAGCAGGCCGAAGCGGGGGTTGCCGCCGGGCGAGAACTGTTCCCAGAACCACATCCCAACCAGCAACACGGCGATTGCACCGAAAAACGCGGCCGTCTGCCAGGTCCATGCCATCCAGGTAAAATCGGGCATCTTCGTCATGTCAAACCCTCCCCAGCGCAAAGCCCTTGGCGATGTAATTGCGAACAAACCAGATCACCAGCGCACCGGGAATGAGCGTCAGCACGCCGGCGGCGGCGAGCAGGCCCCAGTCCATGCCGGCGGCAGAAACGGTTCTCGTCATGGTCGCGGCGATCGGCTTGGCGTCGGTCGTCGTCAGCGTGCGGGCGATCAGAAGCTCGACCCACGAGAACATGAAGCTGAAGAAACAGGCGACACCGATGCCGGAGGCAATGAGCGGCATGAAAATCTTCACGAAGAATTTCGGGAAGGAATAGCCGTCAATATAGGCGGTCTCGTCGATTTCCTTCGGTACACCCGACATGAAACCTTCGAGAATCCACACCGCCAGCGGCACGTTGAACAGGCAATGCGCCAGCGCCACGGCAATATGCGTGTCGATCAGCCCGAAAGCGGAATAGAGCTGGAAGAAGGGCAGCGCGAAGACGGCGGGTGGCGCCATGCGGTTGGTCAAAAGCCAGAAGAACAGGTGCTTGTCGCCCAGGAAGCGGTAACGGGAGAAGGCATAGGCCGCCGGGAGGGCCGCCGAGACCGAGATCACCATATTCATGACGACGTAGATGATCGAGTTGATGTAACCCGAATACCAGGATGAATCCGTGAAGATCGTCCGATAATTCTGCAACGTCGGCTGGTGCGGATAAAGCGTCATCGACGAGACGATTTCTGTGTTCGTCTTGAAGCTCATATTGATAAGCCAGTAGATCGGCACGAGCAGCAGGATGATGTAGATCGTCGGCACCAGCCAGGAAAAGCGCGATGGCCCATGGCGGCGGCGCGATCGTGAATTCGCAGCAAGGCCTGATATTCTTGCCGAACTGGCTCTTACCGGTGGATTGCCGATACCGTTGAGTTCCACGCTTGTGGTGACATCAGAGGCGCTCATGTCTCAAGTCTCCGCGTCGTGGCTGGTCATCACGGTGTAGAACACCCAGGACAACAGCAGGATGATGAGGAAGTAGATCAGCGACATGGCGGCCGCGGGACCCAGATCGAACTGGCCGAGCGCTACCTTGACGAGATCGATGGACAGGAAGGTGGTGGAATTTCCGGGGCCGCCGCCGGTGACGACGAAAGGCTCGGTGTAGATCATGAAGCTGTCCATGAAGCGCAGCAGGAATGCGATCAGCAGCACCCGCTTCATCTTCGGCAACTGAATGAACCGGAAAACCGCAAAGCGCGATGCGCCATCGATCCTTGCTGCCTGATAATAGGCATCCGGAATGGAGACGAGGCTGGCGTAGCACAGGAGGACGACGAGGCTTGTCCAGTGCCACACATCCATGATGACGACGGTGATCCATGCGTCGACGGGATCGTTGACGTAGTTGTAATCAAGCCCAAGCTGATTGGCGTAATAACCCAGCAACCCGATATCGCTGCGGCCGAACACCTGCCAGATCGTGCCTACCACATTCCATGGCACCAAAAGGGGCAGCGCCATGGTGACGAGGCAGACCGGCACGCCGATGCCGGATTTGGGCATCTTGAGCGCGATGAATATGCCGAGCGGAATTTCAATCGCCAAAATGATGCCGGAAAATACCAGATTGCGTCCGAGCGCGTTCCAGAAACGGTCGGAGCCAAGAATTTCCTGAAACCATTGGGTTCCCGCCCAGAAGAACTGATTGTTGCCGAAAGTATCCTGCACCGAATAGTTCACGACCGTCATCAGCGGGATGACGGCGGAAAATGCGACCAGCACCAGAACCGGCAGCACCATGAACCACGCTTTGTTGTTCCAGGTCTTTTCCATGGTCAGGCCCCCATCTTCACACGCCAGGAATCGGCAAAGACACCGATAGCGGCCGGATCGAAGCGAACACCCGCTTCTGCCGGAATGTCCTCCTCCTCCGGAACGACAATCGCAAGCTTTTGGCCGGCGAACCGGGCGCGAACGATCTTTTGCCGGCCGATATCCTCGACCTTGTCGACGGTGATGGGCATGCCACCCCGCTCCAGCCGAACGAATTCCGGGCGGATGCCGATTTCGATCCGCTTCGATCCATCCACCACCGGCACGCCGGCAAGCGGAACGCCCAGGCCGCCGACAACCGCCGTTGCGCCATCGATGCTGGCAGGCATCACATTCATGCCGGGCGAACCGATGAAGTAACCGACGAACGTATGTCCCGGGCGTTCGAAAAGCTCGGCGGGTGTGCCGATCTGGACGATCTGACCGTCATACATGACCACCACCTTGTCGGCGAAAGTCAGCGCTTCGGTCTGGTCGTGCGTAACGTAGACCATGGTGAAACCGGACTGGCGGTGGAGGCGCTTCAACTGCGAGCGCAGCACCCATTTCATATGCGGATCGATCACCGTCAGCGGCTCGTCGAAGAGGATGGCATTGACGTCGGATCGCACCAACCCGCGCGCCAGCGAAATTTTCTGCTTCTGGTCCGCCGTAAGTCCGCGCGCGTGGCGTTTTGCCATGCCGGAAAGATCGGTCATCTCGAGGATTTCCCGCACGCGGCGGTCGATTTCGGCCTCCGGCACTTGCCGGTTGCGCAGCGGAAAAGCCAGATTGTCATAGACTGTCATCGTGTCGTAAACGACCGGAAACTGGAATACCTGGGCGATGTTGCGATCTTCGGTGGAAAGATCGGTGACATCCGTTCCGTCAAAGGCGATGCGACCTTCCGAGGGGCGCAGCAAGCCGGAAATGATGTTAAGCAACGTGGTCTTGCCGCAGCCGGAAGGGCCAAGCAGCGCATAGGCACCGCCATCCTCCCATTCGTGATGAACTTCCTTCAGGGCATAATCACCTGCCGCCTGCGCCTTGGCGTTGTAAGCGTGGCGAATATGATCGAGCGTGATGCGTGCCATGATCGATCTCCCCTTAAGCCGCTTCGCCGATGGCGTGGCCGTGTGTATCGAAAGCCATCAGGTGCCGCGTATCGAGAAACAGTTCGATCTCCGTGTCCGGCTCGATGTCGTGAATGCCCTGCGCCAGCATCACCCAACGCTGGCCTGAAAATTCCACATGTACGAAGCTTTCCGATCCGGCGATCTCCGAGATCAGTGTCCGCGCCCGGATGGATTGCGCCGCCTGCCCCTTTTGCTGTGGGAAAAGATGATGTGGCTGGAAGGCAATGGTCACTGGACCGTCAGGCATGGCAGCAAGATGCGCCGGCACCGGCACAACCGCATGGTCGGCGCGCGTGAAGGCGCCGCCCGTCTTGATGACCTCGATGGTGTTGAGTGGCGGATCGGCGAAGATTTTCGCGGTTACGATATCCACCGGACGCCTGTAAACTTCGATCGTGCGGCTGAATTGCGTTACCTTGCCCTCGTTCAGCGTCGCGGTATTGCCACCGAGCAGCAGAGCTTCGGAGGGTTCCGTCGTGGCGTAAACAAAGATTGCACCGGATTCCGCAAAGATACGCGGCAATTCCTCACGCAACTCCTCACGCAGCTTGTAGTCGAGATTTGCGAGCGGCTCGTCGAGGAGCACCAGATTGGCGTTTTTGACGATGGCGCGGGCAAGTGCCGTGCGTTGTTGCTGGCCACCGGAAAGGTTGAGAGGCGTACGATCTAGATAGGGCGTCAGCCTCAGAAGCTCGGCGGCCTTCCTCACCTCCCTGTCGATCGTTGCCTTGTCCTTGCCGGCAACGCGCATCGGCGAGGCGATGTTCTCATAAACGCTGAGCGCCGGATAATTGATGAACTGCTGATAGACCATGGCGACGTTGCGCTTCTGAACCGGCCAGCCCGTCACGTCCTCCCCATTGAAGAGAATCGTACCGCCACTTGGCTTGTCCAGCCCGGCCATCAGCCGCATGAGTGTCGTCTTGCCCGAAAGTGTCGGTCCAAGCAGGACGTTCAGGCTTCCGCGCTGCAACGTCAGATCGGTCGGGTGAACATGATATTCACCGCCGGCCATCTTCGAGACGTTTCGCAATTCAAGCATGGTGATCCAAAGCCTCCTCCGCTTTTTGATCGGATCGTCAGATTGCCTTCAAGCGTCCACCTGCAATGTCATCGATATAATCCTCCAGCCCGCGCACCTCTTCTTGGGTAAAGAAAAGCCCCTGCTTGGTGCGGCGCCACAGAATATCCTCCGCCGTCAGCGCCCATTCCCGGGCCATCAGCCAGCGCACCTCGGCCTCATAAAGCGTGCCGCCGAAATGCCGTCCCAGCCCTGCCATGTCCCCGGCATTGCCAATAATCGACGCGGCGTCCGTTCCGTAGCAGCGGATGAGCCGCTTCGCATGCCGCTCATCGAGGAAAGGATAACGCGACCGCAGGGCCGTGACCTCTCCCGCATAAGCCTCGGCACCGAAATTTCCGCCCGGCAAATGTGAACCGGCCGTCCACGGCGAGCCCTTTTCACCCAGCGCATCACCGATTTTTTCAAGAGCATGTTCGGCAAGCCGTCGATAGGTGGTGAGCTTGCCACCGAAGATATTGAGAAGCGGGGCTTCGCCTTCAGCTCCTTCGGTTTTCAGCACATAATCGCGGGTTGCCTCCTGCGCTTTCGATGCGCCGTCGTCAAACAGCGGCCGCACGCCGGAATAGGTCCAGACGATATCGGCCGACGTCACCGGTTCAGCGAAATATTCGCTCGCCGCGTTGCAAAGATAGCTGATCTCCTCGTCGCTGATCTTAACAGCCCGGGGGTCGGCGGTATAGTCGCGATCCGTCGTGCCGATCAGGGTAAAATCCTGCTCATAAGGGATGGCGAAGATGATGCGCCCGTCCGGGTTCTGGAAAAAATAGGCGCGCGGATCGGAAAACTTCTTGCGCACGATGATGTGGCTGCCCTGCACGAGGCGGACATTGTGGACATTGTTTTTACCGAATGTCGCAGCCAGAACCTTGTCTACCCAGGGGCCGGCCGCATTTACAAGCATGCGCGCCCGGTAGGTCGCGGTTTCTCCGGCACCATTTTTCGTTTCGACCCGCCAGAAGGCGCCTTCGCGGCGTGCCGAAACCACCTGCGTGCGGTTGAGGATCAAGGCGCCGCGATCGGCGGCATCGCGGGCGTTCAGCACCACAAGACGGGCATCGTCCACCCAGCCGTCAGAATATTCGAAAGCCCGGGCAAAAATCGGCTTCAGCGGTTTCCCTGCGGGATCACGGCGCAGATCGAGCGAGCGGGTGGCGGGCAAAAGCTTGCGGCCGCCGAGATGGTCATAAAGAAAAAGCCCGAGACGCACGAGCCAGGCCGGGCGCACGCCGCCCTTCTGGAATGGCAGAACAAAGCGCATAGGCCAGATGATGTGCGGCGCCATGGCCCACAACACCTCGCGCTCCATAAGCGCTTCTCGCACCAGACGAAATTCGTAATGTTCGAGATAACGCAAACCGCCATGAATGAGCTTTGTGGCGGCCGACGAGGTGCCGGAAGCAAAATCGTTCATTTCCGCAAGCGCAACGGAATAACCCCTGCCGACAGCGTCACGCGCGATGCCGCAGCCGTTGATGCCGCCGCCGATCACGAAAACATCGTGGATTGCCTCGTCAGACATGGACCCTCCCGCGCTTTCATCGACGCTCTCCTCATCGATATATTGAAAGCACGGACATCTAATTTGAAGACAAAACGAATGTCAAACGAAATTCCGGGGCGGTTCGGATCAAGGCTCCCCAACCTCGGTTTCAATCAACCTGACGTCATGATCGGCACAGATGGATCGAATCGAATCGACCGGACAATGATCGGTAATGAAGGTGTGCACCTGTGAAAGATGGCCGATGCGCACCGGCGCCGTCCGCTCGAATTTCAGTGAATCCGATACAAGAATGACGTGGCGAGCGTTGGACATGATCGCCTGGGCAACCTTGACCTCGCGAAAGTCGAAATCCAGCAAAGCGCCGTCTTCATCGATCGCAGAAACGCCGATGACGGCGAAATCGACCTTGAACTGGCGGATAAAATCCACTGCGGCCTCACCAACGATGCCGCCATCGGAACCGCGCACGACGCCGCCAGCGATCACCACCTCGATGCCCGGAAAAACCCGTAACCTATTGGCAACATTAATATTGTTGGTGATGACCATCAGCTCGTGATGATCCGCCAGCGCTTCGCCCACCGCCTCGGTCGTCGTACCTATATTGATGAAAAGCGAGGAGTTGTTGGGGATGAGGGCAGCGGCAGCGGCGCCGATCGCCTGCTTTTCGGAGGAGGCGATCGCACGGCGTGCCTCGTATTTGACGTTTTCGTTGCCGCTCGGAAAAAGTGCGCCGCCATGGATGCGCGTCAGCACCCGCGTATCGCAGAGATCGTTGAGGTCCTTGCGGATCGTCTGTGGCGTTACCGAAAACCGCGTGGCCAGCTCGTCCACCAGCACACGCCCGCTTGCTTTCGCCAGCGCAACGATTTCATCCTGACGCGGTGTGAGCATCATTTCACCCTCCCTCCTCTTTCAATTTTTTCGTTTTATTGAAGAGCGAACGAAAAACCAATGTCAAGGGACGGTTTTGTGGCGCCGATCAGGTCCACTTGCGGAGGTACGCGAAAAACGTATCCGCGCGAACCAGCAAGATTATTAGCCGGCTTTCTGAATTGACATCGGGACCGGCTTCGGCAGGCCGATCTCGGAAAACGCAGAGATTGCAGCACCAAACGCATCACCGATGCCGATCAATATAGGCTCGTTCACGCCCAGTCGCTCAACCGCCGCAGCCAGTTGCACGAGCGAACCGCACCAGCGCTGCTCATTTTCGCGGCTGACGGAAATCATGATGGCGACGGGCGTCGAGGCCGGCATGCCATGCGCCAGAAGGGCTTCCTCGATGCTGGCAGCGGTTCGCCCGCCCATGTAAAAAACCGTGGTCACGGAAGGGTTCGACAGGGACTGCCAGTCTATATTCTCCGGCAGCTTGCCCTGTCTGGAGTGCCCGGTGACGAAGCGGACCGACTGGGCATGATCGCGGTGGGTGAGGGAAACGCCGAGCCGCGAAGCCATGGCGCTTGCCGCGGTGATGCCGGGTACGATTTCGACCGGGATGTTTTCAGCCTCCAGCTCTGCGATCTCCTCGCCGGCGCGTCCGAAAATCATCGGATCGCCGGATTTCAGCCGCACTACCCTTTTGCCGGCCTTGGCAAGGCGGATCATCATGTCGTTAATATCTTCCTGCTTGCAGCTTTCCCGGCCGCCGCGTTTGCCAACAAGCATACGCTTCGCCTCCCGCCGCGCCAGTTCCAGCACCTCGGATGAAACGAGATCGTCGAACAGAATGACATCCGCCGCCTGCAAGGCGCGTACCGCTTTCAGCGTCAGCAGCTCGGCATCGCCCGGTCCGGCACCGACCAGCGTCACAAGGCCGCGTGCCGATCCTTTCCGACCTGCCTGCGTGCCGATGTCTGTCAGCAGCCTTTCTTCGCTGCCCTCATCCAGCCTTTCGGTAAACGCCCGGTCGACAAATTTCTCCCAGAATGAACGCCGCGCCGGGCCGGGCGCGAGGCGTATATTGACCCGCTCTCGGATGGTCTGGGCAAGCGCGCCCCAATCCTTGAGAGCGAGCGGCAGCAAAGTCTCGATGCGCCGGCGAATGGCCTGCGCCAGAATGGGTGCGGCGCCATCGGTGGAGATCGACACCACCACCGGCGAACGATTGACGATGGAGCCAAACTGGAACTGGCAGAATTCTGGCTTGTCGATGACATTGACAGGCACGCCGGCTGAGCGCGCGGCATTGTAAAATCTTCCCGCCTCTTCGTCGGTTTCACAATCCGCCAGCGCCAGTTCCGCGCCTTTGAAACTATCCGGACCCCAGGAACGGTCATGCCATGTCAGCATCTGGCTTGTCGAGACGAGCGCCGCAAAGCATTCCGAAAGCTCGCTTTCCTCGCAATAGAGGTGAAGTTCCGCCCCGCAGGCAAGCAGCAGTTCCGCTTTCCATGCGGCCCCATCCGATCCGCCCGCCAGCACCACGCGCTTGCCCTCAAGCCCCCAGAAGACCGGCAACTTGGCGAGCTTCTCCATGCGGTTCGGTTCATTCCGCTGCGGTTTTAAGGCATCCATCGATGATCCCCCTGATCTCGGCGCGGCAGGAGCCGCAATTGGTTCCGGCATTCAACGCAGCACCTATGGCTTCGACGCTGTGGCAGCCATTGCGGATGGCGGCCGTGATCTGGTTGACCCCGACATTGAAGCAGGAGCAGACCGTCCCCCCCGGATCGGCGCGGCCGGCGGCGGGACGCCCGGCGACCAGGGCAAAACGCATGCGCAAATCCTCATGGCGTTCGTTCAGCTGTGAAATCGCCCAGTTGCGGGCAACGGCCACCGGCTCTCTGGCGACGAACAGCGCTGCCAGCAAGGTACCACCGTCGAAGAAAGCAAGCCGCAGATCGCCCGTCTGCCGGTCACTGTAACCCAGAGGCTCAACCCTGATATCGACTCCGAAAACCCGTCGCGCCCAGAGCGTCCAGTCCTGCGGCTGTTCCTCGAAGGCAAGCTCCATGCGGTAGCCGCCATCCGCCTTTGCAACTGCCCAATAGGCGCAGCCCGGCGCATCAGGCCGGGTGCGGGAGATCGCAAATCCATAGGCTTTCGCTACAAAACGTCGTGCACTCACGCCGACATTCTTCGAAGCGGGCTGGCCGGAATGTGGGTCCGTGACCGCTGGCACGAGCATATCGATGCGGGCCTGCGAGGCGAACTGGTCGTTCCAGTGCATCGGCGCAAACACAGCTCCCCGCGCCTGCCTCTCGCTGACCAGAGCCCGCAGCAGGACCTTGCCGTGCGGGCTTTCAAGCTCCACGAGATCGGCGCTTTCGATGCCCAGCGCCTGTGCATCGCGCGGGTGAAGTTCGGCAAAGGGTTCGGCGATATGGGCGGTGAGACGCGCGCTTTTGCCGGTGCGGGTCATGGTGTGCCATTGGTCGCGGATACGGCCAGTATTAAGCGTCAGCGGGTAGTCCGCCGATGTCCTGCGGGTCTCCGGCAGTGCCGTGGCGATGAAATGGGCCTTGCCATCCGCATGGAAAAAGCGGCCATCCGCGAAAAAGCGGGTCGTGGCGGCTTCACCGGGTCCGGCTTTTGGCCATTGAAACGGTTTCATCGTACCGTAGGAATCACGGTCGATCCCGCCAATATCGAAATCGCGGCTTCCGGCGTTCTCGAATCCGGAGAGAGCGGCATGCTCGGCGAAAACCTCAGAAGGTTGCCGGTAGCCGAAGGCCGCGTCAAAACCCATGCGCCGTCCAACTTCGGCGAATTGCCACCAGTCGGCCTTTGCTTCACCGGGCGCGTCAAGAAAACCGCGCTGGCGGGAAATACGCCGTTCGGAATTGGTGACCGTGCCGTCCTTTTCACCCCAGCCGAGCGATGGCAACAGCACATGGGCGTGGCGGGCGGTATCGGTCTTGGCGATGACATCGGACACCACGACAAAGGGACAGGCCTTGATCGCCGCCTCGACGGCACCGGCATCCGGCATGGAAACGACGGGGTTGGTGGCCATGATCCACAGCGCCTTGATGCGGCCATCGGCAACCGCCCGGAACATATCCACGGCCTTGAGGCCAGGCTTCTGCGCAATCGCCGGCGAGGCCCAGAAGCGCTGCACGCGGTCGCGGTCTTCAGCGTTCTCGATGGCCATATGGGCCGCCAGCATATTGGCAAGCCCGCCCACCTCGCGTCCGCCCATGGCGTTGGGTTGGCCGGTCAGCGAAAACGGTCCCATGCCCGGCCGGCCGATGCGGCCTGTGGCGAGGTGGCAATTGATGATGGCGTTGACCTTGTCGGTGCCGCTTTGCGACTGGTTGACGCCCTGACTGTAGCAGGTGACGGTTTTTTGCGTGCGTTCGAACAATTCGTAAAAGGAAATCAATTCCACGATTGTCAGACCGGTCTTGTCGGCAATCTCCGGCAGGCTGTGCCCGGTCGCTGCCTGCATCGCGGCATCGAAGCCGACAGTGTGGTTTCCAACATAAGCGTTATCGAACGCGGAACTGCCGGAAAGATGGGCCAGAAGACCGGTAAACAGCGCCACATCTCCATCCGGGCGGATGGCGAGGTGCATATCGGCAATATCGGCGCTCATCGTCCGGCGCGGATCGATGACCACCACCTTCATGTCCGGCCGCGCCGCCTTTGCGGCAGCAAGCCGTTGATAGAGGACGGGATGACACCAGGCGAGATTGGATCCGGTGAGGATTACCAGATCGGCAAGCTCCATATCCTCATAGGTGCCGGGCATCGTATCGGCCCCGAAGGCGCGGCGATGGCCGGCGACCGAAGACGACATGCAAAGCCGTGAATTCGTATCGATATTGGCCGATCCGATGAAACCCTTCATCAGCTTGTTGGCGAGGTAATAATCCTCCGTCAGCAATTGGCCGGAAACGTAAAAGGCAACCGAATCCCGGCCGTGCTCGGAAATGGCCTCGGAAAATCTTGAAGCAACGAGTTGAAGCGCTTCGTCCCATGCCACTCGCTTTCCGTGGATTTCGGGATGGAGCAGCCGTCCGTCGAGGCCGATGGTTTCGGCCAGAGCCGAACCCTTGGAACACAGCCGGCCGAAATTGGCGGGGTGGTCCGGATCGCCTTTGACGGAAACGATGCCGTCATCGGCAACGGTGGCGATGACGCCGCAGCCGACACCGCAATAGGGGCAGGTGGTTTTCGTTTCAACGGGCATGGGTTTGCCCTCTTGGTGCGTGGCATTTACCCCCCTCTGCCCTGCCGGACATCTGCCCCTCAAAGGGGTAGATCAATTGTGGCACCGGCTCTATTTTACAGCTTGCGTCTCCGACAACAGAGATGAAGCGAGAAGCGTGCCACTTGTCGATCTTGCCCCTCGAGGGGGAGATGTCCGGCAGGGCAGAGGGGAGTATCGTCGGCAACATCTGATATCACTCCGCCGCAATCATCAAAGTTTCGAGCGCAATCGAAAGCCGCCCGCCGAGATTGCGGAGAGGAATGGTCCTCACCTCACCCTCATCCGCCCCCAACGCCTTGCCGGTCTCCAGCGAAATGACCCAATTGTGCAAAGGACACGTCACCGAAGCCCCGTGCACGATGCCCTGAGACAGCGGGCCGCCTTTGTGCGGGCAATGATCCTCGATGGCGAAGACCTGATTTTCAGCCGTGCGAAACACGGCGATCTTGCCCATAGGCGTTTTCACGCAGCGCGCGCCGCGCAGCGGGATGTCGGAAATGTCGCCAATATCGATCCAGTTGCTGTCCATCGTTCTCACTCCGCTGCCTCGTTGAAACCGATTGCCGCCATCGGCCTGAATTCGTGCTTGTCGTGGCCGGACACACGTTCCGACCAAGGATCGACCTGCGCGAATTTCTGGCTGAAGACGAAGCGGTCAAAATAGGCCCGGCGCTTGTCGGCATCGTCCATGATCTGGCGGCGGACTTCGTCGTAACCGATGCGCTTGGCCCATTTATAGATGCGCTCGAGGTAGCGCGCCTGCTCGCGGTACATCTGGGTCAACGCCACGATATGCTCCAGCGCCTCATCCTCGGTATGGACGAGGCCCAGCACTTCCGTACCCTTGATGTCGAGACCAGCGGCACCGGCGAAGTGGATTTCGAAACCGGAATCGACGCAGATGACGCCGATATCCTTGCATGTCGCCTCAGCGCAGTTTCGCGGACAGCCGGAAACGGCAAGCTTCAGCTTGGCGGGCGTCCATGAGCCCCACATGAATTTTTCGATACGGATGCCGAGGCCGGTGGAATCCTGCGTGCCGAAGCGGCACCATTGTTCTCCAACGCAGGTCTTCACGGTGCGAAGCCCCTTGGCATAGGCCTGGCCGGAAATGAAACCGGCCTTGCCGAGATCGGCCCAGACCGCCGGCAAATCCTCCTTCTCGATGCCGAGAAGATCGATGCGTTGCCCGCCTGTCACCTTCACCATCGGGATTTCGAACTTGTCGACCACATCCGCAATCGCCCGCAGTTCGGAGGAAGATGTGACGCCGCCCCACATGCGTGGAACGACGGAATAGGTGCCGTCCTTCTGGATATTGGCATGGACGCGCTCATTGATATAACGCGACTGGTAGTCGTCGGCATATTCGTCGGGAAAATCGCAGACGAGATAGTAGTTGAGCGCCGGTCTGCACTTGGCGCAGCCGCAGGAGGTCTTCCATTCCAGTTCCTGCATCACGGCGGGAATGGTCTTCAGGCTCTTGGCCTTGATGAGACGGCGTACATCATCGTGGCCGAGATCTGTGCATTTGCACATGGGCTGCACGGCAGCGGGATTGTAGCTGTCGCCAAGCGTCAGCGTCATCAGCTGTTCGACAAGGCCGGTGCAATTGCCGCAGGAGGCGGATGCCTTGGTATGGGCGCGCACATCATCCAGCGAGGTCAGCCCCTTCGAGGTGATGACCGAGGTGATCTTGCCCTTGCAGACGCCGTTGCAGCCGCAGATTTCCGCATCATCCGGCAAGGCTGCAACGGCCGCCATAGGGTCCAGCGGGGACCCTCCCTGATAGGCCTGGCCGAAGATCAGGGTTTCGCGCATGGCGGAAATGTCGGTCGATTTCTTCATCAGGTCGAAGAACCACGAACCATCCGCCGTCTCGCCGTAAAGAACCGCGCCGATGATGCGATTTTCCTTGAGGATCAGGCGCTTGTAGACACCGGCGGTGGCATCGCGCAGCACGATTTCCTCGCGGTCGTCGCCCTCGGCAAAATCGCCGGCGGAAAACAGGTTGATGCCGGTGACCTTCAGTTTGGTATTGGTGACAGACCCATGATACTCGGCTGAACCGCCGCAAAGCCGGTCCGCCAGCACCCGCGCAGATTCATAAAGCGGCGCGACCAGCCCGTAGCACATGCCGCGATGCTCGGCGCATTCGCCAAGCGCATATATCGAGGCATCCGACGTCATCATGCCATCATCCACGACGATGCCGCGATTGACGGCAATGCCGGCTTCCTTGGCAAGACCCGAGGCGGGACGGATGCCGACCGCCATCACCACCATGTCGCCTTTAATGACGCGGCCGTCTTCCAACTCGATGCCTTCGACCTTCTCCGCGCCGAGAATGCATTTGGTATTGGCCTTGGTGATGATGTCGATGCCGCGCTCGTTCAGCGCCTTTTCCAGAAGATAGGCCGCTGCCGGATCGAGCTGCCGCTCCATGATCGTCGGCATCAGATGGATGACGGTGACGTCCATTCCCTGGCGCTTCAGCCCATAAGCTGCTTCCAGACCCAGAAGGCCGGCGCCGATGACGATGGCGMGACCCTTGCCTTCGGCGATTTCAAGCATCTTCGTGACATCGTCGAGATCGCGATAGGCGAGAACGCCCGGCAATTGATGGCCAGGGACGGGAATGATGAAGGGCAGGGAACCGGTGGCGATCACCAGCCTGTCGTAGGAAACGGTGATGCCGTTTTCGCTGGTTACGGTCTTGTTGTCACGGTCGATGCCGGTGACCTTCGCGCCCTTGTGCAGCGTCACATTGTTGGCCGCGTACCATTCGTCATTGTGGATGACGATATCTTCATAGCTCTTTTCGCCTGAGAGTACTGGTGAGAGCATGATGCGGTCGTAATTGACGCGCGGCTCGGCGTTGAAAATGGTGACGTCGTAGAGGCCGGGGGCGGTTTCGAAAAGGTTTTCCAGCATGCGCCCCGGCGCCATGCCATTGCCGATGATGACGAGTTTTTGCGCCATGGTGGTTACTCCGCAGCTTCGACGAAGCGGTGACGTTCGTAAAGGAACTTCAGCACGGCCTCGCGGCATTTGAGGTAGGTCTTGTCGGATGCAAGCTCGATGCGGTTGCGCGGGCGCGGCAGCGGCACGTCAAGCACTTCGCCGATATGGGCGGCGGGACCGTTGGTCATCATTACGATACGGTCGGACAGCAGCACCGCCTCATCCACATCGTGGGTGATCATGACCATGGTGTTGCCAAGCCGGGCGTGGATTTCCATCACGGCGTCCTGAAGGTGGGCGCGAGTCAGCGCATCCAGTGCGCCGAAAGGCTCGTCCAGCAGCAGGATTTTCGGCTCCATGGCGAGCGCCCGGGCAATGCCGACGCGCTGTTTCATGCCACCGGAAATTTCAGACGGTTTCTTGTCCTTGGCATGGGCCATCTGCACGAGATCCAGATTGCGCATGACCCAGTCGTGGCGTTCCGCTTTGGTCTTGGTATTGCTGAAGACCTTCGCGACGGCGAGGTTGACGTTTTCATAAACCGAAAGCCAGGGGAGCAGGCTGTGGTTCTGGAAGACGACGGCGCGTTCCGGGCCAGGTTCGTTGACCTCGCGGTTTTCCAGAAGCACCACGCCTGCTGAGACTTTGGTCAGCCCGGCGATGAGGTTGAGCATGGTGGACTTGCCGCAGCCGGAATGCCCGATGACTGAGACGAATTCGCCCTTGCCGATGGTCAGGTTGATGCCTTTCAGCACCTCGGCGCGCGAACCGCCCTTGTCGAAATATTTGTCGATATGATCGAGTTTCAGATAAGCGTTCATGATGGTCGCCCTTTTAGTTGGCCGCAGCGCCGCGGGTGATGACCTTGCCGAGCGCCGCTACCAGCTTGTCGAGCATGAAGCCGACAACGCCGATGTAAGCGAGTGCCACGATGATGTCGGGCAGGCGCGAGGAGTTCCACGCATCCCAGATGAAGAAGCCGATACCGACGCCGCCGGTCAGCATTTCCGCCGCCACGATGGCGAGCCAGGAGAGGCCGATGCCTATGCGCAGGCCGGTGAAGATGTAGGGGGCGGCCGACGGCAGCATGATCTTGAAGAAGAATTCGATCTGGTTGAGCCGCAGCACCTTCGCAACGTTGCGATAATCCTGCGGAATGTTGCGCACGCCGACCGCCGTATTGATGATGACGGGCCAGATGGAGGTGATGAAGATCACGAAAATGGCCGACGGATTGCTGTCCTGAAAGGCGGCAAGTGAAAGCGGCAGCCAGGCGAGCGGCGGCACGGTGCGCAGGACCTGAAAAATCGGGTCGAGGCCGCGCATGGCCCAGACCGACTGGCCGATGACCGCACCGAGAATGATGCCGGCGATAGCCGCAAGGCCGAAACCGTATGCCACGCGCTCCAGCGAGACCAGCACGCGCAAGCCGAGGCCGATATCCTGCGAACCATTATGGAAGAACGGCGATACGATGAGATCGTAGCTTTCCTCGAATACCTGGCTTGGCGGCGGCAGGGACGAGCCGGGGGCGGAACAGAGCACCTGCCAGACGCCCAGCAGAACGGCGAGGACGACAAATGGCGGTATGATATTGCGGGCCGCCGCAGCACCCAGTTTACGCAGATTGAACCGCGAGGGATGTTTGGGCGGAAGGGTCACGACGTTTGCCTTTTGTACCACCGGTTGCTGCGGCTGTTCTTTGAAATTTCGAGCCAATGCGGACATGGCGTTTCCTTTGGATTTCGGTTGCGGTCAGGGTCTCGCCCCTCATCCGGCCTTTKGTGTCCATCTTTAAATGGCAACCCGGCGGAGGAGGGGCGACACCCGTGTCTCCTCCTCAGGAGGCTGCCTTGATGGAAAGAGTTTCGAGATAGGCCGACGGGTTTTCGGGGTCGAAGACCTTGCCGTCGAAGAAGGTTTCCTTGCCGCGCGACGTGGAGGCGGGAATATCGGCAACACCGAGATCCTTTGCAGCGTCGCGCCAGATGTCCTCACGGTTGACCTTGGCAACCAGCGCCTTCACGTCCGTATCGGGTGCAAATTTACCCCAGCGGATGTTTTCCGTGATGAACCAGCTGTCGTGGCTGCGGAAGGGATAGGACGCGTGATCCTGCCAGAACTTCATCTGCAGACCGGTATTTTCCAGCACGCGGCCGTTGCCGTAATTGATATTGCCCTTGAGGCGGCCAAGAACGTCTTTCGGTGGCACGTTGAACCATTGGCGCTTGCCGAGGATCGTGGACATCTCCTCCTTGTTCGCCATCTCATCGCACCATTGCTGGGCCTCCATCACGGCCATCAGCAATGCCTTGGTGGCGTTGGGGTTCTTTTCCACCCAGTCGGCGCGCATGCCGAGCGCCTTCTCGGGATGCCCTTTCCAGAGTTCCCCGGTGGTACAGGCAGTAAAGCCGATGCCCTGATTGACGAGTTGCTCGTTCCAGGGTTCGCCCACACAGAAGACGTCCATATTGCCGACCTTCATGTTGGCGACCATCTGCGGCGGCGGAACGACGATGGTGGAGACGTCCTTGTCCGGGTCGATGCCGCCGGCGGCCAGCCAATAGCGGATCCACAGATCATGCGTGCCGCCGGGAAATGTCATGGCAGCCTTGATTTCCTTGCCTTCTGCCTTCTTCTTCTCGAAAGCTGCCTTCAGCTTGGACGCGTCGAGCTGAACGCCGGTTTCAGCATATTCCTTGGCGACGGAAATACCCTGGCTGTCGAGATTGAGGCGGGCGATAAGCGCCATCGGCACAGGCACGTTGTTCTGCGTCACCTTGCCGGTATGCATGAGATAGGGCATCGGGGTCAGGATATGCGCGCCATCAATGCCGTTCGATGCGCCGCCGAGCACGAGATTGTCACGTGTCGCACCCCAGGATGCCTGTTTGAGAACCTCGACATCCGGCATGCCATGCTTGGCGAACAGTCCCTTTTCCGCCGCGATGATAAGCGGGGCGGCGTCGGTCAGCGCGATGAAGCCGATTTTCGCGCCCTTCACTTCCGGCTCAGCCGTGGCTGCGAAAGCGCCTGACGGAAAAGCGGTGCGCACGGCGGTAACAAGGGCTGCGGTGGCTGTCGTCTTCAGTATGGTGCGGCGGCTGACATCGCCCGAGAATATCTTTTTCATTCGCATCTTCCCCTTATTGGACCACCGCATGGGTGGCGCGTTCGCTTGCGAAAAAACCTGAAAATAAAAAAAACGCCGCTCGGAGTTTGCGCCTTCGGAACGGGAGGTGTTCCGGGCAGCAAAACCTTGCGACGTCTATGTCTGTGAAAGCGCTTATGCCGCGCCCTGCTCGCCCCGATCGCCGTTGACCAGTGCAAAGACGACGACGCAAGAGGCGTGCCAGTTTTACTTATGGAAGCTATCGCCTTGGAAAAAAACGGAATTTCCGAGATTGAATCGGACGATTAAATTTTAATCATTAGAAATTTTGTCTATGGTTTGCGCAGATGGATAAATTCCGAGCTTGAAATTTGCGCAGCTTGCCCGGCCGACGGCTGTCAGGCCTCGCCTTGGGAGATGGAAAACGAGGCAGAACTGCGCACGGAAAAGCCATTCACATAGCCAGTAACGTCTGCGGGATCGAAAACAAAACCGTCCACGAACCGGTCACCCGCCTCCTGCCCTTCGACCCGAATATCGGCATCATCTGGCGCATTGGCATCGCCCAGTGCCGCCCGATAAATATCTGGACGGTAAGCGGACAGGGTGGCCTCCACACCACCTTGCGAAAACTCCGTCTGCCCCCAGCGGATCATCTGGCTGTAAATCCACAGTGCCTGGCTCTGGCGCGGATAATTGGCATGGCCGCCGTGGAAGAGGAAATATTTGTCGATAACCCGGCGGTTGCCCTGGCTGTCGATGTTGAATTCACCGGCAAGCACATGGCGGATGATGCTTTGCGGCGCACCGATATAACGCGGATCGGCAAGTGTCCTGCTCAGATCATCGTGATTCTCCGCAAGGTCGCACCAACGTGCGGCGGCATCGAGCGCCGTGAGCAGCCGGCTGACCGTTTCCTGCTGGCTTTCGGCCCATTCAGGCCGCATCCCGATCACTTTTTCCGGCGCAGACGGCCACAAATCCTGCTTGGCAGCGACGATCCTGCCCACACCGCGCTCGGCGGCAACGATGTTCCACGGCGCACCGACACAGAAACCATCTATGGCGCCCGCCGCCAATGCATCCGACGTCAATGGCGGTGGTACGACCACCAGTTTGACGTCGTGATCGGGATGAATGCCGCCAGCGGCGAGCCAATAGCGAAATTCGTAATTGTGCGAGGAAAACGGGTAGGTCATGCCGAGCGTCGGTGTAGATTCGCCCCGCGCTCGCATGTCATCCAGCACCTGCTTTAAGGCCTTCGCATTTTCCAGCGCCCCCGCCGTTTCGGAAAGCCCCGTCAACGCCTTCATCCGGGCAAAAAGCCGCGTCGAAAGCGTTATCGCATTGCCGCCGCGCCCAAGTGAAAACGGCGTGATCGTCGGCGAAGGGTTCGAGCCGAGTCCGAGCATGGAGGCAACCGGCATCGGCGACAGCATATGGGCAATGTCGAATTGCCGGAATGCCAGCCGGTCGCGCACATTCGCCCAGGACACATCCTTGACGAGATCGAGCGTCAGGCCTTCGCGCTCGGCAAAGCCGAATTCCGCCGCAGCAATGAGGACGGACGCATCGACAAGAGGAATAAAACCTGCCCGCAGGATTTTTTGCCGGTCGCTGCCAACAATTGCCGGCGCGCCCGCTTTTGAACCGGCCGATTTTTCCTGTGCCGCCATATCATACACTCCTCGACTGTCCCGCCGGCGGGTTCGTTACATCAACAGACCGGCCGCGGTGACCACGCTTTGCGCGATCTCGGATATTTTCTTTTTCTCGTTCATCGCCGTTTGCCGCAGAAGCGCAAAAGCCTCCTCTTCGGACAGGCCACGCATTTTCATCAAAATGCCTTTGGCGCGCTCGATGACCTTGCGCTCCTCAAGCGCCGATTTTGCTTCGGCAAGTTCCTGTCGCAGACGGCTGAAAGCGTTGAAGCGGCTGACCGCCATATCGAGGATGGGTTTGACGCGTTCTTTCTTCAGCCCGTCAACGACATAGGCGGAAACACCAGCCTCAACGGCCGCCTCGATGGACGCGGTATCGGAGCGGTCGACAAACATGGCGATCGGCCGGCCGACCGTGCGTGTCAACTGAAACAGATGCTCCATCATGTCGCGGTTGGGATTTTCAAGGTCGATGAAGATGACATCGGGCTGCAGCGTCTCGATGGTCCGCGCCACGCCGTGCACTTCATGGATGAGCGTCACGCGATTATACCCGGCCTCGCGCAGCCCCTCCTCGATGATCGAGGCGCGGATCGCGTTTTCGTCTATAACGAGAATGGTGAGGTCGCGAAGCGTCATGTCGGCATTGATGACGCACCGCAACAAACTTGGCAATCAGGCGCCGATATAAAAATGGAGCGGACGTGAAAGGGACGTTTTCATCCCGCTCCGCCTGATTTCTCAGGACGCCCGTTCGAGCGCCTTCAAAACCGTCCGCTCGGAAAGATTGAGATAGATTTCCATCTCGTCACCGGCCTCAGCCGCCTTGCCCTCTTCCATCAGCGACAGGATTTTGCTGTTCATGTCCACAAAGGGGGAATGGAGCTGTTCCGGGTCTTTCAGCAGGCCGAAACAAAGCCTGAGCTCAGCGGCGATTCGCTCGTAAAAATCGCTGAGACGAGCGCTGTCGAGAAGGTCGACTACGGCGGCGTGAAACTTCATGTTGGCGCTGCCCACGCCTAACCAGTCTGCCTGGTCGCGCTTTATCCTGGCATCATCGACCGCCGTGCGCATTGTCCGGATGGCCGGGTGCTTGTGCCAGGCCTGACGCAGCGCCCCGCATTCCACCATGCGCCGCACCCTGTAAATATCAATCACCGAAGCCAGGGTGGGAACGGCGACAAAAACGCCGCGATTGGCCTCGTGACGCAGCAGACCATCCTTGGTCAGGAGACGAAAGGCTTCACGCAGCGAATTGCGGGAGACCTCGAAACGTTCGCTGAAGGCTGCTTCCGAAAGACGCTGGCCCGGCATCAGTTCACCGGAGATCAGCAGGGTGCGAATACCCTTTGCCAATCGATCCGCAAGCGGCAGACCCTCTATCGTTTCCGTCATGGCGCTTTCCTTAAGAGCAATGCAACGTTGGGAATTCCGTGACAGGCATGTTCGGACACGGCATGATTGCCCATAGCACAAAGCTTCAGCAAAGCGCCAAAAAAACGTGATGAATTCATACTCATAACGTCCAACAAATAGACAAAATAAAAGAACGATTATCATTTATTGTTGAACAATATTGACAATCTCACGGAACAAGACAAGATCGGTGGCATAAAGCATCCGCGAGGGGCGGATTGCGACAGGAGCGGAGAAAATCCATGGAGCAGAAAAAGCTCACCCCGACTGCCGATCTCAAAATGTCAAAACGTGCATCTCTTCTGGGAGCAATCTTCCTGATGGCAACATCTGCCATCGGTCCCGGCTTCATCACGCAGACGGCGACATTCACCATGCAGCTTGGTGCCGCATTCGCCTTCGGCATTCTTGCTTCCATCCTCATAGACTTCGTCGTTCAGCTCAACATCTGGCGCATCGTAACGCTGACGCGCATGCGTGCGTCCGACATCGCCAATGCTGCCATTCCGGGCTCCGGCTATCTTCTCGCCATTCTCGTCATCATCGGCGGCCTTTTCTTTAATATCGGCAATATTGGCGGCACCGGCCTCGGCCTGAACGCCATCTTCGGGCTCGATCCGAAAATCGGCGGCGCCATCAGCGCAATCTTTTCCATCGCCATCTTCGTTTCCAAACGGGCTGGCCTCGCCGTCGACCGGTTCATCATTTTCGCCGGTATCCTGATGATCGTGCTGACGCTCTACGTTGCATTCGTATCCGCGCCGCCGGTCGGTGATGCCTTCCGCCAGACATTCCTGCCGGACACAATCAATTTCGCGACCATCACCACCATCGTCGGCGGCACCGTTGGCGGCTACATCACCTATTCCGGCGCGCACCGCCTGCTGGACCGGGGAATGGTCGGCATTGAAAACCTGCCCGCCGTCAACCGCGCCGCTCTGACCGGCATCGCTGTCACCGGCATCATGCGTTACGTGCTGTTCCTCGCCATTCTCGGCGTTGTCGCCAGCGGCGTCGTCATCGATACATCGGGCCAGGCCGCCAATCCCGCCGCACAGGCTTTCCGGTCGGCCGCGGGCGATCTCGGCTTCCGTCTATTTGGCATCATCTTCTGGGCTGCGGCCATCACAAGCGTCATCGGCGCGGCGTATACCTCCGTCTCGTTCCTGCCCGTGTTCAAGCAGGACATGACGGAACGCGCCCGCAACATGGCGACGGTCATCTTCATCGCTGTCTCGCTCGTCTGCTACCTGCTCATCACGACGCCGCCCGCCGCCATGCTGGTCTTCGTCGGCGGCCTGAACGGTCTTATCCTGCCCATCGGCCTCAGCATCTTCCTGTTTGCCGCATGGAAGCGCGAAGACCTGATGGGCGGCCATCGCTACTCGCGCATTCTGCTCGGGCTTGGCGTTCTGACATGCGCATTGACGTGGTACATGGGCTACAAGTCCGCCGGCACCATTTTTGGCCTGCTCGGCCTGTAATAAACTAGAGCGTTTCCGCATTTCGGAGAAAAGCGGAAACGCTCTATATATTTGTTATTACGCATTTTCCCGACGCAAAACCGCTACGCACTTTTGCTGGAAATGCTCTAAAGGGAGGCAAACATGGCCGCTATCGATCTCAACAGTGATCTTGGCGAAAGTTACGGCGCGTGGCGCATGGGAGATGACGAGGCGATGCTTGCCATCGTTTCCAGCGCCAATATCGCCTGCGGATTTCACGCAGGTGACCCGGCCGGGATTTACCGCACCGTTAAGGCCGCTGCCGAAAAAGGCGTGGTCGTCGGCGCCCATGTTTCCTACCCGGACCGCGTCGGCTTTGGCCGCCGCGATCTGGATGTGACCTCCGAAGAGCTGATCGCCGATGTCATCTACCAGATCGGTGCACTAAAGGGTGTCGCCGCCGCAGCCGGAACCACGGTGCGTTACGTGAAGCCACATGGCGCGCTTTACAACCGCATCGCCAATGACGCGAAACAGGGACAAGCGGTCATCGACGGTATAAAGGCCGTCGATGCCTCGCTGGTGCTGATGGGCCTTGCCAATGCGCCCATCCTCGATCTCGCCCGCAAGGCAGGCCTTGCCGTCGTCGCGGAAGCCTTCGCTGACCGCGCCTATACGCCAGAAGGCCAACTCGTCTCGCGCCGCGAGGCGGGCGCCGTACTGCACGACGCTGCCAAAATCGCCGACCGGATGGTGCAGCTTGCCCGCGAAGGAACACTCGAAGCCATCGACGGCAGCAGCATCAAGATTGAAGCACAATCCATCTGCGTGCATGGCGACAGCCCCGGCGCGGTGGCGATCGCCCAGGAAATCCGCCGCCGTTTCGAAGCCGAGGGCATCGAAATCCGCTCTTTTGCATCCATTCTCTAAAAGGGCGACCAATGACGATACCCTTATCCTTTCTGAGCCACACCAATGCGGATGCCGCCCGGACGGCCCGCGCCGATTATCGTGGCGGCCTCGTTGCACCGACCTCCGGCATCGCTCCCGGTTTCACGCAGGCCAACATGATCGTGCTGCCGCGCGACTGGGCCTTCGATTTCCTGCTTTATGCGCAGCGTAATCCCAAGCCCTGCCCGGTGCTCGATGTTTCAGATCCCGGCTCACCAACCACGCTTCTTGCCCCCGGTGCCGATCTCAGGACCGACCTGCCGCTTTACCGTATCTGGCGTGACGGCAAACTTGCCGAGGAAACGGCGGATGCGACCGCCGCCTGGGCAGAGCGTGACGATCTCGTCGCTTTCCTGATCGGTTGCAGTTTTACCTTTGAAACGCCGATGGTCGAAGCGGGTATCGAAATCCGTCACATGACCGACAAAAGCAACGTTCCGATGTATCTGACCAACCGCCCCTGCCGGCCGGCCGGCCGATTTAAGGGCAACATGGTCGTTTCCATGCGACCGATCCCGGCTTCGCGCGTGGCCGATGCCGCGACAATTTCAGGACGTTTTCCGGCGGTTCACGGTGCGCCCGTGCATGTCGGCGCGCCGGAAGAAATCGGCATATCGGATCTCGCGAAACCGGATTTCGGTGATGCGGTGCGGATCGAACCCGGCGAGGTTCCAGTTTTCTGGGCCTGCGGCGTGACGCCTCAGGCTGCAGTCATGGCGTCCGGCGTGCCGTTCGCGATTACCCATGCGCCCGGGCACATGTTCATCACCGACATTCCCGATTCTGCCTATCACGCGTGAGGATATGATGCGTTTTCTCCCCGTCAGCCTCACCACCATTCTCGTCGAACTTGCCGATCTCGATGAAACGCTGGCGCTGTTCGCCTCGCTTCAGAACGATCCTATCGAGGGCATCGACGAAACGGTTCCGGCTGCCCGCACCCTGATGATCCGTTTCCGCCCCGAAAAGATTGGCGCAGAGGCGCTGGTTGCACGGCTTTCCAGCCGCGATCTCTCCGCAAAAATCGCGCCCTCGGACAATCTGGTGGAAATCCCCGTCCATTATAACGGCGAAGATCTGGCCGACGTTGCCGAACTGACCGGCATGAGCGTCGACGAAGTCATCCGCCGCCATACCGAAAGCGAATTCACCGTGGCCTTCTGCGGTTTCGCGCCCGGCTTCGGTTATCTGGTTGGCGGCGACACGGCTCTTCACGTGCCGCGCCGGCAAAGCCCGCGTACCCGCATTCCGGCGGGTTCGGTGGCGCTGGCTGGCGCCTTCAGCGGCGTCTATCCGCAAAACAGCCCCGGCGGCTGGCAGATCATCGGCACCACACCGGTGAAGATGTGGAATATAGACCGTGATCCCGGCGCGCTTTTCCAGCCGGGTTATCGCGTGCGTTTCTTCGATATGGACAAGGCCGGAAGAACGGTTGATGTTCCCACCTCAGCGCCGCGCACCGCCCGCCCTGAGATGACAAGAGAAGGCCCGCATTTCGAGGTGCTCGCGGCCCCCATGCCCGCCATTTTCCAGGATCTCGGCCGCTTCGGCCAAACCGGACAGGGCGTCTCCGCCTCCGGCGCACTGGATCGTGGCGCGTTTAACGCCGCCAACCGTATCGTCGGCAATCCCGTCAACTCGCCGTGTCTCGAGCTGACGCTCGGCGGCTTTTCCTTCAAAAGCACGAGCCGCGCCGTCATCGGCATTGCGGGCGCGCCCTGCCCCATCACCGTCAAGACCGCAGATCGCAGTTTCACCGCACAACCCCATGTTCCCGTGTCTCTCGAACCCGGCGATATCGTAACCTTGGGTCAGCCGCCGAAGGGCATGCGCTGTTATCTTGCTGTGCGTGGCGGGTTCGATGTCGAGCCCGTGCTGGGCAGCTATGCGACGGATACGCTCGCCGTAGTCGGTCCAGAAAGCGTGACTGCGGGCACTACTCTGCCGCTGAAGGGCGAAAAGACAGGACTTTCCAGCGTGTCTGTCGACGAGGCTCCGGCCTTCGATCCGCCGGCAACCGGCGATATTGTGACGCTCGACGTGGTTCTCGGACCGCGTACCGACTGGTTCACGCAAAAGGGCCTCGATACGCTGACCGGCCAGCTCTGGCAGGTCACGCCGCAATCGAACCGCGTCGGCATCCGCCTTGCCGGCGAAGTGCCGATGGAGCGCAGGGACAGTGCCGAATTGCCGAGCGAAGGCACGGCCACCGGAGCAATCCAGATTCCCCATAGCGGTCAGCCCGTTCTCTTCCTTGCCGACCACCCGTTGACCGGCGGCTATCCCGTCATCGGCGCGGTCGCGGAATACCATCTCGATCTTGCGGGGCAAATCCCCGTCAATGCCAAAATCAAGTTCCGCCCGATCGGCCCTTTTGCCGAAATCGCGGCGGCTAAAAGTCTGTAGGGAGAATAGCGATGAAAAAAGTGCTGATTGCCAATCGCGGCGAGATCGCGGTGCGGATCATACGCGCATGCCGTGATTACGGCCTGCAATCGGTTGCCGTTTATGCCGATCCCGATCAGGATGCGCTATTCGTTCGGTTGGCGGATGAGGCCTATGCGCTGGAAGGCGTCCGCCCCGCCGAAACCTATCTCGATATCGCCAAGCTGATCGCGATTGCCAAACGCGCCGGCGCGGATGCCGTGCATCCCGGTTACGGCTTTTTGTCCGAACGCGCCGAATTTGCGCAGGCGGTTATCGATGCCGGCCTTAGCTGGATCGGCCCCGACCCACATGTCATTGAAGCGCTGGGCGATAAAGTGGAAGCGCGGCGCATCGCCACCAGCGTCGGCGCGCCGCTGGTCGCCGGCAGTGACGGCCCCGTCTCTACCGCCGCCGAAGTCACCGCTTTTGCCGAAGAATACGGCCTGCCCGTCGCCATCAAGGCAGCGCATGGCGGTGGTGGGCGCGGCCTGAAGGTCGCATGGAAGATGGAAGAGATCGCCGATCTCTACGAATCCGCCGTTCGCGAAGCGACCGCCGCTTTCGGTCGCGGCGAGTGCTTTCTCGAACGCTTCCTCGACCGGCCCCGCCATATCGAGGCGCAGGTTTTGGCCGACAAGCACGGCAATGTGTTGGTGCTGGGCACCCGCGATTGCTCGCTGCAACGTCGAAACCAGAAGCTGATAGAGGAGGCTCCGGCCCCGTTCCTGTCGGCCGAACAGCGACAAAAAATCCACGACGCGGCAAAGGCGATCTGTGCCGCCGCGGGCTATTCCGGTGCCGGCACCGTCGAATTCCTGCTCGGCGTTGATGGCACGATTTCTTTCCTGGAGGTCAATACGCGCCTGCAGGTGGAACATCCCGTTACCGAGGAAACCACCGGTATCGATCTCGTCATCGAGCAGTTCCGCATCGCCGAGGGCCACACCCTGCGGGTGGTTGAAACGCCGGAACCGCGCGGCCACTCTATGGAATTCCGCATCAATGCCGAAGATCCCGGCCGAGGATTCCTGCCAACACCCGGCACGATCTCGATTTTCGATGCTCCTTCCGGCCCCGGCATCCGTATGGATAGCGGCGTCGTCAGCGGCTCCAGCGTGCCTGGCGTATTCGACTCGCTGATGGCGAAGCTCATCGTTACGGGTACCGACCGCGATCAGGTTCTGCGCCGCGCGCGCCGCGCGCTGAAAGAATTCCGTATCGAAGGCATTGCCACGGTTCTGCCGTTCCATCGCGCCGCAATCGAGACGGACGACTTCATCGGCACCGACGGTTTCAAGGTTCATACCCGCTGGATCGAGACCGATTTCGCCGCCATGCCTGACGCCATGGAACGTCCTGCACCGGCTGAAGACCCTTCCATCACGCGCACCTTTCTGGAAATCGACGGCAAGCGTGTTTCTGTCGGCCTGCCGAACCTGCTGCTCTCCGGCCTCGGCGCTGTCAGCGGCGGCAATGCCGCTGCCCCCGGCGCGTCGGTCAAGGAGAAGGAAGGTGAAATTATCGCTCCCGTTTCCGGCACCTTGCAATCGTTCAAGGTGACCAATGGCGAAACTGTTTCCAAAGGCGATCTTCTGGCCGTCATGGAAGCGATGAAAATGGAAACGCAAATCGTGGCGACGAAGGCCGGCAAGGTCCGCCTGATCGTCAAGGAAGGCGACTATCTTCAGGCGGGCGCGGCACTTCTCGAAATTGCGGAATAACGCATAGACCAGGCCACCGGACCGATCAGGGAAGGTGGTCCCCTCACAATCGAAGTTTGGTCAATACGGTGGCGGAACCCTTTCGCCGCCGGGCCGTTTATGGCGCGACCTGCTAACCATCATGAGGGAAATATGGCCGGACGCACCTTGCTTCAATTCTTCCATTGGTACTATCCGGACGGAGGGAAATTATGGAGCGAGGTGGCCGAAAAGGCGGAAAGCCTTGCCCGAATGGGTATTACCGACGTCTGGCTACCGCCGGCCTACAAGGGTTCTGCGGGCGGTTTTTCGGTAGGTTACGATACCTATGATCTCTTCGACCTTGGCGAATTCGACCAGAAGGGAACAGTCGCGACCAAATACGGTGATCGCGCTGCCCTCGAACAGGCCAGTCGGACGCTGAAGGAAAACGGCATCCGCGTCATTCACGACGTGGTTCTCAATCACAAGATGGGCGCGGATGAACGAGAGAAGGTGCGGGTTCGCCGCGTCAATCCCGATGACCGCACCGAGATAGAGGACGAGGATTTCGAGGCGCACGCCTATACGCGCTTCACCTTTCCCGGCCGAAACGGCACACATTCCAAATTCATCTGGGACCTGAAGTGCTTCAGCGGCGTCGACCATATCGAAGAGCCTGATGAGGACGGCATTTTCCGTCTCGTCAACGAATATGGCGACGGCGAATGGAATGAGGAGGTCGACGAGGAAAACGGCAACTTCGATTATCTCATGGGCGCGGATGTCGAATTCCGAAACAGGGCTGTCTATGAGGAACTGAAATATTGGGGCCGGTGGCTTGCCGAACAGGTACAGGTGGATGGTTTCCGTCTGGATGCGGCCAAACACATTCCGGCATGGTTCTTCCGCGACTGGGTAGGCCATATGCGCGACACGATTAATCCCGACCTCTTCGTTGTCGCGGAATACTGGCACCCCGATATAGACGCGCTGAAAAGCTATCTCGATCTGGTCGACAAGCAGCTGATGCTCTTCGATGTCGCCCTTCACCACCGCTTCCATGACGCTTCCAAGCAGGGCGGCGATTTCGACATGCGCACTATCTTCGATGGTTCGCTGCTTTCCGCTGTTCCAGATCACGCCGTCACGCTTGTCGACAACCACGACACGCAGCCGCTGCAATCTCTGGAAGCGCCCGTAGAACCCTGGTTCAAGCCTCTGGCCTATGCGATCATTCTGCTACGCGAAGAAGGTGTGCCTTGCGTCTTTTATCCCGATCTTTTCGGTACGACGTATACAGACACCGGCAATGACGGCAACGACCATGAGATCGTCATGCCGGCTATCGAATGCCTTCCGAAGCTTATCGAGGCACGCAGCCGCTTTTCCAACGGTGCCCAGACGGATATTTTCGACGACCCGAGCTGCATTGCGTTTATTCGCCACGGTACCGCCGATGAGCCGGGCTGCGTTGTGGTGATGTCGAACGGCGAGGCGGCGGAAAAACAGATAGATCTCGGCCCTGAGCAGGCGGGAGCTGTATGGCGCGATTTCCTTGGTCACCGTCACGAACAGATCACCCTTGACGAGCATGGCAAGGGTCTGTTTTCCACCAATGGCGGCAGCGTCAGTGTCTGGGTTCCGGMCGACGTCGAGTAGGAACAATTGCTTTTAAAGCGGCCAGCCGGAAACCTTGCTCATTTGACGGATACGAGACGGCGCGGGCCCGCGCCAGCATCGGCCAGAACATCGTTCGGATTGCGTAAGGGACAATCATCAAGTGAGAGGCAACCGCAACCGATACAGCCGGTAAGCTGGTCGCGCAGCATAATCAGGCTGTTGATACGAAGCTGCAGCATTTCCCGCCAGGACTGCGAGAACACGCGCCAGTCAGCCGTCGTCGCCACCCTGTCCTGCGGCAAATCCGCCAAGGCGTCCCTGATGATGCTGAGCTGGATGCCTGCCCGCTGCGCAATGCGGATAATGGCAATGCGCCGCAGGACGGCGCGATGATAACGACGCTGGTTCCCGCTGGTGCGCCAGCCTTCGATCAATCCCTTCGCCTCGTAAAAATGGATGGTGGAAACGGCGACGCCACTACGACGCGCAACCTCCCCAACCGTCAGGCTGTGTTTAAAGATGGTATTTTCCATGCCGGCTCCGTTTTCTGAACGGCCTCCGCTCTGAAAAACGCGGAAACACACTAGAGAGCAGCCGGTATAATTCCTCAACCATAGTTGAGGTCAATAGGATAGATGGCAAAAAGAGGCGCCCATCGGGCGCCTCTGAATTCATAAATATCGCGGATCAGAATTTGGCGGTCATGCTGATCCAGAAGCGGCGGCCTTCCATGACCGTGTTGAAATCGTCAGCGCCGACTTCCTTGTCGAATACATTGTAAACCGCCGCGTTGAGATCGACATTTTCGGCCACCGCATATTTCGCCCCGATGTCGAGGGTGGTGTAAGCGTCATATTTACGCCCGGCCTTGCCGTTGATCGTAACCGGTTTGCCGTTCGTACCGATGCGCGGACCCGCATTGATTTCCGATCCGTGATAATTCACCGAGGCCCAGGCTTCCAGCCCGTCCACCGGGGTGACCCATTCGCCTCTCAGATTGGCCATGTGCTCCGGCGTCCGCGCCAGCGGAAAACCCTCGTAATCGCCCGTCTTCTGTTCGGAATGCGTATAGGTATAGTTGCCGCGCAATGTCAGTTCCGGCGTCGCATACCATGCTGCCGTCAGTTCTATGCCCTGAATGACCGCATCGTCGATATTGTAATTGTACCAGAGGCGATAATTGCTATCTTCGCTCCAGCGGGCAGGCGTTCCATCCGGATTGAGCACCAGCGCGTTGGAAATCTTGTCCTTGAAATCTGTGTAGAAATAGGTGGCACCGAGGGCAACATCACCATTGTCCCAGAGTGCTGCCAATTCATAACTCGTGCTTTTTTCCGCCTCCAGACCCGGATCGCCGATGATCACGCCGCAGGTACCGTTCGAGGCATAGGTGCACCCACCGCCGCCAGTCGTATAGGCGTAACCCGGTGCGATCTGGCGGATTTCCGGTGCGCGGAAACCTGTTGAAATGCCGCCCTTGATCGTAAGATCGTCGGTTGCGCTCCAGACGCCGTAAAGGCGCGGGCTGAAATGATTGCCATATTTTTCATGGTTATCCAGACGAAGGCCGCCCGTCAGCGCAAAGCTATCGACGATGCGCCATTCATCCTCGACGAAGAGCGCCCATTGCGTCGCCGAGAAAGTTTCGTCGCGACCGGTACGGCGTCCCGGATTCTGGTCCTTCAGCTGTGCCTCGAAATATTGACCGCCGGTGACGAGAGTATGGTTGCCGAACAGTTCGAACGGCGTGGTGAACTTGCCGTCGAGAACGCTATTGCGAACCTCCGGCGAGCGCGGATTTTCAGTGACGCGTCCCGTGCGAAAGTTTCTGGTGAAGTTGGTGCGCTCGGCCCATTCCTGCTGGAAGGAGAATTCAGACGTGGTCGGTCCCCACCGGCCGGTATGCGACAATGACCAATGGTCGCGCGTATTGGTGTTGTAGGTGCCGTCTGCATTGGCTGCCAGCGTCTCGCCGGACTCGGCATCGCGGCGCAGCCGTGCTTTGCCAGCCTCGAGATAGATGTCGTGATCCTCATTCGGCGTGAAGGTCAAACGTCCATTGAAATCATATTCCTTCGCGCTCGTCGTACCATTCAATATGCGGTCTTCGCCGCGCGTGAAGCCCCTGCCCCAGATCTGCAGCCCCAGCCGGTCCTTCAGGATCGGCCCATTGGCATACCAGGACACCTGACCGCTATTACCGAATTTTGAATGTTGCTGAACCGTACCCTCGCTGGTGACGGAGCCAGACCAGACATCGCCAACCTTGCGGGTGATGATGTTGATGACGCCGCCCATGGCATCGGAACCGTAAAGAGAGGACATCGGGCCGCGCACGACCTCGATGCGTTCGATCGCCGAAACCGGCGGCACGAAACTCTGTTCGAAGCCGGAATTACCATTGGTACGGGCATCGCGCGTGCTCTGCCTCTTACCGTCAACCAGGATCAACGTGTAAGCGCCGGGCAATCCGCGAATGAAAATATCCTTCTCATTGGCAATGCCGGTGACAGACACGCCCTGAACTTCGCGCAAGGCGTCTGTCAGATCGCGGTAAGACCCCTTTTCCAGATCTTCTCGCGTCACAACCGTGATGCTGGCCGGAGCATCCTTCACATTCTGCTCGAAGCCGGACGCGGTCACCACGATCTGCTGAAGAACGGTGGTTCCGTCGGTCGCCTGCTGCGCGACAGCAGGCAAGGCAACGCTGAGCGCCGTTCCCGCCATAGCGACGGAAATGCCAGCCTTTATTATCGTCGCGGCCATATCCTGCCCGCGGTACTTCAATTCCATGTTACGCCCCCGCATTTAACTTGAGAATTTACCCCCACTTATTTAGGAGGGAGGTCTGGCGCAACGCGTTTGTTTTCGAACAGTTCTAAATTCCAGAAATTGCAAAAAGGCCCCCTCTAATCGGGGGCGGGGTAAAAAAACAGCAAGATGACAACCGGCAAGAGAAAAGAAGAACCAGCTTCCCCGACAAAGCCCGACAGGCTTGGTCAGCTGAAACTACTTGTCGCGTTCGATGCGTTGTTGCGGGAAGGAAGCGTCAGCCGCGCAGCGGCAGGCATGGGACTGCCGACATCATCGATGAGCCGGATACTACAGCAGCTGCGCGAGAAATACGGCGACCAGCTGTTCTTACGCACCGGCCAGGGTTTGCGACCCACCCCCTTTGCCGAGACCATGCGGCTGCGCATTCGTTCGCTGGCGGCGGAGGCGGAAAACCTGATCGATTATTCACAGGAAAAAGCGGCAGCTCCCGCCGCCGCCAATGTTAGCGGCTGGGAACGGCCGGTGCTGATGAAGGCGCCGCCTCTTTCGCTGCGCCCCAGCGTTCTTCTGGAAGGTCAGCCGACACCGGAAAATATAGCGGACCGCCTTGCCCGCATCGGCCACAATGCCGATCCGCAGCACAGGCTCGCCAAATATATAGCGACCTCGGCGATGGGCATCGGCAACAGCCGCCCGCTCAGCCAGCAAGAGGCGATGGACGCACTTTCGATCATTCTCGAAGGCGATGCAGATCCCATACAGATAGGAGCGCTGCTTGCGACCATGCAATATCGCGGTGTGACCGCGGCAGAGCTTGCCGGTTTTATCGAAGCCATGTGGGGCCATATAAAAAGAGACCAGCAAGCGCCCGCATCGGTCGATCTCGACTGGCCGGCCTATATGTCGCCCAAACATCGCGATGCACCCTGGTTCCTGCATTCCGCGCGTCTCGTTTCCATGGCGGGATATAGCGTCTTGTTACACGGCCATGTGGGCCAGGGAGAAAATGGCGGTAAGCTCGAACTCGCCGCTGAAGCCTGCGGCATACCGCTCTGCCATTCACTTTCGCAGGCGGCCAAGGCCACGGCTTCACAAAGGATCGCCTATCTGCCGATCGGTGGACTATCGTTACAGTTTCAGAGCCTGCTTGGCCTGCACGGCATTCTGGAAATGCGCCTGCCGCTCAATACGGTCGTGCATCTTCTCAATCCGCTTCGCGCCAGAAGCACCATTATCGGCGTCGCCCGCCCCTCCTATCAGGAGCTTCATCGCGATACGGCGCGGCTGCTTTCCGTCGAGAGCCTTGCCATTCTCGGCAATACGCGGGATTTCGCGCAATTTACTCCCTTCCGCAGCACCCGGATCTTCGGTCTTTCCAGGGGCGAAGATGTCGAGTTCGTCATTCCCGCCCGCGAAACGCCACCGGCCGAAATGCCGACCATGTTCACCACCTTCGAATATTGGCGCGCCGTCTGGACGGGGGCGGCCAGAGACGAGAGAGCGGAGACCATCGTCGTCTCCACCGCTGCCATCGCCCTGATGCTGGTCAATGATATGGTTCTGCCTTTCGAAGAGGCCTATGCCCGCAGCCTGAGGCTATGGAACGACAGGGCACGCGATTTCGCCACTGCCTAGGCGTTGGAGACTGATTTTTTCAGCGCCAGATATTCCCACAGCGCCACCAGCAGCAAAATCCCCGTGCTTGCCAGTTGCAGCGCAAAAAGCGGCACGCCCGGCACCGGCAGAAGCAGGCAGAGCGCCGCTGCTCCGGCAAAATGCGAGATCGGCCGCTGATAGGTGGCAGCAATCTTGACGCCGATATTACCGGCTAGAAACAGGATCGGGCCGCCAAGAATGGCGAGTGACTCCCTCATCGTCGTCCCTTCATGGGCATGGGACAGGCTGAAATCCTCTCCAACTGCCGTAAGGATGATGCCGGCCACGATAGGCAGATGTCCATAGTTGAAAAGATTTTGGGCGATCTTCGCTTTCTCGTCGGCATGTTCGGCCTTTCTGGAGGCCTCTTCCTGCCCGTGATGGAAATAGATCCACCACATTGTGACGGTGCTGACGAAGGCCGAACAAAAGACGATGAATGTGAGGCCGGAATTCATATATTCCGTGGCCGTGCGGCCGGTGGTTAGGATCGTTTCCCCGAGACAGATGATGACGAAAAGCGCACAGCGCTCCGCAAGGTGCTCGCCGGAAAGATGCAGCTTATCCGCATCGCTTGCTTTCAATCCCGGGACGAAATAACGACAAGCGGGTCCGGCATATTCTATCGCGAGCGCTATACCCCACAGGAGGATTCGATCCGTCAGATCGACAAGCCCACCAGCCAGCCAGAACAGGCTCGATATGACTAGCCAGATCGTCACCCGCACAAAAACCAGAAAAGACTGCCTGTCCTCTCCCTTGAAGGCATAAAGTGCAAACAGGCTCCGTCCCACCTGCATGGCACTGTAGATAAGGGCAAACACGAAACCCTGTTCCGCAAAAGCCTCCGGCAGCGCGATGGCCAAAAGAACCCCGCCGAACATCAGGACAAAAAGCAGAATCCGGACAGGCTCCTTTTCGGTATTCAGCAGGTTGGTGATCCAGGTGGTGTGTATCCACAACCACCAAAGTGACAATATCAGTATGCCCGCCTCAAGCGCCGCTGTCGGTCCGAAGTCCTTTGCTAGCGCATGGGAAAGCTGAATGAGCGCGAAAACGAAAACCAGATCGAAGAACAGTTCAGGAAAGGTCGCCTTTTCTGCTTCGTGCCCCTCCTGTTTGATCCAGGTTTGCGCATCCGGTTTCTGCCCGGACGTTTCGCTTTCGCTTCCCATTCTGCCCCTGTTCGTCAATATGAATTATTGCGATCGCGTTAGCGTTGCGCTTCATCCGAAGAATTAACATTCGAGTCCCGGCCGGGAAACTGCAGCGCCCGCGCATTGTCGGGATAAAAACGCGGTCCTACCAGACGCACTATCTTGCCGGAGACATCGGTAATATAATTCGATGCGGTCGCGCCAGGCGAGAATTCGGCGCTACGGGTCTTGGTCGGTTCCAATATGCTGACCTCTAGAGGCTGAGCAAATATCGGGTGGCTCGTCGCGGAGATGACAATTGTCGCGATAAAGAGGGACTTGGAGAACATCGGCACATCCTGTCACAATTGACTGCGCCATAAACAGCCCTCGCCCGGTTTGGTTCCAGCCGTCTTTCAGCTGTCCTCGTCCAGATAGGTTCGATATTGCACATAGTCTGAACTTGGTTGCCCGTCGACAATTTCCGGCGGCCGCCCCTCACCTCCGGTTAAATAACCGGCATCTTCAAGTCCCGCCTTCAAGAGCTTTTCGATGGCGGTATGTCGAGCCAAGGCAATGTCTGCCATGTACACAGCGACAGCCAGCTCCATATCGTCTGGAAAAACCATAGGCTCACCGCCCCCTTCCCACATAGGTAGGGAAACGCACGATCTTAAGGAAGGTTCAGTTCCAACATAGTGCCATATCGAAATCTCGGCATTACCCCGGTCTAGTCACGCAAGAAACGCATAAAAATCGCGCTTTTCCTGCCCGTATCATCGCACTACCGCTAAAAGATACCCGGACTCAAGCGATTGAAACCAATCATGGAATAACTCAAACGAAAGTCAATCAAGGCTTAACTTTCATTACTTTGCATTAACCATAGGAACCCCTGCCAGCACAGTCTGTTCGTAAACACTGGCAGCCTCACAGCGAATCTTCGGAGTCTTGCAGAAACAGCGTCAATGTAGCTGCAGACTGGGAATTCGGCAAGCCGACGCCATTTTCTGTCCGTCCTCAAGAACTCATACGGCCATGCTTCTCTCTATCCCGTCAGTTCGACCCCGCAGTTGCGCCAGAAGCATGGCCTGGAGATCAAACCCGCCCTCATGGGCCTTACGGGTGAGATTGCGCAGATATCCCCCCAGCGAGCTGATCTGGTCCGCCTTTTGCAGCAGGCAGGCAAGAATCGCCGCTGTTCCCTGTCGACCGAAAGTAGTGAGGGCGTCCTGGTAGGCCGACTGGCTAACGTTGAACATGGTTTTGATGACTGATGTCGCCACTTCCAGATCACGCCATCCAGTCACTGCTCCTCCGGGTGCATAGAGGGAAATATCCGGGCAAGCCTTCACAACCAAAACAATATCAGGAACAAAAAATTGCTTATGAAGAACAGGCTTTGGCTGTTGCGATGACGGCTTTGCACTGACGGGTACGGCGTATTCTGGCTGTACGACTGTCGTGTCGGCAGGTGCGACGATTACCGGTTCACGCAAATTTTGCGGTTTAGATATAGATTCGGATTCTGAATTCTTTATGAGGCGCTCATTTTGGCAGTCATTGCCGCCCGATTTCTCCGAATTTTCAATATTTTCCAGATAGTTGGTCACTTCTGCACGCAGGGAGACCAAAAATCCGGCGATTTCCTTGAGTTCGACAGGCTTTGAATTACGGCCGAGGGACCGGGCAATGGCATTGTAGCGCGCCTGGAATCCTTCTGACGTTACGACTTCACCGCTGGCGGCTATCATTTCGCAAAGCTTCTGGATATCGCGGCGGCACAGGCTGATGTTTTCACGAAGCCGCTGAAGGTCGAGCCGCTCGCGAACGATGCGTTCGGCGAGTTCCTCGATTTCCGATTTGCGGGCGAGAAGCGGTGCCAGCGAAAAACCATAGGCTTCGCTGATTTCCCCGCCCCTGTGCTTACGGGCGTAGCGTTTTCCGTTCGGACTATCCTTGCGGATGATGAGACCGGCCTCGACGAGAGCCGAGAGATGGCGGCGCAATGTCTGTTCTGCCATTCCATGTGCTCGCAATGACAATTGCGTATTCGACGGAAAGACGACCAATCCGGCTTCGCTGGAGAGTTCATTTTTTGGATAAAAACTCAGAAGGGCGTTCAAGACCGCGAGAGAACGATCGGTCACGCCGAGCAATGGTCTGGCTTCACAGACCGAACGGTAGAGTTTCCATTTATCGACCGCCTCGGTCTTTTTGTTTTTCTGCGCGGCAAACTGAGTTGCGAGGACGCCAAACGACATCGCTCGCCGCCCAAAGGGCGTCGTTACACATGTGCTGTCCATGTCTTTCACCTTTCACAAGGCAAAAGAAAATCGCTCACCGAAAAATTCGATGCCAAGACTCTTGACTATGATTCGCGGAAATGAGATTCTTTGGTTGCTTAGATCAAAGAAAGGCTTCCGTGCGGCAACGTTCGGGGGCTTTTTTCTTTTGTAATGCGTCTCCTGTTAGTCGTTGGTATTAACAATCACTGCTTGGACCGGTATTCGGCAAACAGCGCCTGAAGATGTTCCAGAACGAAATCGGCAAATTCCGGCGCCTCGTTCTTGTCGATGGATATATCCAGCTTGCGGTCGCTTTCGACCACCTTTGCCAGTCTGCTGCCAGTTTCCGAAGACCAGACACCGGCTTTCTTTGCCTGTGCCTTGGGTTTCAGAAAATCCAGAAGCGACTTGAAGCGTTCTTCGGACGGAAGAGCGGCAACGGATGGCTCCCGTACATAAGCGCGCGCCGCTTCCTTGACCTGTGACGAGGAGAGCTGATCTGCGAGATCCATCCAGTTACGGCGACCGACGGTGGGTGCCGGACCAATAAGATCGACCAGATCCTCGGGAATGCGACCGACAACCGATAGCATGTTGGAAAGATCGCCCTTGTGCAGGGACATCGCCGCCATGATCGTATCACGCGGAAACCGCATCTGCAGTTTCTGGGCGAAGCGCGCCTTTTCGATATAGGTTAGGTCACGGCGCTCGTTGTTTTCCTGTCCCTGGGCGACAACCAGCTGTTCGTCGCTGAGATCGCGAACCACGGCCTTGACCGGAATACCCAGGTTGGAAACTGCGCGCAGACGGCGATGGCCAAATGCGACCTGATAACGTCCCGGAAATTCAGGATGCGGGCGAACCAGAATGGGAACCTGCTGGCCCTGCTCGCGAATAGCCTCCACCAGGCCTGCATCCGCCTCTTCCGAGGCTGGCATGCGGTCGGGTATGAAGGATGGGTCGATATCAGCAGGATTGAGCGAAACGATCGTAAGGCCCTCTGCGAGCCGTTTTTCGATCTCTTCAGCACGCTTGGAGCGTTCCGACACTTCGTTCAGAGACTGGCCGATCATGCCGACTGGCGAGTTCGACACATCCGTCACCAGTTCGGGAGAACCGAGGATGGGTCTGACACGCGGACGGGACCGCTCGGGAGTGGTATCGTTGTCTGTGCCTGGCGTGCCAAGATTGGCGAAAATCTGTTTTCTGCTCATGCTGCCCTACCCCACGCTTTTTTAATCAATCCCTCGATTTCAGCGTTCACGTTGTTCATGGCTTCCAGTGCGCGGTCATAGGTGGAGCGCGTGAACTGGGTTCTTTCCACCTCGAAAAGCGTCTGGTTGGTCAATCCGGCATCCGAAACGGCCGTGCTCTTCAGCATCGGGTGAATGAGGACGTTTTCACCGAAGATCGAGCGCAGGAAAGCCACCATCTGGTTCTGCGGCCCATCGCTCGGTTCGAAACGCGTGATGAGGTAACGCATCCAGTTATAATCGGAGCGTGCGCCGGCCCTGCCGATTTCAGCGAGAAGATCGCCAGTCATGGCAAGGAACTGGTTCATGGACATGACATCAAGCATTTGCGGATGAACTGTCACGAGAACCGATGTTGCTGCCGTCAGCGCCGAAAGCGTCAGGTAACCGAGTTGCGGTGGGCAATCGATGACCACGACGTCGTAGAAATTCTGGGCCTGGGCGATTGCCTGGCCGATGCGAGCGAAGAACAGAGTGTCGCCCGGTGCGCGGCGCATCAGTGCGCGCGGGGTATCATGTTCGAACTCCATAAGTTCCAGATTGCCTGGAACGATATGAAGGTTGGGAATATAGGTGCCGCGAACGATTTCGGCGATCGGCCGGCGTTCGTCATCGTAGCGGATCGCGCCGTAGAGCGTTTCATTCGGGCCGACATCCATTTCGGGCTGGTGACCGAAGAGAGCGGAGAGACTGGCCTGCGGATCGAGATCGATAGCCAGAACCCGGTAACCACGCAGTGCCAGATATTGTGCCAGATGCGCGGATGTCGTGGTCTTACCCGAACCGCCTTTGAAATTCATGACGGCGATGACCTGCAATTCCTCGCCGTCGCGACGGTGGGGCAGATAGCGACGCGCGCCGCGGGCGCCCTGATCGAGAAACTTTCTGATCTCGTCCATATCCTCTACCGAATAGGAACGACGACCGGATGCCTGCGCTGCATCGAGCTCCGGACGCTCAGCGGCGATCTGACGAAGATAGGCTTCACCGATGCCGATCAGCCGGGCGGTTTCTGCCGGCGAAAAATGGCGCATACTCTTTTCGGTATGCGGTGAAAACGTATTCGCATTATGCGCCTGCAATTGGGCTGACAATGCAGCCGAATGCTGTTGTATAAGGCTCGTGAGGTCGGGTGCCCCTGCAGCAAATCTTGAGTCGGCACTCTGTGTCATGGATCTACTTTCGCTCGATATTGCAGTTGCGGTTTTTTTCGAAAAAGACGGTTTTTTCCGCAACTGAGATATAAGCGCCGATTCTCTTTTTGGCGCAATAGGCTTTTTTCCCGGATGCAGAAGTACCGCTAAGGCATTGTGGAAGAATCAGTTTTGCTTTTTGTGACAGTTTTTCGGTTAGCCGCGGCTAACTTCATCTTCGTTCTGGCTGAGACGCGGTTTTTCGACTTCCTTTAAAACTGACAAGGAGCGATCAGAGCGAAAGTTTGCCGCGGCTAACTTTGGGAATCCCGCGCACCAAATGTGCAAGGCGCGATCCCGCCGGCGGAAAGTGAAGGGTAGACATTGGCAGATGTTTAATCTCTACTCATCGACTAGAGTATCAACGGGTTCGGCGCCCACCGCCTGACCTTTCGTGCTGTCGCAGGTTGGAGGAATAAATGTCCTATGATGTCGCTATCGTCGGTTCGGGTTTCTCGGCCATCTGTACCGCCGCTCATCTCTTATCATCCCTGCCCGGGGACGCGTCGATCGCCATTGTCGGCGACGAGTCGGATTTCGGGCGCGGTACGGCCTATCGTACCGAGTTGCCCTATCACCGACTCAATGTGCCGGCAGGGCGGATGAGCGTATTCCCCGACAGGCCGGATGACTTTCTCGATTGGCTGACGGAGAATGGGCTCGGCAACGATCCATTGGCTTTTGCCTCACGTGGCGACTACGGCCTCTATCTCAGGGACAGGCTCGCCAGCCTGCTGAGAAGCCGGGATCAGCGGGCGAGGGTGGACTTCATCCGTGCCAAGGCTTCAGCCTGTCGCCCGGATGGCAATGGCGGTTTCTCTTTTGCACTGGAGAATGGTGAGAAGCTGCGCGCGAAAAATGTTGTCTTATGTCTTGGTGTCGGCGCGGCAAGTTTGCCGGTGCAAACTCTGGCGAAAGATGACGACGCGCCGCATCGCATCATCGGGCATTGCTGGCAGTCCGGATGGCTGTCGAAAGTAAAGGCGGGGGACCGCATCTGTATTCTGGGTTCTGGCCTGACGATGATAGATCAGGTCCTGACGCTTCGAGGAAAGGGACATCGTGGCCCAATCCACGTATTGTCCCGCCGCGGACTTGTGCCGCATCCACATATCAGCCCGCCACTGTCGCCAGCTGATCCGCGCTTACCAGAAGGTTCGACCGAGATCAGCCGGTTAGTGCAGGCTCTGCGTAAGCAGGTGAAAGATGGTGCGCCGTGGCCTAGTGTCATGGATGGTCTACGGCCGAAGACCCAGCTGCTTTGGCAGAGCCTGACATCTGAGCAGCGAAGCCGGTTTCTTCGCCATGCCTTGCTCTGGTGGAACATTCACCGGCACCGAATCGCGCCCGAAGTGCATAAGGCTTTTGAAAAGCTGTTATGTGACGGCGTTCTAGAGATTCACGCCGGTTATCTCCGCTCTCTCGACGAGCAGGACGAGGGGATCGCCGTACTCTATCGCCGTCGGCATACGGAGACGCTTAGAGAGTTTCAGGTCGATTGGGTCGTTAATTGTACCGGAATGGAGAGGGCGGGGATCGGTCATTCACGGCTTCTGGAAACCATGCGGGACGATGGCGTGCTTTTGCTCGACGCCTTAGGTCTTGGGGTCGAGGTCGATGGCCAGTCGCGCTTGTCAAGCGCGGACGGGCAGGTCTGGCCTGGCCTGTTTGCCGCCGGGGCGCTGACGGCGGGCCGCTTTTGGGAGATAACCGCCGTGCCGGATATCCGCGTGCAGGCGCAAAAGATCGCGCAAGCTGTCACGGACAGAGTGGTATCGGACCGGCGGGTTTCGGCACACGGTTGATGTGAAGGAAAGAACACTCGCACAGTGCCAGGTCTTGAAGAGTTTGCGGTTGAGACTGTTCCTCTAACTTTTCAGATACTGAGGTTTGCCGCGGCTAACCTCTCTATTTCTCTCATCAGGCGGCCATCCGAATGTACCGGGCTTTCCTCTACGCGATAGAGCTAGGGGTTAGTAAGAGCCTTCGCTCAGCCAATAGCCGCTTCCATAGATCGCGACAGACAATGGGTTTTGAGCCTCATTATTCGGTTCGACAACGTGCGGCGATACGAATATCTCAACGTGACGTCCATCCGTCCGCGAGTTGATGATTTACATAATTGCTAAATTATTTACATCACTTATGGAATATTGATGCAAAACGAGCTATTAAACCCTTAAAAATACGATTTCCATGAAAATTATTT
Source organism: Agrobacterium sp. 10T429 (assembly GCF_056393925.1). Classification (NCBI taxonomy): domain Bacteria; kingdom Pseudomonadati; phylum Pseudomonadota; class Alphaproteobacteria; order Hyphomicrobiales; family Rhizobiaceae; genus Agrobacterium; species Agrobacterium sp. 10T429. The sequence continues at coordinate 360,354 of NZ_JBFTGV010000006.1, forward strand.
GCGAGGCATCTATGGAAAAGCAGAAACTGGTACGATTCGAGACGGCTGACGCTCAGGCTGGCGGACAGCGCAGGCCTTTTGCCAAGGCCGTGCGGGCCGGTGATTTCGTCTATGTGTCTGGACAGGTGCCAACCGTCGATGGTGAAGTAGTAACTGGCGGCATTGTGGCTCAGACCGAGCAGGTTGTGGCCAATATCATGGATGTTCTGGCGCTTGCGGATTGTACACTTGCCGATGTCGTCAAGGTCAATGTCTGGCTGGATGATGCTCGGGATTTTTCGAGCTTCAACGCGGTCTTCCAGAAATATTTCATCGATCATCCACCGGCACGTTCAACCGTGCAGTCGCCCCTGATGGTCGATGCGAAGGTTGAAATGGATGTTATCGCCTATAAGCCACTGGTTTGATTGCCAATTTCCGATTCTGAGAGCGTTTGACGATGACCTACCCCTGGCCTGACGAAGGCACCCCACTCGATGCGATCTCGACGCCGATGCCCGTGATCGACGAGGACCGACTTGCCGCCAACATTGCGCGGGCGCAGTCCTATCTTGATGGACATGACAAGACTTTTCGCCCCCATATCAAGACGCATAAGATACCAGCCATTGCGAAGCAGCAGCTTCAGGCGGGCGCCATTGGCATCAATTGCCAGAAGGTCAGCGAGGCGGAAGTTTTCGCGGATGCCGGTTTCGACGACATTCTCATTACCTACAATATCCTCGGCGTGGCGAAACTCTCGCGGCTGAGGGCATTGAATGCGCGTATAGGGCAACTGAGCGTCGTCGCCGACAGCGCCGTGACGATTGCCGGCCTTGCCGGCACATTCGATGCGGAAAGACCGCTTTCCGTTCTTGTCGAATGCGATACCGGCGGAAAACGCTGCGGTGTGCAGACCCCGGAAGCCGTGTTGCAGCTTGCAGAAAAGATCGTCGCGGCACCGGGCCTCAAATTCAAGGGCATTTTGACCTATCCGGCACCCGGTGGCGCTGAAAAGGTGGAGAACTTCATTCGGGAAACCATGGCGTTGCTTGCGGAAAAGGGCATTGACTGCCCGGTTCGCTCCAGTGGCGGCTCACCGGATTTTTTCTCTGCTCACCTCGTTCCCTCCGCAACCGAATATCGGGCGGGCACCTATGTATATAATGACCGTTCGATGCTGCGTGCCGGACATTGCACCGCTGGCGACGTGGCAATGCATGTTCTTGCCACCGTGGTGTCGCGACCGACAGTTGATCGCGCTGTGCTCGATTGTGGCTCCAAGGCTTTGACCTCCGATCTCCTTGGGTTCAGCGATTACGGGCTGATTGAAGGGTATGAAGGCGCGAAAATCATGTCGCTTTCGGAAGAACATGCGGTGGTCGATTTGTCGGGCTGCACATCGGGCCGGCCGGAAATCGGTGAGCTGGTCAAGGTCGTGCCGAACCACACCTGCGTCATCACTAATCTTTTCGACAGGATGGTTTTCCATCGAAACGGTATCGTGACGCGGGTGGAAGACGTGGCAGCACGCGGCACCGTCTGGTAACATTACCCGGCTAATTAAATTGCAAAAAAGATGCTGCCGAAATGCGGGCATCGGCAACGAGAATGACAGTCATGCGCATATTCACGGCATCGCTTGCCACCGAAACCAACACGTTTTCACCCGTCCCGACGGACATGGACGCCTTTCGCGCGGCTTTTTACGCTGGGCCCGGCGAACATCCGGAAACGCCGACACTATGCTCCTCACCGGTACCAATTCTGCGCCGGCGCGGCAAAGCGGAAGGGTTTACGGTAATCGAGGGTACCTCCTGCTGGGCGGAACCGGCGGGGCTGATACAGCGCCAGACCTATGAAACGCTGCGCGATACGATTCTTGCCGAGCTTGCCGCCGCCCTGCCGGTCGATGCGGTAATTCTTGGTCTCCATGGCGCCATGGTCGCGCAGGGTTATGATGATCCGGAAGGCGATTTCCTGTCGCATGTCCGCACGCTTGTTGGTCCCGAAGTACTGATCGCGGCGGAATTCGATCCCCACAGCCATTTGACCCCTTTAAGGGTCCAAAATCTCGATATCATGGCGACGTTTCTGGAATTCCCGCATACGGATTTTGAGGAACGTGGTGAGCACGTCGTTGAACTGGCACTTCGCACCCTGCGCGGAGAAATCAAGCCGGTTATTTCCACTTTCAATTGCCGCATGATCACCATTTACCCCACCAGCCGCGAACCGATGCGTTCTTATGTTGACCGTTTGAAGGCTTTAGAGGGCAAGGACGGCGTGCTGTCTATTTCCGTCATTCACGGTTTCATGGCAGGCGATGTCCCAGATATGGGCACGCGTATCGTCGTCGTGACAGATAATGACAGGGCAAAAGGTGACGCACTGGCCGAAGAACTCGGTCATGAGCTTTACGCCATGCGCAAGTTGACTGCCATGCCGATGCTCGACACGGAATCGGGTCTCGACAGGGTTCTCGCCATTCGAAGTGAGCATCCGGATATGCCGGTCGTGGTGTCGGATATATGGGATAATCCCGGTGGCGGCGTTGCGGGTGATGCCACCCATATTCTGCGGCGCATGGTGGAGCGCGGCATGGACAATATCGGTGTGGCAACGATCTGGGATCCGATTGCTGTGTCTTTCTGTCACGCGGCAGGCGAGGGAGCGGAGATTGATCTGCGTATTGGCGGCAAATCCAGTCCCGAAGGTGGCGAGCCGCTCGATTTCCGGATCAGGGTCATGCGCACCGCAGAAGCAGGGTGGCAGAGTTTCCGAAACAGCCGCGTCACGCTCGGCCGCGCCGCCGTCGTTCGACCGGTCGGAACGGAAATCGATATCATTCTCATTACCAGCCGCACGCAAACTTATGAGCCGGATATCTTTTCCAATCTCGGCATTGATTTTGCCAGGAAAGACGTGCTGCTGGTGAAGTCCACCAACCACTTCCATGCGGGTTTTGCGCCGGTCGCTTCCGAGATCGTTTATATCGCCGCGCCCACTTCCTATCCGACCGATCCGGCCACAACCGCCTATCGCAAGGCAAGCCTCCAGCTATGGCCACGGGTGGCCGATCCGCTGGGGTTGGACTGAGGCTGCGACGCTTCAGATATCTTGTAGCGTGATCAGAAAGAATATGCCTTCACCATGATCTGCCTCGATGGTGAAGGGCACGCTTTCCGTGATGAAAACGCTATCCAGCTTCTCCAGCCGGGCTGTGTCGTTGTTGACGGCGACCGTCAGAGGATCGAGCGCGAGGATCAGCCTTGTTCCCGTTGCCGCTTGCATCGAACAGCTGCCGGATAGTCTTTGCACGCTGTGGGCGAAGGACGAGCGGCGGGTCATGACGTTCAGGTCGACTATCGCGCCGTCCATCAGGGTCGCATCGACGGGAACATCGGCGGCAAAGGGCAGGGGGGTACTCTCTGTCGTCAGCGCCACCGGCTCATGACCCGAAATAGCAAGTTCAAGGCCGTTTCCCTCGATAATCGCAAGCGTGCGGTCTATGCCGGGGAAGCTGGAAAATGGCCCGTCCTGAGCAACGGTGGCCATGCTGACGCGCCAGTCGAATGCATCCACGGAAGCGCCCGGCGGATGGATGGCGATTTCCACCGTAACGCCGCCGCCATTTTTCCACGGCATGGTTTTGTATTCGGAAGCGCGTAATATTCTCATGTGATGTCCAGAGTCGGGTCGTTAAGGGGGCGGGGGCGGAAGTTTATGATCCGCGATCATTCTCGATGCGTCGCTCAATCGTTTTTTGGACCGCCTTTAAATCGGATGGCCGGCCGGCAACCTTTTCGATCGCGGCAATGGCAAGGTCACTGGCGACATAGTCAGATTTATGCCCGAGATTGTGCACGACGATCAAAGTGGAGCCGCGAATATCTCTGGCGAGATGACGGGAATGCACCTCTGGCGAGACGATCGTGTCCGTATCACCGGTTATGATGACGGTTGGTGCCGTGATGCGCCGATACTCCGAGGAAGCTCCACGCGCCCATTCATTGAGAGCCGCGACCTCCTGCGCATTGTGCCGAAAGGCCCTGGGCCGCAGGGCCGCTACGGAATGCGTTGCTTCCACATAACCGGCGGGTCTGGAATTGGGTGCAAAAACACCGCGCGTTGCCTGATCCAATGCCAGTAGGCCGGCGGGCGGAGCAATGAAGGTGCTGAACAGCGGACCGGTAAAGGGCGCATTTGCCGCTGTGTAATACCAGGCGATGCCACCCTCCCATGGATAGACAGCGGGAGAAAGGAATACGAGGCCCGCGACCATCTCCGGATGACGGACCGCAAGCGATGCCGCGATGGCGCCGCCAAAGGAATGTCCGACGATAATCGCTCTCGGGACGCCTCGCTTTTTCATAAGCTGGGCAATGGCGTCCGCCTGTCCATCCGGGAGAATATTTGCATTGCCGCCGATATCCGAATTGCCGTGCCCTGGCCTGTCGACAAATAGCAGTTTTGCACGGCCTCTCAGCTTTTCGAGAAACGAAAACATCGGATCATAGAGACTGGCGCTTGCGCCGTGAATGAAGAGGATCGGCGGAAGCTCGGCGCTTTTTCCCGGCTCGACCAAGATGCTGTTCAGCTTGTAGCCGCCCACATCGATCCGCACGGGAACATTTTGCTGCTTTTCGGACGCCACGGCATTCGTAGCGGAAACCGGAAGAAGTGCCCCGAGCAGGAGGGTAAAGGCAAGCGGAAGGAACCTGTGCGCCATTCTTTGATCTACCATGTCCTTCATGCCTGCCTAACGGTTAGCGCGGCTTTCAAACGAGCATACAGTCGGTCGGTTAAAAACAGCAACGGAAGAAAGCCGCAGACAGAACAGAAGTTCCACCGGGCGCCGACAGCGGCGTCGAAACTGATGCGGCACCGCTGTCGGCACTGTACGATGGGTGGATCGCGGCTCTCTTCCCGGATCAGATAAACGGCGCAGCCTGAAGACTGCGCCGAGTTTTTTCTTTAGTTACCGAGAATGCCGGGCAGTCGCAGGCCCTGCTCTTTTGCGCATTCCACGGCGATTTCGTAACCGGCATCGGCATGGCGCATGACGCCGGTTGCCGGGTCGTTCCACAGCACGCGCTCTATGCGGCGGGCCGCGTCATCGGTGCCGTCGCAGCAGATGACCATGCCGGAATGCTGGGAAAAGCCCATGCCGACACCGCCGCCGTGGTGCAGGGAAACCCATGTCGCGCCGGATGCGGTATTGAGCAGCGCGTTCAGCAGCGGCCAGTCGGATACGGCATCCGAACCGTCCTGCATGGCTTCGGTCTCGCGGTTCGGCGAGGCGACGGAGCCGCTGTCGAGGTGGTCGCGGCCGATGACGATCGGAGCGCTGAGCTCGCCGTTCTTGACCATTTCGTTGAAAGCAAGACCGAGACGATGGCGATCACCAAGGCCAACCCAGCAGATACGCGCCGGCAGGCCCTGGAAGGCGATGCGCTCGGCGGCCATATCAAGCCAATTGTGCAGGTGCTTGTTGTCGGGCAGCAGTTCCTTCACCTTGGCGTCGGTCTTGCGGATGTCTTCCGGATCACCCGATAGTGCCGCCCAGCGGAACGGGCCGACGCCGCGGCAAAACAGCGGGCGGATATAGGCCGGAACGAAGCCCGGGAAGGCGAAAGCGTTTTCCAGCCCTTCTTCTTTTGCCACCTGGCGGATGTTGTTGCCGTAGTCGAAAGTCGGAATGCCCATGTCCTGGAAGGCAATCATCGCTTCGACATGTTCGCGCATCGAGGCACGGGCAGCTTTTTCGACGGCTTTCGGGTCGCTCTCGCGCTTTTCCTTCCACTTGGCCATCGTCCAGCCCTTCGGCAGATAGCCGTTGATCGGGTCGTGCGCCGAGGTCTGGTCGGTTACCATATCTGGACGGATGCCGCGGCGGACCATTTCCGGAAGGATTTCAGCGGTGTTGCCGAGCAGGCCGACGGACTTTGCCTCGCCGGCGGCGGTCCAGCGCTCAATCATCTCCATCGCCTCATCAAGAGTTTCGGCGCGGGCATCGACGTAGCGGGTGCGCAGACGGAAATCGATCGAATCGGGATTGCATTCAATGGCAAGGCAGCAGGCACCGGCCATCACGGCGGCAAGTGGCTGGGCGCCGCCCATGCCGCCAAGGCCGCCGGTCAGAACCCATTTGCCTGTGAGATCGCCGTTATAGTGCTGGCGACCGGCCTCCACGAAGGTTTCGTAGGTGCCCTGCACGATGCCCTGGCTGCCGATATAGATCCACGAACCGGCGGTCATCTGGCCGTACATGGCAAGACCCTTTTTATCCAGCTCGTTGAAATGATCCCATGTCGCCCAGTGCGGCACGAGGTTGGAGTTGGCAATCAGCACGCGCGGCGCATCCTTGTGGGTGCGGAACACGCCGACCGGTTTACCGGACTGGACCATCAGCGTTTCGTCTTCGTTGAGGTCGCGCAGGGTCGCGACGATCTTATCGAAATCCGCCCAGGTGCGGGCGGCACGGCCGATGCCACCATAAACCACCAGCTCGTGCGGGTTCTCGGCCACTTCAGGATCGAGATTGTTCATCAGCATGCGCAGCGGCGCTTCTGTCATCCACGATTTCGCGGTCAGCTCGGTTCCACGCGCAGCGCGGACGTCGCGGATATTGTGACGAGGATTGGTCATTTGGTTCCCCTTTTGGTGTGTGCGAGTGTCAGCGCAGTCGTTTCGATGCGCGTGAGAATGTCTTTCAGGTGGATACGAAGCTTGGTGGCCTTGGCGTCGTCATAGGCAAACGGCAGTGCCTCTGTCGTTAGATGGGTGGATTGCGCCAGTTCCATCTGGATGGCGTGCACGCCGGTTTCGGGCTTTCCGTAGTGGCGTGTCGTCCAGCCACCCTTGAAGCGACCGTTGAGAATGCTGGTGTAACCTTCTGCCGCAGCGGTCGCTTCGACCGCCATTGTCTCGATGGCTGGGTCGCAGGTCCTGCCCATATCCGTACCGATGTTGAAATCCGGCAGCTTGCCTTCGAACAGGAACGGGATATGCGAGCGGATCGAATGGCAATCATAGAGAATGGCGATGCCGTGAATGGCCTTAACCCGCTCAATTTCCGCGGCAAGGGCCGCGTGATAGGGTGCATGAAACGTTTCCAGCCGAGAGACTATGTCGTCCTGATTCGGTTCCTGCCCCTCATTCCAGATCGATTTGCCGTCGAAATCGGTTTCCGGAACAAGGCCTGTGGTGTTTTGTCCTGGATAGAGGCTAACGCCTTCAGGATCGCGGTTGGCATCGATCACATAACGGTGAAAGGTGGCGCGAACCGTCGTCGCGTCGGGGAGCAGATCCGCGTAGAGATCATGAATATGCCAGTCGGTATCGGCAAGCATCTTGCCGTTGTCGTTCAAGCGTTGCCAAATCGCTGCCGGAACATCGGTGCCGGTGTGGGGCAGGCCGAGAATGACGGGCGATGTGCCTTCTTTAATATCGAAGACGCGCATCTTACGCCTCCAGCTTCGGAAGAATGCCGTCGGAAATCACGGACACAAGAGCGCCGGTAGCAATAAGGTCGGATGCCGCCTTCAGATCGGGTGCCATATAACGGTCCTCTTCCAGTGAAGGGATCGCCTGACGCAGCACGGCGATTGCCTTTTGCAGCTCCGGGCTGGTTTTCAATGGCCCACGCAGCTCAACGCCCTGAACCGCCGAAAGCGCCTCGATGCCGAGGATGGCGAAAAGATTCTCCGTCATCGGTAGCAGGCGGCGCGCGCCGTGGCAGGCCATGGAGACATGGTCTTCCTGATTGGCTGAGGTTGGCGTCGAATCGACCGAAGCCGGATGAGCCATCTGCTTGTTCTCGCTCATCAGCGCAGCGGAGGTGACTTCGGCAATCATCAGGCCAGAATTCAGCCCCGGTTTTTTCGATAAAAATGCCGGAAGGCCATAGGATAGAGCCGGATCGACAAGCAGTGCCACGCGGCGTTGCGCGATCGCGCCGATTTCGCAGATGGCAAGCGCCGTCTGGTCGGCGGCAAATGCCACCGGTTCAGCGTGAAAGTTGCCCCCGGATACAACGGAATTGTCGGAAAGGACCAGCGGATTGTCCGTCACGGCATTGGCTTCGATTTCAAGCGTGCGGGCTACCTGTCGCAGAAGATCGAGGCAGGCGCCGTCCACCTGCGGCTGGCAGCGGATGCAATAGGGATCCTGAACGCGCTCGTCGCCTTCGATATGGCTGACACGGATTTCGGATCCTTCCAGCAGGTTGCGCAGTGCAGCCCCCGCATCGATCTGGCCCTTGTGGCCGCGCAATGTGTGAATATCGGGATGGAACGGAGCCGAAGAACCCATGGCGGCATCGGTGGAAAGCGCACCTGTTATCAGCGCTGCCTGTGCCGCGCGGTGAGCGCGGAAAAGACCGGCAAGCGCCAGCGCCGTCGAGGTTTGCGTGCCGTTGATCAGCGCCAACCCTTCCTTGGCGGCGAGCACGACCGGGGTCAGCCCGGCTCTAGTGAGAGCTTCGCCGGCGGGCAGAAGCGTACCTTCATAGAAAGCCTCGCCTTCGCCCATCATCACGGCGGCCATATGGGCAAGCGGTGCGAGATCGCCCGACGCTCCGACCGAACCCTTTTCCGGGATGGAAGGGATGACACCCTTTTCCAGCATGTCCTCAATCAGCCGCACCAGTTCCAGCCGCACGCCGGAGGCGCCGCGACCAAGCGAAATCAGCTTCAGCGCCATGATCAGGCGCACGACATTTTCCGGAAGCGCCGCACCGACGCCGCAGCAATGTGACAGGATGAGGTTACGCTGCAGCGTCGCCACATCGGCTGCGTCGATCTTGATCGAGGCGAGTTTGCCGAAACCGGTATTGATGCCATAGACCGGAGCGTTGCCGGCGGCGATCTCGGCGATGCGGGCCGCTGCTTTTTCTATGCCGGCATCGAACGAACGGTCGAGTTTCGCTCTGCCGTTATCCCAGTAGATTGCGGCAAGTTCAGCAAGGGTCACATTGCCGGGGTGAAGCGTGATAGTCATGGAGAAACCTTCTGTCCCTTGAAAATGCGGGCGTGGAGCGGGTTGAAGCCGATGCGGTAGACAAGTTCAGCCGGGCGTTCGATATCCCAGATGGTGAAATCAGCGGATTTTCCCGCTTCCAGCGTGCCGGTTTCCGCAAGCAGGCCGAGCGCCTTTGCGGCATTGCGCGTGGTCGCCGTCAGGCATTCCTCCACCGTCATGCGAAAAAGCGTGGCACCCATGTTCATGGTCAGCAACAGGGAAGTCAGTGGTGAGGTGCCAGGATTGCAATCGGTAGCCAGCGCGATGTCAGCGCCTGCATCGCGCAAGGCCTGAACCGGGGGCAGCTGTTTTTCCCGGAGCGCGTAAAAGGCCCCGGGCAGAAGCACGGCCACCGTTCCCGCTTTAGCCACTGCTTCTGCACCGGCCTCATCAAGATATTCCAGATGATCGGCGGAAAGCGCACCGTAGGATGCGGCAAGCTCCGTACCGCCGAGGTTGGAAAGCTGTTCGGCATGCAGCTTGACGGGAAGACCGTACTGTTTTGCCGCCTCGAAAACCCGGGTCATTTCCTCAACGGAAAAGGCGATGCCTTCGCAAAAACCGTCAACCGCATCCGCCAGTCCCTCCGCATTGGCTTTTTCCAGCCCCGGCAGAACCACGTCCATAATGTAGTCGGCGTTACGGCCCTTATATTCGGCCGGTGTCGCATGCGCGGCCAGGTAGCTGGTGACGATTCTAACGGGCCGTAGTGTCTCAAGTTTGCGGGCGACGCGCAGCATTTTCAGTTCGGTTTCGATATCAAGACCGTAACCGGATTTTATTTCGAGGGTCGAGACACCCTCCGCCAGAAGCGTATCCAGACGGGGCAATGCCTGTGCCACCAAAGCCTCTTCCGAGAGGGCGCGCGTGTCGCGTACCGAAGAAACGATACCACCGCCCGCTTTGGCGATCTCCTCATAGGTCGCGCCATTGAGGCGCATTTCGAATTCCATGGCGCGGTTGCCGCCGAAGACCAGATGTGTGTGGCAGTCTATCAGGGCCGGGGTGATCCAGCGTCTCTCACAATCGGTTATCTCGTCGGCCGTTGCCAGGTCGGCGGGCAGATCGCTTTCAGCGCCGGCAAAGACGATGCGGTCGTTGCGTATGGCAATGGCAGCATTTTCGATAGCGCCGATGCCTTCCATGGTAGGATCAAACGTCGCCAGCCGGGCATTGCGCCACAATGCGGTAGTGTCACCCGTCGCCATTCCCTTTGTATATTTGTTCCCTGGCATTTGCTTTTCGCCTTTCTTTTATGTGCCAAATGTATATACATAATAATCACGTTGGCAAGCCGCAATTTCGTATGCGACGTCGCCTTGTCAGAAGAGATCAAGAGGAGAGGGTGGCATGACGGTAATTCACGCGGGCGCAGCACTTCTGGCCGATGGGTGGGTGCAAGATGTTCGCATCCACTGCATGGGCGGTGCTGTTTTATCCGTCGAAACCGGTGTTTCTCCGCAGCCGCAGGATGAACGGCATGCCGTTATCGTGCCGGCGATGCCCAATCTCCACAGCCATGCCTTTCAGCGGGCCATGGCAGGGCTTGCGGAAATTCGCGGACCTGCCGATGACAGCTTCTGGAGCTGGCGCACGGTCATGTACAAGTTCGCGCTGTCAATGACACCGGATCATGTCGAGGCGGTTGCTGCCCAGCTTTATATGGAAATGCTGGAAGCCGGTTTTGGACGGGTCGGTGAATTTCATTACCTGCATAACGATATGGATGGTTCGCATTACGGCAATATCGCCGAAATGGCCGAGCGTATCGGTGCTGCTGCCTCGCAAACGGGGATCGGCCTGACTTTGCTACCGGTATTTTATGCGCATTCCGGTTTCGGCGGTCAGCCGCCGATCGACGGTCAGAAACGTTTCATCCATTCGCTCGACAGTTACGAAAGGCTCATGCAGGGCGCCCAAGCCGTGGTGAATGGGCTTCCGGGTGCAACGCTCGGCATCGCGCCACACAGTCTCCGTGCCGTAACTGGTGAAGAACTGGCGGCGATCGAACCGCTGGCGAAAGGCGGCCCGATCCACATTCATGTGGCGGAGCAGGTCAAGGAAATCGAGGACTCGCTCGCCTTTTCAGGTGCGCGGCCGGTGGAGTGGCTTTTGCAGAATGCGCCGGTCGATGATCGCTGGTGCCTAATCCATGCGACGCATATGACGGACGCCGAAACCCGCCGCATGGCAAAAAGCGGTGCCGTTGCCGGCCTTTGCCCCATCACCGAGGCCAATCTTGGCGACGGCATCTTCCCCGCTCCCGGTTTCATCGCGGAAGGCGGCCACTACGGTGTCGGTTCGGATTCCAACATTTTGATCTCCGTGCCGGAAGAATTGCGGATGCTCGAATATTCGCAGCGCCTGTCGCTTCGGGCGCGAAATGTCATCGCCGATGCCGGCCGTTCCACGGGCGAGAAACTGTTCCAGCAGGCGCTTCAAGGCGGTGGCAGGGCGCTGGATTCAAAAAATCAGATAGAAGCCGGGAAAAGCGCTGATTTTGTCGCGCTTGATTGCTCGGCCATTCCCCATCTTCCGGCATCCCAGATTCTCGACCAGTGGATGTTCGCGAGTAGCGTCCATGTCGATACCGTCTGGGTGCGCGGTAAAAAACTGGTGCAAGCGGGCCGACACGTCCATCGCCGCGAAATATCGGATCGCTTCAACAAGGTCATGGCCGAACTTGTCGATAGCTGATATGCGCTCGATAGGAATGACATCGAGCCGTTGGAAGGCATTGCGGACGTGACGAAAGCATCGGCCGGGCAAACCCTGCACCAGCGTATCCTCGGTGATATCGAGGGCCGGATCGTATCGGGCGAATGGCCGCCGGGTCACCGGTTGCCTTTCGAGGTTGATCTCGCCGCCCACTACGATTGCTCCCGCATGACCGTGAACAAGGTCATGGGCCAGCTTGTGAAGGCCGGCTTGATCGAGCGCCGCAAGAAATCCGGCAGTTTCGTTCGCCAGCCGCAGATTCAGTCCGCGGTTCTCGAAATCCACGATATCAGGGCGGAAGTCGAATCCCTTGGCCTGGAATATGGCTTCAAGGTTCTGAAGCGCACGCAGCGTGTCGCAACGCGTGAGGATCGGACAAGTCTCGATATTGCCATTGGTACATCGCTGCTCGATATCGTCTGCATTCATTTTGCGGGCACGCGGGAATTCTGCATCGAGCAGCGTCTCGTCAATCTGGCAACCGTTCCCGATGCCGCTGAAATCGACTTCACGGAGATTGCACCCGGACCCTGGCTTCTCGGCCATGTTCCCTGGAGCAATGCAGAACACCGCATCAGTGCCGAAACGCCCTCGAAAGATGTGGCGCGCCTGTTGGGTATCTCCGACAGGCAGGCCTGCCTTGTCGTGGAGCGGCGCACATGGAGCAATTCGGGTGCCGTCACCTATGTACGCTTCACCTATCCCGGCAATGCGCACGCTCTGGTCGCCCGTTTCAGCCCGTCTTCCGAATAAGACTGGTAAGGGCGCAATGCCTGCAATGCCCAAGAGAGCGCCCTCGTCGTGGTAAGAAAAGCCCTAGCTCCCGTCATGCAGTTCCGAAACGTTAAAATCTGTTAGTTTGTATGACTAATTTCAAAATACCCTTTAAAATCAATGCTTTGAATGTTTTTTTTAGAATTTGTATTTTGGTGTGTTGACTTGTTTGTGGGTGTTCTCTTATAAGTCCGCTCACTGAACGAGGGCGGCGGCGCTGCTGGCGACGAAGTCTTTCGTTCTAAAGAAATCATGTTGATGAGCTGACTGCTTGTTGTTTTCCAAAGGCTTTTGCTTTTGGGGTTTGATTTTGTGACTGCAATGAGC
>NZ_JBFTGV010000007.1:0-312690 GCF_056393925.1 Agrobacterium sp. 10T429
CACCGGTAAACAGACAAGGGCGCACTTACGACTTGCGGCGCGTTTGAGCGTTTGGTCTCCCCGTTTGCGTATCGGAGATTTCGTTTGGCGATTTATCATCTCAGCACCAAACCTGTCTCGCGGTCATCTGGCCGCAGCGCTGTCGCATCTGCCGCCTACCGTTGCGCGGTTCTTCTCGTCAATCAACGCGATGGCCTTGTGCATGACTTCACCCGCAAAGAGGGTGTGGAGCATAGTGAGATCGTGCTGCCGCAAGGCGTGTCTGCCGACTGGGCTTTGGATCGCTCGACGTTGTGGAATGCTGCCGAGTTTGCAGAAAAGCGCAAGGATGCCCGCGTCGCGCGCGAATTCGAAATCGCGCTTCCGCATGAGCTTTCGCCAGAAGGGCGACTGAAGGCTGCACGCGCCTTTGCCCAGGATCTGGCAAACCGCTACGGCGCGGCCGTGGATTTTGCAATCCATTCGCCAAGTGAGCATGGTGATATCAGGAACTACCATGCGCATGTGCTGATGACGACGCGACAGGTTGGGAAAGCCGGCCTTGGCGAGAAGACCTGTCTTGAGCACAAGAACGCACGGCTGCTGGCAAATGGCATGGCGACAACCGACATGCAGCTTCGCGATATCCGGCAGTCATGGGAAGGCATCGCCAACCGTCAGCTTCAACGCGAAGGCCTGGATGTTCGCATCGATCATCGCTCGCATGCGGAGCGCGGCCTTGAGTTATCGCCGACCGAACATATGGGCGTGCATGCGTCGCAGATGCAGCAGCAAGGAATGGCCGTCGAGCGCGGGCGGCTGGATGACGAGGCAGCACGGCAAAATGCCGAGCTGATCCGCCAAAAACCCGAACAGGTTCTGACGCTGATCAGCCATGAGAAGAGCGTGTTCGATCGCCACGACATTGCCAAAACCTTGCATCGCTACATCAATAATGACGCCCAGACATTCCAGAACGCCTTTGCATCTGTCATGGCATCACCAGCGCTCGTGGAACTTCAGCCTGAGCGCATCGATGCCGAGACAGGCGAAGTGTCCAATGCGCGCTATTCGACGCAGGACATGATCGACCTGGAACTTGGCATGGCGCGATCGGCGAACCGGTTGCATCACGCGCAGTCCCATGGCGTCGATCCTCACCATGTCGATCGAGCCATGGAGAGGAAGGATAACGCCATTCGCAAAAGCTCCAGCGGACCGTCGGCTGCGAGCGATCCGTCAGCGGGATTGTCGGACGAACAGCGTCATGCGATCGCGCATATTACAGGTCCAGAACGCATCGCCGCTGTGGTCGGGTTTGCCGGTGCTGGAAAGTCCACCATGCTGGCAGCCGCTAGCGAGGCGTGGGAGGCGCAAGGCTATCAGGTCCATGGTGCGGCACTTGCCGGAAAGGCTGCCGAGGCTCTTGAGGAAAGTTCCGGCATAGAGAGCCGCACGCTTGCGTCATGGTCTTACAGTTGGGACCATGGTCGGGATCTGATCGGTCGCGGTGACGTGTTCGTCATTGACGAGGCCGGCATGGTCGGGAGCCGGCAGCTTGCCCGGTTCATCGGAGAAGCGGAAGAGCGCGGCGCAAAGATCGTTCTTGTCGGCGACCATGAGCAGCTGCAGGCAATCGGAGCCGGTGCACCCTTCAGGGCGATTGCCGAGCAGATTGGCCATGTCGAACTTTCGGGCATTCGCCGCCAGCGCCATGATTGGCAGAGACAGGCATCGGTTGCCTTTGCGACCCACAAGACGGCCGAGGGGCTCGCCGCCTATCGCGATCACGGCGCCATCCACTTTGCGGAAAGCCGCGAGGAGGCGATGGCGCAGATTGTGCGTGATTATGTCGCCGACAGTGAGAAGCGTGCCGATGGCACCCGGGTTGCCATGGCGCATCGCCGAGCCGACGTGCGAGCCCTCAATGCCGCCATCCGCTCGGAGCTTCAAAACAGACAAAGGCTGGAGCGCAGCCCCGGGCTGGGCGCCAGTGCGGGGCGTGGGAATGGTGCGGACCGTGTGGGTGGTGAGGATGTTGGAGAACGCGTGTTCCAGACCAATAACGGCAAACGCGCCTTCGCCGCCGGTGACCGGATCATCTTCCTCGAAAACAACCGCGACCTCAAAGTGAAAAACGGCATGCTTGGCACGGTCGAGCATGTGGAGTCGGGCAAGATCATCGCCCGGCTCGATGGTCGAGGTGGCGACAGTGTCAGCATTCCGACAGACAGCTATCAGGCGATCGACCACGGCTATGCGACGACGATCCATAAAAATCAGGGGGCGACAGTCGATCGCGCCTTTGTGCTGGCGTCCCGCACCATGGATCGGCATCTGACCTATGTTGCCATGACCAGGCATCGCGACGGCGTGCAGCTCTATGCGGACATCAAGGAGTTCACCAATGCGGGCCGGCTGGTTGATCACGGCATTGCGCCCTACGAGCATCATCGCCAGGCGCGAGAAAACTATTTTGTGACGCTGGAGAATGACAAGGGCGATCAGCGCACGGTGTGGGGTGTTGATCTCAAACGGGCCATGCGAGATGCATCTCCCGCAATCGGGGACAGGATCGGGCTTCAGCATGAAGGCGCCACGCCTGTCACGCTTCCGGACGGCACGCAGGCCGAGCGCAATGCATGGCGTGTCGTCAAGGGTGACGCGTTGGCGTACCAGCAGCTGACAAACCGCCTGTCGCGTTCCGGCGCGAAGGAAGCCACGCTGGATTACATCAGCGACTTTGCCGAGCGGCGCGGGATCGCCAGCGACCAATGGATCGCAAGCGGCCAAGGGATCGGGCAAGAGTTTGGGGTGAGAAGCGAGATTGAACTTGCTTCCGCCAAAGATGAGCGTCAAGAGGTCTTGTCCCGTGCGGTCCATCTGCAACGGGAGCAGCAGGACCGGCCATCAGAACGTCAGCAGGTTTACGAGGAACGTGCCGGCGATCTGGCCGGCCCTGTTCACCGCGAAGATCAGCACAGGGCTGAGGACAACAAAGGATATCGCCGCATCCGGTGGTCCGAGCTCATCTCGCAAGACGGCACCGTCCCTGCCCCCACAGAAACTGTAGTCCAACAATCGCTGATGGAACCCGGTAAGCAAGCTCCGCTGGTGCCAGCGATCACGCGTCACGACCGCAGCATCGAAGAGGTGGCACGGGAAAGAGCGATGTCTGTCATCGACCAGAGATTCGATACGGTGGAATCTCTCGCGCGGCGCGTGTTCCGCGACCCGGTCGAGGTCGCCGCGAGATTGCGTCCCGCGATGACCGAGAAGGAAGGCAACGGAAAAATCATGGCAAAGGCCATGGCCGAGCAACCCGAGCGCTTCGGGGAGCTGCGCGGAAAGTCGGGTCTGTTCGGGAACAACAAGGAGCGGAAAGAGGCGCTGCAATATGCCAGGTCTTTGTCTGCCCATATTGGCTACGTCTCCGAGGCATGGGAGCGCCGGCTTGGCGAAGAACGTCAGAGCGAACAATGGCAGCGTGAGCAGCGCGATATCCTCGCGGTTCCCGGCCTCACGCCGCGCAGCGCCGAGATCATTGCCAAGGTGGAGAAGATGCCGGTCGAGAAGCGGAGCAAGTTCATCAAAGAGCTGCGATCGTCACCTGAGGGCCGTGCCGCGCTCGGTGAGACCAAGCTGGTGGCCGAAGCACTCACGCGGCGGTTTGGTAGTTCTGATCCTCGCAGGTTCGCCGAAGAACTCGAGACACGGACCGAGCTCGCAAAGCTGGCCGAGCAGATCACGACAATCGCCCGCATGGTGCATCGTACACGCCATGCTGAGCTAAGCCATGACGACGCGCTGAGACGGCAGCTTAACCGGTCTCAAGGGCTTGGACTGAGTCGATAGTGGGCCAATCCTCATAACTTCTTGCCTGATCGAATTCCCGTGATGGCTTAGCTTGCCAGTCCGACGCTCTTGACCGGTAACGAACCATGGACACGGTGCCTAAATTGGGTAGGGACCTCCAAATTCTGGAATTTGGCTCGAGTAGACGTCAGGTGCGGCACCAAAGCAGAATTGTCKACCTTTCCTGAGACTTCGTCTTCATTTTGTATCCCGCGAAGGTGTTTCTGGCATTTCCCGAAGCGTAAGGAATGTCGCATCTTGGTCGTCGTGAAGCTTCTGCGCACTTCCTGACACCCCCTCGTTGGTCCGCCACGCGCCACGCCTACCGAGGTTCTTCAGTAAGTCGGGAAATGCTCTTAGCCCTTCGAACTGATCCCGGTCATCCTGTTTAAGGATATTTATAGAGGGCAGATGGGGGGCGGAGATCATATACCGCGAACTATGAAACTGGAAAAATGCCTTCGGATCTGCAAGCCGTTGCGATCCTGCAGCGAATATCAACGTGCATGCGGACTGACACCTCGCATCGGCTGCGACGCGCACTTCCAGATTGTTTTTGGCAATTTCGGCCGCAATTAGTTTTGCGGCATCGATGTCTCCACCGCGTGAATCAAGAAATACCGGCAGTGCCCGATGTCGAGTATCGCCATCATAAACCGTTGCCCACTCAATAGGGCTGTGGGAACTGATGGGTCCGCTAATCACGATACCTTCGTCAGTGCGAAAGATAGTGCCCCCATCAATGGGTGATACCTGCTTCCCCTCCAGGTCTGCAAGGCCGCCCCAAACAGCATACATGCATCCAAGAGTGGACGAGACGCCCACGAATACTACGCTCACCCAACGCAGGATGGAAAATTTGCGTTTGCTCGCAGACACGATCATTACCGCAAGAACGATGACTAGGATGCAAGCGACGCTCAAAACTGAACGAAAAAAGTAAACGACAACTCCTGTGACAGTAAATGTCAGAGCAAAAGCTATAAAGTTGGCCACAAAGCGTTTTTCAAAATCAGCATCATAAGTGTTCATTGGTCTGGTTTTTTAGAAATCCTAAGAAATGAGTACTATGTGGCCGCAGGCTCGGTATTGATCCGATACCGTTACGAACACTCTTGGAGCGCTCTCACTATAAGCCGCATATTAATTTTTTTCGTATAACGTCGATATGTTGGTCGCCATCTACAATTTGGGTACCGACCGCCGGTTTCGAAATACCTCGCCCTCTATTTCAATCGATGTGACCGGCCGCGCGGAGAATAGCTGCTTCGTGTTCGTTCGCGGGGGTTACACTAATGAACTCGTCGGGCGTCACTGGGCCAAGATTTAGTTGTTCGATTAGATCGCGATCCTTGGAGCCCCAGAGAATTGCGATACCCTCCGCCGCAAGTATATCGCGCGCACCGCCATTCCGGCGGATCCGCTTCATATAGTCATGCTGCTGCGCTATAGCTTGAACTTGGTTGCGAGAAATCGGTCTTTTCTGCACCGTTTTGAACAATCTCGCGAGCCTCGCAGTACCGGATGCCGGAGACATAATCGCCTCTCTATCGGCAGAAGATAGTACTTCCCAGAAATTCGGGGGATATGGATGGTCACGTAGAATCCACCAGATTGACCGGTGGTGCTCTGCCCTGATCTGCCGCTTTGAATCCTTGTTGGTACTTATGCTCAGGTATTCCGGCCGGCACACCACGATACCCACATCGCAGCGAGCTGATTTCTCATTCGTCCTCAGGAGCAACGCGGGATGTCCGATGCTTTCAGTCGGGATCATCCACGATCGACCAGTCGTGTTTTTGATGTCGACCTCTACTCCGTTCACCATTAGATCGAGCAGGTTTCCCTTGGGAAGCTTTAGATAGTCCCTAATTAGTATTTCGACCTTGGTGCCGATATATGTCTTTTCTGTTTTCTCGGTCTCCTCAAGCGTGAAGCGGTTAGTCCGGGGCGCGTCGATCACTTCATCGTAAGCTTGCCGGAAAAGAGCGGGCACCTTCTCAGCAAACGTGTCGAACCCACCACCCTGACGAATTATCGCCGTGACAATGGAAGTGAGAAGCGCGAAGTCAGCGTGTGTCGAATCGAGCGGTAACTGAGACATGCCGGCAAATATGGCTCGGCACGGTTTCTGAGCTGTTAATCCTTCTCGCTACTGCATCAAATCGGTTCGTGAATCCAACCAGGCCAATCAAGTCGCGAGGTCGAATGGCAGGTCGGAAATATCACGGATGCGCTTTCCGAGGATCATCGTCTTCAACATTTCGGCCGCATCCTCGAATGAATTCTCAGCAACCGCCTCCTGAAGCTCAGGCAGTGCGATGTGATAGACGCAATCTATATCTCCGGTGCCCAAGGCAAGGGACGCAAGGCGGTTTGGTGTCGGTTCGGCCGTAACGACTACGATATGAGGGACGCGTCCTTTCCGGTTTCTAACAAGATTGAGAGCTTCTGATCTGGCGTTCTGGGCGCGATCCGATCGCAGGGTCCATTTACAGGATATACTAGCGTGTAAGATTGGAAGAGCGCTGTTCTTCAGCCTCAACGTTGTCAGTCGCGACACATCATCATCGACGAGAAATTCGTAGGCGTTGATCTGCTCATCCGTCAACGGCGAGCGCAGGATCATCACATCAGGTTTGATAATGTAGTCCATCCCTATGGCTACCGCGAGCTCTGGATTGGTGGCAGCCAAGTCATTCAGCGAAGCTAAGTGTGAATACTGGTCTGCTTCGGCGATTGCCAATCGCCGGCTGCCCTTTATTACGGTAAAGGCACCAGGTCTAATAATTCCCAGCCGCGGCAATGTCTGCTCAACGTACTTGCCTACGACCTCCTCGAACTTGCTCCCTGCCATTTGGCCTGCCATTCGAGCCCCAACTACTTCGTCACCTAGCCTCCCAATGATTCCTTTTGCAATCTTCACGCTCTGGTTTGAGTCCTTGTCAGCGATTGAAGGATTGCCGTTCCCGTCGATATAGAGAATCTTGCTGTCGAACAGTGCCGCGTGGAAAGCCTTCCGGGCGTCCACGAAATAGGCTTGAGAAGTAGTCACGCTCAAACCGCAACAGCCCCATAAACTGAACGGGCCTCCATCGCGTCGCGAACCTTCTCGGCAACAGCCTTTGCAACAGGCGGCGGGAAGGCGTTCCCAACCTGACGGTATGCCGCTGTCTTCCTGCCATGAAAATGCCAGGCATCATCGAAGCCTTGAATGCGCGCAGCCATTCGCACAGTTAGACGCGGCATCCCAACGAAATCGCGAGAAGGTGCCTCGTCAGCAATGCCCATCCCATCGACGCCGAGCGTTGCCCACGCCCTCTTCGCGCGTGTGGGGCCGAGGTCAGGGCCGCCGTGCTTCTTACTTCCCCCAACCAAAGTGGGCGCCACGTCATTCGCCCGTTTACCCCAAGCCTTTGCTCCTTTCCAGCCGTTTACCCCCATCAGGTCCACCAGAGTCTCGCCGACGGTTGGAGCATCGGCCGGGGATGGCGCAGGCCATTCAAAACGGTCTTTAATGTCGTCACGAAGAGCAACGATGATCACGCGCGGGCGGAGCTGCGGCACACCGTAGTCGCTGGCGTTGAACAGACGCCAGTGGGCCTCGTAACCGAGCTTCTTCAATTCACCGCGGATAAACCCACGGTAGTCCTCAAAAACCGCGCCCAAGAAGCCCCGAACATTCTCGATCATCACCGCTTTGGGGCGTGTCTCATTTACGAGGCGGATGGCAGCCGGGAACAGGTTGCGCTCGTCTTTGTCCCCCAATTGCTTTCCCGCTATGGAAAACGGAGGGCACGGCAAACCGCCAGCAAGGAGATCAATGCCCTTGTAATTGGTACCATCGAACAGCGTCAGGTCTTCCTCATGTACGGTCCATTCCTTGCGGTTCAGTCTGAGGGTCGCACAGCAGTCGCGGTCGATTTCCACGACGCCGGCATGCTCGAAACCCGCGAGCTCAAGGCCGCGTGCCTGACCGCCCGCCCCCGCGCACATCTCAAGTGAGGAAAAAGACATTGGGGCCTCCGCATCAGAACAAAACAAGAACAAAAATCTAATAGCATGCCACACGAGTGAGCGCAACCAGCTCATTCGTGTGGTTATTTGTATAAGCTTTCCTGAAACTAAACCTGGGGAACAGAGCAAGAATCCACAGAATTACTTCACTGAAGGAACCGCTCGATCCGATCCCTCACAGCGTCTATGTCACGAAGCTCACATTCCCAAATAACGAGAACGGCCCAGCCCGCCTCCGTCAAAAGCGCCAGGTTTCTCTGATCTCGCTCGACGTTACGATCCATCTTCGGACCCCAATACGCCTTGTTCGATTTGGCTTCTGATCGGGCTTCCCAGCACGTTGGGTCATATCGAAGGTGAGCATGCCAGTAGCAGCCGCGGACTTCGACAATTTTTCGCTTCGGCCCAAAGGTAATATCGGGTTTTCCAGGGAGGTCCTTTCTATGTAAACGATAGCGATATCCCAGAGAATGAAGCAGCTTCCTGACTACTAATTCTGGCTTCGTATTCTTGGAGCGGATGCGAGACATCACGCTGCTTCGCTGCTTACTCGTTTCTGCCATGAGAATTCTCCTAACCCGCCCGAGAGCTGGTGCGGCATACTATGACGAAATTTCATCACTTTCGTGCGTGCGCTTGGACGGTGACCGTTGTGAGCGAGCTGATCGTCTCCATAAACGCAGCCCGGCCCACGTTACCGCATCGGCTGGTGAAACGGTATCATTCGACGGCGGCAGGTGCCGTTCTCGCAAGCATGGAAACCGATATAGTCCTGGGTTTGGAACAGGTCCGTTTGGCCCTCGTAGTCGTCAGGTGCCAATCGGCGAGGGTTCCATTGGCCTAGAGCTAGTAGTCCATGATCTTGAAAAAGAGATCTTCATCCTCGTCGTCCTCGCCGTACCAGCTCGATGTGTCGATCCGGGCGTTAGCGTTTTCAAATTGGCTTATGTTTCCGACAGGTGCCGTAGTCGTCATGCGGAAAGGGAAATCGGTACTGATCTCGGCTCCCATATCGTTGCGAAAATCGCTTTTGGATCCATACGAAAGATCAACGTAGACCTGGCCGGAAACCGCGTAAGTGATGAGAGCTGGGCCGATAGCGACCACTTCGAACTTCTCGATCTGGACCGCATCGACGCTCGAGCAGGTCGAGAGGATGTCTATTTCGTTATAGACATCATGGGTGAAAACTTCGAGAGCGTGTTCGTCGACGCCATTCTTGACAGCTCGTCGAAGGCTCGTGCGGCAGTCACCGAGAATCTCGAAAAACTCGAGAAAGGTGGCAACGGCTCCGCAGGCAAAAGCTTCTGCCTCGTCGGCGTCCACCTTCAGCGTATCCGGGCGAACGTGGGTATATTTACTGAGCCCGTCGACGACCTTTCGAACGTCGACATCAATCTCCGCGGTATCGACCTGAAGCGTTGCGATCGCAGCATCTGTCATCCCACCTTGAATGGCGAACTTGACGCGCTGCCGGCGGGTCGGCCGGCCGTCCAGTGTCTCCACCACGAACCAACTGGAGGATTTGACGTCATCGTCAGCTGCAAGGGTTGAGAGGGTATGACCGATCAACTCGCGAATTCCTGTCGAGAACTGCGACAGGCGAAGAGGATTGTCGAGCGCCTTGTATGCCATCAACGAGCCTTTGAGG
Organism: Agrobacterium sp. 10T429; assembly: GCF_056393925.1. Lineage (NCBI taxonomy): Bacteria > Pseudomonadati > Pseudomonadota > Alphaproteobacteria > Hyphomicrobiales > Rhizobiaceae > Agrobacterium > Agrobacterium sp. 10T429. The sequence goes on from NZ_JBFTGV010000007.1 coordinate 9,503, forward strand.
ACTTCCCTGGAGAACTCATCGAGGAGCATGTCGTTCAGGTAACCGCTGAGAACGTCCAATTCGGATGGCTGTGATTGTGCTTCGCTCATATTGCAATCTATAAAGCGAATTTCCTAACCACATGCCATTGGAAAATGCGCAAATCGCGATTTTAGCCACGCTCGCTCCACTATCGTGTTGCTCCTTCATAGCTTTATACGAAGAAGTTCGGGCCAGAGGGCCGAAGTTCAGCGATACTTATCTATCGTGGCTTTCGCCAATTGACGAAACCTATACCAGCCAGTTAGAACGTGAAAAAAGAAGTTCCACAAGAATTAGTTGTTTTAATGGCGCATCGACAGAGACGTTCGAGGGGATGATCGGAATAGATTTGTTTGCCGGCGGAGGCGGCCTGACGCTCGGCGCCACTCTTTCTGGCATCGACGTAAGAGCGGCCGTTGAAAACCATCCTTCGGCGTGCCTAACTTACCAGACTAACCATCCCAGTACGACCATGATCGCGACCGACATCACGAAGGTCGAATCCATAGACCTTGGTCATCGCGACAAACCCGTTGTTTTGTTCGGCGGTCCACCATGCCAGGGATTTTCAACGTCAAACCAGCGCACTCGTCATGCCGGTAACCCAAAAAATTGGCTGTTCCGGGAGTTTTTACGCGTGGTCGGCGCGGTCAAGCCAGAATGGGTGGTGTTCGAAAACGTTGCGGGCATTCTTCAAACGGACGGTGGACGCTTCGCCGAATCCTTTCGGGAGGAACTTGCTGGGATGGGATACAACATCGCGTTCGGAGTGCTTAATGCAGCTGACTTCGGATGCCCGCAGAAGCGGTCCCGCTACATTCTCATCGGGTCTTTGAACGCCACGCCACACCTTCCGACGCCTGCCGCTTCCTCCACGCCCCCGACATTATGGGAAGCTATCGGCGATCTCCCCGAACTGGTCAATGGGGCCATGGAGGATGTCCTGACGTACAGGCAGGCGCCGCTGTCAGACTACGCCAGGACATTACGCGCAGATCTGGAGCTGTGCACCGGCCATCTGGTCAGTCGGAATGCCGATTTGATCGTCGCCCGCTATCGCCACATACCCCAGGGCGGCAATTGGCAGAACATCCCCGGCATGATGCGCGACCCGGTGACCGACCGCCGCCGCTACCATTCTGGAATATACAAGCGCCTCGTTCAGAACGCGCCATCTGTTGTAATCGGAAACTTTCGCAAGAGCATGCTAATCCACCCGACACAGGACAGGGGCCTTTCCGTCCGCGAGGCCGCCCGGATCCAGAGCTTCCCGGATCGCTACCGCTTCTGCGGTTCCATCGGCTTCCAGCAGCAGCAAGTAGGAAACGCCGTGCCTCCGATCCTCGCTAAAGCCGTTTTCGATTGCGTCGTGGCTATTTCCAGCCAGATAGGAGGGCGATAGTATGCCCGTACAAATCTCACTCGACTCCGAACTGGAAAAGCGGCTGCAGAAGTGCGCCCAGTCGACGTCCAAGTTTCCACTTCGAAGCGGTAAGTACTACGAAAACTACGTCGCGATAAAACAGCGCCTCGCGGAAAAGTACTATTCGGTGACGGCTTCCGCACTCGCGCAGCAGGGTGATCGATACACCAAGCACGATATCGGCCACGTGGACGATGTGATCGACACCGCCGGACGCATGCTTGGCTTCGACACGGACCCTGCGGCCGCGGCCAAGTTACTGGAACCATACKAGGTGTTTGTGCTCTTGGTGGCGATCCTTCTGCACGACGCAGGGAACGCGATAGCGAGGGTCGGACACGAGCAGCAGGCCGGACAGATTCTGCGCGAGGTTGGTGCCGCTGCCAATCTAAGCCAGCTCGAGCACCGCATCATCGCCTCCATCGCCCAATCGCACGGCGGCGTCGTGGGCAATGGGAACAAGGATACGATCACCGAGCTGATCGGCCATCCCAAACCAAACATCGGCAAAGTCACAGTGCGCGCTCGTCTTCTTGCCGCGCTTCTGCGGTTGGCTGATGAACTAAGCGAGAATTTCAACCGCGCTGACGAGGTAGCAATCGAGACCGAAGACACGCCAGCATTGTCGATGCTTGCGAACCTTTACTGCAAGGCGATCAATACGAGTATCGACCACGCTGGAAAGTCGATCACCCTGACCTACGACGTCGAGACTGAGCTTTTGCCACGGATCTTCAAGGTTCCGAACGGCAAGGGCGGCGTCGAGGACGTCATGTTCATCGACTACATCGCCTCCCGCCTTGAAAAGTGTGAAAGCGAGAGAAGATACTGCAACCGCTTCCTGGTCGGGGTTGCAGGCTACGACAGGTTGAGGGCGAACCTCCTGATCCTCGATAACCACAGGGAGATTGACAACGTCGCGGTCGATCTCGAAGAAGCGGGCTATCCCGGAATGACGAAAAGTGTAAAGGATCTTGAGCCGCGATTTGATGGACGCAAGTTGCTTGACGAACATTGCCTTACGGTCCAGAAGGAGCAAGCGTCGTGAGCAGAAATCCGTTCGGAGTTCAAAATCCAGAGCATGTCGATGCTGAGTACATCGCGCGAAACTTCGTCGAAGTCTGGACTGACTTTCCTCGGCTTAAGGAGCACAGCAACACGTTCGTACATGGCGCGCGCGGGACCGGAAAAAGCATGCTCTTGCGAAGCCTGGAACCCAAGGTGATGATCCTCAAGCAAGAGGCGTCACAACTAAAAGAGCTTCCGTTTCTTGCTGTTCACGTCCCTCTTCGGACCGCGGACTTCGGCGCGCCCGAATTCGACCGGTACAAGGGCTATACTGTCAACGCCATCGGCGAGCATCTTCTGGTGATGCACATCGTGCTAAGGGTCGCTCAGCTCTTGAGCAACTTCAACGTCGAAATATCGGAGACATCCACGCTCGCGTTCCGAGACAGGTTCGAGATCCTGTTCAAGATCGCGGGCGGGACCATCGCACAAGAGACGGCGATTTCCAACTCTGAGGATATCTCGCCGTTCGACTACGTCGCCGCGATCTGCGAGCGGGACATCTTCGAAGTGCGCCAGTACCTGGTTCGTCAGCCGTTCAAAATGACCGAGCCGGACTATCCCGGTGCGCTCGCTGGCTTCCTCGATATGCTCGTGCCGCTCGCGCGCGAGATCAAGAAGATGGATGGGTTGCCGAACGTCCCCCTTTTTGTAATGCTGGACGACGCCGACAACTTGCCGATTCCTCTTCAGAGAGTTTTGAATTCGTGGGTGTCGACGCGAAGCACCGGCGACATATGCCTGAAGGTAACCACCCAGCTTGCGTACGCAACGATGCGCACACTCGACAATCGTATCATTGAAAGTCCGCATGACTACTCTGAAGTCAATCTGACGGCTGTCTACACGTCGGCTCTCGACACATATAGCGGGCGCCTTAGAGAGATCATTGCAAAGCGCCTTATAAACGCAGGGATAGAAGCCACGGTTGACGATTTCTTTCCGGTCGACCTGGAGCAGGAGAAACGCCTGAAGGCGATTTCCGCCGAGATAATCGAAGAACATGCGAAAGCGAATGCAGAGTCGGACGGTCAGATAGGCGCTGCGAGAGTTCGCGATGAAACGCGGCGCTACGCCGTGCCTCGCCTCATGCGGGAGATTTCGGGTTCGTCCAAGTCCTCCCACACTTTTAGCTATTCCGGATTTCGATCGCTGGTAGACCTCTCGTCAGGCGTAGTGCGTTGGTTCCTCGAACCGGCCAGCCGGATGTACGACCAAGTCATCAGCGAAAGCGCCGAAGGGAAAGGAAAGGTGACCGTCATTCCGGTCCCTGTCCAGGACACCGTCATCAGGGAATGGTCTGCGGAATTCCTTGAGCCGCTGACGAGACAGTCGTCCGAAATATCAGATACGCAGAAGGATCTCAGCGAAGGGATCGAAAGCCTGCATGCCGACGGCCATGAAACCGTTCTGTATGAAAAGCTCGGCAACCTGATAGAGGGCTTGGGAAGGCTATTTCGAGGTAAGTTGCTGGACGAGAACGCCCGGGAACAGAGGGTGTTCTCGGTGATCTTACGCGATCGCCCCAAGCCGGAATTGGAACGGGTGCTGAACCTCGGAGTGCGTCTCGGCTACCTGCAAAGGTCGGACTATGCGGCAAAGGAAGCTCTAGGGGGGCGGCGCCCCAGGTTCATTCTCGCACGCCGGCTGGGTCCCCATTACAAACTGGATATATCGGGATACGCCGCGCATCTCTCCGTCATGTCAAACGACCTTGAACTCGCGATGCGCAGCCCGTCCGACTTCGTAAAGGTGCGCCTGAAGCAGGATGGCTCGGCCATCAAGCAGTTCAGCCTAGATTTGGACGGGGGCGGCCATGATAATTGACACGACCGAGATCAGCACCTCGATATGGACGAAGCCAGCGCCACTGATAGCGCGACTGAGCTTCGAGGAACGCTCTGCTATCGTGTCCGAAGCTGCTACGCCGGGAATGTGCCGTCGCGGCATACTTTTCGTCTCGAAGGGACGCAGCGACCTTGCACAGCGCCGTGTGGAGGCCGTTACTAGACGCCATCCTGCGCTCACTGTTGTCGAGTTGTGCACAGACGATCCGCTCGGCACGGCCATGAACATCCATGACGCCTTGAACTCTGTAAGTTTGGTCGATGCGATCATCGATGTCACAGCATTTCGGCGCGAAGAACTTTTGATGCTGCTGCAGGTTCTCCGCAGCATCGACAGCTCAAAACGCCGGAATTGCCGGCTAGTATACGTCGCTGCGGGAAAGATGGCCGACCCTCTTTCCGGCAAAGTAACCCAATGCCGGTCAGTCGTAGGCTACGCTGGCGAGATCTGGCCAAGGCGGCCCACGACGCTGGTAGTTCTGATGGGATTCGAAATCCCCAGGGCTCGTGCGATCATCGAAGCTTACGAACCGAGATATCTTGTCTTGGGGAGAGGGCGGAAGTCTGAATCGATCAGCGACGAGCTATCCGAGAAGAACGACGCCTTCTTTAAGGAACTAGCATCGAACTACTCGAACATTGAGCACACGTTCGAATTTTCTGCGCGCAATCCTTTAATGGTCGCGGACGAACTCGGAGCTGCGATACCTTCGGCGGTAAAATCGAATGTCGTCGTAGCCCCGCTTCACACGAAACTTTCGACGATCGGCGTCGGGCTTTTTGCCCAACGCAAGACCGACGTGCAGGTTTGTTACGCAGAGGTCGGCGCCTACAACGAAGAGGCCTATTCGACAGTCGGCACGAAGACTTACATTCTTTCGCTGACTGAATTGTTCAGCCAACGTCGGTGATCCTCACAAGCCAAGGGCGGCGCTCAACTCCTGCCATTCTCGCGGGCTAAGGCCGCTGTCAACCTGGGTCACCACCTCGCCGGCGATTAGTCGACGGACCAGCTTCACTGCACTGCCAGACAACTGAACAGCATCCATTCGATGCTCTAGGAAAGCGGCGTGCGCGAGCGGAACCCAGGCGGCCATGATGTCCAACATGATATCAGCATAGGCCCTAATCTCATACTGGGCGTGCTTGTCTGCTCTCAGGCGCAGAAAATTCATCAGATTGTGAAGGTTGGTCTTCCAGTACCACTGAGTGTAGAAATTTAGCGACAGGTTCATCCGCGCCAGTTCCCGGGCCAATCCGGCGCGCGCACCCTCATGGTCTGGTCTTTCCTGCTCATTCAACATCGTCGTGTAGCCGGAGTAAGCGTTTTCGGCGTCTCTCCGCAGAAGTGAAAGTACTTCGGCAGCTTCGTCGCCCTCCAGTACCGCACCTCGACCTTGCCTGTTCGAACTGGATTGCGCCGCGAGATGTTGCGGCTCGGGAATATAGAACTCATTGTCCAGCACGGAGTAACGGGCCGAGTATTCATTCACGCTCGCCGTGCGATGGCGGATCCATTGTCGCGCGACAAAAATCGGCAGCTTCACGTGGAATTTGATTTCGGCCATTTCGAACGGCGTGGTGTGATAGTGCCGCATGAGATAGTTGATAAGGCCGCGATCTTCTTGGACACGCTTGGTACCTCTCCCGTAGGAAACCCGCGCGGCCTGGACGATTGCGCTGTCGTCCCCCATGTAGTCGACCACTCTGATCAGCCCATGGTCCAAAACTGGAAACGCGGTATGGAGAACCTCCTCGAGTCCGGCCGAAATCGGGCGGAGGGTTGCGGCAGGGGTCGATCTCAATGCTTGGATCTCAGCATCTTGCTCTGTCGTCAGTCTGGTCAAAATTGGTCTCCACGGAAGCTCGCAATGCAAAGTTTGATATATATATAGACGACGATCGAACATACAGTAAAAGACGGCAATTGAACTCCGGCAAATCGGCGGTGATTCTAAATCATGCCCCATTCCCGAAACCTCCCCCCTCCCCCTTCATCTCGCGCAAGCCCAACTCCTCGACAATCCGCAGCGCCGCCCTCGGCGTGGGCGGTCATCCCGGCCGATACCAGCGGTTTTGCCATGACGAGCTAGACTATTTTCGGGAGTTTTGACGACGTCCGCTTTCCGACCAGCTTGCGTTCCATCATGGTTCGCGCCAGTGCCAGCCGATCGTGCTCCTTCATGCCGATCTCGGCGGCCGCCAACAATCCATGCGCAATGGCCAGCAGTCGCGCTTCCCGGTCGCGATGCCGACGCCGATCCACGGGGATGTATTTCTGGCCGAGATTGATGGCGGCAAGATGCACGCCGGTGGTGACACCAGCCTGCGCAGGATCGACGCGGCAAGCAGCCGCCCAAGCCAGGGTGCGTGCTGCAGGACGGAAAGTTCGTTCCAGGCACCGAGAGCGACGATCGCCTGCAGCACCGGCGGCAAATTTTCGGCCTGCCGAACTACACCGTGCCATTCGTCCAGTCGCTCATCTTCATCCCGGTCGAGATCATAGATCATCGGATTTTTTCCGGAGCGCTTTTGGCGGGGCCAAGCGCCCTTGCTTGTTCGAGGGCGGCTTCAGAGCGGGCGATCAGAGCGTCGATGGAAGCGAATTCTTTCGAAAGCGCGCAGGCATCCTCTTCCTCGTTGCCCTCCACTGCTCCGTTCGTGATGTCGGGCAGAGCGTCGTCGTCAACCACGACGGATGTATCATCATCCAAAGATGCTGCAGGCAACGCCTGCCCGGACCATGCGCGGGCCTGTCGGAGGCTGCGCAGGCCTTCGGTTGACAGCGCCCAGTCGGGCGGCTGGGCGACAAGTCTTGGGCGGGTGCGCAAAACATCGCGGGCGATGGTGAGTTCGTGGGTTGGCGTGCGGATATCTTTGGTGGCGTCGTGGAGGACGAGGTCTTCGAGATTGACGACCTCGCCGTCGATCCACAGCGAGACGTAGGCGTCGGCAAAATGGGAGCGTTCGACAAAGCCCTCCCCGACCGGCGAACGGGCAATGCGCTCGTCGAGGCGTGTCAATGCGGACGCCACGTCCGAAATCAGCCGCAGCAACGTCGAAATGGTCAATTTTACAAGATCGTAAACCATTGAAATAATAGTAAATTATTTGCTAAACGGACACTAGTGAATAGTTGCTGTCGTCACATCGTATGGTTTTGGGTCGGCGCGTTGACCATCGATAACTATTCCACATCAATTATGAAAGTTTTAATGCCGCAACAATATTTAGAAATTACATATATGAAACTCTGCTCTGGGAACCGAGGAATTCTCCAATAAAATCGGTCTGAAGATACTCAGTTTTATCCCATCGCCATGGGCAGCGCGCTATGCTCCCATTGGAGATTCAATTCAATTGTCTCGGATCGGCCTACACCATGGGGTGGAACCAAACTGACGGTGCGCTGCGCAACTTGCAGTGCGCTGTCGGAGCAGCCGTATGCGGCTTGGATCAGGACCGAGGTCCGTCGTTTCGTTCCAGCACCTTCATTCGTGCGATCCGCGGGAGAAAAGGCTATCGTGCATCTAAGGACCCTATTTTTTGTTCTATCAGCCTTTGGGCTGACTGCCTGCCAGCAGGGGCCGCTGATGAAATCCCCGCCGCTTGACGTTGAAATGATGGTTTCCGATAACGCCAAGCGGCGCTGCGTGATCAGAGAGGCACCGCGGCCTATGCGACGTGTTTTAACCGTGAAGCAGCCGAAGGCGGACGATGTGAAAATGATTGAGGCCCGCACTCAGAACCCAAACACGGTCATTCGCGCTAGAACTTTTCCTGGTCTCCGCGCAAAAGCTGCGTACACGCGTCACCGGACATTGTGCAACGCACAAAATTCGGAGGAATAGGTATGAAATTCGGATTTTTAGATACATATCATCCGAAAAAATTGGGTTAAAACTCTCCCAACTCAAGGAGAGACACCATGACGGACACGACATCAGAATTTGATGGGTCAACGATTGGCCTGGAAGCCGCAGAAGAACCCGCATGGACCGCCGCAACCTGGTTTGCGGTTCTTTCGATGGCGGCCACGAGTTTTGCGCTGGTATCGGCCGAGTTTCTGCCAGCGGGGTTGTTGACGCCCATGGCGCGCGATCTCGGTATTACGGAGGGTACGGCCGGGCAGGTTGTTACGGCGACCGCTTCCGTTGGCGCTGTAACGGCTTTGCTGAGCAATGTTCTCATCGGCAAACTGAACCGCAAGACCGTGCTTGTTGGGCTTAGTGCGCTGGCGATTGGCTCCAACATTCTCGCATCAGTTGCTGCCGATTTCTGGCTATTGCTGGTCGGCCGGGCCGGACTGGGTATTGCGCTCAGCGGCTTCTGGGCACTTTCGGTTGCTGTCGTGGCGCGGTTGGTCGGCGCGAATTCGACCGGGCGCGGCATGGCTATCGTCACACTCGGCGTTTCACTCGCCACCATTGCGGCTCCCTCCATGGGCGCCTTAATCAGCGACTGGGTGGGATGGCGCATTGCCATGTCGATGACGGCGGGGCTTGCGATTATTGCCATGCTGCTTCAGATATTCAGCCTACCCTCGCTGCCAGCAAGTACAAGCAATAGCCTTTCCGATGTTTTCCGCCTGACGCAGCGGCGCAGCGTTCAACTGGGGATGCTTGCCATCCTGTTGCTGATGACGGGGCATTTTGCCGGTTCGGTCTATGTACGTCCCTTCCTCGAACAGGTGACGCTGCTTGAGACCACGCCGATTGCTCTCGCCCTGCTCGGCTTTGGCGTTGCTTCCGTGATCGGCAATGTGCTGGGTGGCCGCATGGCAGACACCAGTATCCGCCTCGCGCTCATCGTTACCGCCGCCCTGATGGCATTTGCGACAATCGCCCTCGTTATCTGGGGTGTTCATAGCGGTGCCGCATTCGCGCTCGTCGCGCTTTGGGGCCTTGCCTTCGGCATGGCGCCCGTGGTGCTGCCGACCAACCTTTCCCGCGGAGCACCCGATGCTCTGGAAGCGGCAGGCAGCCTGATGGTTGTTTCTTTCCAGGTGGCTATCAGTATCGGGGCTGTTGTCGGCGGATACATCGTGGATTCCTACGGCGCCACTGCGCCGCTGGCGCTGACCGCGATCCTGGCGGCATCCACGGTCGCACTTGCCTTGCTGCAGCGTCGCGATTGACCCTGTCCGTGACGGCAGATACCTAAAACGAAAGTCCCGCCCGGAATTTGGTCCGGGCGGGACATTTGTGAAAAGACGATTTTTCTTGCCGTCGCTCTGATTATTTGCGGTAGGAAAGACCACCCCAGATACGGCCTTCGTCTCTGTGTCGGCCACCGTGTACTGCACCGATATAAGCAGCGGCAGCAGAAACGAGAGCGGAAGCGGCCAGCAGGAACGCGGTTAGAATGCCTGCGACGCGCGCTTTTTCTGCGGCATCCGCAGCCTTGGCCTTCGCATCGTCCAACGCCTTCTGCGCCTCAGCCTTCACGGTCTCTACCTGCTTCTGCGCTTCATCGACTTTCTTCTGCGCTTCCGCCCTGACGGCCTGCACGCGTTCAACCGTCTGGTTTACGCGCGTTTGCGCATCCGTCTGGCTGATGTTTGTGCGGGCAGCGACCTGGTTGGAAAGCCATGTCTTATCGGCATCGGATATCTCACCGGTTGCAAGAAGATTGCCGAGGATGCCGCTGATCTGGCGCTGATAATCGCCGGCGCTCTGGTCACCCGTCAGAGGGGCGGCGGGCGCGTCGGTTCTCAAAAGACTATCCGTGAAATAGTCGATTGGATTGGCTTTCAGGCCCTGCGGAAGCATTTGCTCGATGCTAGGCGCTGCAGCCTGACCGGCGCCTTGCGCCAGACCACCTGCTGCGCTGCCAGCGCCGGAAATGATGCCGCCCGCAAGTTGGCCAGCACCCTGAACGGCGCCACCGACGGCGGAACCCGTTGCCTCAACCGCGGTCTGCGCCACGCTGCCGACAGCCTTGGCGCCACCGGACAGCACGCCGAGCGCAAGAAACGCCGAGACGACCGTGCCGAGACCCCATACGACCAGGCCATTCACACCATCGCGGACCGTCAGTTCGTTCCTGTCGGCAGCGCCGGCAGGCCGACGCATGCGGCCGGCAATATAGCCACCCAGCATGTAGGAGCCGACCATGGAAATGATGACGAACAGCGCCGTTATGATCAGCCAGACTGTGCTAACCTCGCCGCCATTGTCCGCCGAGATTGAACTCAGGCCCAGGCCGCCCGCAAATGCGGTGAGAATAGCCATGGCGCCCGAGGAAATGACGGCACCGGCGAAAATCGCTGGCCAATCCACATAGCTGCGGTTTGGATTCGTTTCGATACCCGTTGGATCAACCATCAGCGTAGCCCCAACAATGAGAGGATGAACAGGACAACGACGACGAGGCCGACTAGATAGATGATGGAATTCATGCGATCTCCTCCGAATGGACGATCAATCCTCCGCGTAGCGGCGATTATATGCAGTGAGACATGCGAGCTGATTGCTCCTTCACCAAACTCGCCGCGCTCCAAAAAGTTTCACGACTTCTCGTTGCTTCGGAATGATTTTGCGCAATTCCACCGGCGAGGTGATGAAAGAAATGTGCTCGTGGTCGCCAAAGAGAGGTCGCCGAACGCAGGCAAGCAGCATGACCAGCCAGACACAAGCCACCCGAACCAGATTGCGACGGAAGGAGATATACCATGTCTGCAATCGATCGAATTGGCTCCACCGCCTCGCTTTACATACGCCCGCGGCCACAGGACGTTTCCCAGGCCGTGCCCGAACCCACACCCGAACGGTCGGCATCGTTGATCGGAGGGGGCGCCGCGCCTTCGCTCTCCTCCAATCTTGCCAACGCACTCTGGTCGCTCCGGGGGCAAGAGGGCGGAATAGAAGAGACGCCGCTTGAGGGCGGCGGCACAGGCTCGGATGAGGATGAGCTTAGCCGCTGGGCAAATATGAGCCTTGGCGAGAAAATCCGGGCCCAATACCTGGAGGCGCGGGGATTGTCCGAAGGCGACCTTGCCGCCATGCCGCCCGACGAAAGAAAGGCAATAGAGGACGAGATCCAGAAGGCGATAAGGGTCGCGATGGAAGCTCCAAAAGACGATGACGTGAGCGTGCTCGCGGGCCTTTAAGCGTGACATGCCTCCGGGGCACTGCGCAGCGCTACGATCTGATACATAAATGCGGGTTTCAGGAAACATGCCGGATACCTGCAGGGCAGATCATTGCCTGATCTATTTCGGATCAGGCAGGATTTCCCATGAAGAGGCAGATTTTCTTCGCCGTCGCCCTATCGGGTGCGGCAGCAGGTTTTGGAACCGTTTATTCGAGCTCAGCGGACACGCCGCCGGAACTTGCTTCTCCCATCTATGGTGTCACGCTTCCTGAAGGATATCGTGACTGGAAGTTCATCGCGCCCGCGCAGGAAGCGCCGCCGCTGGACGAGCTTCGCGCTGTTCTGGCAAACGATATCGCCGTCGACGCCTATAAGAGCGGAACCCTGCCCTTTCCCGACGGCTCGATACTTGTGAAGCTCGCCTATAAGCGGCAGCAATCCACAGAGTTTCCGCCGGCCACGGTTCCGGGCGCGGCGACCACAGTGCAGGTGATGGTGAAGGACTCCAGGAAATATGCCGCCAGCCACGGCTGGGGCTTCGGGCGGTTTGTCAACGGCAAGCCGGTGGATGCCGCCCAGCATGAGACGTGCCTCTCCTGCCACGAGGGCAACGTCAAGGACCATGATTTCGTCTTCACGCGATATGCACCGTAACCGATGCCGGGGCTTGGGCGATTTCGCTTTCGCGACTGTTCGCGGAAAGGCGGCCTCTACACTCGATTACAAATTCACCGAAGCCCGGACACATCAGGGATACGTGACGCCGGGAAATTGGCGCCATCGCCGGGTCGCCTTCGCCGCCCGGAGCCGCGAACCCAAGCCTGAAAGGACAAGATGATGACGTTTCTGGTCATTGCCTATCTCGGAGGGGCGCTGACAATTCTCAGCCCCTGTATCCTGCCCATCCTTCCCTTCGTTTTTGCGCGGGCGGGGCAACCCTTCCTGCGCAGCGCACTGCCCCTGCTTACGGGAATGGCGGCAACCTTTTGCGCCGTCGCGACGCTTGCCGCTGTTGGCGGGAGCTGGGCAATCAGCGCCAATGAATATGGCCGGCTCGTGGCGCTTGCGCTGCTTGCGATCTTTGGTGTCGGCCTGATTTCGCCCCGCGCGGCCAGCATCATCACCCGCCCGGTCGTTGACCTCGGTAACCGGCTCGCCAATGCCGCCGGCAAGCCCGGGTCAGTACCGACGATTGCGGGCTCCCTGATACTCGGCATCGCCACCGGGCTTTTATGGGCACCCTGCGCGGGACCAATCCTCGGGCTTGTCCTGACGGGGGCGGCCCTGAAGGGGGCCAATCTGGAAACGAGCCTGCTGCTTGCCGCCTATGCCGCCGGGGCAGCGACATCCCTTGCCGTCGCCATCCTCATCGGCGGCCGAGTATTTGCGGGTATGAAGCGGTCTCTGGGTTTCAGCGAGCGGATCCGCCAAGTGCTTGGCTCGGCGGTGCTTGCCGGCGTCACGGTCATCGCGCTCGGTCTGGATACGGGTTTCCTGTCGCAGATTTCCTATGCGAGCACGGCATCCTTCGAACAGCAGGTGCTCGATCGGCTCCGCACCACCAAAGCGCCTGAAGCGGCAACGGCGGCAGGTGCCAGCGCTGCTGCGGCCCGGTCGGAGCTGCCGGTTGAGGGCAAGGCTCCATCCCTCGACGGCGCCGTCGAGTGGCTCAATTCCCCACCCCTCACGCGTGAACAATTGCGTGGCAAGGTCGTCCTCGTCGACTTCTGGACCTATTCCTGCATCAACTGCATCCGCACCATTCCCTATGTGCGGGCCTGGGCAGACAAATACCGGGATCAGGGCCTCGTCGTCATCGGTGTCCACGCCCCCGAATTCGCCTTTGAAAAGAAAATCGACAATGTCAGGCAGGCCGTCGCCGGCTTCAAGATCGATTACCCGGTGGCAATCGATAATGATTACAAGATCTGGCGCGCCTTTGATAACAGCTATTGGCCGGCGCATTACCTGATCGATGCCAAGGGCCAGATCCGCTACCACCATTTCGGCGAAGGCGATTATCGGCAGACCGAAGAGGCGATCCAGGACCTGCTGCGTGAAGCCGGTAATAGCGCTTCCTCCAGCGCACCGGTGAGTCCGGAGGCGACAGGGGCTGAAGCCGGTGCGGATATCGGGCACATGCGCTCCGGCGAAACCTATATCGGCTACCGGCAGGCTGAGAATTTCGCATCTAACGAGGCGGTGCGCGCGGACACGCCGCGCGACTACTCCGTCACGACGCCTTCCCTCAACGAATGGGGACTTTCCGGTACCTGGACGGTTGGCGCGGAGGCGGCCACACTTGATGCGGCTGATGGCGGCATAACCTACCGCTTCAGCGCCCGTGACCTGCATCTGGTCCTTGGACCGGCAAGCGCCGGAAAACCGGTTCGTTTCCAGGTCACCGTCGACGGGCATCCGCCGGGCGCAGATCACGGCGCCGACACGGACGCCGAGGGCAATGGCGTTGTTACCTCAACCCGTCTTTACCAGCTCGTCCGCCAGTCCGGCACCGTCGAAGCGAGAACCTTTGCCATCCGCTTCCTCGACCCCGGCGTGCAGGCCTATGCCTTCACGTTCGGCTGAACCTGCATTTTCATTCCTTTTCCCATCAAACGAGAGGAAGGCATGATGAACCGTCGTCTCATGCCAAAATTCGCGATCGCCATCGCAACCACACTGATCGCTTTTGCCGCACAGTCGGCAGAGGTGAAGAATATCGTCATAGTCCATGGCGCGCTGGCCGATGGTTCGGCCTGGCGCCGCGCGACAGAGATCCTTCAAAGCCGCGGTTTCAACGTCACGATCGTGCAGGAGCCAATCACCTCGCTTGCCGATGATGTAGCGGCCACCAACCGTGTCCTCGATCTCCAGCACGGCCCCAGCCTGCTCGTCGGGCACAGCTACGGCGGCATGGTGATTTCGGAAGCCGGCAATCGACCGGACGTGGCCGGGCTGGTCTATGTCGCCGCCTTCCAGCCGGAGAAAGGAGAGAGCCTTCTCGACCTCGCCGGCTCCAAACCGCCCGCCGGCAACGGCATCAAGCCGACGAAGGATGGCGCGTTCCTTTATCTCGATCCCGCCGTCTTTGGACAGGATTTCGCCGGCGATCTGCCGCGTGAGGACGCGGCCTTCATGGCAAGAAGTCAGGTCTTCGCCGCCAAGGCCGCCTTTGCCGCCAAGGCCGACGAACCAGCTTGGAAAACAAAGAAAAGCTGGTCGATCGTCGCAACGCAGGACCGGTCAATCAACCCCGATCGCGAGCGTAACATGGCCAAGCGCGCCGGCAGTGCGGTGACCGAGATTGCGGCAAGCCATGCGGTCTTCGCCTCCCAGCCCGATAAGGTTGCAGACGTCATCGAACAGGCCGCCCGGCAATCCTCAAAGTAAGCGCACCTCGGTAAGATCAAATGCAGCCGCCCCAGACATCGGGGTGGCTGATTGCGTTGGAAGGGCGAGCCAAATGTATCAGTCTGTATCCGGAATGCACCCTGCTACAAAACCATTCACAGTCGCCTCCCTTGGGACACATCGACGATACACGCACCCTGTTACCTGCCCGGCATCCACCACGGACAGGAGAGACAGCAAATGACTTCCGAGATCAATTTCCAGCGCCGCCGCTTCTTTGGCATTGCCGCAATGACGGTTGCCGCCGTCGAATTCGCTTCAGTAGGCCTTGCTCATGCCAAGGGCGAAGCGCCTGCGCCTCAGCCGTCAACCGGACGCGACGAAGCCACCTCTTTTGGCGCCCTGAAGCAGGTTGAAGCGGGTGTACTCAGCGTCGGTTATGCGGAAGCCGGCCCCGCAGACGGCCCGGTCGTGCTGCTGCTGCACGGATGGCCTTATGACATCTACAGCTATGTTGATGTCGCACCCATCCTTGCATCGGCTGGATATAGGGTACTCATCCCCTATCTGCGCGGATATGGCACGACCCGTTTTCTCTCGGACGACACGGCACGCAACGGACAGCAGGCGGCGCTTGCGGTCGACATGATCGCCTTTCTCGACGCACTCGGCGTCAAACAGGCCGTCGTGGCCGGTTATGACTGGGGCGCTCGCACCGCCGACATCATGGCCGCACTCTGGCCCGAGCGTTGCACGGGGCTCGTGTCGGTCAGCGGCTATCTCATCGGCAGTCAGGAAATCAATAGAAAGCCACTTCCGCCCAAGGCGGAACTTTCGTGGTGGTATCAGTTCTATTTCGCGACGGAACGCGGCCGTGCGGGTTACGCAGCGAACACCCGCGACTTCGTGCGCCTTATCTGGCAGACGGCATCTCCGACCTGGAAATTCAGTGACGAGACCTTCAATCGTTCGGCCCCCGCATTCGACAATCCCGACCATGTGGCCATCACCATCCATAACTACCGCTGGCGGTTGGCACTGGCAGACGGGGAAGCCAAGTACGATAATTACGAGCGGCAGCTTGCGAAACTTCCCGTCATCACCGTGCCGACGATAACATTGGAAGGCGACGCCAACGGTGCTCCGCATCCAGACCCTTCCGCCTATGCATCGAAGTTTTCCGGCAAATACCAGCACCGCAACATCAGCGGCGGCATAGGCCACAACCTTCCGCAGGAGGCGCCAGAAGCTTTTGCCAGGGCTGTTCTGGACGTCTCAAAGCTTTAAACTTGCCGAAGCCCGTGAACCGTTGTCTTACTGCATGTGACAGCGGGGCGCGCGGTAGCGGGCCACTCGAACCGTCCGGACGACGAAGGCATCCAATGGACCATATTGACCATATTCTCGTCGTGGACGACGACAGGGAAATCCGGGAGCTGGTCTCCAGCTACCTGAAGAAGAACGGCCTGCGTACGAGCGTGGCGGCCGATGGACGGCAGATGAGAAGTTTTCTCGACGGCAATACCGTCGATCTCATCGTGCTCGACGTGATGATGCCTGGCGATGACGGGCTAGTTTTATGCCGTGAGCTGCGGGCGGGGAAACACAAAGCCACTCCGGTGCTGATGCTGACGGCCCGCGATGACGAGATGGATCGCATTATCGGGCTCGAAATGGGCGCCGACGACTATCTGTCGAAGCCCTTCGCTGCCCGTGAGCTTCTTGCGCGGATCAAAGCCATCCTGCGCCGCACGCGGATGCTGCCTCCCAATCTGCAGATCAGCGAGGCCGGGCAGCTCCTGACCTTTGGTGAGTGGCGCCTCGACACGGTGGGCCGTCACCTGCTCGACAGGGAGGGCACGACCGTGGCCTTGAGCGGCGCCGAATACCGGCTCCTCAGGGTCTTCATCGATCATCCCCAGCGCGTACTCAACCGGGACCAGCTGTTAAATCTCACTCAGGGCCGCGATGCCGAAATTTTCGATCGGTCGATCGATCTTCTCGTGAGCCGCGTGCGCCAAAGGCTGGGGGATGACGCGCGCGAACCCGTCTACATCAAGACGGTGCGGGCGGAAGGCTATGTCTTTGCGGTCCCCGTGGAGATTTCGGAGCCGCGGATATGAACGGCCCACGCCTGCTCGCCGGCTGGTGGCCGCGCTCGTTGCGGTCCAGACTTTTCATCATCCTGCTTGCGGGCCTCGCCATTGCCTACGGTCTGTCGTTCAGCATCCTCTTTGCCGAACGATATATGTCGGCAAAGGCGATCATGCTCGGCACTCTTGAGCAGGATCTGGCTGTATCGATCGCCATAATCGACCGCCTGCCTGCGGAAGAGCGGGCGCAATGGGTCCATCGCCTGAGCCGCAGCAATTATCAACTCGTCCTCGGCCCGGGTGTTCCAGGTGTTTCCGACATGTCCGGCCGCGGCGCTGAAATTGCGCAGAGGATCGAGGAGGCCGCAGGACACCGTTTCCCCGTCAAGGTCGAGTCCATTCCCGGCGACGGCAAGCGGCTTCAGGCGCATCTGACGCTATCGGACGGCTCACCCCTGACAATTGACGTGACACCGCGCGGCGTGATGCCGCTGGCGGAGTGGCTGCCTTATGTCTTCGCCGCGCAGATGGCGCTTCTTCTTCTGTGCACCTGGTTTGCAGTACGACAGACGACCAGACCGCTCAGCGCGCTGGCTGCGGCAGCCGAAGCGTTGGATCCGGGGGAAAAGGGCTTGCCGATGAGTGAGAGCGGTCCAAGCGAAGTTGTCCACGCCGCCCGCGCCTTCAACGCGATGCGCGATCGCGTCGCCCAATATCTCGAGGAGCGGGTCCAGATTCTCGCGGCGATTTCGCACGACCTGCAGACGCCCATCACCCGGATGCGGTTGCGGGCCGACATGGCAGACGATACGCCGGAAAAGGAAAAGCTGGTCAGTGACCTGCGTGAAATCGAACGTCTAGTACAGGATGGTATCGCTTATGCACGCAGCGCTCATGGCAATGGCGAGAAATCCTTACGTATCGATCTGGCCTCTTTCATCGACAGCATAGCCTACGACTATCAGGATACCGGAAAAGCAGTCACGGTTGACGGTATGGTGCGCGGCACAGCATCGACAAAGCCACATGCCCTGCGAAGAATCCTGACGAACTTCATAGATAACGCACTCAAATTCGGGGGCAGTGCAGAAATCAAGGTCGACCGACGCACTGAAGGTACCGTGGTCATCACGGTGCTCGATCGTGGGCCGGGCATCCCCGACGAGATGCTGCGAAATGCCATGCAGCCCTTTTTCCGGATTGAAACATCGAGAAACCGCGACACCGGCGGAACAGGACTCGGACTTGCGATCGCGCAGCAGCTCGCCGGAACAATCGGCGGCTCGGTGCGCCTCTATAACAGGCAAGGCGGCGGGCTTGCAGCCGAGGTGGCTTTTGCCTGAGAGGGACGTAGGTCAACGATAAGTATCCCTTATCGATAGTAGTTGATTTCGCGGCGCAAATCGCCGAAAATCGGGGCAAATCACGGTGCCAGCGGCCGCCGAAACCCGCGATTCTGGAGCCTATCGTGCCTAAAGCGAAGACATCACACACGTCCGTCGAGCGGCGCGCCGAGGAGCTCGATACCATCGCGTCCGTTTTGCCGCTCGAACGCCGCGACGAGCTTGCCGAGCTGTTGACCGATGATGACATCGAGACGCTGCGGCATCTCGTTAATCAGGGAATGGGCGACAATACGCTGAGGGCCCTGACGTCTGATCTTGCCTACCTCGAGGCCTGGGGTCTCGCTGCCACCGGACAATCCCTGCCCTGGCCGGCGCCCGAGGCGTTGCTGCTCAAATTCGTAGCCCATCATCTGTGGGATCCGGAAAAGCGCGCAAGTGACCCCAACCACGGCATGCCCGATGATGTCGACAAAAATCTACGGCGTCAGGGTTTCCTGAAATCCGTCGGCCCGCACGCGCCTGACACGGTGCGGCGCCGGCTCGCCAGCTGGTCGACATTGAGTAAGTGGCGCGGTCTTTCGGGTGCCTTCGCCTCCCCTGCTCTTAAGTCAGCCATTCGTCTGGCCGTGCGCGCCGTTCCGCGAACCCGTGCGCGCAAGAGCGCAAAGGCCGTCACTGGCGACGTTCTGGCAAAGCTGCTGGCGACGTGYGAGTCAGACAGCCTGCGCGATCTACGCGACAAGGCAATCCTGATGGTCGCCTTTGCTTCCGGCGGCCGTCGACGCAGCGARATCGCCAGGCTACGCGTCGAGCAGCTGACAGTCGAGCCACCGATCGAGGTGGACGACGGTCCTCCCCTCCCCTCACTTGCCATTCATCTTGGTCGAACCAAAACGACGACAGGCGAGCAGGACGATGTCGTCTATCTCACAGGCCGACCTGTCGAGGCGCTGAACGCCTGGCTGGCAGCCGCAAAGATCGAAATGGGCAGCGTGTTTCGGGGAATTGGGCGATGGGGCACCGTTTCGCGGCGTGCGCTCGATCCGCAGTCGGTCAATGCGATCCTGAAGCAGCGGGCACAGATGGCCGGGCTAGACAGTGGGGAATTTTCGGCGCACGGGTTACGATCGGGATATATGACGGAGGCCGCCACTCGCGGAATTCCCCTTCCCGAGGCGATGGAGCAATCGCGTCATCGCTCAGTGCAGCAGGCATCAAGCTATTACAATAATGCCACACGGCGCAGTGGACGTGCCGCCAGAATTCTGTAGTCATGGTCAAACCTTTCGCAAAACGGCGTCACGACACAAAAGTGATGAATCTGTCCGACATTGGGGAGTAAATCAGGAACAAGTGTCCTATAACTCGTTGAATGCGGACAAATTCCGCTTTCTCGTCGAACTTACATCAATTCGGACGAGAGCCAATAAGCCCTAATACCTTGGTCACCACATCGAGTATCGAAGCCGCTGTTATCATGCTGTTGGCCAGTTCATATCGCTCGTCGGCGATTGATTTAAGGCGTCCGGTGGCGTCCGATATACCTCTGGTAACCTCACTATAGTTTGCCGAACCCTGCCTACCAAGGACCTCGTCGTACTCTTTTTTCAGGCGGTTCACCGAGAAGGATATGCGACCCTTCGCGGCCGGTTTTGCAGTGGGGTAAGCACGCATAAAATTGATCATAGCGTCTTGCAGCACGCGAGCCGCGGCTTCGTTGGTGGTCATTTTTAGGTCGCCTTGTTAGCCGCGATCGCTTTTTTGAGATCGGCGATGTCGTCCAAAAACAGGTTGATATCTGTTATCGCGTCGGCGAAGTTCTTGCTGCCGTCGGCGAGATCTTGGTGGGCCTCCAGTAGCCTTGTCATCAGCTCTATGCTTTCTCCGACTATCCGCGAGCGGTCTTGGAAGTCGCGTTTGGCTTTATCGATGGTGGCGTATTGCTGGTAAGCTGCCACTCCCGTCTTCCGAAAGTGGGCGAGGTTGCAGCGCGCGGCGGCTTCCCACTGCATCATCCGCTTTTTGATCAATTTCTGATCATCTCGATACTCATTGAAAACGAGAACGGTAGCGTCATTCAGGTAAGGTTGGACCTCCTTAGCGATCTCCTGAATCCGTCGCAAACGGTCCTGTTCTGACATGTAGACCCCGGAGTCGACAGCCAGCTTAAATACTGGAGCAACTACTGCGGCTCCCGGGGAAGCCACTGCGGCTGCAGTTGAAAGACGTGCGGCGCTGGCAGTCAATTTGGCAGCCGCCGCCTTGAGGTTCGCAACAGCGTCAGGATCGGTGGCTGTGGCTAATGCCTTTGCGTAGCCGGAAAGGGCTTTGAGGAACGCATCGCGCTCCTGCAAGCGAAGGATCGGGGCATTCGCACGAGGGGGTGCGATAGTGTAGCGCGAAGATTTAAGATAAAGGCAGGCGTTGTCTTCGGTTGCGTACGCCACGGAGAGGTCGTTCTCAAGTCGACCGGCTTCAGCTACGAGTGAAACAGTATTGGTTGCCGCCGCGCCGAATTTTGCCACTTGGGCTGATTGAACGCCAGATCCACAGGAAGATAAGCTGATGGCAATGGAAACCATGCCACCAGAAACCACATGATAACGACGGCACGACAAAATCGCAAGCAGCGGCATGGATACCTAACTCCGTTACTTTATAGGAATATGACTTGCGAGAGGTAAACTTAGAGGTGTCTGCGGTGATGCTTCTTATGACCGAGATCGTTCCAATTTTTGCTGTTATTTAATAATATTTTAATCATAGAAGTGGACGACGTGCAATAACGGAGTTGTATTTTACGTGGACGCTATCATCGCGTGTTGGCCCAGGCGGCCCTAACGTGCTATTTTAGCCATATTGAAGAACAAATATAGAATCCAGTCAAATTCGTGCACTACCACCCGCAGTCACTCGTAGAATTAGTTTGCGCTGGCTGGAAACGATCTGCCAACTGATAGCGCTGACCGAGCGTTTGGAGGCAATGGCCCGCCCATGGTGGCCTATCGCTTCGAAGACAGTCGGGCGACCGACTGCGTGGCACGGCACCTCAGCGGCTATCGCGGGATTCTGCAGGTTGACGGGTACGGGGCCTGCAGCAAACTCGTCCGCAAGGATGGCGGCAAGGACAGCGTTATTCTGGCTGGCTGCTGGACACATAATTGGCCTCGACAGCAAGACGAATAGCGCCAGCCTCGCGATGGCTCCCCTTCCCCATTCTACTCATACCTCAGCAAACCCGCCCTGAAGACAGAAGACACTCCCGTGGCGAAACAAATACCCCAAAATCGGTAGAACGGCCTTGCTCAGGTTAAGTCGCTCGAAACCCATCAAATTCCCTGCTAGACAATAATCAGTAATTTCTCTCCTGAAGCGGAAATCTAGCAGTTATGACAGATGATCCATTTTTTAAGCTTGAAGGCGCCAGTGATTGGAATGCGTTCATTGGCAGGCAGGGCAGCTTTGCCAATTACGCTGATGGATACATCGAAGCAGCACTTGACCTTGCTAACATGGTTCTCCGTGATCGTCTG
Source organism: Agrobacterium sp. 10T429 (assembly GCF_056393925.1). Classification (NCBI taxonomy): domain Bacteria; kingdom Pseudomonadati; phylum Pseudomonadota; class Alphaproteobacteria; order Hyphomicrobiales; family Rhizobiaceae; genus Agrobacterium; species Agrobacterium sp. 10T429. The sequence continues at coordinate 31,280 of NZ_JBFTGV010000007.1, forward strand.
TACATCCAGAGAGACACTTTAGTTATCCCCATCCTCTACAACGCACGGCACTCTATAGAACTACACCTCAAGCTAATCATCGGCGAACTATTCAAGGTTGGCATACTGGCTTCTGGTAACACACTTAATCACGACATCGCATCTCTCTTCCAGCACCTGACAAATTGTAGAGTTCCTGATCTAGCTTTCCGCAATCTTCTTGGCGACCTTCAACCATTTATTGAAAGCCTTGCTAGGGTCGATGATGACGGCCAAGAACTTCGGTACTACACAAATCGAAACGGTGAACGGAGCCTCAAAGATCGTTCGCTGGTCAACCTTGGGGTGATCCGCGACAGCCTCGTGGTTCTCAAAGATACGTTGGAAATTTTCAAGTATCGGACAGCTGAACTCTGCAATGAATTTCGCACCGGGACACATACGAAGCGTCTCTCAAGAAAAGATCTGTTCGAAATTGCGGGAATGCTTCCTAAGCGGGAGAAATGGTCAGACCCTAAATTTGACGATTGTAAGAAAGAAATTAAAGAGCGATACGGCATAGGAAGCGGCGAGTTCACGTTGGCGTTGCAGATGATGCAACAAAAGCGTGAGCTGAATAGTATTCTGGGCGTTCAAACGCCCCTGCTCCACCTAAGTGATGAAAAGGCAAATTTCCTGGCAAAAAAATGGCGACTATTTCATCCGCCCCGTAAGTCCGACGAGCTAGATATGGACTACTTCCGCCGAGACTTCGCTACGTCACGTAAAGACAGGGAGCACGAGCAGGGAACCTTAGACGACATTTTAGCGACACTAAGCATAGACGAATTGGCGGACGCCGAGACGATTTTCTATATGTCGCGCAACCGCGACTTTTCCGAGTACTATGAGGAGGATCTCGTTGAAAAAAAGAAGGAATTTCGCGTGTCGATGGATTTTAGGATGGAAATTTATGCTTTGATGCATAAAACTAACTTTCTTGAAGAATTCACATCAGGTGTGAAGAAACTCGGCCGATTAGAATTGGCAGCCAGTCTACAAGATCTCTGATCACCAGAAAACTCTCCGCAACAGGATAGGTCAAAGTATCAATGAGTCTTCTCGTCGAAATCCAAAACGACGCTATTTCAGATAAGGTTCCCGTTGCGACCCTTCTTAGAAAAGTGCTTGTTTTAGCGTCGAATCTCGACAGTGACGTGCTCGAAGAATGGGTCCGCTTCGAAATGAACGGTTATCCTCCTCAGGTAGACGTTCCCCAATATCGCCGTATCGCGATGAACTTTAGAGTAAGCGGAGGGAACATGGCGTATCAGATCACGAACGCTCCTGTGGCCTCCGCTGCCATCAAGGTTGCGACTGGTGTTAACGACATCCACATTCTCAAATATCGCCAAGCCATCGGAAATATCGATGTAGAGGAGCTTCGAAAGGCCGATTCATTGTCTGTCGACATGATGAACTACGCCCATAAGTTGCCCGGCAAAGTAACCGAGCGCACTTACGCAATCCACGCTTTCTGGGGTGAAATCCCCGTTCAGGAGGTCTTGGGTATTATCGAAGCCGTGAGAAACCGGGTCTTGGATTTTGCGCTAAATCTGGGAAAGCAGTATCCAAACGCGGGAGAAATCGACTCAATAAGTGCAAAAGAAGCAGCAGTGGAGCAAGTTGTGACGCAAATCTTCAACACTACAGTCCAAGGTAATGCAGGCGTTATTGGCACCGCCAACAATTCTACCGTCAACATCACGGTAAACGAGGGCAGTCTTCAAGACCTTCGCCAGCAACTGACTCAGTACGGCGTGACCAAGGAGGAACTCGATGGTCTTACGGAAGCTTTGAACGATGAGCCCGCAATTGGCGGCGAGAAGAAGTTCGGACCTAAGGTCGGGAAATGGGTCGGCGGAATGCTAGGTAAGGCTGCCTCCGGCGCTTGGGACGTGGGCATGCACGCTGGGGGCGCCTTGCTCGAAAAGGCCCTGTTAGGGTATTACGGCTATAGCAGCTAGGCGAAACTGGCCTTGCCCGAGCTCCTACATTCTGGAAAGTCTCTAAAAGAGCAGAAAGCGAGCCATTTACAGACAGTGTACAAAAGCCATTTATTTCGATACTGAAATAAGTAGCTTTATATGGCTTGCAGAGTTTGCCAAGAGAATGTGACCTGAGCTACTGCAGTTTTACTATGCCATATTAGCTCAGAGCTTCTAGGCAGTCTTTTGCAGCATTTTCGATGAACCGTCCCGCATGCATGGATACGTTCTTGTTGAACTTATCAGGGTTGTTGCGTAGAAAGCCTCGCAGATGCTCCACCTGCTCGTCCACCTGTGCGAACCGCGCCGCCAGTGAGCACAATTCGGCGGTGTGATTTGCACCATTCTTACCCGATATCATATAATAGATGTCGAAGGCATCACGAGTTCGTTTTGGCGTCGACACGCTTTCACACTTCGATAGGATAAATGCGGTGGCGTTCAAAATAGGTACTTTATGCGCGGCGGGCTCACCATCAAGATCAACTCCCGTGACGCTCACCGTGGAAAAAAGGTTCTCTTCATAGACGATCGCCGCCGAACGAAAGCCGATGGATTTCGCAAATCTTGAACCTCTGTGATCATATGCATCGTCAACCCCTAGGTCGAAAATGTCATTGAACATCTGTGGCGTATCCCCTGCTTCGTAAGGGTGCATCAGATCTATGTTGAAGACAAATTCGCGTGTTCCAACGGCGGCGTCACGAAGCAGTTGGAATTCATGCTTAGCCGACGGCCTGAAACGCTTATCCAAAAGTGCCTGCGTAGCTGCTTGAACGGCGTTTAGTTCATCAATCATCAGAACATCGACATCTCTTGTACCAGGATGAACTAGGTCAGGATGATCTGGCTCAATCAATAAAGGTACCCACCCCCCAGCCACGACGTAGCGAAGTTTCGTTTCGTTGAGAGTTGCCACGGCTGATAGAAGTAGAGCGTGGCACGCCTCATTGAGATTATCAAATGGCATTCAAATAATCCTCCAGGTCGTTATCCAAACGAAATTCAATCGAAGCTGCGAACGAATTATGGGTTGATCGCGAAGACTCAGACTCCAACTATGCATCTTCCTGCTCGAAGACAACAGAGATTTGCCCAAAGCTGTAGAGATCCGAGAATGGTCCAACACATCCCCTCCCCGAACACCATACTTTAAGCAATTTCTGCCGCATAGGGCCGCCAAAGTGCTTTTGATGCAGGTTTTGTCATGGCTTCACCGAACGCCGCATTTCGAGCCTGGTGACGTTGTACTTAGCTCATACACTCTTACAAACGGTCATTTTCTCACGCATTCCTTATCTGTACAAAGCACCTGAAAAATGCGCGAAAAAAACATGACAAAACGGCAAGCCGCCAATCCATCGCAGGTCCCCAAACGGGCCGCCGACCTGCCCACCGCAGAACTCCCACCAAAATATCGAACAGGTGGCGTCTGAAGACCAGTAACAACGATACTTTTCGATACAGTTTTGCAGTTTCCGGAAACATGCCGGATACGCCGATCCGTCACAAAGCTCCTATCACGAAACGCCGCAGCAGCGGCAAAATGAAAGGAACTTCCCGTGACCAAGATCGAGACTGTTCTTTATACCGGCAAGACCCACACGACAGGTGGGCGCGACGGATCGGCGCAAAGCGATGATGGCGCGCTTGGCATCAAGCTTTCCCCTCCGGGCAGCGGGAAGCCGGGCACGAATCCCGAGCAGCTTTTTGCGGCAGGCTGGTCGGCATGTTTCATCGGCGCCATGACAAAGGCGGCGGCAAAACACCAGCTCCGGCTTCCAGCCGACACCACTGTCGATGCGGAGGTTGACCTCGGCACGACGGGTGGCGAATTCTTTCTGCAGGCTCGCCTGACTGTCAGCCTGCCCGGTATCGATCGTCCCATCGCACAGACGATAATAGACGATGCCCACCAGATCTGCCCCTATTCGAAGGCAACCAGGGGGAACATCGATGTTACGCTCATTCTCGCTTAAGCCGATGGTTTCCGCCCGCGCGCTTGTCATCGCCATCGTGTTTGCGGCGATATTTGCAGTGCCATGCGTATATGACGCAACATCCGACGAGCCCTCGCCGCTTGCGGGACTTCTTGGCGCGGTTTCATCGATCTGACCTCAAGGAAACGGCTCGGCGCCCCGCCGCGGCCGTTTTCGCCAACACTTCTTCCTGCCATCCCTCTTGGTTACGCAGTCGCGTTGCGCAACGCCCTGCGGCAAGCGGACAATCTGTCCACCACCCTTTCACGATATCGGAGACCGGCCTGCCGGTGGGCAAGCGGGTCCTGCCTATGGACGCAGGGCTGCCGAAACCGCCATCTGAACACGGGTCAAAAATCAGGGAAGGTCATGTCTTGCGTCACTCCATCGTTGCGCTACGGTTGCGATCAGGGATTTTCACTGGAGGGACTAAGGTATGTGCAACCATTGCGTGATCGAGAACGTGAAAAAGAACATGCTGTCGCGACGCTTGCTGTTCAAGGGCGCCGTGGCCGGTGTAACGGCGATGACGGCTGGCAGCCTCGCGCCCCCGGTCCTTGCGCAAACACCCAGACAGGTCATCGATCTCACACATACATATGATTCCACATTCCCTACATTCGATGGCAAGCCGGGCATAGAATACGAGTGGGCAGCTGAGATCGCCAAGGACGGTTATCAGCTCCATAAACTCACGATCTACGAACATACCTCAACGCATATTGACGCACCTTTCCACTTCAGCGCCGACGGGGCGAGTGTCGATCAGCTGGAACCGCAAAAACTTGTCGCGCCGCTGGTCATCATAGACATCACAGACCGCGCAAAAGAGGATGCCAATTCCACGATCGAGGCCGAAGACATCGAGCGCTGGATATCCGCAAATGGCGACATCCCCGCAGGTTCGATCGTCGCTCTGCGCTCCGGCTGGGCAACCAGAGTAAAGAGCCCCTCCTTCCGCAATGACGACGCCGGAAAATTTGCCTTCCCCGGTTTCGGCAAATCGGCAACCGACCTCCTGCTCAAGCACGATACGGTCGCAATCGGTGTCGACACGCTCTCGCTTGATCCTGGCAACTCTGCCGATTTCGCAGTTCACAATTCCTGGCTTCCGGCAGGGCGCTACGGCATCGAAGGCCTCAACAACCTTGAGGCTTTACCGGTAAAGGGCGCGACAATCGTCGTCGGCGCGCCTGCACATCGAGGCGGAACGGGTGGTCCGGCCCGGATTCTGGCTCTGGTCTGAACGCAGCATGGCGGGGCGCCGCCGGATGCAGCAACCGCTTACCTGCCGCATCGGATCAATCCGCTCTGCATCCGCTGCGGTCGCGAAGAAAAGGCTGGGCGACGCGTCGCCCCGCGCTTGCCAGGAAGAATTCCAAGCGGTGACGTCGCGAAGAACATATTTTCTTGCTGCATAACGTTAGGTCAAGAAACTACCGCAAGGGAAGGTTTCGATGGATAATCGACGCCTGTATTGCCGTTCAGGGAGCGCTCAGACGCGCCACCGTCATTTTTCCCATTGCGCCCAGCGGTCGTCACGTCGCAGCTTTTCCAACCCCCGCCAGTTTACGGACAGGCAGACATGTTTTCCGGCTCTCTGTAACGCGACGCAGGCGTCCCGGATTTCCGGCGACCTGCTCCAATCGGTAGGCACGATTTGCATTGACTGGCCTTTGAACGAGGTGCCGCGCTGCAAGGCGATCATGAGGAATGAGGGCTCCCATCAAGTATGTTCCACTATATGGACCTTACAGATGGACAAATTAACCGCATAAATCCGTCTATTTACTGTTGATTTCATGAATTTTCCTGTGTATCCCGAATACATGATTTTGTAACGGTCCATATTGTGGAGGCAATATACCGATACATTCAGACCTTTGGAGGGGTCTGGCCTGTCTGGAAACAACAGCTATCCTGATGTCGCGGTCGTGGCACGGACGTTCTGTTTTGCAGACATGTTCATTGCGAAGGTTGTTCTGTGGGAGAGGAGGCCCCGATGACCATGACCGCAAACGCGAATGACGACGTATTTGTACTCGATGGCGAACTGTTGCACACCGGACAGGTAACAGGCTCCTGGTTCATGCGCCCCATCGAGGCCGTGGCGGCGGTGCTGCTGGCGGTGATGATCGGCCTGCTTCTGCTGGGCGTGACGTCACGTTATGCCCTGCATCTACCGATTGTCTGGATCGATGAAACGGCGTCCTTGTGCTTTCTGTGGTTTGCCATGCTGGGCGCGGCAATCGCGATCGATCGCAGTGAACACCTGCGCCTCACGCTGTTTCTCAACATGTTCCCGCAACGTGTTCTGGGCTATATCAATTCCCTGGCACTGGTGCTGGTGGCTACATTTCTTGCCGCAATCATCAAGCCCGCCATGGAATACGCCATCGAGGAGTGGGTGGTCACGTCAGCGGCGCTGAATATTCCGATGTCGTTTCGCGCTGCAGCGCTGCCGGTCGGCGCCTGTCTTATGCTGCTTTTGGTGCTCAACAATCTCTTCCGACGAGAAAATCTGCGCGATATCATTGCGGCCCTTGTAACAGTCGCGGTTGCCTCCGGCCTGCTCTACCTGGCATCGCCGATGCTGGAATCCCTCGGCAATTTTAATCTGGCGATCTTCCTCGGCCTGTTCGTTGCGGTATTTCTTGTGCTGGGTGTTCCTATTGCCTTCTGCTTCGGCCTTGGAACCCTCGCCTATCTGACCTTCACCACCTGGGTTCCGACCATTGTGATGATCGGGCGCATGGATGAGGGCATGTCCGGCATCATTCTGTTATCAGTGCCAGTCTTCGTGCTGCTCGGCTGCGTGCTCGATGCAACCGGCATGGGTAAGGCGATTGTCGAGCTTCTGTCCTCGATGTTTGGCCACATTCGCGCGGGCATGTCCTATGTTCTGCTCGGTTCTCTGTTTCTTGTCTCCGGCATTTCCGGCTCCAAGGTTTCTGATATGGCAACCGTCGCACCGGCACTGTTTCCGGAAATGAAGCGCCGTGGCCACAAACCCAAGGAAATGATCGCGCTTCTGGCCACCGGCGCCGCCATGGCTGATACGGTTCCGCCCTCAATCGTGCTGATCGTTCTGGGTTCGGCGGCAGGTGTGTCTATTGCCGGCCTCTTCACCTCCGGTTTCATGATTGCAATGGTACTGCTTCTGGTGCTGGCCGTTCTGGCCCGCTGGAAGGCGCGGGATGAAAACATGGAAGGCGCAAAGCGCACGCCATGGCCGCAGGTCGGCAAGGCAGCCCTGATTGCCGCACCGGCGCTCGTTCTGCCCTTCCTCATCCGCAGCCTGGTGGGCGGCGGTGTCGCCACGGCAACCGAAGTATCCACTATTGCCGTGCTCTACGCCATGATCGTCGGCGCAGTGCTTTATGGCGGCATCAGCCTCAGGAAGCTTTATTCGATGCTGGTCGAGACGGCAGCCCTTTCAGGGGCGATCCTGCTGATCCTCGGCTGTGCATCGGCCATGGCCTGGGGGCTGACGCAGAGCGGCTTTGCTTTCCAGCTGACCGCGATGATTACCGATCTTCCGGGCGGCTGGATGACCTACATGGTCGTGTCGATCCTGATTTTCATGATCCTGGGCTGCGTCCTGGAAGGACTGCCAGCAATCGTTCTGCTCGCGCCGATCATGTTCCCGATCGCCCGCACGCTTGGCATCAATGACATCCATTATTCCATGGTCGTGGTGGTCGCCATGAATATCGGCCTGATGGCGCCGCCCATCGGTATCGGCTTTTACATCGCCTGCAAGATCGGCAACGTGTCGCCGGACGAAGCCATGGGTGCCATCTGGCCCTATCTCGCAGCCATGATCATCGGCCTGCTGCTGATTGCAGCAATCCCCGGATTTTCGACCATTCTGCTCTGAGACCGTGGCGGGTCCGCCCGCCACGCCGATGAATGATAACTGCTTTATTTTGGGAGGAGAAAGCAATGAATATCAACAGACGTACCATACTCGCCGGCGCCGGTTCCGCCGTACTGGCCACCGCCTTCGTGTCGCGCGCCCGCGCTGCCCAATACAATTATAAATATGCCAATAATCTGCCTGCGGCGCACCCGATGAACATTCGCGCCAAGGAGGCCGCCGAGCGTATCGCCAAAGAGACCGATGGGCAGGTCAATATCAGCATCTTCCCCAGCAGCCAGCTGGGTGCCGACACAGACGTTTTGAGCCAGGTGCGCTCTGGAGGCGTTGAATTCTTCACGCTTTCGCCGCTGATCCTGTCGACGCTGGTACCGAACGCCTCCATCAGCGGCATCGGTTTCGCCTTCCCGAACTACGAGTCCGTATGGGCGGCCATGGATGGCGATCTCGGTAAATATGTCCGTGGCGAAATTGCCAAGCAGAATCTCGTTGCCATGGACACAATCTGGGACAACGGCTTCCGCCAGATCACCAGCGCTTCCAAGCCCATCGCCACGCCGGCCGATCTCGAAAGCTTCAAGATCCGCGTGCCAGTGAGCCCGCTCTGGACCTCTATGTTCAAGGCATTCAAGTCGGCCCCTGCCTCGATCAATTTCGCCGAGGTCTATACTGCACTGCAGACCGGTGTGGTCGATGGCCAGGAAAATCCGCTGGCGATCATTTCCACCGCGAAGCTGTTCGAGGTGCAGAAATTCTGCTCGGTCACCAATCACATGTGGGACGGGTTCTGGTTCCTGGCCAACAAGCGCGCCTGGGAGCGTTTGCCGGATGACCTGCGCGCCATCGTCGCCAAAAACCTCAACCAGTCCGGCAAGGATGAACGCGCCGACGTGGCGAAGCTAAATGCCTCGGTCAAGGAAGATCTGATTTCCAAGGGCATGACCTTCAACGACACGGATGCGACACTCTTCCGCGCCGCGCTGAAAGAGGCAGGCTTCTATTCCGAGTGGAAAGGCAAATACGGCGATGAAGCCTGGGCCATTCTTGAAAAGGCCGTTGGTGCAAGCCTGACCTGACCGGCCCGTTGAATAGCTGGCCCCGCCCGTAGCGGGGCCAACCCGACTATGTCTGACGATTGGAATGGAGACTGCTTTGACAGGTCGCCTGACGGGAAAACGCGCGCTTGTGTTTGGCGCAGGATCATCGGGGCCGGGTTTTGGCAACGGCAAGGCTGCGGCCGTGCAATTTGCCCGCGAAGGCGCGCGCGTAGCCTGTGTCGATCTCTCCGCTGACGCAGCCGAAGAGACGGCTGAGATCATTCGCCGTGAAGGCTTGGAGGCGATTGCGGTTGCCGCCGATGTCACTGAACTACAGTCCGTATCGGCCACCGTTGCCCGCACCTGCGAGGCCTTTGGTGGCATCGATATTCTGCACAATAATGTCGGCGTGACCCATATGGGCGGGCCGGTTGAGCTGGATGAGGAAAGCTTTCGCGCCTCGGTCGACCTCAATATCGGCTCCGTTTATCGCACCTCCAAGGCTGTGTTGCCGGTGATGTTGGCGCAGGGCGGCGGGGCGATTGTCAATATCTCGTCGCTCGCCTCCATTCGCTGGACCGGCTATCCCTATTTTGCCTATTACGCCATGAAGGCAGCTGTAAATCAGGCGACTGTGGCGCTGGCCATGCAATATGCCCGGCAGGGCATTCGCGCCAATTGCATTCTTCCGGGAATGATCGACACCCCACTGATCTACAAGCAGATCAGCAATCAATATGCGTCTGTCGAGGAAATGGTGGCGGCGCGCAATGCGGCTGTCCCGGTGGGTCGCATGGGCGATGCCTTCGATATTGCCCGCGCCGCCGTTTTTCTCGCATCTGATGAGGCTAAGTTCATCACCGGCGTCTGTTTGCCGGTCGATGGCGGGCAAAGCTGTGCGGTGGGGGCGTTTTTCTGAGATGGCAACAACAACAATCCCGGTAGAAAAAGATCTGACGGGCGCGCGCGCGGTGGACCGGGCTCTGGCGCTGCTCTCAATGGTCGGGAGGCACGCGGAACGCGGCGTGGCGCTTTCGGTCATCGTGACAGAAAGCGGACTGAACAAGCCGACGGCCCGCCGCCTGCTGCTGGCTCTGATCCGCGCCGGCCTTGTGGAGCAGGATGAGGAAACGCGGCGTTATTACCTCGGCGAAGAAACCTATGTGCTGGGGAGCCTGTCATCGCGCCGGTTTGGCCTTCTTCAAATGGCGCAGGACGGCCTGACGCGCATTTCCCGCCGCTCGGAAGATTCGAGCTTCCTTTCCGTGCGCCGTGATACATTTGCCCTGTGCCTTTACCGCGAAGAAGGCACCTGGCCGGTGCGCACCCATGCGCTTCAGGCCGGTTTCGAACACCCCTTGGGTATTGGTGCGGGTTCGCTCGCCATGCTGGCAGCGCTGCCGGACGCCGAGGTGGAAAGTATCATTGCGGCCAATAGCGGGCTTATTGCCGCTAATTATCCCGGCATCACGCTTGAGGGCCTGCGCCGTGATGTCGAGTTGACGAGAGCCAATGGCTATTCGCTAAACCCCGGCCTGATCCTTTCTAATTCCTGGGGTATTGGCGTTGCCATCCGCGCGCCTGATGGCGCGGTAGCGGGAGCGTTGAGCATTGCCGCTGTGGACAGCCGCATGCGGCCGGAGCGCCAGCCGGAACTCGCAGCGCTGCTGCGCGAGGAAGTAACCCGCATCGAGACACGCATCGCAGAAATGATGGCCAGCCGCGCCCGCACGCGCGGTGAAGGCGACACGAAACGGCAAACGAGGAGAACGAGCAAATGAGCAAAGCGCAGATCGTCGGCTGGGCGCATTCGCCTTTCGGCAAGTCGGCCCTTGAAAATACCGAGCAACTGATGGCTTCGGTCGTGGCGCCGGCCATAGACCATGCGGGCGTCGATGTCAGCGATATCGACGGCATTTTCGTCGGCGTGATGAACAATGGCTTCTCGAAACAGGATTTTCAGGGCGCCCTGGTAGCGATGAGCGATGAGCGCCTCGCCTATACGCCGGCAGTGCGTTTCGAAAATGCCTGCTCAACAGGATCGGCCGCCCTCTATAGCGCCATGGACTTCATCGAAGCCGGGCGCGGCCGCATCGCACTCGTTGTCGGCGCCGAAAAAATGACGGCGCTGCCGACCGCAGAGGTGGGCGAAATCCTGCTCTCCGCCTGTTACCGTGCGGAGGAGGCCAATATTCCCGGCGGGTTTGCCGGCCAGTTCGGCCGCATCGCCCAGGCATATTTTCAACGTTATGGCGACCGCTCGGAAGAACTGGCGATGATTGCCGCAAAGAACCACGCCAATGGCGCGGTCAATCCCTATGCCCATATGCGCAAGGATTTCGGCTTCGATTTCTGCAATACGGTTTCGGACAAGAACCCCTACGTCGCAGGCCCGCTGCGCCGCACCGACTGCTCGCTGATTTCGGATGGCGCTGCCGCGATCATTTTGGCCGACGAGGAAACGGCAGCCACACTCAACCGCGCCATCGGTTTCCGGGGCCGCAAGCATGTCAACGACATCATGGCATTGAGCCGTCGCGATCCGTTGGCCTTCGAAGGCGCGCGCCGCGCCTGGGCCGGCTCGCTGGAACTTGCCGGCGCAACGCTAGACGACCTCTCTTTCGTTGAAACGCACGACTGCTTCACCATTGCCGAACTTATCGAATATGAGGCCATGGGGCTTGCGAAGCCCGGTGAAGGATATCGCGTTGTCCAGGATGGAACGGCGCTGAAGACCGGACGCCTGCCAATCAACCCATCGGGTGGATTGAAGTCGAAAGGTCATCCCGTCGGGGCGACCGGCGTTTCCATGCATGTCATGGCGGCGATGCAATTGATGGGCGAGGCAGGCGACATGCAAATTCCCAATGCCTCCCTGGCTGGCGTGTTCAACATGGGTGGCACGGCGGTTGCCAATTACGTCTCGATCATGGAGCGTGTGAAATGACGATGCAAAGTGCCGTGCAGCATCCCGCGGGCGGGGTTGCGCCGTCCACCACGCGGGTGATGAACCTCTCGCATTTCCTGACGCAGGCGGCACGCCGCAAACCGGACCATATCGGTTTCGTCTGGGGTGAAAAGACTTGGAGCTGGGCTCAAATGGAAGCCCGCGTCGACGCAATGGCCCATGCGCTGGAGACTGAATTCGGCGTCAGAAAGGGGGATCGCATTCTGGTGCAGTCCTCCAACAACAATCAGATGTTCGAATCCATGTTCGCATGCTTCCGCGTGGGCGCGGTGTGGGTGCCGACCAATTACCGTCAATCGCCCGATGAAGTTGCCTATCTGGCGAAGGCCAGCGGCGCACGCGGCATGATTTGTGCCAGTGCTTTTCCCGATCATGCAAAAGCTAGCCATGAGGCAAGCACGATCGATTTCAGCATCGCCATCGGTACGGCTGAGTTCGGTGAGGATTACGATGCCATCGTGGCCCGTCATATGGGGCACAAAGTCAAAAGCCAGGCAGTGGATCGGGATGACCCGTGTTGGTTCTTCTTCACCTCGGGCACCACCGGCCGGCCCAAGGCTGCAGTGCTTACCCATGGCCAGATGGCGTTCGTCATCACCAACCATCTCTGCGATCTGATGCCCGGCACCGGACCGGACGACGCCTCCATCGTCGTTGCCCCGCTTTCACACGGTGCGGGCATTCACCAGCTGGTGCAGGTGGCGCATGGCGCGAAAACAGTGCTTCCGGCGGCGGAAAAACTCGATGTGCCCGCCGTCTGGGGGCTGATCGAAAAATGGCGTATCACCAACGCCTTCACTGTACCGACCATCCTTAAAATGCTCGTCGAAGACCCCTCTGTGGATCGTTTCGATCACTCGTCGCTGCGCTATGTCATCTATGCCGGCGCGCCGATGTATCGCGCGGACCAGAAGCGCGCGCTTGCAAAGCTTGGCCCGGTGCTGGTGCAATATTTCGGCCTGGGTGAAGTCACCGGTAACATCACCGTGCTGCCGCCTTCTTTTCATAACGCCGAGGACGGTCCGGAAACGCGCATCGGCACCTGCGGCTTCGACCGCACCGGCATGGAAGTGCAGATCCAGAACGATGCTGGCGAAGAGGTTGGCGCAGGCGAAACCGGCGAAATTTGTGTAATCGGTCCCGCCGTTTTCGCCGGCTACTACGATAATCCCGAGGCCAATGCCAAAGCCTTCCGCAATGGCTGGTTCCGCACGGGCGACCTTGGTCATCGCGATGAGAGCGGCTTCCTCTACATCACCGGGCGCGCCTCCGACATGTATATTTCCGGCGGCTCGAACATCTATCCGCGTGAAATCGAGGAAAAAATCCTTATGCATCCTGACATCAGCGAGACTGCGGTTCTGGGTGTGCCGGACGCGGTGTGGGGCGAGGTCGGTGTGGCCGTGTGCGTGGCCCGCGAGGGCGCGGATATCGCCGCCATCGATCTGAAGGCCTATCTGGAAGGCAAGATGGCCCGCTACAAGCTGCCGAAATCAGTGGTGTTCTGGGATGCCATGCCGAAATCCGCCTACGGCAAGATCACCAAGAAAATGATCCGCGAGGAACTGGAGAAACGCGGTCAGATGCCGGCTTTCGAAGAAAAGCGGACAGGCTGACAGGCGTGACATTCAATCGGGAGGAGACGGTATGACACAAGAGAAAACAGGGACAAAAGGGGCCGTCGCGATCACCGGCGGTGCATCCGGCATCGGTTTCTCCACTGCACAGCTCCTGATGGCGCGCGGCTGGCAACCATGGTTGCTGGATCTCAAGCGCGAGGCGCTGGATATAGCCTGCGAAAAGCTCGGTATCGATCTCTCTCGCGGCATCGTCTGCAATGTTGCGGACGAGGCATCGATAGAGAGGGCATTCGCCGCCTTGACCGCGGGCGATGCCGATCATGCGGTTGATCTGGTCGCCGTCGTCAACAGCGCCGGCATCGGTATCGACAAGCTGTCCGTCGACACAAGCGTCGAAGAATTTCGCCGTATCGTTGATGTCAATCTCGTCGGCAGCTTCGCGGTAGCGCGCACTGCCGCACGTTACTGGCTGGAGCGCGATATTGCCGGCTCGATCGTGAATATCAGCTCTGTTTCCGGCATGTGTGGAAATCGTGGCCGCAGCGCCTACGGCGCTTCGAAAGGCGGCGTCAATCTTCTGACGATGGTAATGGCAAACGAGCTGGGTCAATCAGGCATTCGTGTCAATGCAGTTGCTCCCGGTCCGGTCGATACCCCCCTCACCCAGGCGGTTCATACGGAAAATGTTCGCGACCAATGGCACAGCCGCGTTCCGATGCATCGCTATGGCAGGACGGACGAGATCGCCTCTGCCGTGGCTTTCCTCGTGTCGGATGACGCAAGCTACATCAACGGACAGGTACTTGCCGTGGATGGGGGCTTCATTACCGCGGGGCTAGCGGTATGACGGAGACAGGCACGCAAGAGCTTCCCCGCCACATCGTCCATCCCGGACCGATAACGCCTGAACGCTTTCGCACCTTCGGCTGCCATGCCTATCCTGTTACTCTGACGGTCCGGTCCGGCGTAAGCGCCAATGAAGCGATTGCGGATGCCTTTGCGGAGTTGGGTTTCAAAGGTGGTTACGTCAGACTGAAGAACGTACCGATGAAACGGTTGCATTATGTCATGCCGGCGGCCGCACCGGATGACGCACATGCCGCATGGTATAGCGAAACCTTTTCCATGCCGGGTGGCACAATCATCGATGCCGGCCTGCATATGGGCCGGCGCGATAACGCGCCGTTTCTGCATTGCCATGGGTCATGGGAGAGTGCCGACGGCGTTGTCTCCATGGGGCATCTGCTGCCTTTCGAGACCGAATTTGCTGTAGAAACACCGCTTGAAGCTCTGGCGCTGGATGGAGCGATCCTCGATGTGCAAAAGGATGAGGAAACCAACTTCCCCCTTTTTACACCCATCGCGCAACAGCGCCACCAAAAGGGTTCGGGTCTTCGGGCACTTTTATGCACAGTGCGCCCAAATACCGATATATGCACGGCACTCGAAGAGGTCGCTACCCAGTTTGGCCTGCGAGAAGCCGAAGTCAATGGAATTGGCAGCCTGGTCGGTGCGGATTATGAAGACGGAACAAGCCTTGACGCCTACGCGAGCGAAATCCTCATAAACAAGGGCCGTATCGGCGCGGCCGCGTCGGGAGACCGACAAGCAATGCTGGATATTGCGATGGTGGACCTCACCAGACATATCAGCGGCGGGCGGCTGGTGCGCGGCAAAAACCCGGTCTGCGTCACTTTCGAGCTACTTCTGACCGAAAGACAGGGGCACGCCGCATGAGTTGCGCTGCGCAACTCACCGGCCCGCCTGACGACAACTCACGCCGCCTGCGGCTTTTCCGCAGGCAACCACTCTTCCAGCGTCACTTCAAAAGTCATGCAAACCGGGTTAGCTCCGGCGATAAAGGGACCGCCATAAACCGAGCCTTCGGTATCGGCGACGACACCGGTCAGCGAGGCGCGCAGCGAGCCGTCGGGCTGGGCACGCACTTCGCCGGCAATGGAGACGATTTCCACGGCGGGACCGCGTATTTGCAAGAACGCGCCGCTGCGGGTGCCGAGACAGGCATCGACCAGACTGCCCAGCGCGCCGCGCACAAAGGCATTTCTGAAACCTTCGGCAAGGCACAGTTTTTCGACACCGAGAACAAGGTCTTCATTGGGTGCGATGCGGGCATAGGCCACACGCCCCATGGATCCGATTTCGACAGTGTTATGCGTGATCATCGGCGCGCTCCGTACGGTTCCTGGGTTGAAGAAGGGGAATGTTGGTTTCAGGGTCGAAGGACTGCTGCAGCACGAAACTGTCTAGTGAGGTCACCAGGGCGGAAACGCCGCTCTCGCCAACAATACAGGATTCAGTCAGCAGATGGCCGCCCTTGACCACACCTGCCGCGGTGCGCATGGCGGCATGACAATGAACAATTGGCTCGCCCTTCATGCCGCGTCCGAGTGTAGCATTGCCGAACACAAGCCAGGCTGCACCGGCGTCGATGGGTTTCGTATAGGCAATGACCGCCTTGCCGGAAGGGTCGGGCGGGGCGACGCAATAGGACAATATGTCGAAATAGCCGCCAAGAATGGTGAGCGAGGCATTCTCAATGCCGTTTTCAAAAAGCGGCTGCACGATTCCATCGTAAAGACTGCGGCCCGCCGCAATGAACAGCCGCACGTGGCGCGCGGATGGCGAGTGCAGGCTGTTGATGCGCACCGGCGAGGAAATGCCGGGATGAATCAACGTTCTTGGCCTTGGAAAATGATGCTGTTCTACGGGTGCCACGCCTGCTCCTCCCTGCTGCCTGTACCTTGCAGTACGGTACTTAAAAATCAACGGAAGGTGCTTTCGAATGCCAGCGCCAAACCGCCCGTCGGAAAACATTTCTTTCGCAGTCTGCCGCAGTGACGGCAGATTTTTGCAACGTATTGTGTGGAGACCGGGGATGACGAAACCGCTGGACAGAATTGACCGCAAGATATTGCGCACCCTGCTGGAGAACGGCAGGTTGAGCAATGCGGAGCTTTCGGAAAAGGTGGGGTTGTCGCCCAGTCCCTGCTGGCAGCGTGTCAAGCGGCTGGAAGACGAAGGGGTCATTCGCGGCTATACCGCCATTCTCGATCAGGCCAAGCTTGGACTGGCCGAAACTGTTATCATCGAGGTGATGCTGGAGCGCCACGACGACGAGGTTCTGGAACGCTTCGGAGAGGCGATGGCCGCTCTTCCGGAGGTGCTGGAAGCCTATCTGACGACAGGCGAATATGATTATCTCATCAAGGTGGCGGTGGCAGGAACCGCAGGCTACGAGCAGTTTCTGCGCCGAAAGCTCTACAAGATCGAGGGTGTACGCCACTCCCGATCCTGTTTCGCCCTTAAATGCCTCAAACACACATTATCAGTCGTACCCGATCCCGAACCTCCATCAATGGAAGCGACCGGCACCGGCCGCGCCCCGGCAAGATAGCGGCAGCGGATTGCTGGTAAAAAGGTAGTAGTCGCGTTTGCGACCCCCCTTTCGTTCCTCAGCTGGTGACTGAACCGACTTGAAATTGTCGTTTCGGGGCAATGGCGTGCCGCAGAAGATCGCAGATGTCCAAGGTATGCGGGAGACTGTAGCGTCTCTATTCGATCTAAACCGGAACCCTCCCCCAGCCACCGCCGCCGGGCGTTTCCACGACGACCGTTTCTCCAGACGAAAGCGTTACCGAGCCTTTGCCGGCTAGGGGTGTCGCAACGCCGGCCGCATCGATGACCGAGTTTTGTCCCGTCGCGCCGGCGTCACCGCCATGCAGACCGTAAGGACCAGTGATCCGACGGTCGGATTGAAGTGAAACACGCGCCTCGTGATCCACCGCTGTAATGGCGCGTATCAGGCCTTCGCCGCCGGCATGGTGCCCCGTCCCGCCCGATCCCTGGCGCAGCTCGTAACGTTCGATACGCAGCGGATAGCTGATTTCAAGCGCCTCGATCGGGGTGTTGAGCGTGTTCGACATATTTGCGTGCACGCCATGCATGCCTGCACCATAGGGACGGCCGCCCTGCCCCCCGCCAATCGTCTCGATATAGGTATAGGGCCTTCCGCTTCGGGGATCACGTCCACCAATGCCGATCAGGTTCATCGTCCCCTGACTGGCGGCGGCGATGCGATCGGGCGCGATAAGCGCAAAGGCGCGCAGTACCGTGTCTGCCACGCGTTGCGTGGTTTCAGTATTGCCCGCGCAGACGGCGGCCGGCGGCTGGGCATCGAGGAAACAGCCCTGCGGAATGTGAATTTCGACTGGACGCAACACGCCGGCATTTGGCGGAAGCGTTGCGTCGGTCAGTATCTTGATGGCGTAGAACACCGCCGAATGCGTCATCGGCTTGACCGCATTGACATTACCACGCCGCTGCGGCGCGGTTCCTGCAAAATCGAATACCAGACGGTCGGGCGCAACATCGACTGCAACCTTGATCAGGACTTTTTCCGGGTTTGATCCATCGTCATCCAGCCAGTCCTCGGCCTCGTAGCGGCCGGGCGGCAACTCAGCGAGGCGCTTCAGCATGCGCCGCTCGGAATAGTCAAGAATGGCCGACAGGCCCTGTTTCAGCCCATCGACACCGAAACGCCCCACCATTTCCTGCAGGCGGGTCTCCCCGATCCTGAGAGCCGCCAACTGGGCATTGAGATCACCGCGCCTCTCTTCCGGCGTGCGCACATTGGCAAGAACCATGCGCATGATACCGGCCTGTTCCGCACCTCCGTCGTAAAGTAGGACTGGCGGAATGATCAGGCCCTCCTGGAAAATCTCTGTTGAGCTGCCGGGCATCGAACCGGGCTCCATGCCTCCGACATCCGAATGGTGCGCGCGGCTTGCCACGTGCGCAACGAGTTCACCTGCGGCGAAAACGGGAGCTATCAACGTGATGTCGGGCAGATGCGCGCCGGCAACGAAAGGGTCGTTGACGATGACGACATCGCCTTCCTTGAGCGGTGGCAACTGTGCAAGTGTCGGCGCAACGGCCCTCAGCATGGAACCAAGATGCACCGGTACGTGCTCGGCCTGCGCGACCAGCTCCGCATTCGCGTTGAAGATTGCGCAGGATGCGTCCATGCGTTCTTTAATGTTGGGCGAAAAGGCAGTGCATTTCAGCACGACGCCCATTTCCTGCGCGGTTGCTTCCAGGGCATTTCGTAGAACTTCGAGACGGATCGGATCAAACATGGTCATTCTGCTACCTCAACGATCAGACTGCCTGATTTGTGAACCGTGAGACGGTCGGCAGGATAAAGAACGGTGGTCGAAGAAACTTCCTCGATAATGGCGGGGCCGAATATCATGTTGCCAGCCTTGAGCTTTTCCCGGGCGTAGACCGCCGCCCTATGGAAGGCGCCACGCGCGCCGGTATCGCCAGGCTCGTAATAGACCGGGCGTTCGCCGGTCAGGGCATCGTTGTCGGGCACAGGGCCTCCGTCGTCGAGTTCGGGAAGCACCGGCGTTTTGATGCGGCCGATACCTGTGACGCCGAAGCCGGCGATCTCGATTGCGGCGTTTTCGTCAGCATGACCGAAGCGGGCCCGGTGTGCGGCGTGAAACCGGCGAGGAAGGTCGGCCCACCAACAGAGTTCGCCGGGATTCACCGTCACTGACAGTTCAAACGACTGGCCCTGATAGCGCATGTCGATGCGTATTTCCACGTCGCGCCGGTCCGGCGCGACGCCGTCATGATCGAGATGGCCGTCGGCGCGGTCAGTCAGGCGCTTGATGCGCAAAGCCGCTTCAGCTTCGCCATTGGCGGCATAGGGGACGACGTGTGTTTCGACGAAATCGTGGCGCAGGTCTGAAATCAGCTGTCCCAGCGCACAGAGAATGCCAGGGGTCGGCGGCACCATTACACGCGGCATCTTGAGTTCGCGGGCTACGGGGCTGCCATGCATCGGTCCCGCACCGCCGAATGGCACAAGCGCAAAATCACGTGGATCATAACCACGTTCCACGGAAACAACGCGGATGCCCCGAACAATGTTGGCATGGGCTACGCGCAATATTCCTGCCGCCGCCTCATAGACATCAAGACCAAGTGGTTGTGCAATGACATCGTTGATGGCTTTATGGGCCCCATCCAGATCAAGTGTCATCGAACCGCCCAGACGCGATTGCGGCGAGAACCGCCCCAGCAAAAGATTGGCATCGGTAACTGTCGGCAACGTTCCACCGCGACGATAGCAAACGGGGCCCGGCACCGCCTCGGCGCTCATCGGCCCCGCACGCAACGCCCMACCGTCATCAATCCAGGCAATGGAACCACYGCCCGCACCGATAGCATTGATATCGATAACCGGCAGGCGGATCGGCACGGTTTCGAGACTGGCCGAACGGGTGATTTCCGGCCGTCCAGCCCGGATGAGACTGATATCCGTGGACGTCCCACCAATATCCATGGTGATGATATCGGGAATACCTGCCAGCATAGCCACATGCGCGCTGGCGACCACACCACCGGCGGGGCCGGATAGAACGGTATGGACGGGCTTGAGGCGCGCTCCTTCGAGGCTCATCAGTCCACCGGCCGCATCCATCACCATAACCGGACGGTCGCGGCCAAGGCCCAGCCCTTCCTTCTCATCCTGCAACATACCGGAGAGCGAAGACAGATAACGGTCCATGACCGGACGAAGATAGGCATTGAGCACCGCCGTCGAGCCCCGCTCGTATTCGCGGAATTCGGCATTCACCTCGACCGAAGCGGAAATTGCCACATCTGGGAGGACTTCAGCCAGAATATCGCGCGCCCGCAACTCATGGGAGGGATTAGCGTAAGAGTGGAGAAAAAGGATGGCGACGGCCTCGACGCCGGCCGCCTTCATCGCTTCACCAGCCGCGCGCACATCGGCCTCGTCGAGCGGCTTCAACTCTTTACCTGTCGGCAGAATACGGCCCCGCGCCGTAAAACAAAGTTCGCGCGGCACCAACGGTTCAGGCTTCACCCTGGTCAGATCGAACAGCGTCGGACGGTTCTGGCGGCCGATTTCAAGGAGATCGCGAAAGCCGTGATTGGTGAGAAATGCCGTCTTTGCGCCATTGCGCTGGATCACGGCATTGGTTGCCGTTGTCATGCCATGGCCCACATACGCAACATCCGCACCGCTCGCGCCCTGCAGGCCCAGGGCCTTTCGCAGGCCTTCAAGCGTGCCGAGCGCACGGTTGACCGGTGTGGTCGATACCTTCGAGACCGTAATTGTTCTCGTCGTCTCGTCATAGGCAATGCTGTCGGTGAAAGTTCCGCCGACGTCGGATGCGACACGTATATGCGGGGTCATAACTGCCTCTTGTGTAACAGTAACGTTGTCGTTACAAAAACAGAAGCAACGGTAGCTGTAAAGAGCTGTTGACGACAACGCTGCAAAATTCGTTCCTTGCCGAAGAGAGGACAAGACGAGGCAAAGATGATATTCGCCAGCCACGGAAGGACGACATGAATGAACGACAGGCCGCAGGCAACAAAGGTGAAGGAAAAGCCGCCAGGATCACACGCGGCGCGCACCTCGCGCACCCGCAAGGCCATTCTTGTGGCTGCGGCAGGCGAATTCGTTGCCCACGGTCTGGAAGGTGCAAATATCGAGGCTATCGCCCATTCGGCTGGCGTTAACAAGGCACTTGTCTATCGGCATTTTTCCCGCAAGGAAGTGTTGTTCCGGCATGTGCTGGAAGACGCTTACCGGGCGATGCGCGATGCAGAGGAAGCGCTGGCGATGCCTTCGGATCCGGTTGCTGCGCTCGACCGGCTTGTGGAGTTCACCTTTGACTACTACCGGAACAATCAGGGCTTCCTGACGCTTGTCGGCATCGAGAACCTGCACGGTGGCGAGAACATCCGCGAATCGGAGCCCGAAACGGTATATGCCGGAAATATTTCCCGGATGGTAGCAGGCATTCTGGAGCGTGGCGCCACAGCTGGCGTGTTTCGCCCTCGGTTGGACCCTGTCGAGTTATGGCTGTCAATCTCGAATCTGTGCTGGGCCACGGTCTCCACGGCACACACCATCCGCTTTACCTTCGGGCGGGACGTTCTTGCTGAACCGGCGCGCAGCGCGCGCCTTGCCCATATCCAGGAAATGATCCAGCGTTACGCATTGAGGCCGGACCACTTGTAGGGCAGTGCTTCAGACATCAGCGCGACGCAGCGCTGTGCCTCGTCATCCGAAACGCTGTTTGCCAGCGCAAGCAGAGAAACCCCGGTTTCGCCATAACGATTGTCACCGGGCGCGGGCGCAAAGGAAAGCGTCCAGACCTCGTACCCCGCCGCCTTGCGCGTACCGATCACATAGCCTTTTTCAAGGAACATCTCGATCTCGGCGCGGATGGTATCCGTTTCGATCTGCCATTGTTCGTAATGCGGGGCGTTGATTTCGAGGATGCGTTCGCGGGATTCCCTGTCCAGCCGCGCCATCATGCAAACCCCGGCATGGCCGATACCAAGCGGCAGACGCCCGCCCACGCCCGAAAGCAAGGGTTGGACCGGCGCTGCGCTGAGCTGGAAATCGAGGCAAACAGATTCGAAACCCGACCGCGCCATGAGAAAACTTGATATGTTTGTGCCGGCGGTGATGGAAATAAGCGCCGGACGGAAAAGATCGACCAGATCACCAATACCTGGCACGCGCTGCGCCAGCGCATAAATCGCGCTCCCCAGCCTGTAGTTGCCGCGCCGACCGCTCTGCTCAACAAAACCGTAATGAGACAGTCCCGTCAGAGCCCGATGCACCGCCGATTTAGCGTCACCGATCCCATCTGCGATTTCAGCAAGGCTCATGCCGCCGACACCCGCATTGCCTAGCGCCAGAAGAATTTCCGCACCGCGTTCGACATTGCTGGACGATTGCTTTGCCATGCTTGTCCCCTGGGTTTCGGTGAATATATCATTCATTAAAATCCGATAATTGGAACTGGATTAGGCAATATGGCATGGGTAGTCAAGCGGGTTAAAAAATTGGGACCTCAAGCCGCTCGCCCAAAAAAGACCCGGCTCCCTATGGAGGGAAACCGGGCCAGCTTGGGAAATCAGAGCCCGTAAACGGATCTGGCCGCTTCGGAGGAAATGCGTCCGTCACGGACGTCGGCTGCAATGGATGCCGGGTCGCGCATGGAGGGCTCGCCATATCCGCCGGCACCGGGGGTTACGATCTCGAGAATATCACCCTTGAAGATGTCGCCGGCACCATTCACAAGCCGCTCGGGCGCACCGCGAATGGTAAAGGAGCCAAGCCCACCTGCAAGGCCACCATCCAGACCCCAGGGGCGCGAGACGAAGCGGGAGCCACCGATGGAGACCCGGCAGTCTGCTTCTGCGCGATACACGCGGCGAAGCCCCATGCCACCCCTGAACTGTCCGCCACCACCGGAACCGTCGACCAATTCATAGGCAACCAGCGTTAGCGGATATTCGGTTTCAAGCGATTCCAGTGGCAGGTTGGACGTATTTGTCATGTGGACATGCACGCCGTCTAGACCATCCTTGTTATGCCGCGCCCCGAAGCCGCCACCGATAGTTTCGAGATAGACCCAGAGGCTGCCGTCCGCGCGTGTACCAGAGAAGCTCGCAACCGCGACAGATCCGTTGCAGGCCGCGGTGACGCGGTGCGGAACCACCTTCGCGAGTGCGCCATGGATGAGATCGACCACGCGCTGGCATGCGGCAATGCGGCCATCGACTGCGGCCGGGTGAGCGCAATTGAGCAATGTGCCCTTTTTCGCCGTCACATGGATGGGCCGGGCCAGACCGGCATTCGGCAGGACGGTTGGATCAACAACGGTCTTCACCGCATAATAGACTGTGGAGAGGAGAGCGGTATAGACCACGTTCAGACCCGCGCGAACCTGCGGCGGGCTGACGAAATCAAGATGCATCTCGTCACCCTTGACTGTAATTGTCACCGAAAATTCGAGCTCGTCCCGCAGCGATTCCGCATCGAACATATCCGAAAAGCTGTAGGTGCCATCCGGAATGGAAGCGATGCCGGCGCGCATCTTGCGTTCGGCATAGTCCATCAGTTCGCGACCAGCAGCGAGAACCGTTCCGGTGGAATACTTGTCGCAGAGTTCCTTGAGGCGCGTCACGCCAAGGCGGTTCGCTGCCATCTGGGCGCGCAGGTCCGACATTCGCTCATGCGGCACCTGGCAGTTCAGGAGAAACAGCTTCTGGATGTCTTCCTGAAGAATGCCCTTTCGATAGAGGCGAACCGGGGGAATGCGCAGGCCTTCCTGGTATATGTGGGCATGGCCGCGATCTGCGAAGTCGGAATGGTGCGCTGTATTGATCGCCCAGGCGATCAACTTGCCGTCCTGGAAAATCGGCTCCGCCAGAACGATATCCGGCAGATGGGTGCCGCCACCCTCATAGGCGTCGTTGCCGATAAACACGTCGCCGGGAGCAAGACTATCCGCGCCCACATGCTCCAGAATATAGGGAATAAAGCCGATAAACGAGCCGAGATGCATCGGGATATGTTCTGCCTGGCAAAGCATTGCCCCCCTGGCGTCGAACAGTGCCGTCGAGCAATCGCGGCGTTCCTTGATATTGGTGGAATAGCTGGCACGAACGAGCGCCTCTCCCATTTCCTCGACGGTGGAGGCAAATGCGCTGCCGATGACCTCGACAGTTATCGGATTGAGTGCTGCAGCAGTGTTCTGTGCGATGGCTGCATTCGTCATCATTTTCCCTCCACGATGAGGTTGAGATAGGCATCGACCGTGGCGACATATCCAGGCGGCAGAACCGTGGTCGAATCCATCTGGTCGATAATGGCAGGACCGGCGACTACGTTACCGGGTTTCAGCAGATCGCGGTTATAGAGCGTCGCCGCAGTAAAACCGCCGGCTTCGGCCATCCAGACATCACGCTTGCCGGAGATCGCAGCAGAGGAATCCTCGCCCTCCATCTCGCGGGCCTTGAACGCTGCTTTTTCGACGACGCCGCTTGCGACCAAACGATAGGTAACAAGCTGCACCGGCTCACCTTCGGCGATGAAGCCATAGAGCTGGCGATGCGCCTGCTCGAAACGCTCCTTGACGAGGCGGAAGGTTTCCTCGGTGATCGGTCCTTCCGGCAAGGCGACTGCGATCTCGTAATTCTGGCCGGCGTAGCGGCAATCGACAGTGCGGGTGACAACGCGGGCGGCTGGTGCGATTTTCTCACGCTCGAACCAGGCATTGGCTTGAGCTGAAAGGCCATCATAAAGCGTGGAGATCGTTTCCGACGCCACCTGGTCGAGGCGATGCAGGACAGTCGCAGAGAAGTCCGTTCTCAGATCCGTCATCAAAAGGCCAAGAGCGCATAAGACGCCCGGCGTCTTCGGCACGACGATGCGCTTCATGCCCAGCTCACGGGCCAGACGCACGGCATGCACCGGACCCGCTCCGCCGAAGGCGACCAGCGCGTAGTCACGCGGATCATGGCCACGCTGGACGGAAATCACGCGAATGGCCTTGGCCATGTTGGCCGTCACGATGTCGAGAATGCCGTTCGCGGTTTCCAGAACGCCCATATCGAGCTTTTCCGCAAGCCGCTCGACGGCCTTTACCGACAGCGAACGGTCAATCTTCATTCGGCCGTTGAGCAGATATTCCGGGTTCTGTGTCTGAAGTACGACATTGGCGTCAGTGACCGTCGGCTCGTCATTGCCAAGGCCGTAGCAGGCCGGACCAGGATTGGCGCCTGCAGAACGTGGACCGACTTTCAGGTGATTGCCGGAATCGATATAGGCGATCGAGCCACCACCGGCCCCGACCGTGTGTATATCGAGCATCGGAGCCTTGATCGGATAACCGTGGACCACCGACTCGTTCACCACTCGGCACTGACCATCAGCAAGCAGTGCAACGTCAGAGCTGGTACCGCCCATGTCAAACGTGATGAGGTTGTCGATGCCGGTCATCCGACCAACCGCCTGAGCAGCGACAACACCGGTCGAGGGACCGGACAGAACCGTGCGTACCGGCATTTCGGCAGCAGTATCAAAGCCGATAACGCCGCCATTCGACTGGGTGAGCTGCGGCGCAACCGTGATGCCGAGATCGGTGAGCTTGCCGGACAGCGATTTCACATAACCCTGCATGACGGGGCCAAGATAGGCATTGACGACCGTGGTCGACAATCGCTCGAACTCACGGAATTCCGGCGCGATACGGTGTGACAGCGAATGGAAGGCTTCAGGAAACTCATCTTCCAGAATGCGGGCCGCGATCTTCTCATGCTCGGCGTGCATGAAAGAATATAGGAAATTGACTGCGACCGCCTTTACGCCATCGGCCTTCAGAGCCCGCACCGCTTCGCGCAATGCAGTCTCGTCCAGTGGTGTTTCAACAGTGCCAGTGGCCAAAACACGCTCTTCAATACCGAAGCGCAGGTGACGCTCGACCAGAAGTTCAGGCTTATCTGCCTGGAGATCATAGAGGTCCGGGCGTTTCTGACGGCCGATTTCCAGCAGATCGCGGAAACCACCGGTCGTCAGAAGCCCTGTTTTTGCGCCACGACCCTGGATGAGCGCGTTTGTGGCAACCGTTGTACCGTGACCGACATAAGAAACGTCCTCGGCCTTGATGCCCACGCGCTCGATGCCATCGGCCACACCCTGCGTGATCCCGCGCGAAGGGTCATCCGGTGTCGATGAAACCTTCCAGATCACCACCTCGCCCGTCTCATCCTCAAACAGACAAACGTCGGTAAAAGTACCACCGGAATCCACGCCAATCCGCCATGCCATGGCTCGCTCCTTCTTCTGGATGTCATAAGGCAACGCCTCATCTGGAGGTCGTGCGACACTGTCTTGATTGCATGCGCCGCCCGCAGCGAAAGCCAAGCCTTCGGCCCCGGAGAAACAGCTGCCGGGCAATCCGGGCCAGTTGTTCAGACCCTATGATCGGCTTCATTCCCTTGTCAATCTCAATTCCATTATTACGACCAGATTATTTCTGCTATTCCCATAATTCGATTATAAGCCAAAATCACGCCGGAGATTGAGAAATTTGTGGTTTTATTCCGTTATTTGACACAAGGATTTCCCAATGAATTAATTAATGGAATTTCGCTTGACACCCGGAAAAGGCTCTCTTTATTGTTTTCGATATCGACGGGACCAGATCACGCCCACCGGGACCGACACTTTTCCGGAAAGGTGGCGCGCCGAAATCGTCCACGCCGGCTGGCAAGCATGTATCAACACATAATGGGGAACTAACCATGATACTCGATCGCCGTACCCTTCTGAAATTGACCGCCGCTTCAGGTGCCGCATTTGCCATCGGAGCCTCCAGATCCTTTGCGCAGGCCTCTTCCGACACATTGCGCATCGGCCTTTCCACCTATCCCGCTCATCTGAAACCGTGGGTGAATGTCGGCTATGCCGGCCAACTCGTTTCTTCGCTGATCAACCGTTTCCTCATGGCCTACACGCCAGAAGGCAAACTTGTGGGTGAACTGGCCGAAAGCTTCGACCGAGACGGCGACCGCGCCTGGGTGATCAAGCTGAAGGATGTTAAATTCTCCGACGGCCAGCCCGTCACCTCGGCCGACATCGAATGGAATATCGAGAAGATCAAGGCGGAGGGCTCCGGTGCCTATACCCGTGATGCGATGCTCGAAGTCGAAAAGGTCGAGATTGTCGATGACCGCACCTTCAAGCTCCTGACGAAATCACCGAACGCGGCGCTGCCGGCGCTCTTCGCCAACCCCTTCCTGCAGATTATCGCCAAGGGTTCGACCGACAAACAGGACCATGGCATAGGCGCGGGCCCGTTCACGCTGGCCAATGCAGAAAAGGGCGTAGGCCTCGATTTCGAAGCCTCCCCGCATTATTTCAAGGACGGCTTGCCGCATTTCAAGAAGGTTCGTGTCACCGCCTACGCCGACGAAAACCTACGTGTTGCAGCGATCACTGCGGGCGATGTCGATGTGATCGATTACGTTCCGTGGAGCGCAATGGACCAGCTCGACAAGGACGCCAGTGTTGCGCTTGAGACAGCTGCCACAGGCGCTTTCATGTTCCTGTCGTTCAACGGAGCTGGTGCGTTCAAGGACCAGCGCCTGCGGCGCGCCGTTTCCCTCGCCATTCGCCGCGAAGAGATCGTCAAGGGCGTGTTCTTCGGTCGTGGCGCAGTGCTCGAAGGCGTGCCGCGCTCGTCCGCGACGCCGTTCTACAACGCCGAACTCGCCAAGGGGCAGAGCTACGACCCCGACCGCGCCAAGGCGCTGATTAAGGAGGCCGGTGCAGAAGGTGTGACCGTCAATTTGCTCTCGACCGCGCAGTACGGCATGCACCGCGATACCGCCGTCATCGTCCAGGGCCATCTGGCTGAAGTCGGCATCAACGTGACACTGACGATGCCCGACTGGTCCACCCGCGTTACCATGGGTAACCGTGGCCAGGGCGATTTCGCCATTCAGGGTCTCGGCCTCGACACCTTCGATCCGGATGCGACAAGCGCCCTTATTGACCCGACGCTGTCGCCGACCTTCTTCCGCTCACGCAATTTCGAGGTTCCAGGCCTGACCGAGCTGCTCGCCAAGGGCCGTGCGGAGTTCGACCTGGAAAAGCGCAAGGCGATATATGCCGAAGTCGACAAGCTCGTCATCGAATACACGCCTTTTTGCGGTCTTTCCTACCGCGCCACCGGCTTTGCCCACCTGAAGCGCGTCAACAATTTCCATATGCTTCCGGACCAGATTTCTCCCTTCTCCGGTCGCCTTTTCGACGAGCTTTCGCTGTCGTAACATCTGGAATTAGCCCGGTCGGCACTCGCCTGTCCGGGCACCCGTTTCTCATCTTCCGTGCGGAAGAGGCCTGAAAGGCTAGTATTTTCAGGCTGACGTTGCATGGCTGACTGCCGGAGGGTCTTCATGTTCTGGTTCCTGCAGCGAATTGCCATTTCTCTGGCACTGCTCTGGGTCGTTACCAGCCTCGTCTTTCTTTCCATTTATATGGTGCCAGGCGATCCGGCTGAACTGCTGCTTTCAGGAGAAGGTTCGACGCCCGACGCGGCTTCGGTTGCGCAGTTGCGCAACGATCTGGGCCTCGACCGGCCGATACTGACGCAATATGTCGATCGGATGTCCGGCCTCATTCGCTTTGATCTCGGCAACTCGATGATCGACGGTTCACCGGTCGCACCCGAAATTGCCAAACGCCTGCCGCGTACACTTGAGCTGATCGCAGCCGCCGCGATCCTCAGTTTGATCATCGGCTTACCGGTCGGCGTTGTCGCAGCCTTGCGACAGGGCGGCAGTTTCGATCGCGTCTCGAATTTTCTTGCCGGTTTTGCCCAGGGCATCCCGGTTTTCGTCGCCGGTACATTGATAATTCTGGTCTTTGCCCAGATGTGGAAGCTGGTGCCAGCCGGTGGATATGTCAATATTTCAGACGACCCCGGCAAGCATCTGATCCTGCTGGCAATGCCCGCCTTCGCCATAGCGCTCGGTCTTGCGGCGATCGTCGTGCGCATCGCGCGTGCCTCAGTGCTCGATGTTCTGCCGCTGGATTATGTCCGAACCGCACGCGCCAAGGGGCTGCCGCAACGGCGCATCATTGCCCGCCACGTGCTGCGCAACGCGCTGATGCCGGTCATCACGGTCTTCGCGCTCAATCTTGGCGGCCTGTTCGGCGGCACGGTGCTGGTGGAATACGTCTTCAACTGGCCGGGTCTCTCCGGCATGCTGGTCAGCGCCGTCAATTCACGCGACTACCCCACAGTTACCGCGGTCATCCTGGTCATTTCGGCCCTGTTCATCACGCTCAACCTCATCGTCGATATTGTCTACGGTGTCACCGATCCGAGGATTCGCAAATGACGCGCTCGCTTCGTCTCGTCTGGCCGCTGCTGCTCGCTCTCATCGCACTGATATGCCTGCTTGCTCCAGTACTGCCCCTGTCAGATCCTCTGAAGATGACCATGGGTCAGCGGTTCGCCGGGCCTTCTTCAGCTTTCCCGCTCGGGCAGGATGAAATGGGCCGCGACATTCTCTCCCGTTTGGTCTTCGGCATCCGTATCTCGCTGTTTATCGCCCTCTCGACCTCCATCCTTTCGGGCGTCATCGGTACCGCATTCGGCATTATCGGCGGTTACATGCGAGGTTTTCCGGAAATCCTGACGCTCAGGGCCATGGATGTCGTGCTCTGTTTCCCCCCGCTTCTCCTCGCCATGCTCGCCGTAACCCTTTATGGGCCAGGCCCGATGACACTGATCCCCGTGCTTGCCGCAGTGTTCGTTCCCGGCTTCACCCGCATCGCCTATGCCAGCGTGCTTACCGTTCGCTCGCAGGATTATGTCGAGGCGGTACAGGCCATGGGTGCCAGTAACATCCGCATCATGTTGAAAACCATTTTACCCAACATCATGGGACCTCTTCTGGTTCAGGCCAGCTTCGTCACGGCGGCGGCGGTTGTGCTTGAATCGGGCCTGTCCTTCCTTGGTCTCGGCGTCGTCCCTCCCTCGCCCTCACTCGGGCTGATGATCGGAACCGGCCGGGCGGCCATCGCTCATCAGCCCATGCTGCTTGTCTGGCCCTGTCTGGCGCTGGTCGTGATGATCCTCGTGCTCAACGGGGTCTGCGATCTGCTGCGCGACTGGCTCGATCCGCGTTCGGCGGCAGGAGCCGTCCTTGCGGGCGGCGGCAAGAGCGGCGTATGAAACAGGAAAAAGTGACAATGACCGAAACCACGCCTCATCCTGTCCTCTCCATCCGCAATCTCAAGGTCTCATTCCTGCGCGACGGCACGTTGAACCCAGTGGTTCGCGAGCTGAACCTAGACATCCATGCCGGGGAAACACTTGCGATCGTTGGAGAAAGCGGTTCCGGCAAGAGTGTTACGGCACTGTCCGTGATGCAGCTTCTGCCAGAAAAGACGAGCCGCATCGAAGGCTCGATCAAGCTCGACGACGAAGAGCTGATCGGCGCTTCCCCTGCTCGCATGCGTGAAATCCGTGGCAACCGGGTGGCGATGATCTTCCAGGAACCGATGACGAGCCTCAATCCGGTACTGACCGTCGGGGAACAGATCGCGGAAGCCCTGATTGCCCATAACGGTATTTCGAAAAGCGTGGCACGGACGGAAACTTTGAAACTGATGGAGAAAGTGCGGATTCCCTCCTCTGCCAAACGTATCGACGATTACCCGCACCAGTTTTCCGGAGGCATGCGCCAGCGCGTGATGATTGCGATAGCACTTGCCTGTCGCCCCGCCCTTCTGATTGCCGACGAACCGACCACGGCGCTTGACGTCACCATTCAGGCGCAGATCCTCGACCTCATCAAAACCCTGCAGGAAGAGGAAGGTACCGCTGTGCTTTTCATCACCCATGACATGGGTGTCGTCGCTGAAATCGCCGACCGTACGCTGGTGATGTATCGTGGCGACCAGATCGAGACCGGCACGACATCAGACGTCTTTGCCAGCCCGCAAAAGCCCTATACGCGCGCCCTGCTTTCCGCTGTGCCGCAACTCGGTTCGGCCGGCGAGGATGGCCCAAGTCCTTTCCCAATTATCGACATGGAAACAGGACAGGCACTGCCACAGAAGAAGCGGCCCGATACCATCGACGCGGCGAGTGGCAAGCTTCTCGAGGTCAGGAACCTGTCGGCGCGGTTCGAGATGCGATCCGCCTTCACCCGGATGGTGCACTCGCGCGTGCATGCGGTCGAAAATGTCAGCTTTTCGCTGTCGCGGGGTGAGACACTTGCGCTGGTAGGTGAATCGGGCTGCGGAAAATCGACCACTGGCCGCTTGCTGGCCGGGCTTAACCGGCCGCATTCCGGTTCAATCCATATCCACGGCGCGGATGTTGGCTCCTTCACCAGATCGGACCTGTCCCGTCAAGTTCAGATGATTTTTCAGGACCCCTTCGCCAGCCTCAATCCCCGCCTGACCGTTGAAAACGCCATCGCGGAGCCTCTTTTGATCCATGGGTTGGAAACGCCCCGCAATGCCCGAAAGCTTGCGCGTGATCTGCTTGGCGAAGTCGGTCTGGTTGGGGCGATGGCGAGCCGTTATCCGCATGAGTTTTCCGGCGGGCAACGCCAGCGCATTTGCATCGCAAGAGCGCTGGCTCTCCAACCCGAACTCATCATTGCCGATGAGGCGGTTTCGGCACTCGACGTTTCAGTCAAGGCTCAGGTGGTAAACTTGTTACTGGACCTTCAGGAACGACTGAAACTCGGCCTGCTGTTCATTTCCCACGACATGGCAGTTGTCGAGCGCATGAGCCATCGCATAGCGGTAATGTATCTCGGCGAAATCGTTGAGACCGGACCGCGCGAAGCTGTTTTCTCCAATCCGCAACATCCCTATACCCGGCGCTTGCTATCGGCCGTGCCGCTACCAGATCCCTCACGCAGGCATCTGCGGCGCAGATTCGCTGATACAGAGTTGCGCAGCCCAATCCGGCCGAAAACCTTCACGCCGCCAAACCGCGAATATCGCGAAGTTACACCCGGCCACATGGTTCAGGTGTGGAATGAGGAGTGGGCCTGATCTGGCCCTGCGCTTCCGTATCAGCCTGGACGACCTGACGGGAAACCTGGAAGTTTTCCGAGCCGTAAGATGTCTGCGGGATGACCGGCGCGGCAAGTATCAGCCCGCCTGTAGCACGTCTCGCAGAAGCGGGACCGCGCGCCGGACGCCATCTCTTGATCTTTCAAAGTCTTATCGCAAATTCTCCAGCGAGCGGTGCAGTCGCCCGAAACGCTCCAGGCGGAACGGCGCCGGATCGACGCATGGCTTGGAGCCTGTCACCAGATCAGCCGTCAGCGCTCCGGCACCGGGGCCGATACCGAACCCATGGCCGGAAAATCCGACGGCCAGATAAAGGCCGGGAATGGCACTGGCAGCAGAGATCACCGGAACGGCATCCGGCGTGACATCCATGAGGCCGCCCCAGGTAGCCGTGATGCGGGCATTAGCAAATGCCGGGAAGGACTTAGACAACTTGTCGATACCTTGGGAAATGAGCTTCGATGACGGAACCGGATCGAGAACGCGGATCTGCTCGAACGGCGTCACAGCGTCACTTTTCCATTGGCGGGGCATCGCCATTTCCCGCAGGAACTGCCCGCCTGTCCGCAAGCGTAATGCCCGCCAGTTTTTAACGAACGACGGCAGGTAGTCGGCGAACAGACGGAAGCTATCCGGAGTTACGGGCGCAATATCCGCGTTGCGCTGCGCTACCGTGAAGCCGCCATCATGACGGCGACGGAAGGCGAAATCGTTACCGCCCACCGGCATATCCGTCATGCCATCAACACCCGACAGACGCGCGACGCTGCCGAGGATTTTGAGGATCGGAATATCAATTCCCATATTGCCTGCAAAAAGCCTGGACCAGGCGCCACCCGCCAGCACGACGGAAGAGCAGCGGATTTCGCCATGTTCCGTCACCACACTGCTTACCTTCCCGGCGGAGCGTTCGATTGACCGGACCGCACAGCCCGTGAGGATATGAGCACCCTTTGCGGCAGCACCGCGTGCCATGGCGGGAACCGCCATGAACGGTTCGGCCTTGCAATCGCTCGGAGTGTGCATCACGGCCCTGAACTGCCTGCCCATGCCCGGCACCAGCGCGTGCATTGCCTCACCGCGCACAATGCGCGAGTCGAGACCCACTGAGGCGGCATGTTGGAGCCACTCCTCGTAAAAGGCGACGTCAGCGTCCGTCTCGCACAGATAGGCAATGCCGCACTGGCGCAACCCGGTTTCGGCGCCGACCCGCTCGTTCATGCCTCTCCAGAGCCTCAAGCTTTCCATGGAAAGCGGCAACTCGGCCGGATCACGCCCCATCTGGCGCACCCAGCCCCAGTTCCGGGACGATTGCTCACCAGCGATCAGCCCCTTTTCACAGACGGCAACGCTGATGCCACGCTCGACCAGAGACAACGCTGTCGATACGCCGATGATGCCGCCACCGATAACCACGACATCCACGTGCGCAGGCAGGGTCTTCGACGGCAAGACGGCATCAGGAATTATTCTGGACATTTTTTAGCGCCTGTTGAGGGTGGACGTGCGTTTGCGGAAGCTGGCGATCCGTTGCTCGGTCCGGTCTGGGTCTGCGAATGCTGCAACATCGGAAAAAAGCAGGTCGGCCTCCGCTCGCGTCATCAGTCCGCAAGCCACGGAAGCCTCCTGGACGGACAGGCCGTTGGTGGCCGCATGCTTGGCGACGGCAGATGCCGCCGGATAGCCGTAAATCGCCACGAGTGCTGTCGACAGGGCAAGCGATCCGGATGCATCTTTGAGGCCGCGCTCCGTATTGACGTTTATCCCCGAGATACAATGGGAGACAAAAAGCGGGATCGCGCGTCGCATCAAACGAATGCTTTCGCTGATGGCTTCGAGAATGATCGATTCCCAGACATTGAGGTCAAGTTCACCCTCGGCGGCGCGGGTGACTGTGGCATCATTACCGATCACACGGAAGGAGACCTGCATCATCATTTCAGGCATAACCGGATTGACTTTGCCCGGCATGATCGACGAACCCGGCTGCACTGCCGGAAGGGTGATCTCGGCAAGCCCCGCCCGCGGTCCTGATGACATCAGGCGCAGATCGGCCGCAAATTTCGACAGGGTCAGGGCGATTGCTTTCAATGCCGCTGAAATCCTCACCCAATCGTCGGCATTTTGCAGCGCGTCGAAAAAATTCTCCTCCGGCTGATAAGATTTGCCGGTTAGTGCCTGCAATTCTTCGAAGACGAAGCGGCGATAGGCTTGCGAGGCGCCAAAGGCAGTGCCGACGGCAGTGGCGCCAAGCGGCAGCCGCAGACAAATGTCTTCCAGACCAGACATCCCCACCATCTGTCGCTCAAAGGCGGCTGAATAACCTGAAAACTGCTGACCGAAAGTGACAGGGAGCGCATCCTGCAAGCAGGTTCGACCAAGCTTGACCACGTCGCGAAAGGCATTCTCCTTGACCCGAAGAGCATCGACGAGAGAGCCCAGTCCTGCGCGKAGGCCAGCCAGTTCACCCCCAACCGCCATTTTCATTGCCGAGGGGATGACATCGTTAGTGGATTGCGCCATGTTGACATGGGTATTGGCATGAACGGGATCCTGTCCCTTCCTGCCGGTCAGAATTTCACTTGCCCTGTTGGCCAGGACTTCGTTGACATTCATATTGGCCGCAGTGCCGCCGCCGCCATGATAGATATCGACAGGAAAATCCTGCCTGCCTGGCATTACGGCGTGTTCGCTCGCAGCCATTTCGATTGCCCCGGCGATCTGCGGATCAAGGTCGCCGGCCCTGCAATTGGCCCGTGCGGCAGCCTGCTTTATGGCAATAATCGCCGGGATGAAGCCTTCGATATCGGCGATCGTCCGGCCGGAAATCGAGAAATTCTCGACCCCGCGCGCCGTCTGGATGCCATAGGCCAGGGCGGCCGGCATCAGCCGTGTTCCGAGCGCATCTTCTTCCAGGCGCATTTCCGCTTGCCCTTCATCCATCTCAACGCCCCGGCCGGTCGAGGAAATCGCGCAGACGATACCATCCGGTAAAGGCAGGCAGGAACCATGGCTTGCCGGAATAGAAAGGAACGGCGGTGAATTTTTGCCGGTCGAACGCCGATTTGGCGTTTTGCTCGCCCAAGATCTTTCGCGCCGTCTGATAACCGAGATAGGTCATCAGCGCGACACCGTTGCCATTGCATCCCACCGCAAAATTCGCACCATCGCGCTCACCGATATGAGCGAGCTTGTCAACCGTCATGGCGACACTTCCGACCCAGGAATGGGTGATCTTGACGCCAGCGAGCTGGGGCCAAACAGCCAGCATCCTGGCATAGATGTGCTTTGCGGCGCGCCTTTCCGACATTTCGAACACACCCGGGCGCGAACCGAACAGCAGCCGCGTCCCGTCCGTAGACGGTCGGCTGAAGATGAGATCCCGGCGGGTGTCCGAAATCATGCGGCCCTGCGGGATAAGCTCAGCCATCAGATCGGCCGGCAACGGCTCGGTAGCGATTTGATAGCTCTTTACGGGCACGAGCCGGCGCGCCAATTCCGGCGTCGCATCATCCGCCGTATAGCCATTGGTCGCGACGATCACATCCTTCGTGCGGATCATCCCACGCGCCGTTGGCACAATCTTATCGCGGTTTGGCCCGTCCTCAACGACGCCAGCACGGGCGTGGGAACGCAGCATGACACCGGCAGCCTTGGCCCGCCCGCGCAGCGCCTTGTGGTAAAGTCCCGGATGCAGGCCGCCATAGTCATCTATCAGCATACCCCCGTGATAATAATCCGAACCGATGGCCGCGCGCTGCTGATCTCGATCAAGGAAGCTGACCTTCACGCCAGTCTTTTCGGCAAGCAGAGCGCCGTGGCGCTTCAGCGTCACGTAGTCTGTGGCGGTGTGGGCGCCAAAGAAGCGACCAGTCAGCTTCAGCCCGGCATCGAGCTTCTCCGTGTCGATTAACATTTTCAGATATTCGAAGCTTTCGTTACTTTCGCCGATAAGCCGGTTGATCAACTCCGGGTCAATTCCCTTGATCGCGCCTCCAACGACGAGCTTCTGGCCGCTGGACACCATTCCGCCGGACCTCGTCGAGCAACCGGAACCGAGCCGGTCACTGTCCAGCACGACAACGGAGCGTCCGGCACGCGCAAGGTGGGTTGCGGCAGCAAGACCGGCATAGCCGGAGCCGACAACCACGACGTCGGCATACTCGGGAACGGGATCGAGATTCGTCTCCGGCTCGGCCTCCTCCCACCAATAGGGAGCTTCCTTGAAATCGGCGGCGTAGATATCGTCAAACTTACGCATTGCATACCGGGCCGCTGAGGCCCGCCTTTCAGGAGTTTTGGGCAATCACAGAACCTGGCCAAGAAACTCGCGTGTGCGCGGATCTTTTGGATGGTCGAACAGCTCGACGGGTGGGGCACTTTCAACAATCAACCCCCGGTCGGTGAAGCAGACGCGGTGTGAAACCTCACGCGCGAATTTCATTTCGTGGGTGACGAGGACACAGGTCAGCCCTTCCTCAACAAGCTCGCGGATCGTAACGAGAACCTCCTTGACCGTTTCCGGGTCCAGGGCGGCAGTCACCTCATCGAAAAGAATGACTTCCGGCTGCATGGCAAGCGCGCGGGCAATAGCCACCCGTTGCTGCTGGCCGCCGGAAAGCTGGCCAGGATAGCTGTCGGCCTTTTCCGACAGGCGCACCTTGGCGAGAAGCTTCCGGGCGCGATCCGCGACCTCTGCCTTGTCATGGCCGAGCACTTGGATCGGCGCCATCATGATGTTTTCCAGGGCGGTGCGATGCGGAAAGAGATTGTACTGCTGGAACACCATCGCCACCTGGTGGCGCAATGGCCGCATTGCCTTCTCGGTGCGCATCTCGTGCACCTTGTGATTTCCCACCCGGATAAAACCCTCATTGACCGGAATCAGGCCGTTGATGCAGCGCAAAATGGTCGACTTTCCGGAACCGGACGGTCCGATGATGCAGACAGCCTCCCCCTTGCCGACGCTGAGGGAAATTCCTTTCAGGACCTCGAACGTGCCGAAAGATTTCCGGATGCCATCGATCTCGATCAGGGCGTTGGAGCGGTTCATAGATTGTCTCCTTTAACCGCATGCTCCAGGCGCCGCGCGAAGATCGCGATCGGGTAGCAATAGGCAAAAAACAGGAAGAGGATGGTCAGATAAAAATAGACGAGCGCCCGTTCGCTCTCCATCGCCAGTGAGGTGTTGAGGATGGTCAAAACGTCCTGAATACCCGTGACCGTGGCAAGCGCGGTTGCAATCATCAGCAGGGCATAGAGGTTCATCCAGCCAGGTATCATCCGGCGCAAGGCCTGGGGAAGGATGACGTAACGATAGATCTGCAGCTGGGTGTAACCGAGCGAACGGGACGCCTCCCATTGACCGCTATGGATCGACTGCACCGCCCCGCGAATGACTTCGGAGAAGTTTGCCGCCGTCGGTAACGCCAGCCCGATGACCGCCTTTACGAAAGGCGGGAAAGGAACGACGAAACCGAATATCTTCATCTCGAAAGGAAGAATGTAAAGCATCGCGAAAAGCAGGACGAGCCAGGGCGAGTTTCGCAGGAAATTCATGACGAAAAATGCCGGCAGGCGAATGAAGGGCGATTTTGCGAGCGTCGCAAGACCCATCACGGTGCCAAGGGTAGTCGCCACCGCCATGGAGGCAATCGACAGCAGGATGTTGAGGATGAAGCCGCCACTTATCGGCCAGCCGGAGCCGGAGCCTGTCAGGAGCAGTGGCAGGCGCACGGCGACGCGGTTCCAGTGTTGCGCGCCGCCGGCGAGTGCATCGATCGCAATCCAGATTGCCACCGCAAGCGCGATGAAAAGCAGGACGGCACGTTTCTTGTTTTCGTAAGTCATGGTGGAGACCATGGTCAGTGTCCCTTTCCATAACCGGGGAAAGCCATCCAGGCTTCGAGCCTGGACATTGCAAATGTCAGGATGGATACGAGCCCCACATAGATGACGAGCACGAGGATCATGACCTCGAGTGTGCGAAACGTGTCGTTGTAGATCTGGCCGGCGTAATACATCAGTTCCGGCACCGTAATGACCGACGCCTGAGAGGTTGTTTTGAACAGGTTGGTGAGAATGTTGGTAATCGCCGGCAGGCTGATGCGCACAGCAATCGGCGCCTCAACTTTCCAGAAACGCGACCACCGGCTGTATCCGAGCGACCGGGCCGCTTCTATGATCGACCGCGGCATGGTTTCGATGCCGGACCTGAAAGCCTCGATGGCCAGCGCTCCGCCGAACAGGCTGAGCGAAATCGAGGCGCAGGCGAATGCACTCAGAAGCGGCATCTGCAGACCGGTGGAGGGATCGGTAACTTTCAGCCCCAGCGTCGACAGCGTGAAATAGGCAAAAAGCATCTGCAGCAGTGGCGGCGTGTTGCGGAACACCTCCACGAACAGCTCGATGATGGCATCCAGCCAGAAAATCCGCAAAGTCAGCGCAAGCGCACCGAGAAGGCCGATGATGATCGCGGCACTGGATGACAGTGCCGCAAGCTTGAGTGTGTTGAGGACCCCGGTGAGCAGCCATTGCTGATAGGCTGGATCCGTAAGCCAGGAATAATCAAGACCGAACAATAGCTGCTCCAGACCCTATCAGTTCAGTTTTGCTTTGGCAGCCTTGGCGCGCTCGGCAATGTAATCGGCGTGGGGAATATTGAACTCGGTTTCCCAGGCGATCATCTTGCCTTCGGCTTCCGCCTTGGTGATGGCCTTGTCCACGGCCTCCTGGAACGCCTTGTCGCCTTCGCGGATACCACCTGCCATCGGCAGATACTCATAGGTGGGGACGGCGACCTTGTAGCCTTTCCAGTCCGCTTCCTGAACCTTGAGGTCAAGGGTCATCTGGTCGAAGACAAAACCCACGCAACGATTGTCGCGCAAAGCGCGCATGGCCTCCGGTTGGGTCTTGAAGGCAACAAGCTGGATTCCGAATTCCTCGGTCATCTTCTTGTTATAATATGATCCCTGAATGCCGCAGACCGGCTTACCCTTCAGCTCCTCCCATTTGCTGGTGGTCGCTTCTTTGGCCATCATGACGGCCGGGCCTGGCGACGATACGTAAGCGGTGGTGAAATCGATGACCTTGTCGCGCTCCGGCGTGACGCCAAGCGTCGCGAAAATCGCATCGATACGACCAGCGGTCAGGAACTCGATACGATTGGCGGCAACGACCGGTACAAATTCGATCTTGTCTGAAGACCCCAGAAGTTCCTTGGCGACGTATTTCGCCAGTTCGACTTCGAAGCCGATGATCTCACCCTTGTCGTTGAGATACCCATAAGGTGGATAATCGTTCTTGACGCCGACGATCAGCTTGTCGCGGGCCTTGACGTCATCAAGCGTACCGGCGAGCGCGGCACTGGCCGCCAGCATGCCCAAGGCCGCCAGGGCGGTAGTTGCGAGAATGTTTGCTGCTTTTTTCTTCATTTTGTTCCCCTGTTTGTTCAAGCGGGTCTGGCGTTCTCGAAACCCGCAGGTCGTCTTCAA
Organism: Agrobacterium sp. 10T429; assembly: GCF_056393925.1. Taxonomy (NCBI): domain Bacteria; kingdom Pseudomonadati; phylum Pseudomonadota; class Alphaproteobacteria; order Hyphomicrobiales; family Rhizobiaceae; genus Agrobacterium; species Agrobacterium sp. 10T429. The sequence continues at coordinate 70,698 of NZ_JBFTGV010000007.1, forward strand.
AATCAAGCTGCCTACAAAATATTCACTTATTTAATCTGCTCAATTTTGGTCATTGAATACGCAGTTTTCTCATTATACAAGTTATTGAGATTTTATTTTCATAATGTGAGACAGTATGGCCAAATCCACCCAATCCTCCTCTGGTGGCGCGCAGCTTCTGGATCGAGCGGTAGCTCTTCTCGATCTTGTTGCAGACGGAGGCGTACAAGGCGTCACGCTCAAGGAACTGACGAACAGATCCGGACTCAACACGGCTACTTGCCACCGCATCCTCAACACGCTGGTCGGCCACAAGCTCCTCGCCCGTGACGACAGGAAGCGCTGTTACCGGCTGGGCGCGCGTATGGCGATTTACGGTGCGCGCGCCGCACGTGGACCTGGCATCATCAGCCGCTGCGAAATGGCGTTGACCCGCATTCGGCGCCGAACCGGCGATACCATCCACCTGATGGCCCGGCTTAACCACGATTCCGTTTGCCTCGACAGACGCGACGGAGAATGCGTGGTGCCGACACTGACCGGCTCGATCGGTGGTTCGGTCCCGCTTGGCGTCGGTCCGGGCTCAATTGCCATGCTCGCCTTCCTCGAAGAGGACGAACAGGAATTCATCATCCGCGCCAATATCGAGCGCTATGCCGCCTACCGCGATCTCACCGCCGACAAAGTGCGCCGACTGATCGCTGAAACACGCGAACGCGGTTATGCAATCGACGTCGGCGAGCTTATCCCCGGGATTGCCGGCGTTTCCGTGCCGATTTTTTCGGATGGTACAACGCCAAACGCTTCCCTTGGCTTCACACTTTTAAGTGCCAAGCTGGAGCCCGGCACACTAGAGCAATATGCGATGCTGCTGAAGGACGAAATCTCGGCGATCGTCGATCAATAGCTGTCATCGAGCAGGCAGTTGACCCAGAATTCCGAAACACTCGCGCGGTTCGGCAAACTGACGACATGCAGGATGGAGCTGGCAATATCTTCAGGTTGGGTCAGGGTGTCCGACGGCGTCGCGCCTGCCAGAGGCAGCCCCATATCAGTCGCAACGAAACCCGGACATATGGCGGTCGCCCTCACACCCTTGTCGAAACCGGCATGACGGATTGCATGCGACAGGCCAAGGGCTGCGAATTTCGAGACCGAGTAGGCGCCAGACACTGCCGATTTGACCCTTTTCCCCGATAGCGAGGCGACAATCGCCACGCGACCTGCTCCGGACGCGATTAGCGGATCCCAGCAGGCCTGCACAAGGCGCCGCGGGCCATTGACGTTGACGTCCATCAATGAGGCGAACTCCTCGTCAGTCGCTTCCACCACGGTCTTGCGCACCATGACGCCGGCGTTGGCAACAACAGCATCGATGCGCCCGAACCGTGCCAGAACGGCAGCCGCCCAGTCGACAGGCGATTGCGGGGCGAGCGCGTCATAGGCCTGCACGTGGACTAACGCTGGATCTGCCCATTCAGGCAGTAGCGGCGTGCGCATTCCAAGCGAGACCTTCCAGCCGGCCTCCATAAAGGCCCTGCCGGTGGCGGCACCGATACCGCGATTGCCTCCGGAAATGAGGACGGTTTTCCTGTCGGTCATATATGTTTTCCTTTCTCAGGCATGGGGGAGAAGGGTGGCGCCTTCTTTGCTGGTTGCACGGTTTTCCTGCATGCGAAAATAACGAAGGCGCAGACCGGGCGCGAAGGACATCAGCAACGGCGCCCTGTGCAGCGGTTCGATTTTCAGGGAGAGATCCTTGTCCGGCACGCCCAGCGCCCATTCTGACAAGACACCGCCAAGCATGGAGCCGGTTGGCACGCCGCGGCCAGAAAGTCCCGTACAGGCAACGATGCCGGGCGCCAGATCATAAAGCCTCGGGACAGTGCGCATCTGCATGTCCAGTTCGCCGAACCAGAAATATTCCCAACGGATTTCCTCGCTGATCTGCGGATGAAGGAATTTCAGCCGGTCTGTGAGAACCTGCCGGGTATAGTCAGGGTCGGCGCCACGCTGGCCCATGGGGAACATGGAGGCAACAATGCGACCTTCACGGTTGTATTTGTAGACATAGATATCGCCGCGCCCATCATGCATGGTCGTATTGTGGGGCAGGACTTTTGCGCGCGTTTCCGGATCGAGCGGCTGGGTGGCCGCGAGAAACACTTTCTTGATGCGGAAGCTTTTATCGAGGTTTTTCCAGCCACCGACGGTGTAGGCGCCGGTCGCGAAGATCACCTTTTCAGCCAGCACAGTGCCCCGGGGCGTTCGCACGGACCATTTCCCGGCCTCTGGCTGGACATCCTCGACCGGGGACGCGGTAAACACCTGCCCGCCCTCTGCGATAACGGCGCGCGCAAGGCCACGTGCGTATGAAAGCGGGTTCAAATGACCGCCCTCCTCGTGATACCAGGCGCCATAAAAACGAGGGCTGCCTGTCAACGCTTCGACCTCGTCCCTTCCAATAACCCGGCAGCGCGCGCCAGCGCCGGCATATGCATCAGACTTCATCTGCAGCGTGGACATGGCGCCGGGACGCAATGCGCCCATAACATAACCATTTTGGACCCATTCGCAGTCGATTCCGTAGGTCGAGATCATCTCGACGACGCGATCATTGGCCCGCGTCTGGCGGTGAATAAGGCGCTCCGCCCAGGGCTCGCCCAGAATTTTCCCGAGCGACGGCAGGCTGTAATAGCTGAAGGTCGGGGTGCAGTGGCCGGCATTGCGTCCCGAACCGCCAAAACCTGCCTCTTGCGCTTCGACCAAAGCAACCTTGACGCCCCTGCGCGCCAGCTCCAGCGCCGTCGTCAGTCCGGTATATCCCGCGCCCACGACACAGACGTCCACATCGACACGGCCTTCAAGCGTCGAGGTTTTCGGCGCGGGCGCTGCGGTTGCAAACCACAAGGTTTGGTCAAAAGGTGAAAATTTTCCCAAATTCGTTCTCCTCAAGGCACACGAAAGTAATCCGGGAACGGCACAGTTCCGGGAAAAGATGTCTCGACATGGATTACAGATGAGCACTGCTGATTTTCTATGCGTGCCAGATTTTACATCAAATCGTCAATCGCGATCTCACATTACGACCGCCACGGCGTTGTTTTTTCATATAGTGATTTTTTTTGCCGCGAGACGAGGCAAGCATGGATCGGCAGATTGCCGAAACAACACCGGCCACTGCCGGACGCATTGAGGTCGGACCCGATTATTCAACCGCCAACACGAGACTGCCCAGGGCTTGACTCGCGGAAAATCAAAAGATATGTCACTTTCAATTCTAATATATCAGTTAGGCATTTGATATGTCTGTTACCCTTGAATTCCCATCGTTACCGCTGTCCGAACTCGTCACMCCCCAAGACCTGCCGGCTGACGGAAACATGACCAACAGGATCCATGCCTTACTTCGCAAGCTGATTGTCGAGGTGAAGCTGCTCCCAGGGCGGGCGCTGTCGGAAAAGGAGATCGCGACACTGCTGCATGTCAGCAAAACGCCCGTCCGCGAGGCGATCATTCGCCTTTCCGAAGAAGGTTTCGTGACTGTCGTGCCGCAAGGTGGCACCTACATCTCGCCGATCGACGTTCAGCGGTACATGGAGGCCTGTTTCATTCGATTCAAGCTGGAAGAAGGCGCTGTGATCGAGGCAACCAAGCGGCATTCGCTGGAAGACATCGCACGGCTGAAAACCTGTCTGTCGCAGCAGCGCACTGCCGCCGCGGATGAGGAATTCACTAACTTTTTCCTGCTCGACGAGGAATTCCACCGCACGATCTTTTCAGCAGCTCGCCTTCCTGGAGCCTGGAGCGTCGTAAATCAGGCGAAAGGCGAAATGGACCGAATGCGACACCTGAAGCGCGTTTTTGCAGTCCGTCGCACCGAGAAGGTTATCGAAGAGCACGAAGCAATCGTGAACTCAATCGAATCCGGCGATGTCGAAGCCGCAAGAGAGGCCGTACAGCGCCACCTCGGATCACTCGAAACCAAAATCGCAGAACTCTCCAAGAACCCGAAGATCTGGACCTTCATCGAGCAGGTCAACACGCGCGTCACGAGGAAGCGCGCTTCACGGGGGCAGAAGACGCCTGACTGAACATTCAAGGCTTTTGAGGAGGGGCCTTTCATGTCCGCAGTTCAAATCAACGACGTCGTCAAGCGCTATGGTGCCCTTGAAGTCGTCCACGGTATCAATCTTTCCATACAGCCGCAGGAATTCGTTGTCCTCGTAGGTCCTTCGGGATGCGGAAAGTCCACCACGCTGCGCATGCTCGCCGGGCTGGAAGACATTTCGGACGGCACCGTTTCAATGGACGGCCGAGTGGTCAACAAGATCGCGCCCAAAGACCGCGATGTCGCGATGGTGTTTCAGAACTACGCGCTTTATCCGCATCTGAGCGTGGCCGATAACATCGCTTTTGGCCTGCGAGTGAGGGGCGAAAAGCGAGCGGTTATCGACAAGGCGGTGGCAGAAGCTGCACAGGTCCTCGGGCTCACCGAATATCTGGGCCGCAAGCCGGCGGATCTTTCCGGTGGCCAGCGCCAACGTGTAGCCATGGGTCGTGCCATCGTGCGCAGGCCGAAAATCTTCCTGTTCGATGAACCTCTCTCGAACCTCGACGCAAAGCTGCGCACCCACATGCGGGCCGAGATTAAACTGCTGCACAAGCGGATGAACGCCACCAGCATCTACGTGACGCACGATCAGGTCGAGGCAATGACACTTGCGGACCGCATCGTCATCATGAATGGCGGCCATATCGAGCAGGTCGGTTCGCCGATGGAAGTTTTCCTCGAACCGGCCAACACGTTCGTCGCAAGTTTTATCGGCTCACCGCCCATGAACCTTCTGGACGGGACGATCGAAAAGCAGGATGGCACCGTAAAGGTCAAAATCACGGGTAGTGCCGGACAACGCTTCAGCGTCCCGGAAGCATTTGCGAAAAATGCGACGGAAGGGCAGCAGGTCAAACTCGGCCTGCGACCCGAAATCATGTCGGTAGAGACCGAAGACAGTCGTGAAAACCTCAATTGCAGCATCGACCTCGTGGAGCCCTTGGGCGCGGAGGCTCTGCTCCACGGCAGGGCTGATGGCCAGCCATTTATTGCCAAGGCGGAAACACTTTACGGCGATCATACTCTCAACGGCGTCACACGACTTGGCATCGACACCACACGCATCCATGTCTTCGATGCGGCAACCGGAAGGTCGCTGAAAACCCCAAGCGGGGCGCGACCATGAAAAAGGGTTTTCAGGGACGCCTTCACGATCTCCAGGAAGATGTTCGCCGCGACTGGCAGCTCTACCTGCTTCTCGCTCCGATGATTATCTGGTTCGCCGTCTTTCTCTATAAGCCCATGTACGGGCTGGTCATCGCGTTTCAGGACTTCTCGATTTTTCGCGGCATTGCAAAGAGCCCGTGGGTCGGTTTTGAAAACTTCGCGGAGCTCTTTCACAATGACATGTTCATCCGCGCCTTCTGGAACACCCTAAAAATCAGCGCTCTCGGCCTGATCTTCGCGTTTCCGGTCCCGATCATCCTGGCCTTGATGTTCAACGAGGTTCAAAACAGCGTTGCCCGAAGCTGGGCCCAGACGATCGTTTACCTGCCGCATTTCATTTCGGTGGTGATCGTGGCCGGCATCGTCATCAACTTCCTGTCGCCGTCGATAGGCATCGTCAATCTTCTGCTGAAAGGCCTTGGATTCGAGCCGATATACTTCCTGACCCAGCCGGAATGGTTTCGTCCGATTTATATCGGCTCGTCGGTCTGGAAGGAAGCGGGCTTCGAATCCATCGTCTATCTCGCCGCCATCGCTGGCGTGAGCCCGACGCTTTATGAATCTGCCCGTGTGGACGGGGCATCGCGCTGGCAGATGATGTGGCGGATCACCCTGCCCTGCATCCTGCCGACAATCGTGATCATGCTGATCATCCGCATCGGCAATCTGGTCGAGGTCGGGTTCGAATATATCATTCTGCTCTATCGGCCATCCACCTATGAGACGGCAGATGTCGTTTCCACCTTCATTTACCGCACCGGCTTGCAGGGTACCCAATACGATCTCGCGACGGCCGCCGGACTGTTCAATGCGGTTATCGCTTTCGTCCTCGTCTATTCGGCAAATCGCATCAGCCGAAAAGTCTCGTCGACATCGCTTTGGTGAGGAGCTGAAAGATGGCAAACTTCAATCTTTATTCCCGCGGCGACAGGATTTTTGGCTGGGCAAATGCCATTCTTCTGGGTCTGTTCGTTCTGTCGACGCTTTATCCCTTCATCTATGTGCTTTCGGTCTCGCTATCTTCGGGGGCCGCCGTCACGGCTGGCCGTGTCACGCTATGGCCGGTTGATGTGACCCTTGCCGCTTACGACAGGGTATTGTCCGACAGGATGTTCTGGGTCGCCTATGGCAACACGTTCATCTACACCTTCGGCGGCACGCTGATGAGCCTGCTGATCATGATACCCGGAGCCTACGCCCTTTCGCGCAAACGCCTGCGCGGCCGCACTTTCTTCAACATCGCCATCGCTTTTACGCTGTGGTTCAACGCCGGCATGATCCCTTTCTTTCTGAACATGCGTGATCTTGGACTTCTCGACAGCCGCTTCGGCATCATCCTCGGATTTGCGGCAAACGCCTTCAACGTCATTCTGCTGCGCAACTTCTTCGAAGCGGTGCCAAAGTCCTTCGAAGAAGCCGCCAAAATGGACGGTGCAAGCGAGTTGCAGCTGCTGTGGAAGGTGTTCATTCCGCTTTCCAAGCCCGCAATCGTCACCGTTGCGCTGTTCTGCATCGTTTCGCGGTGGAACGGTTACTTCTGGGCGATGGTCTTGCTGCGCGGCGAGGAGAAGATCCCGCTTCAGGTCTATCTGAAGCGCGTGATCGTCGATCTTAACTCGAATGACGAATTCGCATCGAGCCTGCTCACCGCCCACTATTCGTTCGAGACGGTAACATCCGCGATCATGATCGCTTCCATCATTCCCGTCCTCATCATTTACCCCTACGCGCAGAAGTATTTCACCAAAGGAATTCTGCTGGGCGGAGTCAAAGAGTAGCAGCACAAGGGAGGAGAACCTGTGAGAGCACTACGAAAAGGCACGCCCCTACTGGCGTTGATGACAGCCGCAACCCTGGCCTTGCCGGCATCGGCGCAGGATTCAGGGAAAATTTCCAAGGATCCGCTGGAGCTTACGATCCACTTCCACTTCCGGGACAAATACGTCTACTCGGAAAAATGGCCGGTGGAGCAAAAGGCCGCCGAGATCACCAACATTCATGTCCGCAACGTGGCGTCGCTGGCGACCACCAGCAGCCGCGATGCATTCAACCTTCTGATCGCCTCGGGCAACCTTCCCGACATCGTCGGCGGCGACGCCACGGGCGGGCTGAAGGAAGACTTCATTCGCTACGGGTTGGAGGGCGCATTCATTCCACTCGATGACCTGATCGAGGAAAACGCCCCCAACCTCAAGGCATTCTTCGACAGCCACAAGGAAATCCGCAACGCCATCTCCGGACCGGACGGCAAGCTCTATTTCATCCCTTACGTCCCCGATGGCAAGTTCTCGCGCGGTTGGTTCATCCGCCAGGATTGGCTCGACAAGCTTGGGCTGAAGCAGCCGGAAACACCGGAAGAGGTCTACGAAGTTCTGAAAGCCTTCCGTGACAAGGACCCGAACGGCAACGGTCTCAAGGATGAAGTTCCCTACTTTGCCCGTGAGGAAATCGATGCGGTCCGCCTTATCAATCTGTGGGATGCGCGCGTGTCCGGATCCGAGCGTTATGGCGACTTTGCCGTTTATGACGGACAACTTCGTCATCCCTGGGCGGAGGAAAACTACAAGACCGGGATTTCCAACGTGGCCAAATGGTACAAGGAAGGCCTGATCGACAAGGAGATTTTCACCCGCGGTGCTCGCTCGCGTGAATATCTGCTGGGCAACAATCTCGGCGGCATGACGCATGACTGGTTCGCCAGTACCTCGACCTACAACGACGCCCTGTCGCCAAAGATCAACGGTTTCGCGCTAAAGCCGATGCTGCCGCCAAAGACGGTCTCGGGCCAACGGTTTGAGGATTCCCGTCGGCTGCGTGTCCAGCCCGTCGGCTGGGCTATTTCGGCGACCAACGAACACCCGGTCGAAACAATCAAGTATTTCGATTTCTGGTTCTCTCAACAGGGGCGCATCCTGTCGAATTTCGGCGTCGAAGGCCTGACCTACGAGATGGTCGATGGCAAGCCGCAATTCAAGAAGGAAATCCTCGACAACAAGGACCCGGTGAATGCCCAGTTGTGGGCGGTCGGTGCGGCGATCCCGCGCGGATACTGGATGGACTACGAATATGAGCGCCAGTGGACAAACAAGATCGCGCTTGAAGGCATCGATATGTACGACAAGTGCAACTGCCTCAAGGATGAGTTCATGGGCGTTTCCCTGAACGCAGAGGAAAAGGCGACATTCGACCGCTACTGGCCAAGTATCCTCACCTACATGACCGAGATGCAGCAGACCTGGATACTGGGTGCCCAGGACGTCGATGCCGGCTGGGATGCCTACAAGAAGCGCCTCACGGCACTCGGTTACGACGAGGTCATCAAGATGATGCAATCGGCCTATGACCGCCAGTACAAGGCCGCGCAATAAACCTTCGACCGTGATGGCGGCTTTGTCGCCGCCATCCTTTCCCTTATGTTTTCATAGGAGTTAGAGCGCAATGTGTCCCTCTGCCCCGGCAATCTCCCGACAGACACTTCTCGATGAACCCCGGCCGGGTTCATTGACCATTGGCTACGAGCCGAGCGAAGAAGTACCGCCGACGGAGAACCCTCCGCGCTTTTCATGGCTGCCCGACATCGACGACGGTGCGCGCTACGTATTGCGGATTTCGTCCGATCCCGGTTTTGCAGACAAAAAGACGCTCGTCTTTGAAGATCTCGCGTGGAATTTCTTCACGCCGGACGAAGCCCTTCCGGAAGGCCGCTATCACTGGTGTTATGCGTTGTGGGGCCCGACGTCCGCGACGCCGGATTCCAACTGGAGTACCGTGCGCAGCTTCGAGATCGACGCTTCGCTGCCGAAAACGCCGCTACCAAGCAGGCAGGCCCGTCATGCAGCCGCGCATGCCAGCCATCCACGGCTCTGGCTCAATCCGGAACAGTTGCGCTGCTTCTCGGAGGCGGTGGCAAAGGACCCCAATCATTGCAGTTGGTCCGAGTTCTACGAGAAATCGGTAAAACCCTGGCTTGAGCGGCCGGTCATGCCGGAACCTCAGCCTTATCCCAACAATATGCGCGTCGCAGGACTCTGGCGACAGATGTATATCGACTGCCAGGAAGTGATCTATGCGATCCGGCACCTGGCCATTGCCGGTCGGGTGCTCGGACGCGACGATCTACTCGATGCGTCGCGCAAGTGGCTGCTGGCCGTCGCTGGCTGGGACCCGAAAGGCGCGACCTCCCGGGCCTATAATGACGAGGCGGGGTTCCGTATCGTCGTGGCACTCGCCTGGGGCTATGACTGGCTATACGACTATCTGAGCGAAGACGAGCGCGAGACCGTACGCTCGGTTCTTCTTGAACGGACGCGGGAGGTCGCCGACCATGTCATTGCGCATGCCCGCATCCACGTGTTTCCCTATGACAGCCATGCCGTACGTTCGCTTTCGGCAGTACTGACGCCGGCCTGTATCGCGCTTCAGGACGAAAGCGACGAGGCGGGCGAATGGCTCGATTATACCGTTGAATTCCTTGCCACCCTCTATTCTCCCTGGGCTGGAACTGACGGTGGCTGGGCGGAAGGGCCGCATTACTGGATGACCGGTATGGCCTACCTCATCGAGGCCGCCAATCTGATCCGCTCCTATATCGACTACGACCTCTATCAACGGCCATTTTTCCAGAACACCGGGCGTTTCCCGCTTTATACCAAGGCGCCGGGAACCCGCCGCGCCAATTTTGGCGACGACTCCACGCTTGGCGATCTTCCCGGCCTGAAACTAGGTTACAATGTTCGGCAATTTGCCGGCGTTACCGGCAACGGCCATTACCAATGGTATTTCGATCACATCAAGGCCGATGCGACGGGCACAGAAATGGCCTTCTACAATTACGGCTGGTGGGACCTGAACTTCGACGATCTCGTCTATCGTCACGACTATCAGCAGGTGGAAGCAGTCTCGCCTGCAGACTTGCCGGCACTCGCTATTTTCGATGATATCGGTTGGGCGACCATCCAGCAACATATGGAAGACCCGGAACGGCATCTGCAATTCGTCTTCAAATCCAGTCCCTACGGTTCGCTAAGCCACAGCCATGGCGACCAGAATGCCTTTGTCCTCTATGCCTACGGCGAGGATCTGGCGATCCAGTCCGGCTATTACGTGGCGTTCAACTCGCAGATGCATCTGAACTGGCGCCGTCAGACACGGTCGAAAAACGCCATCCTGATCGGCGGCAAGGGACAATATGCGGAAAAGGACAAGGCACTCGCGCGTCGTGCTGCAGGCCGTATCGTATCGGTTGAGGAAAATCCCGGACATGTCCGGATCCTCGGAGATGCGACGTCTGCCTATCAGGTCGCGAACCCGCTGGTTATGAAAGCGCAGCGCGAAATGCACTTCGTCAACGACAGCTATTTCGTGATTGTCGATGAGGTGGAGTGCTCCGAGCCCCAGGAACTGCAATGGCTTTGCCATACCACAGGGTCACCGCAGACCGGCAAGTCGAGCTTTCGCTACAATGGCCAAAAGGCGGGCTTTTACGGCCAGTTTGTCTTCTCGTCAGCCGGCACACCGCAGATCGCGGCCGTCGAAGGTTTTCCCGACATTGATCCCAAGGAGTTCGAGGGTCTTGATATCCACCATCACGTCTGCGCCACGGTTCCAGCAGCAACTCGGCATCGGCTGGTCACCCTTCTGGTGCCTTACAGTTTAAAGGAGCCGAAGCGCATCTTCAGCTTCATAGACGATCAGGGTTTTTCGACCGACATCTATTTCAGCGACGTCGACGACGAGCGTTTCAAGCTCTCCCTTCCCAAGCAATTCTAACCATACGAGGTTCTTCAAATGCAGCGTTTTACCAACATGACCGTTGTTGTAGCCGGCGCCGGCCGGGATATCGGCCGGGCATGCGCCATTCGTTTTGCGCAGGAAGGCGCCAATGTCGTCCTCACCTATAATGGAGCCGCTGAAGGTGCGGCCACGGCCGTTGCCGAAATCGAAAAGCTTGGCCGTTCGGCTCTGGCGATCAAGGCAGACCTGACAAACGCAAGCGAAGTAGAGGCTGCCATTTCTGCTGCCGCAGACAAATTCGGCGAGATCCATGGCCTTGTCCATGTTGCGGGTGGGCTTATCGCCCGCAAGACAATCGCTGACATGGACGAAGCCTTCTGGCATCAGGTCCTCGACGTCAACCTGACGTCGCTGTTCCTGACAGCCAAGGCCGCACTGCCCAAAATGGCAAAGGGCGGCGCGATCGTAACCTTCTCGTCGCAGGCGGGCCGTGACGGCGGCGGGCCGGGCGCGCTCGCCTATGCCACTTCCAAGGGTGCAGTGATGACCTTTACCCGAGGACTTGCCAAGGAAGTTGGCCCGAATATTCGCGTCAACGCCGTCTGCCCCGGCATGATCTCCACCACCTTCCACGACACCTTCACCAAACCCGAAGTGCGTGAAAAGGTGGCAGGCGCCACATCGCTGAAGCGCGAAGGCTCAAGCGAAGACGTTGCCGGTCTGGTGGCGTTTCTTGCGTCCGACGATGCTGCTTATATCACCGGCGCCTGCTACGACATCAATGGCGGCGTCCTGTTCTCCTGATATCCGGTAAAAACCATGTCCGTATCGTTACCAAGGGCGAGCCGGATTGCCGTTCTCGGCACTTCGCTCGTCCAGCAGAACCATATTGGCGACGCGTCCTCGCTTGCCACATCGGCCCGCGGCTGGATGAGCTGGGCCGAGGTATTGTCGCATGGCAGACTTTGCTGCCCTGTCCACCATGATCCATCAGCACCAACAGGCTGGGAACCGAGCAATCGACCGGGTGTCAGCCGGTTCTTTTCCGGCCTCAATTTCGGAGTTTCCGGCCAGAAGGCAATCGAGATCGAACGGCGGCTACCGCGACTGCTGAAATCGGATTTCGATCTGGTCATCGTCGATGCCGGCACCAACGACATGATGGTGGAGACACGCCAGACGATTGCCGATACACGGGCGCGGATCGTTTCGGCTCTGCTCGACGCAGGCAAAACCGTCATCCTGCTCCCGATCCTCGCCCGTGGCACCGGGAAATGGCCGGCTGGCGGTACAGAGCGGGCAAAAGCGCACTGGATCAACCGGCAGAGCATCGAATTTGCCGCAGATAATGCCAATTGCCATGTCTTCGACTGGAACTCGGCATGGGTCGATCCCGAAAGTGAATTCGGCGAGCCTCATCCCGGCTATTCCGACGACGGCACCCATTTTGCGGTGACAGGCGCTTTTGCCGTAGGAAAGCTGCTTGCCACCTATCTGGAGGCGATCATGCCGCGCGCGCCGGCCCGTATCCTGGCGACAGACGATCGTTTTGACCCGGTGAACAATCCAGCAGGCAATCTGGCAGCTGATTTTTCAGCCCTGACAGTCACGGAAACAGGTGAACAAAGCCACCGTCTCGGCGGGCGGCTTGTCCATCCGGGCACAGGCTTATGGGTGGAGGCCATATGCGATGTTGATGTGCCGGCGCATAGCGACGTACTCGGAATATCGCTGCGTCTGAAAGATGCTGCAGCCGAAGGACAGGAGGCGGTAGCACTTGCGCCTTTCCGTGCCGAAGACGGCACATTTTTTCCTTTCCCTGCCACCCAATGGACAGGGGCGCTCAGAACTCCTCCCCTGAAACTCAGGCCGGGTGAAGCCCCTCCCGAAGTTTTTCTCGATGTGATCCTGCGGCCCGGTTCTCAACCGATCGAAATCGACGTCAACCGCATCGAGGTTCGACCTGTTTCAAGTCCGGTACGCCAATGAGACCATCTCAAGACAAACCACGGCTGTTGATCGCCATGCGGAACGAGCTTCCCGAAGGTTTCTTTGGTTCGCGCGAATGGGCACGCATGAATGCCGTAACCGACATCATACCGGGTTTCCCCTACACGGATTTCGACACGGAAGCGGGAGCAGAAGCGTTGGCCGAGGCGGACATTCTCCTCGCCGCCTGGGGCGCGCCATCCCTGACACGCGAGCGCCTCGCCCGTGCGCCAAAGCTCAGGATGGTCGCTTATGCCGCGTCCTCGGTGCGCGCTGTTGCTCCCGCCGAGTTCTGGGAAACATCCGATATTCTTATCACCACGGCGGCATCGGCCATGGCCGTGCCGGTTGCCGAGTTTACCTATGCGGCAATCATCATGTGCGGCAAGGATGTGTTTCGTCTGAGAGACGAGCATCGGGTAGAGCGCGGCACCGGCGGTTTTGGCAGCAGACGTGGCATGAGCCTACCCTATCTCGGCAATCATTCCCGCAAAGTTGGCATCGTCGGCGCGTCACGGATTGGTCGGCTTGTTATGGAGATGCTGACGCGCGGAAAATTCGAGATCGCCGCCTACGACCCTTTTCTTTCGGTGGAAGACGCGGCCGCACTTGGTGCTACGAAAATGGAGCTCGACGAGCTTCTCGCCTGGTCCGATGTGGTCTCCCTGCACGCGCCGATCCTGCCTGAAACCCGCCACATGATTGGTGCCCGCGAACTGGCGCTGCTGGCGGATCATGCGATCTTCATCAACACGGCACGGGGCTGGCTGGTCGATCACGACGCATTGCTGGCCGAGGCACTTTCCGGGCGGCTGCGTATCCTGATCGATACACCCGAGCCGGAACCCTTGCCGACGGATAGCCCATTCTACGATTTGCCCAATGTCGTGCTCACCCCCCACATTGCCGGGGCGCTGGGAAATGAATTGCGGGCGCTTTCCGATCTCGCCATTACCGAGATCGAACGTTTCGTCGCGGGGCTTGCCGCGCTTCACCCGGTCCACAAACAGGATATGGAGCGTATGGCATGAGCGCTTTCGATTATTGTTTTTCAACGCTTGGCTGTTCCGAACTTAGCCTGCACGAAGCGGCCGATCTGGCACAGAGGCATGGCATCGTGCATGTGGAGTTGCGCACGCTCTCCGGTACGGTCGACCTCATCCCGGCACTCACTGCCGAATTTGCCACTCCTTCCAGATTTGCAGCCTTTCTGGCCGAAAGTGATCTCGAGGTTGCCGCCCTAAACACATCCATTCGGCTGTTCGGCAGCACCGATCTTTCCGCCATCGAGCCCTTTATAGACTGGGCGGAAGCCGCAAAGATTTCCTATCTGCGCATCTTCGACGGTGGCAAACAGTTGGGACAGGATGAGATGACACAGGCAGCGGGCCTGTTGGACAACTGGCAATCGCTGCGACTATCACGCGGTCTGAATGTCGACCTCATGATCGAAACACACGACGCGCTGGCGGACTTCGAGCAGCTTCTCGCCTTCATCGCGTGCGTGCCAGCATCGAAGCTCTTGTGGGACACTCACCACACCTGGGCAAAAGGCAGCGATCTCAAAATCCTTTGGCAACACATCGCACAAAATGTCGTCCATCTGCACGTCAAGGACAGCACCACGGACAGCGATGGCCGACGACGCTACGTATTGCCCAGCCATGGCGATTTCCCCATGGCGGAACTGCTTTCGCTTTTACAGTCGGATGAACGACATATCCCTCTCAGTCTGGAATGGGAACGCCACTGGCATCCCGAACTGTCCCCGCTGGACGATGCGCTAAAAGCTGCGCGCGGCTGGTGGCGACAAGGAGCTTTTTGATGCGCATAGCCGAAATTCACCTCACACCGGTCGCCATTCCCGACAGACCGCTACTGAACTGTAAAGGCGTGCATCAGCCGCATGCGTTGCGCACGGTCATCGAGGTCATATGTGACGACGGTACGGTCGGCCTTGGTGAAAGTTACGGAAGTATCAAGGCGCTGGATGGGTTGCGACGGGCGGCCCCTGCCCTGATCGGGCTCGACCCGTTTCATCTTCACGAGCTGAAATCTCGCGTCATCACCGCATTGCCCGGCAGTGGCGGCATCAATGCCAAATCGGCGGTGGCCGATCACAAGCTGACGGACGTGGTTGCCTCAGCCTTTGAAGTCCCCTGCCTCGACATTCAGGGCAAGCTTCTCGGGCGGCCGGTCTCGGATCTGCTTGGTGGCGCCATTCGTACCAGCGTTCCGTTCAGCGCCTACCTGTTCTTCAAATTCGCAGCCCATATAGGTGAAGCCCCGGATGAATGGGGAGAGGTTCTTACGCCTGATCAGATGGTTGGCGAAGCCCGCAGGATGGTCGACACATACGGTTTCCAGTCGCTGAAGCTCAAGGGTGGCGTGCTGCATCCGGATCTCGAGATCGAGACCATGCTGAAGCTTCGGGGAGCTTTTCCCAATCATCCGCTGCGGATCGACCCCAATGGCGGCTGGACTGTGGACACGGCCATCTACATCGCACGCAAGCTTGAGAATATCCTTGAATATCTCGAGGATCCGGTCATCGGTATGGATCAGATGGCACAAGTCGCAGCCGCTACGTCGATCCCGCTCGCCACGAACATGATCGTCCTCGAATTCGACCAGATCGCCGCGGCCTTCCGCAAAAATGCGGTGCAGATTGTGCTGTCAGATCATCATTATTGGGGTGGACTGCGCGCCTCGACCCATCTCGGAAAGATTTGCGAGACGTTGGGTCTTGGCGTCTCCATGCATTCCAACTCGCATCTCGGCATCACTCTGGCGGCAATGGTCCATGCTGCAGCCGCAACGCCGAACCTGAGCTTCGATTGCGACACGCATTACCCATGGACCGGTGTCGACGTGATCGAGGGCACGCCGTTCACGTTCCGTGGCGGTCGCCTCGATGTTCCCAATGGCCCGGGACTTGGCGTGACGCTCGATCGGCAAAAACTCACCGAACTTGCGGCACTTTACGAACAGACCTCGATGAAAGAACGCGATGATACAGCCTATATGAAGCTCTTCGACCCAGCCTATGAAAGACGTGTGCCACGCTGGTGACGAGAAGATACTATGTTACACCCTCGTCAACCTCGAGGCAGCACACCTGTCCTCCTTACCTAGACCGTGACAGTCTTCGCAGTAATCGCTTTCGCAGGGGCGGTAAATCAGCTCGCTCGGCATTCTAGAGCCCGTGCACGATACCGCCCCCGCATAACGGACAACTCGCCGCTGCACATTTATAACCGTGTCTATCTCAATTCACATGCGGATCTCTGTCGCGCGAAAGACGAGACGCGGCGATGGCACTATCTTCCGGTGCAAGTAGATCGTGTCTTTCGGCAAAGGCCACGAACAAGCCGCGGGCGGTCTCCGCTTCAATCTCGCCGCGCAACGCGGCAGCACATGCCTTAAGCGCAATGGAATGTGCGCTATCTCGGTTTGTTGCGGGCCACTCGGAAAGATGTCGGTAGGCCTCCAGCACGTTTCGAACCTCCGCTGGAAAGCCGAGACCGACAAGAATGAAAACAGGCTGTCTGAACATATCGGGTTTCATTGCTTTCTCCTTCCCATCCCGGATATTGGTGGGCGCCATCGCGACGGCGCCCCTGTTCATCCAACAATGTAAATCAAGCCGCCTTTTGTGCTTCGATCTGGCCCGGGGCAACTGTCGGCACCAGAACCGCATCGGTCTGGATGTCGATTTTCCGGGGCTTCAGGGCCTCCGGGATTTCGCGGACGAGATCAATCGAAAGGAGACCGTTTTTCAGTTCGGCGCCGCTCACTCTGACATGATCGGCGAGTTCGAACCGATGCTCGAACGGACGGGCCGCAATGCCGCGGTGCAGGTAGCCCCCCGCGGGTGTCTCCTGCCTCTTGCCTGTCACGGTCAGGAGATTGGACTGGAAAGTGATGTCGATCTCGTCCCGTGTAAAACCAGCCACCGCAATAGAAATCTGATAGCTGTCTTCGGCCGTCCTAATAATGTCATAGGGCGGCCAGTCACTGATCGTGCGGGTGCGCTGGGCGTTTTCGAGAAGATTGAAGACCCGGTCGAATCCGATGCTCGATCGGTACAACGGTGCATAGTCGTAAGATGTTGCCATAACCATATCCTCCTTGAAGCAACATGGGTACCAAAGCGCCAAAAGCGGCGCTTCCAGCACGGCCAGTCCTGTCATCAGCGACTGGCGGCTGACGATTTGGTTTTTCGTGTTTTCAAAATCAAGAGGCGAAGCGAACGAAATTTGCTTTCGCACCCGTATTAAATATGGCTCGGGTACCGCGCGATCAAACGCCTCCAGCCACGCCGATATTCGGCCCGGGAAGCAGGATTTCTGCCCGACCCTGGGCACAACCTGGAACCGCCATTGAGGCACCACTCTCCTGGACATCGGCGGGGAGCTCGGTCGGACTCGGTGTTAAATCCATATCTTAAGACAGGACTTCGGTTCGAGGCCACACAGCGTCGCGTGCGGTTGCGCCTCGGGACGGCGCGCAGTCAGCTCGCGATCCACATCGGCCCGTCCCTGCCATTGATTGGCCCGGGGCATCATGGATTTCATAACCCATAAGGGCTTCATCTGCGTTTCAGCTACCAAAAGGATAGTACGGCGCCAACTTCGGAGTACCAGCCACTCCGTATCATGCGCCCACTAGTCCTTACGACCAGCTTGCCGCCTGTTTTCACGTCGCCAAGAATGCTCCTTCAGACCGGACATTTGGCGGGAGAAAAAAGCGTGAGGATGATCTTCCTGAACAGATACGGTTTCCCCGACCAGTCGGCAACAAGCCGGATGATATCATCGCTCGCCGTTTCAATGGCGCAGCGCGGAATGAACGTGACTGTCGTTGCAAGTCGCGAAATACACAATCATCCCGGAAGCGTGTTGCCCGCAACCGAAACGGTTCGGGGTGTACAGATCCGACGGCTCGCAAGCGGCCGCTTCGGCCGCCACAGCCTCACGCGCCGGAGCATTGATTATCTTCTTTTTCAGGTGCTGGCATTCGCCTGGCTTCTGCGCAACGTTCGGGCGACGGATACGGTCGTTGTCTGCACCGATCCTCCGCTCCTCTCCGTCATGAGCAGCATCGCGATCCGCCTAAAGGGCGCACTCATGGTGAACTGGATCATGGATCTTTTTCCCGAGACCGCAATCGAGCTTGGATTTTTCAGGAAACGTGCACGGTGGCTTGCGCCATGGCTGACGCAGGCGCGCAACTGGTCTCTGCGATCCCCCGGCATGGTTGTCTGCCCTACCGACAAGATGGCAGAATTCCTCTTCACGCAAGGGCTTGCAAAGGATCGCGTCAGCGTCCTGCATCACTGGTCGGATGGGGAGGAAATCTATCCTGTCCTACCCCAAGATAACAGCCTGCGGAAGGCGTGGGGACTGCAGGATGTGTTTGTCGTCGGCTATTCAGGAAACTTCGGGCGGGCGCATGAGTTCGGCACTATGCTGGCAGCGGCGAAAGGTCTCGAGCACCGGCAGGATATCCGGTTCCTTCTCATTGGCGGCGGACACCAGCACGCGGCTGTGAAGACTGTCGTGCAGGATCTCGGTCTTCAAAACGTCATCTTCAAGCCGCTGCAGCCCGTTGAGAAACTTGCTGAAAGTCTGAGCGTTGCTGATGTGCATCTGGTCTCGCTGCTGCCGGAACTGGAACACTGCATCATTCCAAGCAAATTCTATGGCATCCTCGCGGCCGGGAGGCCGACGATCTTCGTTGGCGACCCTGATGGAGAGGTGCCGCGCGTTCTCAGAGCCAAGGGATGCGGCAGCAACGTCGAAATCGGAGAGATCGATAAGCTCTCCAGCACCATCGAAAAGCTCTGCGACGACCCGGATACCACGACAGCAATGGGGGATGCGGCACGGCGGCTGCTTTGTGCCGACTATTCCCGAGAAAAGGCGGCAGATGCCTGGGCAGTGCTGATCGCCGGGCTGCAGACTGTCGAGCCTTCCAGTCCCCCTATCGCTCAAGGTATCTCGTCATGAAAGACAAAGTCGTCGTCAGCCAGCTCGGCGCCCGCATGCATTATGCCGTACCGAGAATATTTGCATCCGCTGGCCGCCTTGCGCATTTTTACACCGATATATGCGCCACGAAAGGCTGGCCCCGGATCGTCAATTCGTTTCCGGCAACCCTTTATCCCGCACCTGTCAAACGGCTGGCCGGTCGGCTGCCAAAAGGCGTGCCGACAGCGCTAACGACGGTGTTTTCCAGCTTTGGCCTCCGTTCCGTGCTGCGCCACATGCGAACGAAAGACGTTGTGGAGGAAACCTCTCACGCGATCTGGGCCGGGTCGATTTTCTCCGAAATGGTGGCCCGGCGCGGCTTCCATGGCGCAGCTGGTCTCTACGCCTTCAGCGGCGACGCCCTCGAACAGATGCGGGCGGCAAAACAGCAGGGCCTTTGGACCGCAGTCGAGCAGATGATCGCGCCACGCGATGTCGTCGAAACGCTTCTGGACCAGGAGATGATGCGGTTTCCCGCATGGGCCGGCCCGGTGCGGGATAATCCGCATGCGCGTCTGTTTGCCGATCGGGAGAAAGCGGAGTGGCGCCTTGCAGATGTCATCGTCTGCCCGTCGGAATTTGTCCGCAAGCACGTCGTAGCATGCGGTGGCCCGGAAGACCGGTGTGTCGTCGTTCCCTATGGGGTCAATTCCACGGCTGCCATCGACAGACCGGCACGCATGCCGGGGCCAATCAGGGTCCTGACCGTGGGCGAAGTCGGGCTGCGCAAGGGATCGCCCTATGTCGTGGAAGCTGCCAGATTGATGGACGGCGCCGCCCGCTTCCGGATGGCGGGTCGCGTTCGCGTACCCGATGATGTCAAGCAGCAGATTTCGCAATGGGTCGAGCTGAGAGGTATCGTTCCGCGCTCGCAGATCGCCGAGGAGTTTCGGTGGGCGGATGTCTTCCTGCTGCCGTCGCTCTGCGAAGGCTCCGCAACCGCCGTCTATGAAGCGCTGGCAGCGGGCCTGCCGGTTATAACGACCGAAAACACCGGCAGCGTCGTTCGCGATGGCATCGAAGGTTTCATCGTTCCCGTCTGCGATCCGGAAGCTATCGCGACCGCGGTGCGTGCGCTTGCCGACAATCCCGAGCTGAGGCGGATCATGTCTGCCAATGCACTCCTTCGCGCAGCCGAACATACCGTGGAATCCTATGGCAAGCGGCTTCTTGCGGCCCTGTCCGGCCCGCATCTGTCGCGCTCGCCAACTCTTTGCATGACGGACGATGCGCGGTACCTGGGGAACTACGAGATATGAAGATCATCCACGTCATCGCTTCGATTGATCCCAAACATGGCGGCTTGCAGGCCGTTGCCATGCGCCTTGCCGCTGCACAGGCCGGCCTCGGCCTCGATGTGAATATCGTCAGCTATGGCGACGCCGCAATCGAGGCACAGGTCACGGAAATCGGTCGCAGCATACCGCATTTCGAGAGTATCCACTGGCATCTCCTGCAGCCGTCCGGCAGGCTGGAGACGCTGTTCTGCTTTAAAGGCCGGCGAGTGCTGAAAGACGTGCTGAAAGATGCATCCTTCATGCATATTCACGGGGTATGGGAGCCTTTTCTGCTCTATGCTTCCAAGCTCGCCCGCGCCGCTGGCGTACCCTACTGCATCTGCCCGGCCGGCATGCTGGACCATTGGAGCCTTGGCCAGCGATCGTGGAAAAAGAAGATCGCCCTGATGCTGTGCTACCGCAAGATGCTGAACGAGGCTGCGTTCCTGCACCTGTTGAACGTCGATGAAATGGCAGCTGTCGAGCCGCTGAATTTCCAGGCACGAAATCTGATCATACCGAACGGTGTTTTTGCCGAGGAATTCGATCCCCTGCCGGCCCGGGGACATTTCAAGCAGAAAATCGCCCTGGCGCACGGCAGGCGTTACATTCTGTTCCTGTCACGCCTGCACATCAAAAAAGGTGTCGACATTCTCGCCTCGGCCTTTGCGGCTATCTCTGACACCTATGTCGACGTTGATCTCGTCGTCGCAGGTCCACCCGGTGGAGCAGAGGGCCATTTTATGCACCTGGTCAAAAAACTGAACATCCGGAACCGGGTCTTTATGGTCGGGGCCATTTACGGCGAAGCAAAGCTCGAAGCCATGGTCGATGCCGACTGCTTCTGCCTGCCAAGCCGACAGGAGGGTTTCAGCATGGCGATCACCGAAGCGCTCGCCTGCGGCACGCCTGTGGTGATCACCGACCAGTGTCACTTTCCCGAAGTCGGATCTGCCGATGCCGGGGTTATCGTCGCGGTTGACGCGGCCGAGGTTGCCAAGGGCCTGGCAAGCGTGCTCAGCAACCCCGCCAAAGCGAGAACGATGGGTGAAAACGGTCGTCGACTTGTGCTGGAGAAATTCACCTGGCCGGCCATCGCCCATGCCACCCTGGAGGGTTATCGGCTGAGCGCGTTGGAGGCCGCCGCTTCCTGACGACGCGAGCCGACTGGCCTTGCCGGATTGCCGACATAGATCGTCCAGGGCTCCAATGACTTCGCGGTGACGGCTCGCGCACCGAGCACGGCCCCCTTGCCGACGACGACACCGGGACCGACGAAGGCTTCCGCCGCAACCCAGGCGTCCTCCTCGATCAACACCGGCCGCGTCACGAGGGGAAACGCGCTATCCTGAACATCATGCGACCCGGTGCACAGATGGGCACGTTGCGAGACAGAGGCATATTGGCCGATGGTGATCATGTCGACGTTGTAGCAGATCACCCCAGGTCCAAGAGATGAATGACGCTCCATGACGAGGTGCCCCGGCCACCACACGATCGCCTTGGAATGCACCATTGCGGTGTCATGCAGGCGCGCGCCGAAACTGCGCAGGAGAAAATTGCGCCAGCGGCGCATCGGCGGTGGCGTCCAGCCGGCAAGAAGCCGCCAGACGATCATCCAGACCAGTCGTTTCAGCCGCAAATGCAGTGCAAAGGTCGGACCTCCGAAACGCGGCAGGGTCGTCGTTGCATGCTGGAAGGCAGGATCGTCGTATCGTGAGCGCATCGCCTATCCTCCTGCTTGAGACGTCAAATATGGTATCGCGTACCGACTCTGCTGCACGCGCGCGGGTATGACGGCAAATGCCAGCGCCGGCGCTGCAAACATCAGCATATGCACCCAGACCATGAGAACCCAGTCGGTCTGATGCGATATGGCGTGCATGGACGGTATGATCGACAAAAGATAGGTGAATTGCGCAGCGAACTCGCCCGTGTTTGCGGTCACCCAGATCCGGCGCACCAGATAGGCGAGCAGGAAAAATTTGAACGCCCCCAGATACCAGAAGGATCCGAACGCATCCGCCATTCCGGTCTCGGTCGTGCCGAGGACAGGATTGTAGTCGCGCGATTGAACCGGCACCGGCAACATGAAGGATTGCTTGACCTCCACGCCCACGAGTTGCGCGGGCACGAAGTTGAACACCAGCCTGTTCCAGTGGAACTTGCCGTAGTCGAATTGCAAGGTGTTTGCGGTGTTGTCGATCCGCATGATCGCGTTGCGCATCTCGTCGCCGCCGTCCCGGAACACTTTCTCAAGATTGCCGATGACATCTATCCTCTTGATGTCATCCCACACGGGAGCGTCGTTGGCCTTGGTGATGGCGCGGTAGTCGCCCATGCTGTTCATCGACAGTGTGCCGAGGAAAAGCGCAATGATCACGAAGATGCGCGGGATCGCCCATCCCTTGTAAAACCACCATGCCAGCGCGAACATCATGATGAGTTCCACCGCTTCGGCGCGCTTTCCGGTTATCACGATGCGATCCAGGTAAAAGACGAGATCGAACGCAAGGACGGCCAGCGCCAGCCAGGAGAATCGCCGTGCAAGGCAAAGCACCGCAATGGCCAGACCATAACTCAACAACCGCGAAAAGAAGATGTACATGACCGGAACTCCGGTCATCTGCACCGCAATGGTCAACTCTCCCGGCAAACGGCTAAGCTTGAAATAGAAGTAGGCGCCGGCGACCGAGAGAACGGCTGCGACGATCAGCAGACGTGTTTCGTCGAAATCGATACGGAAGAATGCAAAGGGTTTTGCCGTTCTTTTCCATCCCCACCAGCACATGAAAAGGCACAGCATCATGAACACTGCGGCTCGGGTGAACGCGCCTTCCGGCAGGAAGTTTTCAGACGAGAGGCCAGGAACCTGCGGCAAGATGAAACTGAACGTGATGACGCCCGTCAGAAACGGGAATTCGTAAATTCGCTCCCGACGCATCATTCCCCAGAAGAGGAGCAGGACGACACCAGCGAAGAGGCAAAAGACCAGAAGCGTGTTCATGATGAAGCAAGCCCCGCCTGAACCGGCGGCATATCCCGCACGAAACTGCTTCTGAGGTCGTAGAGGAGCGCTTTGGCGTACTCCTTGAACACCTGCACCCCGTCGCCGTTGATGGCAAGCCGCCACAGTGGCACGGTTCGTTGCGCAGGAAGGGAAATCCACTCGATTTGAGGCATCACAAACCGGAAGCGCTTTACTGCGCGTCGTGAATGAAACCAGCTCGTGACCAGAATGGCACTTTTTGCCCCCATTCCAGTCAGTATAGGCTGTGCGAATGTCGCGTTTTCCCAGGTGCTGAGCGAAAGACATTCCGTTGAGACGACTGCGGAATCCACCCCCAGCCGCACCAGCATGTCGCGGATGAAGTCGCAATCCCCATAGCCAGTCACCAGAACGAGCGGCGCCCTTCCCTCGTGCCATAGTTTTGCGGCCTGGGCAGCTCGAGGAGGACCGTCCCCGCCCAGAACTACGATGACGTCGGCTTGCGCAGGCGGGTCCTCCACTACAAGGAGCGACCCCGCTGAGACGAGGGCAAGTCCGTAGAGCCCGATTGCAGTCAGCATCATCAAGCCCAGTAAAATTGCGTTCCGTTTCAATGGCGGAGCGTTTCGGATGTTCTGGGAAATGCGCGAACGCGAAAGCCGTCCTTTTGAAACCGGTGTCGAGGGAATTCGCGGTCCGGGCCACGGCGCTTTCATGAGGCGATTACTCTTCATTCGCCGATTGAATGGCTCTTGGCTCCGGCGCGGCGCTTGCGGCGACCGGTAGACGCGCCACCTCGCGGTAGAGATCGAAATTACCCCTGTGAAGCCAGGTTTTCGAGAGGTAGCCCGTCGCGGTAAGGACGAACGCGGTGTGAAGGGCAATCGGCACGAGAAGGCCGGCGGCCATCATCTCCGCCGGAACACCGGCTTTTATTCCGGCAAAACCGATGCCGCCGCAAATGAAGGAAATGACGACCAGCGTGTTCGTTGCCGCCGCCGGCGCGAAACCATAGTCCAGCAGCAGATGATGAAAGTGCCAGCGATCGGCCGACATTGGACTGCGACCGTGCATGATACGACGGACGATCAGGCTGAGCGTATCGGTGATCGGCAGGATCACGATCCAGAGCAATGCCGGAAAGGATACCGCAGCGCTTGTGGTCGCCAGCAGGACGATTACATAGGCAATCGTCGCACCCAGTGCGGTACTGCCCGCATCGCCGAGGAATATGCTCGCCCGTGCGCGCCATGGACCGCGCATGTTGAAGACCAGAAAAGCGCAGAGGCATACGCAGAGTGCCTGAAGCGGCGCGATAATGTCGCCGACACCTGCGAAGATCGCCACGATCATCAGCCAGATCAACGCGACACCCGCAGTGCCACCTGCAAGCCCGTCGACGCCATCAAGCATGTTCCACGAATTCACCAGCCCGGTCACGAAGAGAACTCCGATGACGAAAAATAGCGGCAGGAACAGCTCGGAATGCTGCGTGAACAGCACGCCGATGGAGAGAGAGCCGATATCGGCGCCGCCTACGAGAGCGATCGCCATTGCTAGTTGCATGAGAAGGCGTCCTGCTGCGGGTAGCGGCCGGCGATCATCGACAACGCCCATTAGTAGAATGACCGCCAGCCCGAGCCAGAAGTTCATGCCGAGAGCCTCGCTCCACCCACCGACGAATGCGGAAACAGCGAAAGCGGCAAAGATCGCGATGCCACCGCAAAGAGGAACGGCTCCCGTGTGGCGTTTGCGGATTGAATCGGGGCGATCCACAAGCTGAAACACAATGGTCAGGCGCCTGAGAACGACGATGAGGGATACGCACAGAACGAAAGTGGCAATGGTGTTGAAGAGTATCCCCGACATGTCTGATCCCCACACTGAAGCTTGGCGGCGCATTTGCAACGATACTCGCCTCCAGACGATCCTAAAAAACACCGGCCCTGAGGGGTATGCGGGCAAAAGGCGTGTGAAATCCACCAAAGGGAGAGGGTGTCGAAATTAACGGCTACCCTACCCACCCCCGAACCGGATCGACTATCGAAAGAGCTAGGTTTGAGACCTTGACGGCGAGCGACCACAAATGAACGACTCGGCAGCGTGCGGCATCTTGCAAGTGATCATTCCTGTGTGGAGAGAACGGCGATCCAGTCCTGAAAGCCGAAAGCATTCGCCGATTCCGGCACCGTCACGTTACGAAGGCCGCTGCGGCCAAGACGCTCGATCGGTTCGATGTAAATTCCATTCGAGGGATCATACCAGCGAAGGGTTTTCTCGCCTGCCGCCAAACTGTCGAGATCGATCGCAACGGAAGGAGTGTCGAGATAGATCACGGCGAAAAACCCTTCCCTGTCGCGCGCCGCGAATGCGCCCGCATCGCTTTTCAGCAAGCTTCCCTGATCGGGTACGAGCTTCCACCATGCCAGTTGTCTGAAAAGCGAGGCCAGATGGGTGATGCTTTGAGCACCACGGCTGTTCAGCGAACCTTGCCAGCTGTCCTTCGCTTCATAAAGCCCGGCGGCGGAAAAATGCCAGACCGGATTGTTGCCGAAGAGCTGACCGCTCGCGCCTGAAAGCAGCGCACCATAGGCGATAAGACGAACCTGACGCTCCTTCACATCGTTCTCGCCTTCATATGCGCCTTCGATGAGGAAAAAAGGGCGTCTTGGTCCAGATCGGTAACGATCCAGCACCTCCGCCGCGACATTGCTGTAAGTATAAACTGAATCGATATCGAGCCAGGAAGCGCCCCGCCAAAAATCGCTCGTCACGGTATCGGGATTGCCATGCACGGTCTGCAATGCCGAAAGATCAGTTTCAGCGATCCCCATTGCAACAGCCATGACCAGATTGCGATCGGGCGGATCGTAATCCCCGCCCTGCACCCAGATGATGTTGGGGTACTTCGCAAAACGCTGCCCGACATAGCGTCCATAAGCCCGCAGCTTTTCTGGCCCGGCCGCGACCATTTCCTGATACCATCCTTCGGGGCCACCGCGTGCGCCGCTATAGGCCGGACAGAGAAGCACCAGCAGGTTGTGGCTGGCGGCTGCCTTTATGACGGCTTCTGCCCTGTCGAAATAGGCCTCGTTTGGTTGCTCGAATGCATCGCCTGCGAAAGGTTTCTCGTTGTAGAAGTTCGCCGGCGCCTTGCGGGAGAACTGATGCTCGATCAACGATACAAGCACGGTGTTGAAGCCCTGCCGCTTTCGGGTTTCCAGATAAAATTCCGCATCGGGAATAGAGGTATCACCAATGAGCGACCACGCACTGTCGCCGACAATCAGGAACGGCAGACCCTTGCTGTCTTCAAGATAACGCCCGTCCTTCGACGTCTGCAGCKGAAAAACGGTATCCTGGGCGTTGCAGGTCGAAAACATGCATAGCCAAAAAAAGAAGACGCCACACAGATGTCCAAGTCGCCGCTGATCGCCGATCATCGCTTCAGAGCCGTTCACGAACGACGCGAAGCCAGTTTTTCAAGGGCAACGGCAGATAGGTTCGAAGGCCCGGCCTCAAACCGGCGGGAATAGACCAGTCCTCCATCCTGAGCACTGTTGACAGGCCAGGACGGTCGTTCAGTGTCATAGTGATGACTTCGTTGTAGCGTGCGGCCATCCGTTCGATGCTGAAGCGGTTCAGGACCATTTCCTTTCCCGCGATCGACATCCGCTCGAGAAGGTCGCGATCGGCATGCAAGCGCGCGATCGCATTGGCCGCTGCCGTATAATTGCCGATCGGGAACAGGAAGCCGTTTCGGCCCGGCTCGACAATCGTGTCCGTCACGCCGCGGATATGAGACACGACCGGGACGCAGCCGCCGGCCATTGCCTCGATCATCGTCATGCCAAGCCCCTCGAAGCGGGACGGCATGATGAGAACATCGTGACTGGCCATGATGACCGGTATGTCTGAAAGCTGAACGGATCCTGCGTAACTGACGCGATGGCCATGGCCGTCTAGCCGTCGCCTGAGCTTGCCCATATCCGGCCCATCTCCGACGATCGTCAGGCGCACGGCCTCGGGCGAGGCATCCAGTATCTCCCGCAGCCACATCACGCCTTTCGATGCATCTTCAATGCGGCCGACGAAGAGAACCTTGAGTTCCGGCCCTCGGTTGAAGCGCCGAACCGCCTGGCTCCGGAACGCATCGCTGTCCACCGCATTCGGGATTGCGTAGGTACGCTCCTTCGAAAAGCCGTTGCGCGCGACAAGGTCGGCGCGGCACCGCTCCGATACGCCGATCGTGACATGGGCATAGTCCCGGACCGAGCGCGCAGCCGCGTATGTTCCAGGCGAGATATTATGGACGACGAGAATACGCAGGATACCTTCTGGCAAATAGCGCGCGATATTTGTCTGCAACTGATCGCCTAGAACGTTGACGATCACACCGTCGAACCCTCCGTCTTCGATGGCAGTCGCCATTCGCCCTGCGCATTCGCGTTCGCTGAGATTGACGGGCATCCGCAGCAATTGACCGAAAGCCTTCTCACCCTGGAGATCGAAAGGCAGCCCGTATGTTTCCTTGCACACGCCGAGCCATCGCACGTCTATGCCATAGGCAGCGAGACCTTTGCGAAGATGTTTGAAGACGGAATAGGTGCCGCCGATATGGGGAAGAACAAAATAGGCAAGCTTCATGGGACACTCTCGCTCTTGCATCCACAACCATGCCGCAACGGATCGACGGCGGATGGTTCGAGTGGCTGCTAAGGCGACATACTAAAAAGCCACGGGATGACAGTCAGTTGCATCTTAGGCTTAGCTGTATCTTCCTTTGAGAGGTTTGCGTCAGTCAGACTATTCGTTTGGCGTAAGACGCAACCCGAATGTCGGTGTGGGGTCGGACTGCTCCAGCGGATATCAATGCCATATCGAGCGTGTCGGCGCCGGGCTGCGATTGGAAAATAAATGAGGATCACTCTCCTTGGACAATTTGGCTCTGGCAATTCGGGCAATGACGGATCGCTGGAAGCCATGCTCCTTTATCTGCGCAGGATGAGGCCCGATGCCGATCTGTTGTGTATCTGTGCAAGTCCGACAGTCGTAAGTGCGAAGTTCAATATTCGTGCGATGGGTGTTGGGGGGCCTCCCCTGACAAATGCATGGATGAGGCACCTGGACAAGCTGCTCGGCAAGGTGCCTTCACGGCTCATGCTATTGGTCAGTTCCCTCTTTAGTTTCGACAAGGCTGACCTGATGATCATACCGGGGACCGGCATCCTCGATGATTTTCAGGAAAAGTGGTTCGGCTGGCCCTTTGTCGTGTTTTGCTGGTGTCTCGTTGCACGCCTTCGCAACACACGGATCGCCTTCGTCAGCATCGGCGCTGGCCCGATGAAAAGCCGTCTCAGCCGCTGGTTCCTGCGCTCTGCCGCACAGATGGCCTCCTATCGATCCTACCGGGACGATTTCTCGCTCAACTACATGAAAACGATCGGTGTCGACGTGTCGCGAGACCACCGTTACCCCGATATCGCCTTTGATCTTCCTATTCCTGTGCCCCACCGGCAGAGCCCCGCCGACGGCGTAATGAGAATAGGCGTCGGCGTCATGGACTATCGCGGCTGGCGTCACAACGATCCCGAGGCCGCCAGGATTTACAAGACCTACATCCACAAGCTCTCACGGCTCGTGAGCTGGTTGATCGGTGAAGGCCATCGCATCACCCTTTTGATGGGAGACATTACGGACAGGGTCGCCTGCGCGGATCTGATGTTTCTGCTGACGGACATGCTCTCCGAGGACGAGTTGGCGCAGATCGACATCAGCGCGGCCGCAACGCTGCGCGATATCATGCAGCAGATGGCAGCAATCGACCTTGCGGTGGTGTCGAGATATCATGGAGTTGTCTGTTCCCTGAAGCTCGGAAATCCGACGATATCAATAGGTTATGCCAGAAAGTTCGATGATTTGATGAACGATTTCGACCAGGAGAAATTTGCCCGACACATCGACACGTTCGAAGTCGAGGAAGTTATCGAGCTGGTGAAGGAGATACTCGCTGGAGCCGGGGCGGTAAGACAGCGGATCGACCACGCCAATGATCGCTTCAAGCGCCAGCTTTCCGAGCAAGAGGCGCTACTCGGCCGGGAATTTCTCTCAACTGATGCCGTCGCAACGCCGCAGAGCGTTACGCCTTAGCAAAGGTGTCCCGCAGCCTAATGCTTTCGACGTAATACCGAGGCTCTTCACCACTCGACGGGAGTAGTCCGCACAATGTCGCACGCCCTTCAACGGACATTCTCCAAACGGCCTACACCTACGGATCCGGCTGCCATCCCAACGGTCAGATTTCCAAGATCCAAGTCCCCACTCTAGATTTGACGCTACCGTCGATTATCGGCGACGCTGTCGGAGCCCTCGATGCACAAAGTCCGCCGCGCCTTTTTCATGGCCATGCTGGAACAGCACCTCGGAATTGCGATCAATCTCGCTCTGATCGCGATCGTATCGAGACTATTGTCGCCGGCGGAAGTTGGCTTTGCCGTCATCGGCTACGGGGTGACATCGGTGATATTCGCCTTTCGCGAATTCGTTTCGTCCGATTTTCTCATTCAGCTCGATGTCGTTGAACGCGATGACATCAACACGTCGCTTACACTCTTGCTCCTCGTCAGCGGCATTCTCGGGATCGTTCTCTATCTATGCGGACCCTATCTGGCGATTTTCTACCACCAGCCCGGTCTCCAGCATTATCTTATCCTCGCAATTGCCGCCGTCATGGCCGAAAGCCTGGGCATGCCGGCATTTTCCATGCTGCGTCGCCGGCTGGCATTCGGCACCATCGCACGCGTCCGAACCATCGGCCTCGTGGCTATGGCTACCGTGACGATCTTCGCTGCCAGCAATGGATGGGGCTTCGTCAGCTTCGCGCTCGGCCTGCTCGTCGGCAACAGCGTTGCCAGCGCCCTTGCAGCCTATGCCGATCCGGCCCAGCGTACAGCACGCCTTTCGCTCAAGTCGTGGCGCCGTATGGCCGAATTCGGCCGTTACAGGGGCGCTGCAACCATCGTTGACAAATTATACGAGTCCCTGCCGCAACTGGTGCTCGGCTTTGCCATGACACCGACAGCGGTCGCGATCTACAATCGCGCCAATACCGTTTGCTCCATTCCCGATCGCATTTTCCTCTCGGCAATCTTTTCCTTCGCCTTCCCGGCGCTCGCCGCCGAAGTTCGCGAAGGTGGAGACGTCCGCAGGTCCTACCTGCGCGCCCTCAGTTACATCACCGTGCTGTATTGGCCGTCGCTGATCATGGTGGCCATTCTCGCCGATCCCATCGTGCGCCTTGCACTTGGAGACCAGTGGCTCGCCGCCGTACCGATCACCCGGATTCTCGCGCTTGCGTCGATCTTCTGGTTTCCCATGGTTTTGACAACGCCGCTGCTGATCGCTCTCAACGCCAACCGGGAGGCTTTTCTGGGCAATTTCGTCTGCCGCAGCGTCTCGGCAATTGTGCTCTGCTCTGCCAGCTTCTTCGGCCTCACCGCGGTAGCGCTGAGCCAGTTCGTCACGCTGCCCTTCCAGATGCTCGTCGCCTTCTATCTCGTCAGACGCCATGCGCACTTCAAATTACCCGAACTGTTCGCAGCCATCGGCCCGAGTGCCGCCGTGACCCTTGCCGCGATTGTGGGGCCGCTCGCCATATCTGCCTGGACGGGATTCCGCTTCGATTACTCCCTCGCCCAGGCTGGCGGCGCCGTCCTCCTTTCGGTGACAGGCTGGGCCGTTTGCCTGTTTCTTCTGCGTCATCCACTCGTCAGCGAAATACGTTCGACGCTCGATGCTTTTGCCGGGCGTCTGCGCAGGGTCGGAAAACCTCCTGCGTCGGCTTCCATTCCCGACACCGTCGTTCCCGCAGCGGTGGAACCATGAGCAGCATCGATATCGTCATCCCCAACTACAATTACGGTCGCTTTCTGGAGGGATGCGTAGAAAGCGTCCTTGGCCAGAACATCCCGGACATGCGTATCCTCATCATAGACAACGCCTCCACAGACGACAGTGTCGCGATCGCCCGGTCTCTCGCGGCAGCAAATCCCCGTATCGAAACGAGCCTGCGCCCAAGGAACCTCGGCGGTCACGCGTCTTTCAACGAAGGCATCGATTGGGCTCGGGCGGACTATTTCGCCATCATCTGCGCCGACGATGTCCTGTCGCCTGGAGCACTCACGCGCGCAATGGAGGCGCTCGACAACCACCCCGGCGCGAATATGGTGTTCGGCCGCACCGCCTTCTTCCGTGACGATGCCGATATACCATCAGGATTTCGCAGCGATGCCGATGGCATGCACCTTCATCGCGGCATGGACTTCATCGTCAGAATCTGCGTGACGGGACGCAGCCCGGTGCCGGGCCCACTCGCCGTTACCAGGACGCACATTCAACAACATGCCGGTCATTATCGGCCAGCACTGCGCCATACCGACGATGTCGAGATGTGGATGCGGCTCGCGGTACTGGGCGATATCGTCGAACTTGATGCCGTGCAGAATTTCACCCGTATCCACGGTGCGAACCAATCCGCCATCCTTGATAACGTGCTTGCCTGGAATACCGAAATCGAAGCCGCGCTCGAAAGCTTCTTTGGCAATGAAGGGGCTTTGCTTGCCGATGCCCAAACACTGCTAAGGCGCGGTCGCGCGAGCCTGAGCGACCGCGCCTATTGGTGCGCGCTTTCCAATCTGGTCCGGCGCCGGCCCGGCGCGGGTGCCCTTCTCGCACAGGCTTTCCGCCTGAGACCCGCTTCAGCATTTCTGCCACCGGTGAGTTATCTTGTGCGCCGACCTGATGCATTACATCGCATTCGCGCAGCGATCGCCCGCCGATAGCGATAGACCGGCCAAATTTTCGATGATGACGGCCTATTCTTCGGCATTCAGGACAAGCCGCAACAGCGCCGGCAACGAAGCGGATTTCGTTCGGCGCATGATTGATGCGCGATGGTTCTCGACAGTGCGCTGACTAAGCTTCAAATCAGCTGCAATAACCTTGTTGGCCTGCCCCTGAACAATCCGGTCAAGGATCTGGCGTTGCTTGCGAGTAAGCGTTGCCAGCGTGGCACGAGCCGTTTCACGCCGCTCTTCGCGCTCGTTTGCATCACGCGATCGCTCGAGGGCCGATTGCACGCTCCGATATATCTCCTGGTAAGAAAACGGCTTCTCGATGAAATCGGCCGCTCCATATCGCATCGCATTGATTGCCATACGGACATCGCTACGACCCGTGATCACAATCACCGGAAACCGATGATGTTTTTCTTTCAGTAAACGCAGCAACTCCATGCCGACCATGCCCGGCAGATACGCATCGACAAGCAGACAACCTGATCTGTCCGGCTGGTAATCTGCAAGATACTCTTCTGCCGATACATAGGTTGCAACCGTCCAGCCTTCTCCTTCGAAAAGAGCGCGCAAATTGTCCCTGATGTCCTGCTGGTCGTCGATGACTTCGATGAGCCGACCCGTCATCGGCCTCATGTATTCGGGTTCGCTTATGTGCACTACCCTCTCGTCGGTTTGGCGAACAACCAGGGTCTCGACGACCTGCACGACGTCCTTGAGTTTCGCCGGCTTGTGCAGATACGGAATTTCGTGCTGTGCAAAAGCCCTCAGGGCCTTGCTTGAAATATCGCCTGTGAGAATGAGCGCCGGAACATTTCGGCGGAGTGCTTGCCGGATATCTCCTATCGCAGCTATGCCATTCCCCCCGGTAGGGAGATTGTAGTCTGCGAGAATGACGTCGGGCGTGAACTGCAATCCTCGAACAATCGCGAGCGCCTCGGCAGCCGTAGAGGTCGCAGCCACCACATATCCAGTCTGCTCAAGTCCCATCTTGAGCAAATCACGCATGCCGTTTTCGTCTTCGACGATCAGAACCGACGCCCGCGACAGGGTAGCCGCTTGGTTCGAATGGTCATCCACTGGCGCAGGAAGTGGTACAAGCGGCTCACCGGCCGGTGCGTGATCGATCTCGATCATGAATGCCGAACCTTTATGCAGTCGTGACTGCACCACTACCCTTAGTTCGAGAAGCTCGCTGAGCCGCTTGACGATCGACAATCCCAGCCCCAAACCACGGTCTTCCGTTCCAGCAGGCGCATCGAGCTGGAGGTATTCCTGAAAAACATCCTCGATATGGTTTTCGGGAATGCCGATGCCAGTGTCCCACACTTCGAAACGAACCTTCGTACCGCGCCGGCGACAACCGACCAGAATTTTGCCGCTCGTCGTATATTTCAGCGCATTGGACAGAAGGTTGCGGACGATCTGCTCGAACAGACGCGGATCGGTGCGAACGGCGAGGCTGGACGGCACGACATGGAGTTGCAGCCCGGCGGCCTGAGCGGGATAGTAAAATTCCTTGAAGAGCCTTCCCAGAAGATCGCCTATTGCAAAGCTCACGATCTGAGGTTCCACCATACCCGCTTCGATCTGGTTGATGTCGAGAACGGAGTTGAGTATTCCCAACATCGAGGACAGCGTCTCCTCCATCCTCTGAACGAAGGTGCGCGCCTGGCCTTCGCCCACGCTCTTTTCCAAAAGCCCCTGCAACAGCTTCAAGGTTTGCAGCGGCTGACGCAGATCGTGGCTTGCCGCAGACAGGAACTGCGACTTTGCCTCAGTCGCCCGCTCGGCGGATTTCTTTGCAGCCTCCCTGCTTTCCGCAACCTGTTTCTGGGCGCTCATATCGATGAATGTGATAACGACCCCGTCGACGGTTTCGCTCTCTCCGCGATAGGGTTTGACGCGGCGGACATACCAGCGGCCGTCAGGTCCTCCTATCTCCCTGTCGATTGTATTGCCGTCCTGGAGGGTCGCCATCGCATCGACTTGAAGCGTAATGTCGCCGTCAAAGCCGCTAAGGTCCGAGAGGGGGCGGCCGACATCGGACGATATAATCTTGAATACTGACCGGGTGGCTGGTGTAAAAAACCTTATACGAAGACTGGCATCCAGAAAGAGCGTCGGGACATCGGTGCTGTACAAGACGTTTTGCAGATCGTTGGAAACTGCACGCTGACGCTCCAGTGCTTCGTGCAATTGATTGTTGAGGGCTGTCAGCTCTTCATTGAGGGATTGCAGCTCCTCTTTCGAAGTAACGAGTTCCTCATTCGTCGACTGATACTCTTCATTCAGAGACAGTGCTTCGGCGGTGATCTGCTTCTGTTCTTCGCTGGCAATTTCCAGATTGCGTATGGCGCCCTGCAATTCCGCCCGTGTCTCCTCCAGTTCGAATTCCAGCTCGGTAATGGGCGACGCATCTGTCGTCGATGATTTCTGCGATCGGACAACCCTGTTGGCCTGCGCAGCATCTTCCACGAAACATATGAGGAACAGCTCTTCACCCTGACTGAACAGCGGTTCGACGTGAATGCTGAACTCGATATGCGCGCCGTTGCTGTCGAGTTTTGCATTCTTGGCTACGAATGGCTTCTGATCCCGGGTCGCACGATGGATCGCAGACCTGATCTTATTATGGATCGCCTTCGGTGTCATGGCGAACAGATCATGCGATGCCGGGCCTGAAGCGATCCGCAGGAACCTTGCTGTCGGGCCTATGGAGTAAAGATATTCATACTTTCGATTGACGAGGATCGCGGCGGGCACGTAGCTACCCAGCAGAACCTGGGCAACCGCGTCGGCAAGCGCACTGTGCCTCGACGCTGAAGTCACCTTTCCCAGCGAAGAGGGAATTCTGACATTTCCACCCGGAGCCACGCCGAAATTAAGATCACCGAAAACCGGCGGCCCGATACGCCGATATACCCGTTCGGTTTCCGAAATCAGCTTGAAACGGTCATCCATTCCGCCAACGGTTTCGGATTTTCCGACCAGTAAAATGCCGTTCTCCCGCAAGGCGAACCTGAAAAGCGACAAAACCTTGGCTTGGGCGTCCGCTTCAAGGTAAATCAACAAGTTGCGGCATGAAATCAGATCGATCCGTGAGAACGGTGGGTCGCTCAGGACATTCTGCACGGTGAATACCACCGCCCCACGCAGTTGCGTCGTCACGGTGTATCCGTTGTCATCCCTTACGAAATATTTTTCCAGCAAGTCCGTCGGCAGCGATTTGGTCGCCTCATGTGAGTAGTGTCCGTCTCTGGCAATTGCGACCGCCTCGCCATCGGCGTCCGAGGCAAACATCTGAAACTGGAGACGAAGGCCCATGGACTGAATGAGCTCGAGGAAGAGAATAGCCAGAGAATATGCTTCTTCCCCCGTGCTGCATCCAGCGACCCAGACCCGCACTGCTCCGTGAGCCGCTTTTGCGTGGAGAATATCCGGAATAATGGTGTCGCGTAGAAAGTCGAACACCTTCCCGTCGCGGAAGAAGCTGGTGACGTTGATCAGAAGATCCCTGACGAGATTTTGCCGCTCTTCTTCGCTGTTTTCGAGCATCTCAAGATATCGGTCAATCTCCTCGATCTCGATACCGAGAACCGCAATGCGTTTTTCGACACGGCGCTGCATCGTTCCATGTTTATAGGCCGAAAAATCATTCGCTGTGGAAACCCTCAATATCTCGATAATCCGGCCCAGCTGGGGCATTCGGCGCACCATCGAGTGATCGGCTCGAAGCCGCGACAACAGCGCAATATGTTTGGCGATGGCCGCAGGCATCTTTTCGACCGGTAAAACCGTAGCGCCAATGCCCAGCGAAATAACACTTTCGGGCATGCCGCCAAACTGTGCGTCTTGAGGCTCCTGGACTAGAACAAGTCCCTTGAAATCCCTGATCTGCTGGACGCCGGATGAGCCATCTGACCCCGTGCCGGACAGGACAGCTGCTATCGCCCACGGCCCGAATTCTTTGGCCATAGAACCCAAGAGAAAATCAAACGGCAGAGGTGCCTCATGCAGTTCACGCCGGGGCGACAGATATATCCTTCCTTCGTCAACCGACATCAGGAATTTTGGTGGAATGACGTAGACGTGCTCGGGCTCTATCAATGCAAGATTGACAGCCTCGGTCACGACCATATTCGTTTCGCTCGCCAGAAGTTCTGCGAGCATGCTTTCATGCGACCGGTCAAGATGCTGAACGAGAAGAAACGCACAGCCGGTTTTTTCAGGCAACGCCTTGAGCAGGGATCTGAACGCATTCAGTCCACCCGATGAAGCTCCGACGCCGACAATCGGGAACATCCTAACGGGACTTGCTTCCTGTGACCCGGACATCGGACCGGTGTCTACCTCGAAAGTAGAGGGAACCTTGTTACTATCCGCGCCGCGTTCCGTCATATTCACTCTCGTTAAAATTGACGCGCATTCCAAACAGAAATCGACCCTTACGAAGCGTCAGGGGGTGGAGGGTCAACGAAGTCTTGAAAACGGCCAACACGGCCTTGAGATCATTCGTCAGTGATAAATATTCACCACGCCCCGTTATATACGGGGTACAGTGTGTCGAATTGTCTTGAGGCGCAATTTGAAAATGCGATTAACACGCATAGGTTGCCGACATCAAAAACAAGAGCAACAAAGGTTGATGATAAATCAATCCAGCAAATATTATAATTCATCCAATATAATTAGACGCGGCCCGCGAAGAATGACGTTGGTGTGATCGAAATTCCATTTCACCGGTTCTCGTGCGCCTGCTGGCATTTTTACGTCATGCCAGATTGAACACCGTCTCGAAATCTCAATCAAAAGTGAGTAATTTCCGAGCCTTTTCCAGTTGAGATACTCCATTGTAGGATGCCGGAGTAGAAATTCGGGTAGTGCCACGTCTATTGCTTTCTGGCCGACATTAAATTCCGAAAAATCCAGACCGCAATTCAGATCATCTCTTCCGAAGTTCCAGATTGATGAC
Source organism: Agrobacterium sp. 10T429 (assembly GCF_056393925.1). Lineage (NCBI taxonomy): Bacteria > Pseudomonadati > Pseudomonadota > Alphaproteobacteria > Hyphomicrobiales > Rhizobiaceae > Agrobacterium > Agrobacterium sp. 10T429. The sequence goes on from NZ_JBFTGV010000007.1 coordinate 107,805, forward strand.
GACGTTCCGGGTTGAATTACCTCCGACGTCCGTTGTGCCGGCTCGTAGAAAGAAACTCTTCGGTTGCGTCTCTGCCAAGCCAGGCAGGTTCGCAAAGCAATCTTTAGCGCGGATAGGACATAACATGCTGACATCAGTTCCTAACAACGGACATAGCCAATTCTCATCAAATTTCCATGTGGTTGCGCATTCGAAACCTATGGAAACTTCGGTTAGAAAGCTGGCGATCATCGACGACCGCGCGCTCGACCGTGAGTGTCTGGCTCAGAGCCTGATCGCATACGGCCTTGATATGGAAGTCGAGTTGTTTTCATCACTCGACGACTGGAGACATGCTCCAAACGGCCAGCATAGCGGCATCCTGGTCAATGTCGGTCGCAGCGATTTTTGCGATGACGTTTCCCTTCACGAGTTGCGGGAATTCATCGCCGATTTCCCTTATCTGCCAGTCGTCATTCTTGCGGAAAACCGCGATCTGCGTCAGGTCATGAGGGCGTTCGACGCGGGAGTTCGCGGGTACATCTCCTCGTCGATAGGGTTGGCGGTGTGCGTGGGTGCCATCTCACTTGCATTGGCGGGCGGCGCTTTCGTATCAGCTGAAAATCTGAGCGATCTCAGGCAGTTGCTCGTGGTTGCGGAAGACAAGGAACGTCAGCGCACGGCCATGTTCACCCAACGTGAGGTCGATGTCATCAACGCCTTGACGCAAGGCAAGCCAAACAAGATCATAGCCTATGAACTCAATCTTCGTGAAAGCACCGTAAAGGTACATATTCGCAATATCATGAAGAAAGTCGACGCCAAAAACAGAACGGAAGTGATCTTTAAAATATCCGATCTCTTCAAAAACTAGTCATGTGTCGTGCAGTGGACCTGTTGTAAATCCATAATTGCCTGCGGGTGTCGGGCCCCGCAAGATGCAAACGCATCGGAACGATTATGACAAGAAGATTGTACATCTCCTCTAAGCCTTTCGGCTAGCATTCCAAGCATAAAGACGGGGTGACGGCCACCGGGCCGGATACGGTAATCTCTGGTCATTGGACATATGGACCCGGGATTTCGCCATGCAAACTTTCGTCGAAAATTTCGAAAACTCGGATCGACTGCGCCTGCGCTCCCGCAACATCATACCGGGCGGCGCACATACCTATGCAAAGGGTGACGACCAGTACCCTGTCCTGTCTCCCGGCTTCATTGAAAGGGGATATGGCTGTCATGTCTGGGATGTCGATGGAAATGAATATATCGAGTACGGTATGGGCAATAGGGCTGTCGGCCTTGGCCATGCCTATGCCGACGTCGTAGAGGCTGCGCGTGCGGAACTATACCGCGGCTGCAATTTCACGCGCCCCTCAAAGATCGAGGTGGATTGCGCCTCGACCTTCCTTGATACGATCCAGACGGCCGAAATGGTCAAATTCTGCAAGAACGGTTCCGATGCGACATCCGCTGCGATACGACTTGCGCGGGCTGTTACCGGCCGCGACCTGATCGCGCGCTGCAGCGACCACCCCTTTTTCTCCACCGACGACTGGTTCATCGGAACAACGGAGATGAATGCGGGCATTCCTCAGGCGATCCAGAATCTGGTCCTTGGCTTCAGCTATAATGATCTGGCGAGTGCGCGCAGTCTGTTTGACCGTTTTCCAGGCCGCATAGCCGCCTTCATCCTGGAGCCGTCGCGCGGTGATCCGCCTCGGGACCAGTTTCTTCACAAACTCCAGAATCTTTGCCACGAAAACGGCGCGCTTTTCATTCTCGACGAAATGATCACCGGCTTCCGCTGGGATGCGGGTGGCGCGCAGAAGACATACGATATCGCCCCAGATCTATCCTGTTTCGGTAAGGCGCTGGGGAATGGCTTTTCGATTTCCGCACTTGCCGGCAAGCGGGAGTTCATGGAACGAGGCGGTATCGATCAAACCGATGCCCCCCGCGTCTTCCTGCTTTCGACGACGCATGGCGCGGAAACGCATGCGATGGCGGCGGCCATCGCAACCATGAAGGTTTACACGCAGGAACCCGTGGTCCCACATCTGGTCCGACAGGGAAATTCGCTGCGCGCCGCCATCAGCCAGATCGCAATTGCGCACGGGCTCGATTCCTATTTCGGCATCCAGGGCCATTCTGCCTGCCTCAGCTACTTCACGCTGGACCAGACCGGAAAGCCGTCTCAGGCTTTTCGCTCGCTGTTTCTGCAGGAAACCATCCGTCGCGGCCTTCTCGCACCGTCTCTCGTTGTAAGCTACACGCATGAGGACGAGGATATAGCCAAAACGCTTGACGCCATCGATGGAGCGCTCGTCGTCTACCGTAAAGCGCTGGAATACGGCGTCGACAAATTCCTGACAGGACGCCCATCCGATGTCGTCTTCCGGCGTTTCAACGGCAACGCGCAGCATCAGGCCAGCCATGGGTTGGTCATGGCCGACATGCCCGAATTATCGGAAAGCATCCGAAAGCCTTAACCGAGCGGGGCACCTAGACCGTTCGCATTATCGATACAGCCGCTTTGCGCGGTGCATCGATCTAGCCTGAAAAGATACGCTCGTTGCGATCGAAAATAGATTTTGAGGGGAAATTTCATGCACGTTCTAGTCACCGGGCATCGCGGATACATCGGCTCCGTCATGGTACCCATCCTGCGCAAGGCGGGTCACGAAGTACACGGCTACGACACTGAATTCTACCATCGCTGCGCTTATGTTCCAGGCGGACCTTTGCCGCAGGTCCCCGGCGTCTGCAAGGACATCCGCGATATCCAGCCTTCGGATATGGAAGGTTTCGACGCTGTCATTCATCTTGCGGCGCTGTCCAACGATCCGCTGAGCAATCTCAATCCGGAAATTACCTATGAGATCAATTACCGCGGCAGCGTTCGGGCAGCGCGAGCCGCAAAGCAGGCAGGCGTCAAGCGTTTCATCTTCGCCTCGTCGTGCAGCAACTACGGCGCCGCTGGCGAAGGACTGGTCAACGAGACGGCCGAGCTGAAGCCGGTATCGGCCTACGGCACGTCGAAGGTCTTGGCGGAGCGGGAGATTGCAAGCCTTGCGAGCCCCGGCTTCTCACCGGTCTATATGCGTCCGGCAACAGCATATGGCCTTTCGCCCATGCTGCGTTTCGATATCGTCCTCAACAACCTGACCGCTTGGGCGGTGACGGAAGGACTGATCCTCCTGAAATCCGACGGATCGCCATGGCGCCCAATCGTTCACATCGAGGATATTTCGCGCGCCTTTCTGGCTGCGCTCGAAGCGCCGACCGATGCCATACACAATCAGGCTTTCAACGTCGGACAGGATGCGCACAACTATCAGATCCGGGAGATTGCCGAAATCGTCGCTCTCACGGTGCCCGGATGCCGGCTGCAATATGCGAGCGATGCAAGCCCCGATACCCGTTCGTACCGCGTCGATTTTGGCAAGATCGCCCGCGCGCTTCCGGCGTTTAAACCGACATGGACGGCCGCCGCAGGTGCCGAGCAACTCTACCGGGCCTACAAGAGCGCCGGCCTGACAATGGCCGAATTCGAGGGACCGCACTATCAGCGGATCGGCCAACTCCAGAAGCTGATCGGCGACAAGGATATCGACATCAACCTGCGCCGCCCCATGGCCGCGCCGCGCCAGAACGCCGATATTGCAGCATCGGTTTAAACAGGAGGCCCGGATGGGCAAGATGGAGCCTGGTGCAAAGCTAACAGGCGATGCATGGAGAGAGGCAGGTATCGGCCAGACTATTCATGATCTGGCTTCCCGCCTCTTTCCGATCTGTCGCAGCATCACCGGCAAAGGCGTGTGTGACACCATCGATATCCTTAAAGACTATATCGATATCGAGCAGCGCGCCGTCCCTAGCGGGACGCGGGTTTTCGACTGGACGGTGCCCCAGGAATGGACCGTCCGGGACGCCTATGTGAAGAACGCGGCGGGACGCAAGGTAATCGATTTTCAAATGTCGAACCTGCATCTCATGAGCTACAGCATCCCTCAACGTCGCGTGATGCCGCTGGCCGAACTGCAAGCGCATATCTACACCTTGCCGGCACAACCCGATCTCATTCCTTACAAAACAGCCTATTACACGGATGCCTGGGGCTTTTGCATGTCGCATCATGAATTCCTCAAGCTAGAGGAAGGCGACTATGAAGTCGTCATCGACACCGAAAAGGTGTCAGGCAATCTGTATTACGGCGAATATCTGCATATCGGACAAAGCACCAAAGAGGTGCTTCTCTTCGCGCATATCTGTCACCCGTCGCTCGCAAACGACAATTGTTCCGGCCTGGCATTGCTAACGTGTCTTGCTGCAGGCCTGAAAAGCAGGTCCACATATTACAGCTACAGGTTCGTCTTCGCACCCGGAACGATCGGCTCCCTGTCATGGCTTGCGCAGAACGAAGACGGGATATCGAACATTGCGCATGGTCTTGTGGTTTCTTGCATTGGTGACGGGGGCGGGCCGAACTACAAGCGCAGCCGCAGGGGAGATGCACTGATCGACCGAATCGCCGCCTGCACCCGCTGCGGAGAGGATCGCAAACATCTGGCAATCGCCGACTTCATTCCCTACGGCTACGACGAGCGCCAATTCTGTTCGCCGGGCTTCAACCTGCCGGTTGGACTGCTGCAGAGAAGCGCTTTCGGAACCTTTCCCGAATATCACACCTCGGCCGACAATCTCGACTTCATCGAGCCCAAACATCTCGACTCATCCTTTTGGATGATCATGGACATGATCGATGCTCTCGAAGACAACTGGACGCCGTTGAACCTTCGGCCCAAGGGTGAGCCACAGCTAGGGAAATACGGGCTTTTCCCTGCGATAGGCGGCCATAAGACGAATGACGACCGTACCATGGCCTATCTATGGATACTCAACCTCGGCGATGGAACCAACTCGCTACTGGATATCGCCGAAAGGTCTAAAATGCCGTTTGTCGATATTGCGAGCGCTGCCGGCAGGCTGCTCGAGGCGGGCCTTGTCTCGAACCTCGGTTTCCTGACGCGCTAGACCTTCATTGCAAAGCAGGCCAACCGAGGTCCTTTTCCGATATGACCGAGGGCGGCGCAGGCCATTCTACACCTATCGCGGGCGCGTCATAACGGATCCCCGCCGCACTTGCCTCGGCATAGGGCGCCGAAATCAAATAGGACACAGCAACGTCGTCGCTGAGCGACTGGAAGCCGTGTGCAAAACCCTCGGGAATGTAGAACTGCGCGCCATTGTCGGCCGACAACACCATGCCAACCCATTGCAGATAGGTCGGCGAGCCGCGGCGCAGATCGACGGCGACATCCCATATCGATCCTTTGACGCAGGAAACCAGCTTTGTCTCCTGATGCGGCGGCCGCTGGAAATGCAGCCCTCGAACGGTGTGTTTAAGCTTCGATAGAGAAAGGCTGTGCTGACTGAAGTCCGATACCAGCGCGTTGCTCTCAAATTCGCGCTTGCAGAACGTCCTGGCAAAAGAGCCGCGACTGTCCCGCACAGGCACCGTACTGACTACCCAAAGCCCTTCGATTTTCGTCTTCTCAAACAGCATTCGGCGCTCCTGATGCAACCCCGTATTCAAGAAGAATTCTCCGCCATTTCAGCGGCTCCGGAATACACCCATAGGCAGCACCATACCTTGAAGGCGGGCTGGCAAATAAGTCACCCTTTCGGTTGCGGAAACCAGCCGCCGGAAGCGCATTTTAGCGGATTATCATATCAACCTACGGCTTATGGATGACGTTTTCGAGCCGAATGCAGTATCGTCACCCACCCCGATCCATAGTATTTTTTCCAGTTAATAAAAGAATTTTCTGGAATTCACTCAAAGACACTGTGATGAAATCAGGGGGCGTCAGATGAACAATGAGGCAGTTTTTTCTGCAAGATTGAGCTCGACGCATCACGTCGGGCTTTGCCGTCTCTGCAGCTCGCCATTGGTGCATACCTTCGTTGATCTTGGAATGTCTCCGCCCTGCGAAAGCTTCGTCGCAGCTGATGCAGCCAACGACGTCGAGCCATTCTATCCGCTCCATGCATTCGTTTGCGACGAATGCTTCCTCGTCCAGCTTCAGGAATATGTGGCGCCCGAGAATATTTTCACGGAGTACGCGTATTTCTCCTCGTTCTCGGACAGTTGGGTCGCTCACGCGAAACGGTATTGCGACATGGTCATCGAGCGCTTCGCGCTTGGCGAATCCAGTTTCGTTGTCGAACTTGCCAGCAACGACGGTTACCTGCTGCAGCACTTCCTGACCAGCAACATTCCGATGCTTGGAATTGAACCAGCGGTCAACGTCGCAAAGGTGGCGATCGGGAAAGGTATTCCGACACTCACGGAATTTTTCAACGAGGCTCTAGCGACCGATATGGCGGCCAGGGGACAAAAGGCCGATCTCATCATCGGCAACAATGTCCTCGCACAGGTGCCTGATATCAACGATTTCGTTGCCGGCATGAAAGCCTTGCTCAAGCCTGATGGCGTCATCACCCTCGAGTTCCCGCATATAGAAAAGCTAATCGAGGAGAACCAGTTCGATACGATCTATCACGAGCACTTTTCCTACTTCTCATTGCTGACCATAGAAAAAATGGCCCGCCGTCATGGGCTCAAGGTTTTCGATGTCGAAGAGATCCCCACACATGGCGGTTCGCTGCGGGTCTTTTTCTCGCACCAAGACGGCAATTTTCCGCGTGAAGCCCGCGTGGATAGCCTTCTGGCACGGGAGTTGAACGCCGGGCTCGACAAGATCGAGACCTATACGGCATTCTCCGAAGCCGTGCGCCAGACCAAGCGAAACCTCCTGTCTTTCCTCATCCGCCTCAAGGAGATGCGCAAATCGATCTGCGCCTATGGCGCACCGGGAAAGGGCAACACTCTGCTGAATTATTGCGGTATCGGCACCGATTTCATCGATTTTGCAGTAGATCGCAATCCTTACAAACATGGTCGCCTCACACCGGGAATGCATATCCCGATCCGGCCCGTCAGCGAAATCCAGCGCATAAAACCGGACTACGTTCTCATTCTCCCCTGGAACCTGAAGACTGAGATCGTTGCACAAATGAACGACATCAGAAACTGGGGCGGGAAATTCATCGTACCAATTCCTGACATATCCATCATTGATCCGAAGGAGTTGGCACAATGAAGGTCGTCTTGTTCTGCGGCGGCAGGGGTACCCGCATCAGGGAATATTCCGAAAGCGTCCCGAAACCGCTGATCCCGCTCGGGTCTCAACCGATCATGCGGCATGTCATGCAATATTACGCCCGTTTCGGACATGAGGACTTCATCCTCTGCCTTGGCTACAAGGCGCATGTCATAAAAGAATTCTTTCTGAACAGCCGGCCGGAAAGCTATGCCGATTGCGTCATATCGAGCCCCGGACGCGTGGAGTTGCTCGAGGAATTGCCGAGAGACTGGCGCGTATCCCTGATCGATACCGGGATATGGCGCAATATAGGCGAGCGCCTCTGGGCCGTACGTCATCATCTCAAGGGCGAGAAGATGTTCCTTGCCAATTATAGCGACGGCCTGACCGACGTCGATCTCGACGACATGATTGCCCAATTCGAAAAGAGCGACAAGCTCGCCTGCTTTCTCGCTGTCAGACCGCCCCTCACCTACCACCTGGCGGAAATCGACGAGAGCGGAAGGGTCCGGGAATTTCGGTCGTCGGAAACATCCGATATGTGGATCAACGGCGGCTACTTCCTGATGCGGCCGGAAATTTTCGACTACATGCGCGAGGGTGAAGAACTCGTGCTGGAACCGTTCTCGAGGTTGATTTCTGAAGACAAATTGATGGCCTACAAACATGAGGGTTTCTGGCGGTCAATGGATACGCTGCGCGACTGGCAGACGTTGGAGGCGATGGTCGAGCGTGGTGACATGCCATGGATTGGAGACGATGGATCAATGGCACGCAAGTCGTCAAACACGAAACTGCTGCCATGAAAAACATGTCCCTCGCCTCCGCCGGTGATCGCCTGTCGATCCTTTGTCTAGGAGCTCACTCCGACGACATTGAGATCGGCGTCGGAGGCACCGTCCTCAGCCTGCTTTCAAAGGGCGTGTTGCTTGATGTCTATTGGTGCGTCCTCAGTGCCGGCAACGAGCGGGCCCTGGAAGCGCGCAGTTCCGCCGAAGCTTTTCTTGCAAAAGCAGCATCCTACTCGATTGAGCTCGCATCGTTTCAGGACAGCTACTTTCCCTCGCAAAGCCGCGAGATCAAGTCATGGCTGCTGACATTGCGCGACAAAGTCAGCCCTGACGTCATATTCACACATAGTCGCGAGGACGCGCATCAGGATCACCGCGAAATCAACAGGCTCACATCCAACATCTTCAGAAATCACCTGATCATGGAATACGAAATCCCGAAATGGGACGGCGATTTCGGCAGGCGAAATGCCTATGTGCCGTTGAGCGAAGACGCGATGAACATGAAGGTCGAGCTTCTCTTGCAGCACTTTGGAACACAGAGATCCAAGGACTGGTTTGACGCAGATACCTTTCGCGGCTTGGCGCGGCTGCGGGGAATGGAATGCCGTGCGCCTACACGTTTTGCGGAAGCCTTTACCGTCAGAAAGCTGACGTTCGCCTGAAACAGGCCAAAGCCTGTTGACGTTACGAAATCGACGTTTTTCGGAAATTAAAAGAAACCAAAAACAATACAGGGGGCATTTTCGTCATGATCCATAACCACATCTCCGAGAACCCACCGGAAGGCGCACCGCATCCGCAGGCCGCATCAAGTGCGGCTGGCTATATCGGCATCATAGATCGTCGCATGCTCGAGCGGGAATGCCTCGCCCATAGTCTCAACTATCAATATGCGGACAGGCGCATCCTGACCTTCTCCAATCTCGGCGAATGGCAACAGGCACGCGCGGAAATCGGCATGCCTGCGGCAGTTCTGGTCAGTGCCTGGCCTGGTCCGTCGGCAGAGACAAACAGCGAGCTTGCGGAGATTGTCGCTGCGGTTTCGCCGGCCGCCGTCGTCGTGCTCTCCGACGATCAGGATATCAATACTATCCTCGATACGATCGCTCTTGGCGTGCGCGGGTATATATCGAGTTCCGTCAGCGTCGATGTCTGCGTCCAGGCGATCAGTCTTGCAATCGCGGGCGGCCGTTTCATACCGGCCAGCAGCGTCATGAACATGAAAAGTCTGTTCGGCCTGACGGCACACGCCGCCATACCGCCGATGAAATTTACAAGCCGTCAATCGGCTATCGCGGAGGCCCTGCGGTGCGGAAAGGCCAACAAGGATATCGCTCTGGAGCTGAACCTTTGCGAAAGCACCATCAAGGTACATATCCGCAACATCATGAAGAAGCTTGGGGCAACCAACCGCACTGAAGTTGCCTGCAAGATCGGCGACATGGCGTACGAGCGCTAAGCACACGCCCCTCACCGACCGCTACCGAATGCTCCGCTCACAGCAGGAACCGTCATGATCCAGTCGTCATCATCTCCGGGTGAGCAGGAAGGTATTTCCCGCTTCATATCCATCCTGCGGGAGCGGCGCAGAGCCGTCTTCATCTGTTTTCTCGCCAGTTTCACAATCGCGGCAATCGGCTATGCGCGAACCCCGATCCGATACAAGGCCGAGGCGACCCTTGCACTTGATGTCCGCAAGCTTCAAGCACTCCCCACCGAATCCGTTGTCTCTCCACTGCCTCAGGAAAGCCCGGTGCTTCGAACCGAACTCGATATCATCGGGTCGAGGTCCATGGCCGAACGGGTTCTTGTCATCCTGCAGAAAGATCGACTGTTCGAAGGGCGGCAAACCAAATCAGACCGGGCGACCACCGACGCGACCGTGCTTGGCAACGACGCAGAGACATCGAAAATGATCGATAACCTCATGACCAACGTTCGTGTGATGAATGATGGCCGGTCGTATACAATTTACATTTCCTATTATGCCGGCGATCCGGCGCTTGCCGCGAAAGTCGCGAATGCGTTCGGGGAAGCGTATATCGACTATCAGATCGATCTCCAGACAACCGCAACCCGGCGTGTCAGCGCATGGCTCGGGGAGCGGCTGGTCAGTCTGCGGACGGAACTAGAGGAGTCCGAACGCCAGGCGTCGCAATTTCGCGAGAAATCCGGATTGATAGACACTGGTGGTCTTCCGCTGCAGTCGCAGCGTCTCTCAAGTCTGAACGTCGAGCTGACGACGCTACAGGCCAAACTGGCGGGGTCAAGGGCGCGCCTGGCCACAGCGCTCGAACTGCAGAAAAGCGGCGATGGGCTCGGGATCACCGAAGTTCTGTCCTCACCAACAATCCAGCTTTTAAGGGCCGAGCAGGCGAGGGTCATCAGAGCCATCGCACAGATCGATGAAAGCGGCGCTGTCATGAGCCCTGAGCGGCCGCAATTATCCTCCCAGCTCAGTTCACTTAACAAACAGATCGATTCAGAGATCGCCCAGATCATCGCTGCCTTGCGCAACGAGATCGAGGTCAACGAAAAACAGCGGCAGGAAGTCGAGGCAAGCCTCAATGATGTGCAACGCGCCATTTCCACGACGGATATGGCAATGGTTCAATCCGGGCAACTTGACCGGGAAGCAGCAGCGAACCGCTCGATCTACGAGACGTACCTGGCACGCTACAAGCAGACCATCGAACAGGACGGTATCGCTACTGCCGAGGCGCGGATCATATCGAGCGCCATGCCGTCCCGTAAGCCCACCAGTCCTGACGAGGGTCTCTGGGGCCTGATTGCGCTTCTTCTGGGCTGCAGCACCGGTTTGGCAACGGCTTTCATCCTGAATTTTACGGACCGGTCCGTTGGCTCCATCACGTCTCTTCAACAGAAAACCGCACTTAATGTCATCGGGCGCATTCCGCGCATTTCCTTCGGAGAGTTCCAGAACAAGCCCGGGAAATTCAGCAGCGGCGCGGCGGACTTCTACAGCGCGTTTGCCGACCTGCAGACCCACATACAGTTAGCCGAGAGCAAGGCCAAAGTGATCGCCTTCACCTCTTCGGCCGATGGAGAAGGCAAGACGTTCGTGATTGCCAACCTTGCCAGATCTCTTGCGATGAGCGGCGTGAAGCTGCTGCTGATCGATGCCAATCTGCGAAACCCGGCTCTCGGAGCGGAATTCGATGTGGGATCGACGTCGCATGTTGCCCAGGCGGTCAGCCGCGAGGTGTCCCTGGACGACGTCATACAACGCGATCAGGTCTCCGGGGTCGACATCATCGTCGCCGAGAAAAGCGACCTGCCGCCAAATCTTGTTCTTGGAAGCAAGCGCTTCGCCGGCCTGATTGCAGAGGCGAGACAGCGATACGAACTAGTATTGATCGAGGCCCCATCCGTTGCCCATGACCTCGACCTTTTGCGGATCGCCAGTCTGTCTGACGCCGTATCCTTTGTAGTCCGACAGGACGTCGCCGATGGCACGGGCATGAAAAACGCCGTCATCAAGCTGCGGGTCGCGGGCCGGCCGATCACGGGCATCATCCTCAACGGAATACGACGCCCGAGAAAGCGTCAACCCCCGGTCTGGCCGAGGATTTTCCGGGACTGGAATACTCATTTCAAGCTGCGGAAACGGGCGACCAGTCTGCGCCCCCCGGCTGTCGTCCATAGCGAGAGGTGAAACATGCGCTTCGTGACAAGGTCCAAGGGCTTTTCCCTGATGATGGCCAGCACCACCTTTCTGTCTCTGGCCGTTTGCCAATTACCGGCCGCTGCAGATGGCACCAACTACAAGGTCGCTACCGGCGACGTCTTGACGATCTCCGTCTATGGCGACCCGGGCCTGACCGGCCTCTTCCCAGTCAGTGCAGATGGAACGATCGGTTATCCGCTTCTTGGCAACGTCAACGTGGTCGACCAGACGGTGAACGAAATCGGTGCGCGGATCAGCCGCGATCTGGCAAGCCATGTGGCAAACCGCTCCGTTGCCGTCGCGGTCAAGGAATATGCTCCGATCTTCGTTGTCGGTGACGTCCAGAAGCCGGGAAAATATGAATACCGTCCCGGCATGATCGTGCTTGAACTCTTCGCACTCGGCGGGGGATTGCGCGAGTCGAATGCGCAGAGGGATACCTCGGGCATACAGTTGATCGCTGCCCAGCAGGAATATGAAGATATGTCGATGCAACTCCTGTCGCAGGATATCCGGCGCGTCCGGCTGGAAGCGGAACTGAACGACACCGAATTCGAATATAGGGGCGATGAAATCGGACTTGTCCGGGATCGCACCGCGTTGGAGAAGATCGTCTCATCTGAAACAAGTCTGTTTCGCCTTCGCCTCTCGGCGCAGCAGGACGAAAAGACCAATCTCGAGGTCCAACGACAGAACTTCATTCAGGAAATAGACACGCTTCAGAAAAGCAACGTCATGCGCAGCCAGCAACTGGAGTTGCTCGACATGGACGTGAACGCCTCGAAGGAACTTGTCACACGCGGCGCAGCCTCAGAGTCAGCCCTAAGAGAGCGCAAGCGCGAACTGCTATCCATGAACCAGCAGGTGCTGGAATCAACATCGTTCCTGGCGCGCGCGCAACAAAACAAGAGCGAGGTGGAGCGGCGTATTCTGGAGCTGAAGAGCAAAAGGCATAATGACGCCGCGACCGAATTGCGGGAGACCTCCCTGGACATTATGCGTCTGAAGAAAAAGCTGGCCTTCAGCCTTCAATCCATGGCCGAGATCGGCTCGACGGCGCGGCGGGTTTCCAGCCTCGAGGACATGATCCAAACCAAATTCTTCATCGTGCGTCAGGTTGCAGGCACATATAGCGAAATCGCTGCGGACGAGCATACGCAGGTCCGCGCGGGGGACGTCGTCCGTGTCCGCCTGTCGGTATCCGGCAGAGATCCGGTTTCGGCAGCCGTCGTCACAGGAAGCGTCAACTAGAGAGACGAGCGTCTCTGATGCCCTCGTTTGAGCGGCCCTGTAAAGCAGCTACCGCTTTTGGAGAACTATAGCGCCAAGTCGCAATTTGCTATCCTGAATAGTGCACTCCAACAGTCTTGTAGGAACCGCACCGATCAAAAGGGTTTGCCGACGTTCCGATCGGTAGGCTCCTTACTTCCTCCAGAGAACAGAAATAATCGGCACAAGTGTCGGGGGAGACGGAGATGGAATCTGCGATCGTTCCGGTTGGTTATCACATGGTCAGGCAGCGTGCCGTCATCATCATGAACGGCGAAAGAGGGCTGCAGCCCGTCCATGTGACGCAAGATGCCCTGAACGACATTCAGTCCCCACCGCAGTGCGATGCGCAACGTCTGGCGCAATTCGTCGATGTGTTTGCGACGATAGCGACATCCAAAATCGAGAAGGGAATGTTTGCGTTCGATGGGCAGATCTGGATCACGGCGACCGACGTCCGGGCCTGGCTCAATATGGCGACGGAAACCGGACCGGCCAAGTGACGTCTCTCAAACTCTAACGCTTTTATCCTTTTGCCGTTACCCAAAGCGCGAAAATTTGGCAGACATCAGATGGATGGATGTGGATTCTACCGCTTATAGCCAGATTGAACAGAAGCGATAAAAGCGGTTTGTAAGAGTTACCCGTCGCCCCCTGATACTTTGGCGGGTCCCTGGTTACCGGGGTTATCTGGTAACTGGGAGGGCTCGCTCGTTCAACCGGGCGAGCCTATTTGCGTTCTGCACATGCCGTCACCAGCGCCGCGCAAATCTTCTTGTGTCGACGGGTTCAGATTGAAATTTGCAGGAATGTCACCCCAGTCAAACGGAACCACAGACCGCTCGCCACTCATAGAGTAACGAACGATCCGTCGGTCCCCTCGCCTGAAATGAAAACCGCCGAGCCTGAATTTCAATGGCCCGTGGTATCGCATGGCCTTGATTTATTGAGCCATATTCGCCACTTTCCGGCAGCTCGTCAATTCACCGCAGATACGTCATTAGAGGTAGTTTGCCGGGATTTTCGCAGGAATGGACTCTGGTTCAATCAGGTGTTGGCCTTGCAGCATTGGAGGACGATTTAACGGTGCCGGCCTTAGGGCCCCCGTTTCCCATTGCAAAGCCGCTCCATGTAGAGCCGACATTTACCCAGCTGTTCTGCGGATGCATCGTCACGAAACCCGCACTTTGAACGGGCCCTGGCGTTCCTCGGGTAAAATGATTGTCGTAGAGCACCGTGTTGATCCGCCTTGAGCGTTCGTCCGGTCCGGCCTTGAAGCTGCCGTCGTGCGTCCACATGAGTTTGTAGGCATCTACGAAGCCGTAACGGACGTTGGCGAAGGTATTTCCATCAAAGACCGTCCCATTATAGTCGGAGCCGGGATGGTTCCAGGTTTCATATTCGACGCCGATATAGGCGATATCTGTGAACCTGTTCCTGCGATAAATATTCCCCAGACCGCCCCAGATGCCGGCAACCCCGGAATCCGCGAATGTCGTGCCGACATAGAGGCCGCTGTTGCTGCGTGTCACACTGTTGTTGGAATATTGCAGGAAATACGGGCTAAGTCCCCGCGTCGAGTCCAGCGCAACCGTCATCATGCCGTGTCGCATCTGAGAGATGCGGTTGCTGTCGACCACCACGTCGTAGACGTTGCCGTAGAGAAGAACGCCGGTGGAATCGGAATCATGCTCCGCATAGCTTGACCTGCCATCGAACACATTATCGTATATCACGGCTCTCGATGCGGTCGCTGCCAGAGCAAAACGGCTCGTTCGATCCGGCACGACATTCCAGGGTTGCTCGAGCAGAACGACAGAACCGCCCGTCGACGCGATGTGACGGTGCTGCCCGGCACCTCGCCCGCCAACGATGACGAGATCGAAGCCGCCCGGCTTGGCATCCCCCAGATCCGACAGGGACTTGAAGGTAACCGAGTTCGAGGAAGCGCGGACGAAATCGTTCTTAAGCTTGCTCCCGACGATCTCGAAGCAGATCTGTTCGCCCTTGTTGCAATCGACCTTGGCGCAGTCGTGGGGCGCGGCGTTTCGCGAGATGTTTTTCTCAAAATAGAGGTTTCGCATGCTCCCGAAATGGGCCTGGCCAACAAAAAAACGTCCGATGCCATGACCGTCGTCGCGGCTTTCATCCGCATTTGTCAGTTCGTTGCCCGTCATGGCGAAATCGCGCCCACCCCATAGCGCGACGACGGATTCGCCGTAACCCGTCATCCGGAATCGGTTGTTGGAGAAAAATACCTGCCGGCTCGCGCCGTAAAAGGATCCGTTCTCGATCAACTCGGACGCATGGACAAAAAGACCTACGGTGTCCTGGGCATCGAACGCCGGCACGCCCCAGGCGTCGATACGTACGGAATCCAGCCGTGTGTTTTTGGCGTTGCGCAAAGCAAGAAGAGGTTTACCCGCAATGTTGCGGTTGGCATTGAGGGTCAGGTTTCCGAACCGGGTGTCGTCGCCATTAACGACAACCATGCTCTGATCAATCCCGTGGTTCAGCCTGATCTCCGTTTTGTTCACCCCTTCCCCGAACCACGCCACATTGGCGGGCGCAATCAAAGGCTTTGTCACGAGATAAATCCCGGCGGGGAAATACAAAACCGATGGCGCCGTTGCGGCCGCGGCGTCGAGCGCGCGCAAAATGGCTGCGGTGTCGTCGGTCATGCCATCGCCCGTTGCACCGAACTCCCTGGCATCGATGCGCTTTTTATCCTGCGCCGCCCATGGCGATTGCGACAGGACCTCAAGCGTCAGCGGACCGCTCCAGCCGAAGCGGCCGCCATGCGTATTGTGAACCCAAACTTCATAGTTACCCGGTGGCAGAGCCGGCACCTCGAAATCGACCTTGAAGGGGTTGACGGAGATTGCCGGAACATACGAGCCGGCAACAGCGACCGGCTTGATATAGAGATAGGATTGGCTGGTCCCGTTGGACCGCGAAAGGTTGCGTCCATAGACCGAGACGATCGCTCCTGGCGCTGCGGCATCGGGCCCGATCCACCAGCTTTCCGTGCGATTGATTGCGAAGCTGCGCCCTTGAACAGTACCCCGCTGGGGCCTGATCAGGTAGGTGGACCATGAAGGAAGCGTGGCTGGCAGCAGCAGCGTCGCCGCCGTCGCGTCAGCCGTCAGCGACACCAACGGCGTCACGACGCCCTCCGCGACACCGGGGTTTTGCGAAAAGACTTCGAAACCCGTTCGTCCATCGAGATCGACACCGGTCATCGAGACAACCTCGCCAGGGCCCGCCGTTCTCGAAATTTCCGCGATTGCCGGACCCTTGCCGCCTACCTCTGTCCATGGCGGATCGAAGGCATCCGCATCATCCGGCAATCGTGGTTCTGGAACAGGTATCGCAAAACCGAACTTCCGTGGATCAGGTTGGCTGCCTTGCTCTTGCCCTCCCAGCATCGCAGGCTGCCCGGCAGACGGGAGACCCGAAAATGCGAGCACAAGGGCGGCAAGCAAAATCGATGATATCAGGGCATTTGGCGATCTCATCTTGCCGCTTGTCGTAACATATCCGATTGCAGCGACTTCGGGTGTCGCCACCACTCATACAAATCCTGAATTCCGTATCTGAGTTCGACCGTCGAGTTCCAGCCAAGCGCGTTGAGCCGCGAGCAATCGAGCAGCTTTCTGGGGGCTCCATCCGGTTTGCTGGTGTCAAAAACGATCTGCCCATCGTAGCCGACGATACCGGCAATCAGATGGGCGAGATTGCGGATGGATATCTCCCGCCCCGAGCCGATGTTGATCAGCGGAAAATGCGCCGATGATTTCATAAGGAAGCAACAGGCATCCGCCAGATCGTCCACATGGAGAAACTCACGCAGAGGACTGCCCGTACCCCACAGAACAATCTTGTTCTGACCGCTGATTTTTGCTTCATGCATTCTCCTGATCATCGCAGGAATGACGTGTGAACTTTGCGGATCGAAATTGTCGTTCAGCCCGTAAATATTGGTCGGCATGACGGAGACGCAATTCAGGCCGTACTGACTGGAGTAGAATTGGGAAAGCTTGAGCGCCGCGATCTTCGCAATCGCGTAGGCCTCATTGGTCGGCTCCAAAGGGCCTGTCAAAAGGGAATTTTCCGTGATCGGCTGCGCTGCGAATTTCGGATAGATGCAGCTAGATCCCATCCAGAGAAGCTTTTCAACACCGATATCGGCAGCTGATTTCATGATATTCATCGAAATTAGCGTATTGGTGTAAAGAAAGTCCGCCGGATAGGCCGCATTTGCTGCGATGCCTCCAACCTTGGCGGCAGCGACAAAAATGACCTCAGGTCTTGCCACCGCCATCCATTGCTCCGTCTCGTACTGTCGGGTCAGATCAAGCTCGCTGCGAGAGACTTTGAGAATTTCGCAATTTTCGCGCTGGAGACGTCGCACGAGTGCCGAGCCGACCATTCCGGTATGGCCGGCAACCCAGACGCGCTTGCCATTCAAGCTGAACGGGATTTCTTGCGATTTATGCGACGAATTCATTTCTTCCCTCTTCCAACATCACGAGGCGAAGATCCGCTTCGACCATTTCCTGAACGAGGTCACAAAAGGAAGTCGAGTGGCTCCAGTTGAGTTTCCTGCGCGCCTTGCTGGGGTCGCCGAGAAGAAAATCCACTTCCGCCGGACGAAAATATCTGGGATCGATTTCGATGATCGTATTGCCGGTTTTGGCGTCGTATCCCACTTCGTCACTGCCATCGCCGTTCCACTCGATGGTCTTGCCGACTACGCCGAAAGCAAGCTCAACGAATTCCCGCACCGTATGTGCCTCGCCGGTTGCGAGCACATAGTCCTCGGGTATTTCCTGCTGCACGATGCGCCACATGCCTTCAACATAATCGCGCGCATGCCCCCAGTCCCTCTTTGCGTCGAGATTGCCAAGACGCAGCTTGCTCATGAGGCCGCGTTCGATGGCGGCAACGCCGCGCGTGATTTTCCGCGTGACGAATGTCTCCCCGCGAATGGGGCTCTCATGGTTGAAGAGAATGCCGTTGGATGCGTGAAAGCCGTAACTTTCCCGGTAATTGACCGTCATCCAGTATGCGTAGAGTTTTGCCGCAGCATAGGGGCTTCTCGGATAGAACGGCGTACCCTCGTGCTGAGCAACAGTGCCCATCCCCCCGAACAGCTCCGATGTGGACGCCTGATAAAACCGGCAACGGTCTCCGAGGTTCAGAATGCGCATGGCCTCCAGCAGCCTCAGCGTGCCAAGCGCATCCGCATTTGCCGTATATTCCGGCGTCTCGAAGCTGACCTGGACATGGCTTTGGGCGCCGAGATTGTAGATCTCGTCGGGCTGGACCTCCTGAATGACCCGGCACAGGTTCGTGGCGTCCGTCAGGTCACCGAAGTGAAGACGAAAGCGAAGGTTTTCCTCGAAGGGATCTTGATAAAGATGATCGATCCGGCCGGTATTGAATGAGGAGGACCGCCTTTTCAGGCCGTGCACAATATATCCCTTGGCAAGTAGCAATTCACTGAGATAAGCGCCGTCCTGCCCGGTTACGCCGATAATCAAGGCTCTCTTGTCTACCATCCACCACATCTCCCAGCGGTTCCGGCCCCGGATGGCGCCTCCTTGAAAGGTATAACGAGGCCCTGCGCATCGGCAGCATACCAAAAGGGAGAGGACGGCCGGTCAGAACTGGCTGATTCACCGTCCACCACGTCGACATCTGCCTTTAAGAGGAGGCAGGGTGGGTATCCCCGCTTCCGACTTAAGCCTTTTGGTCGAGTTGCAGGTCACGTAGGCCGTGCCAGACTTCAAAAATACAACGCCGGGTCGCGCACGATCTTTACGATAACAGGGAGCGCGAGACGACATCATCTACGGTTCATGGAGGCGGATTGGATGGGTACGTTCGCGACGACCTACGAAAAAATGCAGAACTTCAACTGGCTGACGCGCTTTCTGCATGCAGGCCGCTATCGAAAGCTGCTCGAGGTCCTCGAAACAGTGCAGAAGGACGTCGGCAATCGGAAGGTCAGAATACTGGATATCGGCTGCGGCCCCGGAACCGCGGTCGGACATATTCTGGAAAAATTCGACGTTGAATACGTCGGTATCGACTACGATCCTATCTTCATCGAGGCCGCGCGCAATCGCTACAGCAACTACGAAAACTGCCGTTTCATCGTCGGCGACGCAAGCGACGAGAGCCTTTACGAAACGATCAAGGCCGACATCGTCATCGCGCTTGAAACGCTTGAACATATCCACCTCAACCGCACCGTACGTGTCATCGAGCACGTCTGCGCGATCGTTCGTCCCCGCATTTTCCTGGTTACGGTACCCGTCGAAGTCGGTCCAGCCGTATGGATCAAGAACTGGGGTTCGGCCCTGATGGGCTACAATCGGCAATCCGGCAATCTGAAAGAGACTTTTTGGGCAGGCCTATACCGGCTGGACCGGGTGCCCGCGCACCATACGTCACATCAGGGATTCGACTGGCGGTGTCTGGCGCAGCTTATCCGCGTCAACGCGCCCCTGCGGGAAATCCGCAGCCTGCCGTTTTCTTTTGTTCCACGCTTTCTCAGTCCGAACGTCGCGCTGATCGCCGAGCCGGTAAAATCGAGGATCGATCTGGCAAACGATGACCCCGAGGCATGGAAGATCAACCATGGCCAGACAACCTGGAACCAACAGCATATTGTCGAAGGTGCCGTTGCAACCGATGCTGCTCGCCACGCCAAGTCCTCGTCAACATGGTCGATGCGCCTCAAAGGATTACTGGGAATGGCCCTCGCCACCATGCCATTTGCCTGGCATCGCTGGTCCTACATTTCCATTTCGCCAGGCGAACTGCATTCATCGCATTTCCTGCTGACGATCGACAAACACTTGCTGCGGCCTCATCAACCGATGGAAGGCGACATTATCGTCCTTGCGGGGCAAGCCATTGTTCAACGCATTTCTGAAGCCAGCTATCTTCTGATCTAGGATCAGGACTTGTCAGCCGGAGCGAGCGCAGAGAAGACGAAAGTCGGACATGGATCGTTCCGGGTTGCGGACATCCACAGGGGGACCGCCAACGCCCGTCAAACCCGATATCGCAGGGCCTCCAAAACCCTGACGAACGCCGGTGATGCCTGGCGACGGCTGGGGTAATACAGGTAATATCCGTCCCAGGGCGGGGAATATTTCTGCAGCACGCGAACCAGCCGGCCGTCTGCGACATAAGGAAGGATCATTTCCTCCGGGATGTAGGCAAGCCCGAAGCCGTCAAGCGCGGCTTCCAGCGAATTGAAACTGTTGTTGAAGGCGAGCTGGCCATCGACCTTGATCTTGATCTCGCGGCCCTTGTCCTCGAACTCCCATACATAAAGGCCGCCGGCACTCGGCAGCCGGAAGTTGATGCAATCATGGCCGACCAGGTCCTTGGGATGCCTCGGGTGTGGTCGGTTCTTGAAGTAGGCGGGCGATCCGACGACAGCGAGACAAAAGTCGGGACCGATCCTTGCGGAGATCATGTCTTTCGCGAGATGTTCGCCCATACGCACCCCCGCATCATAACGCTCCGTCACGATGTCGGTCAGTCCGTTGTCGAGGATTAGCTCGACCTTGATGTCGGGATATTGAGGCAAAAATTTCCTGAGTTTGGGCCAGAGGACATAGGTGATCGCGTACTCGGCGGCGACGATACGGATCGTTCCCGCCGGCTTTTCCCTCAGTTCGTTCAACGCGTCGACATGCGCTTCGATCTCGTCGAAATGTGGACCGATCCCGTTTAGCAGCCGTTCGCCCGCCTCCGTCGGCGAAACCGCTCTGGTCGTCCGCATCAGGAGACGCACGCCCAACCTGGCTTCAAGCTGGCGAAGTGTGTGGCTCAATGCTGACTGCGATACGCCCAGCTTCGCCGCAGCCCGGGTAAAGCTCTGTTCTCGGGCAACAGCAATGAAAGCTGCAAGATCGTTGACGGTATCGCGTGCCATTCATGAGCCTCCTGCATCCAGACCTGTTGATTATGGCATAATGCTCATGTCGCACTAACGGAAAAAGAGCCCGCTTCGGCCGGGCTCCTGAGCTGTTACGTCACTGCAGGACGTATCAAGCCGACAGGTGCTGCTCAAAGAAGCTGGCGAGCTTGGTGAAGGGGATCACATCCATCTTGTCATAGAGGTCCGTGTGGCTGGCGCCGGGAATGACATGGAGTTCCTTCGGTTCGGCCGCCGCTGCATACGCGGTCTCCGCGAAATAGAGAGAATGGGCCTTCTCGCCATGAATGAATAGAACCGGGCGCGGCGAAATTTCCGCGATGTAGCTCAGGATCGGCATGTTCATGAACGAAATTGGCGTTGTTTGCGACCAGGCGTTCCGCGAGTTGACCGCCCGCTTATGATAACCGCGTGGTGTCGAGTAGTAGTCGTGATAATCGACCATGAACTGCGGCGCGTCGGGTCCGACTTCCGCGTTGTAGGCCGCCTGATAGGCAGGTGTACCCTTTTCCGCGTCGACCCACCGCTGGCGGCTCAACTGTTCCAGGGTCGCCGTGCGCTGCTCCAGCGTGACGCTGTCGTTGTAGCCCTTGGACATGACGCGGGTCATATCGTACATGGTGCTGGCAACCACGGCCTTCACACGCTTGTCCGACGCCACGGCATTGAGCGCCATGCCACCCCAGCCGCAGACACCGATGACGCCGATCCGTTCGCGATCGACTTCGGGACGCAGGCCGATGTAGTCCACAGCCGCGCTGAAATCCTCGGTGTTGATGTCGGGAGACGCGATATTGCGCGGTTCGCCGCCGCTCTCACCTGTATAGGAAGGATCGAATGCCAGAGTGACGAAACCGCGTTCGGCCATCGTCTGTGCGTAAAGGCCGGACGACTGTTCCTTGACCGCGCCAAACGGTCCGCTCACCACGATTGCGGGGTTTCCGACGCTGTTGCGGGTTTTGGGCATGTAGAGGTCGGCCGCCAGGATGATACCATAACGGTTTTTGAACGAGACCTTCTGGTGATCGACCTTCTCGCTCTTCGGAAAAACCTTGTCCCAGTCCTGCGTCATCTTCAATGTTTGCGCCTCTGCCTTCGATACCGCCATCACTGACGCCGCGCCAATCGCGGCGATGCCGACACCCGTAATCTTGAGAAGGCCACGACGGCCCATGTCCAGGCCCGCTCCCGTAAAAGCGTTTTCGTTCTGATTGCTCACTTCACTCTCCATTGTCGTTGCCGTGACGAGCGGCCGGTGGGCTGCTTTGAGGGGTGATGCAGCAGCGTCGTTCAAAAGATAGATCGGAGATTGTCGCGAGATTAGACCGCGGCAAAGGCATGCCGTCATGAGCGATATTCATGAATGAACCGAGCCCCTGCATCGACGTGGATAATACGCGAGTAGGCCGGGCGCGGCTAAACAAGACCCTTTGATGAACATCGTTCATGACTGCATCCCGTGACAGGCGGCTTATTGCAAGATGCTTCATGACTTATGTTTCACCTCGCTGCCTCCCATCAGCAGCGGAAGACTGTTGAAGAAATAGCCAAGAAAAGCTGCCGTACCATGTCGATAGAAACTACAATTTCCACAGGGGAAGCCAGATCCGGATCCGCAAATTGGGGCGGTGTGTTGGCGATGACGCTCTGCGTTTTCGCCCTGATCGCGTCTGAATTCATGCCTCTCAGCCTGCTGACGCCGATCGCGGAGGAACTGCGCATCAGCGAAGGATCGGCCGGACATTCGATCGCGATCTCCGGCGCTTTCGCCGTCGTCACGAGCCTCTTTGTCTCGTATCTCGCGGGAGAGTGGGACCGTAAGCTGCTGCTGCTTGCCCTGACGGCATTGATGGCCCTTTCTGGCGTGACCGTGGCGATCGCACCGAACTATGAAATGTTCATGGTCGGGCGCGCGCTCATCGGGATAGTGATCGGTGGGTTCTGGTCCATATCGGTAGCGACAGCCATGCGTCTTGTACCGGAGCATCTCGTTCCCCGAGCGCTTGCGATCTTTAACAGCGGTAACGCGCTGGCAACTGTCGTTGCTCCTCCGCTCGGCGCGTTTCTCGGATCGATCATCGGTTGGCGAGGTGCCTTCTTCACTGTCGTCCCCGTCGCGGCGATCGCATTCCTGTGGCAGCTGGCAAGCCTCCCTTCCATGAAACCCCTCCCCGGGAAAACGTCAAAGAATGCATTCAGGCTACTGAACCGTCCCTTGATCGCTATCGGCATGGCATCGGTCTCGGTTTTCTTTATGGGCCAGTTCACGCTGTTCACCTATGTCCGCCCGTTTCTCGAAACTGTGACACGAGTAGATATCTCGGTACTCACCTTCATTCTTCTGGGCATCGGAGTTGCCGGCATCGTTGGCACCAGCCTTATCGGTTACTTTCTCGCCAACCGCCTGTATCGCGTTCTGATCGTCATCCCGGCTCTGATGGCGGTGACGGCCGTGATACTTGTTGCATTCGGCAACAGTCTGCCTGTCGCGGCGATAGCGCTTGCGGCCTGGGGAATGATTGCCACCGCAGCGCCAGTGGGTTGGTGGGCGTGGCTCGCCCGCTCACTGCCGCAGGATGCGGAAGCCGGAGGTGGTCTCATGGTTGCGGTCATCCAGCTTGCGATATCAGCCGGTGCGATAGTGGGCGGATTTCTTTACGACGCATCCGGCTACCGCATGACTTTCCTGGCAAGCGCAGGTTTGCTCCTGGCCGCGTCAGCGCTGGCGTTCAAATCATCGAGAATATCCTCGTAAAGCAGTTCGGCATGAGAGCATTCCAATGATCGACAGGCGTCTATTTCTTGGGCTGGCTACCGCGGCCACAGCTTTCCCGTCCGCATTGTTCGGTCAGGTAACAAAAACGGAGGTATCCTTGATGAGTTTCCGAATGGCCTTTGGTGGTCACAGCATGACCGCGACCTTGTTTGACAACCCGTCGGCACGCGAGCTCATGAAAATGCTGCCGCTCGATCTCACGATCGAAGACTATTCGACCAACGAGAAAATCGCATATCTGCCTCGAAAGTTGACGCAGGTGACTGACACGCCGTTCGATAACGCACGTCCCGGCGACATCGCTTATTACGCGCCATGGGGTAATCTAGTCTTCTATTACGACAGCTACCGATACTCGAAAGGGCTGATCCGCCTCGGACGTTTCGATGACGGCTTCGAGCCACTTTTCACCCGAGGCGAATTCTCTCTGCGCATAGAGCGCGCCTGACACGCGCCTGCCAAAGGTAAATGCCACTAACGTCGGGAAAGCAAGCGGGCCATGGCATGATGGGGTGCCGGCTTATCGCTATCCGGTCCGCTTTCCCTTTCGAGACGTGCACGAATCTTTTCGATTTCCTCTTCCGTGAGGTGCTCGATCCCAATGAAGTCACCGCGCGCTTGCTCCACCGCCCGCAACAACTCGTCTAGTTTTGCTTCCATCGCCGCGGAATCCCTGTTCTGTGAATTCTGCACGAGGAAAATCATCAGGAAGGTGACAATGGTCGTACCCGTATTGATGACCAGTTGCCAGACCTCCGAAAAACCAAACAGCGGTCCGCTTATCCCCCAGACGAGCACGGTTCCGAGAGCCACCATGAAAGCCGTTGGAGAGCCGGAAAATGAAGCTATAGCGCTTGCGAAGCGAGTGAAGAATTTATTCATAACACGCTGCCCCTTGTTGCCATTTTAGGGATGCCAACCAACAAACAAAATGCACGATTGTTCCGGGGTGCCGTGACAGCAGAAGTTCCGATTTGCACTTCGATCCGCGGCAAGCCCTCATTGTGTTCGTTCTCGCCAAACTGGTCGGTGAATTCTCCCCAACGACAATGAGGCGGCCACCAACTCTCCTACCCCGGCATTCAAGCAGGTCAGCACAAGCGTCGGTGCCATCACCTCCGCTTGACTATTCTCCGAAGCATGGAGCCTCTCGCCTTGCGAGGAATGAGATCGATATCGCTGACAAGCTTTGCGCCCCCCTCCCGCCGTTCCAATGTGATCTTCCGGCTATGAAACGCTTCCAGTTCGGCACGATGCGCTACGCTTACGATCGTCGCATCGGGTAGCTCATCAATTACCGTCTGCATCATCTTGTCCTGACTTTTCTCGTCCAGAGCCGCCGTCGCCTCGTCCATAACGATGATGTCGGGGGCGTTCAGCAACAGGCGTGCGAAGGTCAGCCGTTGTTTTTCGCCACCTGATAACGTCTGGTCCCACGGCGCCTCGTCTTCAATCTTGTCCTTGAGTTGACCCAGACCGACCTTGTCGAGAGCGGCCCCGATCTCTTCCGGCGTCCAGCTCTCGGCCGGTTGCGGATAGCAGACCGCCCGACGTAGCGTGCCGGCCGGAATATATGGCCGCTGCGGCAGCATGAACAATCGGCTGCCGGCGCGAAAATTGACGCTGCCTCCACCCCATGGCCAGAGACCGGAAATGGCCCGAACCAGTGTGCTTTTGCCCGAGCCCGATTCCCCCGCGACAAGCACTCTCTCACCCGCGCCGATCTCGACATCCGTCTCCTTGACGACGGCCGTTCCGTCACCGAGAGAAACGGACACATCCTTGAGGCTGAGTATTGTCTCGCCTTCCGTTTCGCCTCGCACGATCCGACCGAGCGTGTCGCTCTTTTCGGCGCGCTCCAGGCCATCGAGCGACATCATCAGGGAGGCCACACGTCGCGCGCAGGCATTCCAGTCGGCCAGACGGGGATAGTTGTCGACCAGCCAGCCAAATGCGGATTGGACAATGGTGAAAGCGGAAGCAGCCTGCATTACCTCGCCAAGAGACATGCTTCCATCGAGAAACTTCGGCGCGCACAACAGAACCGGTACGACGGGGGCAATCAACATCGATCCATTCGATACGACCGTGGTGCGCATGTATTGCTGCGCCATGAGACGCCACTGCCGCCGGACATTGCCGAAGCGCTTGTCCAGATCGCTGCGCTCCTCGTCTTCGCCGCCAAGCAGGGCGATGCTCTCACCATTCTCCCTGACGCGCGTAAGCGTGTAGCGAAACTCCGCTTCAACCTGGTTCTTGACTTCGGAAACCTTGACGAAGTTGCGGGCAATGAAGGCGATGGAACTGGATGTGATGATTGCGTAGATAACAGCCGCAATCACGAGAAAGCCGGGGATCGTGATCCAGACACCCGCGATGGAGACCGTGAGAGCCCCACCAATCGTCCACAAGACAACGATAAATGTAGAGGCAGACACGAATGCAGCGATGACACCTGAAACAAAATCCACCGGCGCCTCGGTGGCAATACGCATATCCTCCGAGAGCCTTGCCTCGGGGTTTTGATGGTCACCATCGATCAAATTGAGCTGATAATAGCGGCCATTCGCAATCCATCTCCCAACGAGCGACTTTGTCAGCCAGGAACGCCAGCGCCGCTGAATGCGCATCCTGACATAGACCTGCGAGGTTACGATAAAGACACTTCCCAGGACGAGCAGCGGGAAGACGGATCCGAGAAAATAGACCGTCGACGCGTCGCGTTTCTCAATCGCGTCAAAAATCCCGCGATTCCAGACGTTGATGCCATACTGGAAGCCGACATTTATGCCGATCATAGCCAGAAGCCCGAGCGAAAACAGCCAGGCCAGCCGATCGCCGCGACGGCTCCAGAAACCTCGCGCGCTGATCCAGAAGCGCTTCAGCAGATATTTCCTGCGAGCCTCCTCGGCCTCCTCCGGCGTCAAGCCCAAAGCAGGTTCCATCTCCTCTGGCGGGAGCGGATCATCGTTTTCATGGGCATCGTTTTCGGATGCGGTTTGGGTGCCAGTCTCGTCGGCACCAACGACCGGCTTCGGTCCTGCGTCATTATCGATCATGGGCGCTAAACGAACGATGCGTCGAAAGGTTTCACGGCTTTGTGATGCGTCGTGAAATATAATTCCGTTGCTGCGCGGGGCTTTTCAAAAGCCTCTAAATACACGGCTTTCTGGCCCGCTGCCGACATACCGGAATCGCGCTGGCGGATATTCTGACCGTTGGTGGAGACGGTCCAGGTGCATCGCCATGGGGTGCCTGACTTGGCCCGCGGTGCGACAGATCATATTGACGGTTAACCGCGTGTTGACTTCCCGTTTGACGAGATGGCCTAACATAAGCAGACTCTGAAATTGGACCCCGCCGCACCCGGCTTTCATGCCGTGCGGCAAGCATACGGCGCCATCATGCGACTTAGTACCATCACGAACCTGGCTTATGCTGTCACCCTCGTGCTCACGACAGTATCGGCGACCACATTCATTCTATCGGCCAGAAGCGCTTCTCAAGAGCGGGTGGCAATCCAGAATCATCTCGAACTGACCGATCTCGCCGAAGAACTGGCGATCATTGCGGACGAGCGCACCGAGGAGGCGCGTCTTTACGTCATGCGGGGCGACGAGCAACATCTCGCAAAATTCTACGTCGACGAAGATCAGGAAAAGCACCTTGAAAACACCTTGGACAAACTCGCAGCTCTTGGTGTTTCGCCGCAAGAGGCAGGCTCATTTCAGGAAATCCGAAAGAGCGCCGACGCACTGGACAAGATGGAGCGCGATGCAATCGGTTTCTATCGAGCCGGCCGCCAGAACGATGCACAGCAGGTCCTGTTCGGCGATGAGCACTATCGACTGCATACGAACCTGCTGACAACCGTCGCGACGCTGAGAGAAGCCATTGCGGCCCGCTCGCAGGCGATGGTTGACCAGGCTAAAGACCGAAGCGATTTCTACGGATCGATCGCGAAAGTGATGCTTGCGCTCACCGCCCTGATGTTTGTGGCCGTACTCTATTTTGTCCTCAGCAGACGCGTTGCCTTGCCGCTTATCAAAATGAGCAACATCGTCACGCGCCTTGCCCGGCAGGATTACAGTATCGACCTACCCGACGAAGGCCGGCGTGACGAAATCGGTGAAATGAACAAGGCTATCAGGATCTTCCGCAGCAACGGGTTGGAACGGGAACGGCTTGACGCGGAGCACCGCAGGAATCAACGCATCAAGGACCTGATCCTGCAGATGATGCATCGGATTCAGGCCTGCCAGAATCAGGAAGAATTGTCCGACGTCGTTTCGAAATTCATGCCGCAAATTTTCCCGGCCATTGCCGGCCGCCTGCTTGTTCTCAAGGAAAACAGTTCGGTTCTCCAATCGACCGGACAATGGTCCGATCCTTCGTTTTCGGCCCCGGAATTTTCGATAGACGATTGCTGGGCTCTCCGTCGCGGACGTCCCCACGCCAGCAACCCGGGCGGAGACGATGTTGTCTGCCATCACCTACATGGCAGTTCCGGAACAGGCCTGTGCATACCACTCACCGCATTGGGAGAAACCGTCGGCTTATTGTATCTTGAAATTCCGCAGAGTAGCGAGACGCTGGAGTTAGAGCGGCTATATCTCGAACTCCTCGCCGAAAATATAGGCCTTGCCGTTGCAAACCTCCAGCTTCGGCAGCGGCTGGTTGGCATGGCACGGCAAGACGCACTGACTGGTCTTTTGAACCGTCGATCGCTTGATGAGACGCTGAACAGGCATATTGAAAAGCCAACCAATTCGCTTGCATGTCTGATGCTCGACATCGACCATTTCAAGCGCTTCAATGACCGGTTTGGCCATGATGCCGGAGATGCGGTGATGCAATATGTCGCCCAGGTGCTTTCGGAAGCTGTCGGCGATCTGGGTGAACTATTCCGTTTCGGCGGCGAGGAATTCACCGTGCTCATGCCGGCTGGAGGCATTGAAGATGCCATCAAGGTTGCGGAGAAACTCCGGCACGCGGTCGAGCGCGCACCTTTCACCTACCGGGGCCGTCTGCTTGACTCGATCACCATATCCATCGGTATCGCAACGTCACCGGGTGCCGGAACCGTGAGCAGCGTCCTGGAACGGGCGGACGCTGCGCTTTTGAGCGCCAAGCAGACAGGCCGGAACAAGTGGGTGTCGGCCGAGAAGCCTCCAACCGATTAGGTAGAGGCTACGCCGCACCGATTGCGTGGTTATAGAAGCAGCAGCCGACCTGGCATATTTGACCGGCTAGACGATGAGGTTCGGGTTCTTCCACAGCTGGAATCCGCCCTCGAAAGCAAGCGTATTGTCTCCGCGGCGGCATCCGGGCGGCAGGGTATCGAGTTTTTCGACATTACCACCGCCGATGACCACCTCATCCGGTTCAAGGGCGGCAGTCAGACGCTCTACGACATCAGTGACGCGCTTTTGCCATTTGGCATTGCCCTTCTCTTCGCGATACGCCTCCCGGAGATAGTGCTCGTACGTTTTGCCCTTCCGATAGGGAAGATGAGCGATCTCCATCGGCTGGGCCACGTTTTCGACGATCATCGCAGCCCCAAGGCCTGTTCCGAGACCGAGAAACAACATGCGCCCGCCCTGATAGGAGCCGATTGCCTGCATCAGCGCATCGTTAACGATACGAACGGGGCAGCGGAAAGCGCCGGCGTAATCATAACCGACCCAGCCTGTACCCAGATTGACCGGTTCGCGAAGCGGTTTGTTGTGGACGACCGGACCGGGATATCCCATGGCGATGACGTCATAGGTCATGTCTTTCGCCATGGCGGTTACGGCGATGACCATTTCTGGTCCAGTCATCGCCTTGCCGCTTTCGACCTTGCGCTCGTCGCCACCTGCACTTGAGCGGATCTTGACGTGGCTGCCGCCGATATCGATCGCTAGAACGATCCGATCCTGTGTCATTGAACTACCGTCCGTGGTATTTGCTGGCATGGGCGTCACTCCGGATCGACCCAACCGCCTGGCGGCGCGAAACTCTCCATCTCGACCGGACCCCAGCTTCCTACGGCATAGCGTGGCGGCACGGCCGGGTCGTCGAGAATGGGCTCAACGATTTTCCATGCGAGTTCTGCCGCATCCTGACGGGTGAAAAGCTGGCGTTCGCCTGCCATCGCATCGCCGATCAGCCGTTCATAAGGCGCCATGTCGCCGATGCCGTCATCGACAGCGCCCAGTTCCACCGCCTCGCCGAGCATACCGTCCCCGGCAGCCTTGCGGCGCGCGCCAATGCCGATGGCGATATCTGGCCCGAGCCGGAAGCGCACATAATTTGCGGCCGCCGCCTCAACATCGCCGAAGAGCGCTATCGGCGGCCGCTTGAAACGCACCACAACTTCGGTTGCATGGGCAGGCAGGTTCTTTCCGGCGCGGATGAAGAAAGGCACGCCGTTCCAGCGCCATGTGGCCACGCGAAACCGCACGGCGGCAAAGGTCTCGCGGCTTGAGCCGGGCGCAACGCCGGGTTCATCGAGATAACCGTCGAACTGGCCACGCACAACATCCTCGCGGCTGAGCGGTGGCATGGCTTTGAGGATCTGCACTTTCTCATCGACAAGATCATCCGAAGCGCTTGTTGCCGGTGGCTCCATGGCCAGTAGCAACAGCACGTTGATGAGATGGTTCTGGATCACATCCCGGATGCATCCAACCTCGTCATAAAACTTTCCGCGTCCCTTGATGCCAAAATCCTCGGCCATGGTGATCTGCACGCTTTCAACATGATCGCGGTTCCAGACCGGTTCAAGAAAGGCATTGGCGAACCGGAAATAAAGAAGGTTCTGAATCGCCTCCTTGCCGAGAAAATGGTCGATGCGAAAAATGGCGTCCTCTTCGAAAACCGCGTGCAGCGACTGGTTCAGCGCCTCCGCCGTGGCGAGATCGCGGCCAAACGGTTTTTCCACCATCAATCGTGCCGAAGCGGCTATCGCGGCCTTATCAAGCCCGGTCACGACGGTTTCAAACAGTGACGGCGGAATGGCGAGGTAATAAAGCGGATGACCGTGGTCACCGAGTGCAGCGCGCAGCTTTTCGAATGTCGCCTCGTTTCGGTAGTCGCCGGACACGTAATGCAGTTGAGAAGCGAATTTTTCGAAGACGGCTTCATCGATCTTGTCGACGTGGCTGGTAACCGCGTCGCGCGCCCTTGCGATCAACTGATCGCGCGACCAGTCATCGAAGGCGACACCGATGACTGGTGTTTGAAGCGCGCCGCGTTTCACCATGGCGTAAAGGGAAGGAAAGATCATTTTGTAGGCAAGGTCGCCGGTGGCACCGAACACTACGAGCACGTCCGATCGCTGCTTATCCATGGCCGGCGCCCTCATTTTGCTTTTTCCAGATGGCCACCAAAGGCATTGCGCATGGCCGAGAGTACCTTGCCGGCAAACTCCGCCTCACCGCGTGAGGAGAAGCGCTCGAACAGGGCGGAAGCCAAAACAGGCGCAGGAACACCCGTTTCGACGGCCGCCTGAAGGGTCCAGCGCCCTTCGCCTGAATCTGACACCCGCCCGCCATACTGGTCGAGATGAGGGTCCTGCTTCAGCGCCTCCGCCGTCAGATCGAGCAACCACGAGCCAATGACAGACCCATGTCGCCAGACCTCCGTCACGGCAGGAAGATCGATGTCGAACTGGTAATATTGCGGGTGGGCGAGCGGCGCCGTTTCCGCATCGGCCTCCCGGTGCTGCGTGCCGGCATTCGCGGCCTTCAAGATATTCAGGCCTTCCGCATAGGCGGCCATAACACCGTATTCGATGCCATTGTGAACCATCTTGACGAAATGCCCTGCGCCTGACGGTCCGCAATGCAAATATCCCATTGGCGCCGTGCCGGTGACAGGATCGGCCGCGATGCCCTGGCCCGCACCGGGAGCGAGCGAAGCAAAAATCGGATCGAGCCGCTGCACGGCACCCAACGGGCCACCGATCATCAGAGAATAGCCGCGCTCCAGACCCCAGACGCCACCGGATGTACCGGTGTCGATGAAGTCGATGCTACGGGGCGCAAATTCCGCCGCCAAATCGATGGCATCCCGGTAGAAGGAGTTGCCGCCATCGATAATGGCATCGCCCGCCTGCAGTCTGGCGGCAAAGTCACGAGCAATTTTCGGCGTTATTGCCGCCGGCAGCATTAGCCAGACGGCGCGTGGCGGTGACAGCTTCGCGACCAGGTCGTCTGGCGAGCTCGCGCCAACTGCGCCTTCCTTCACCAATGCTGCGACATTGTCGAGATTGACGTCGAAGACCACGCAATCATGACCCTGTTTCAGAAGACGGCGCACCATGTTTGCGCCCATTCGTCCAAGCCCAACCATTCCGATCTGCATGCTGACACTCCATTTGTCCAATGCGCGATATGTACTTCATTCGCCGAGGCGAACGGTGAAATCCTGGTTTTCCCAATTCCCTGTGTTTGGCCAAAAGAAAGTAAAAACGATTGCGTCGCCCGCCGCCATATCCTGAACGGGCAAGTCGACGAAATACGTGCCAAGGCCGGAAGCAATCGTTCTGGTGTCGCTGGTCGTCACCCAGCCATCCGCACTCCAGTGCACGACAGCATCATCCGTCAGTTCGAGCCGCAACATCTTGCCGGCCGGCATCCCGGCAATCTTGTTATTGAAACACCAGATCCGAAGGTGCGACGGCATCTTGCTGAGGATGTAGCGCTCCACACCCTGCGGCGGCATGTCGAAAACGGAACCATCGGCAAGCGACCGCAGAAGCTTGATATGTTCAGCATGCGCCCAGACCAGCGGCATCGCACTTCCTGAGGGCTGGCCGTAGAAAAGCTCGTATTCGGGGATGTCGGGCTGGTCCCAGAGCTGCTCGGGGAAAAGGCCGTTCCCACCGGCCGATTTTTCCAGCGTTACCAGCAGCGCTTCGGCCACCTCCCGCCTTCCCGCAGCAAGCTCGTAATGGGCGCGTTCGCCGGTCAAAAGCGGCCATGGCCGCCCCTGCCCGGTGCCGTCGAATGCTGCTCCATCGGCGTGCTCACCATATCCATCGCCCGTATATCTATACCATACAGGCCCCTGCGGCAGATCGGCACGCAGGCAATGGTCGATTGCTTTGATCGTCGCGAGAATATGCGGATCGTCAGGCGCGCGCAGGCCGAAGCGAACTAGGGCAAGCGCATCGGGGCTGATGACGTCGCTGGTCGGCAGCGTGGAACGGTCCGGCGTCTGGTTGCGGATAGGCGTATCGCCGAATGGTCGAGCTATGTCGGTCGCGTCAGGCGAAGCGATGCGAACATAGTGGCCGGAAATGCCAAGCGCGGCGCAGAATGTCTCGTCACCGGCAAAGGTCCATCGTTCGATCTGCTCGTTCCAGCAATCAGCCGTTTCCCGTAGATGCACGGCTTCGGCAGCATCACCGTCCATATCGATAAGGTCGGCAGCGGCAAGCAGCGCAGCGATCTCGACGGCAAGGGTGAAGGGACTGTAGCCGGCATCCTCTTCCCACCTGTCCTCACCGGTCGTCGGGCCGTTTGCCAGAATATAGGCCGCGGCGCGGTGGATCATCGGCATAAAATCCGCCCGCGTGGCATGATCCAGGTGACCATGTCGATGCAGCATATCCGCCAGCAGGATCGGAAAGGCGCATTCATCCATCTGGACGCCTGGCCAATAGGGTTTGCCATCCAGCCAGAGATTTTGCGGCCAGCGGCCCGATGGCTGCTGTACCTGACGAAGATAATTGAGGATCGCCAGCGCCTCGTGGTGATCGCCGGCCGCCAGAAATCCGCCGGCCGCTTCCACCAGATCGCGCGGCCAGACCAGATGATAACCACCGAGATCGTCATCGCTCTTCGATGCTCCCCAAGGGATCGACAGGCTTGCAACAACAGCGCCCGGTCGGTCGGCGGCACGATGTGCGGCGAGCACTGCTGTCGACACCCGATAGGAATTGATGCCGTGATGCGTATCGCGGTCGAGCGTTTCCAGCCGGTCTTGCCAGTTGCGCCAGTTGGCAACGTAGGCCTCGTGCGCCCGTTCAAAGCCATGCTTCAGACTATAAACGGCCGCCGCAGCCGCTTCATATTCCGTCTCGCCAAAGCCGAGCGCCAATGTTGCCGCGCCATTGACATCACTGAAGTCGATCTCACCTGCCAGCGAGACATTTCCGTCATCGGCTCGCTGGTACTCTTCAACGATGCGTCCGTGCCGATGCAACTGCTGCCAACCATCGGAAACACCCACGAAACCGGCGCTGACTGCCCGCCAGGGCAGATCGCAGACAAGCGCAAGATATCGTGAACGGCCGGTCGCGAAGAGGACCTGATGTCCCTCATAGTCGCCAATCCAAGCCGAGTTAAGATTGCCTGCATTGACGAGATGAGGTGCCAGCAGCGCAGTCACGCGATAATCCGAAATTTGTCCCTTCAGGGGAATGAACGAAAGCTGCTGAAGAACACTGGCTCGCGCGGGATCGCTGATCACCTGTTTCTCAATTCTGAACGAGCCATCCGTCGCCGTATTGGTAATGTGAAATGCCGGAATTCCACTTTTAAAAGGGCGGGTGACGGATACGCAGTCGCGTTTTTCTTCCGAAAAGTAACCCTCAGGCCCAGTGACAACAAAACCGAGATCGCGGGTGCAGGCACTGTCTATCCTCGGATAATAGACCTCGTTCAGAATGCCGTGGCTGAGCGTGAACCAGATAGGCGATGCTTCCGACAGCGCAGTGCCGACCCCGTTTTTGGCGCTCGACGTCCAGCGCGCTTCTATGCCAGGCGCGCCCGGTGCAAAATCCAGTCCGGTGCGCATCATGAAATGTCTCGGTTACGCTGATGAGGCAGACGAAAGTGGCGCGAATTGCAGTCCTGAAAAGTCATGACGGGGTATCTCGACCTTGAACCAAGGCTCTGTTCCTGGATAACAACAGGAAACGGGCTTACCGGTTCCTTGCTCATATCCACAACGGATGCAGCCTCGCCATAAAGCTAGGTATTGGCGAACTGGTACACAACTAAAGATTTGGTAATTTAAGCCGCGCCGCGCGTGGAGGTTTTGGGTTGCAGGACCAACACGCTCAGCCACCAAGCCGCCGCTGGAGCGGGCGGCCGTTGTGGATCACACCGATATTGCCGATGAACCGGCTATTCCAAGTGGACATCAACCGCCCGACCAGCCCCTCGCATTGCGTATGGCGCGTGCAAAGCGAGCGTGATCCGCTTCTTCGACCGATCCGTCGGGATTGAATATCTCGGCATCTTTTCGCATGGCGGTGACATCGATATCGCACAGTTCCGCGAGACCAAGCGCCGTCAACTCGCGCATGGCCGGAACGCAGATGGTCCGACCACTGGCAGCGGCCAGGAAACGGGCGAAATAGCGACTGTTCGACAGGCCGCCATCTATCGAAATCGTATCGCCGATGGGAACGAAAGTCTGCGCGGCTTCGATCAACCGAACCGTCAGCAACGCAATGCCCTCAAGCAGGGCGCGCACCATGTCACTCCGCGCCGTTGCGTGGTCCATGCCGATGAAAAGCGGTACGGCCTGTCTATCCCAATATGGCGCGGCAAGGCCCGAAAATGCAGGCACGAACACCAGCCCACGACGAACGGCCGATGAACCCTGAAAACCGTCAAGTTCAGTATTGTCAACATAAAGGCCGATCTTTCGCGCCCATTCCAGCGCGGCACCGGCGTCATAAACCCCGCCTTCTATGGCGAAAATGGCCGCGCCGCCTTGCTTTTGCCAGCCAATGGTGGGCAGAAGCTCCCCCGACAACGGGCGTTCGTGACCAGCGATGGCCAACAGAAAGGCGCCCGTGCCGAAGGTTATCTTACAATCGCCCGGTTTGCGGCAACCGTGCCCATAAAGCGCCGCCTGCTGATCGACGATGGAAACGCGAATGGGCGTTCCCTCGATGGAACCGAAGCCGCCATTAACAGGACCGATTGTGGGCAGGCAATCCAGCGGCACCCCATGAAGAGCGCAGAGTTCCGGGCTCCAGGCACCCGTTGCCAGATCAAGCAGTCCCGTCCGCGAGGCCGTTGCAAGGTCGGTGCGGAAACAGCTTGTAAGCCGATCCAGAAAGAATGCGTCGGTGGTGCCCAGGCGCAACCGCCCTTCGGCTCTCGCCCGTGCCACCGCCGGATTGTGCCTTAGCAACCACGACAGTTTGCTCGCCGAAAAATAGGGATCGAGCGGCAATCCGCAAATCTCTTTCGATCGTTCCGCAGCCGATTGGGGCAACGCGGCCAGGGCTTCGGCGGTGCGGGCATCCTGCCAGACGATGACCGGCGAAAGCGCTTCCCCACTCTTGGCATCCCACGCCAGGCAACTCTCGCCCTGGTTGGCGATCGCGATCGCATCTACCGGCCCGGCATCGGCCAGTACCGCGCGGATGTTGCGCAACAGCTCTTCCGGATCATGCTCCACATGGCCGGGGTTTGGATAGAACTGTGCATGACGCAGGCTTGAGACGAGTTGCGCCGTGCCATCGTCGCTTATCACAAGGCATCGGGTCGACGTCGTTCCCTGATCGATCGCCGCTATGCGCATCAATTCGTCTCCTGAAAGTGAAAGGCAATCTGGGTCGCCTCAACGGCGGCGCGGGGAATGGGCACAAGCACACGGCGTTCCGGCAGCCACCTGCCGGACTTGCTCCACACTTCCGTTCCATCAAGATGAAGCGAAAGCCTGCCTCGAACACGTCTGATGAAGCGCAGCTGAAAATCGAGAAAAGCCGGCCGGTCAAGTCCCCCCGATCGCACCATGGTGGGTACCGCGAGTTTGAGCGGGTCGGCGAAAGCGATACGCACTGCCTTTGCGTTGCAGAGTTCGCGGGTGAGATCGTCGGCAACGGCAGCACCCACGCGGCGGCCTTCGCGAAACGACCAGCCACCCGTTTCCACGGCCCGCAATACGTTCCCCGTGGCGAAGAACATCGGGTTGGCCATCCGGCCGTCCTGATCGATCGTAGGGCCATCGCTGCCTGCCGCCACATCAACAGGGGATGCGTTCAGAAGCGTTGCCTCCGGCGTGAACCGCCCGGTGAGGAGAACACCATCGCACTTGACGGTGAGGATACGGCCATCTGCCAGCCGGATGTCGGCCTCCTCGACACGACCGCTCCCACGAATGTCCACAAGTGTTGCGCGGCAATAAAAGGGCACTCCGACCAATCGCGGAAACCACCGGAAAAGCGACCGCGCCAGCGGTTCCGGCTCAGGCTCGATCATCGCCACCGGCCGCGCGCCATGCGTTAGGCATGTGAGAAGCGCGGAAAAGGAAACCAGTTCCGAACCAAGGATAAGCGGCCGGCGAAAGGGCATGATGCCGTGAAAGGCGACATAGGATTGCAGCGTGCCGGTGGTGATCACTCCCACCGGCCGGTCGCCCGGCAGGAGCCGCGCTGAGCGTGGTTTTTCCCGCGCGCCGGTCGCCAGCACAATGCGCCGGGCCTTCAACGTTTCCACGCCGCGCGCAGACGTAACCAGCAGCGTACCGTCCTGTCCGAGTTCCACCACGGCATGACCGGTGCGGACATCGACGCCCGCATCCTGCGCCTGCCGCTGCAGACGTCGCGCATAGGCCGGGCCGAAATAAACGCGTCCGAATTCGCGCATGCCGAAAGGCGAATGTGTGCAATGACGGGGTGCGCCGCCAAGCGCTGGCTCACGCTCGAGGATCGTCACACGCGCGACGCCGCGTGCTTTCAGCTCCAGCGCTGCCGCCAGGCCCGCCGGGCCGCCGCCGACCACGATTACATCTGCATCCGGAACGTTTTCTTGCATCTGCTGAAAAGGCTTCCGGGAGCTCATCGATCGTCTCCCGGACGGACCGCAAGCGGTACAGCCAGACGGTCGCCCGTCATCGCGGCCAGCCGGGCGTTGCAGTAAAATCCCTGACAGCGCCCCATGCCGGCGCGGGTGCGCCGCCGCAGACCTCCGAAATCACCCGGCGGCACCGGGCTGGAAAATGTCGCCTCGATCTCACGGCGGGTGACAAGCTCGCAATGGCAGACGATTTCGCCATGATCGGCGCGCTGCCAGTCCCGCTCGAAGGTTTCGCTCAGGTTCGGCATCGTCACCTGAGGCACTGCGGGCGGGGGCATGAAGCGCGTGCCGAAACTTTCGTGAAGCGCCAGAGCGTGCTGCGCCAGACCAAGTGCCGCACTGAGACCGGTGGATCGCACGCCGCCAAGCGTGATCGCGCGCAGGTCCGGCCGTGCGGAAATCCGGTAATGTTTCTTCTCGGAGGCCGGGCGCAAGCCGGCATAGATAGCGGTTACGGGAATGGAGGCGAGTGCCGGAACGATCTCCCTGCCGCGCGTCAGCAGCGCTTCCAGCGCCGCCGTTTCTACCGTCGCACGCTCGCGGTCATCCTGTTCTTCCGCCGTCGGGCCGATGAGAACGTTGCCGAAGGCAGTTGGACACACAACGATGCCCTTGGTGATTTCGGTGGGAACGGGCAGGACGATGCGCGGCACGTGCCGGCGGGCGGCCTTGTCGAGAACGACGAATTGTCCCTTGCGAGGCTTGATGGTGAAGTCTGGGACAAGCCCCAGCCGCGCATCGACGATATCGCCGAACAATCCGGCCGCATTGACAACGCTCGCCGCAAGAATCGGACCCGCCGTCGTCTCTATCCGCCACGCGCCATCAAACGCACCGGACAGGACTTCAGCGTTGCGCACCAGCTGCGCGCCAAGCGCCACCGCTTGCGTAAGATAGCCTAGCGGCGCGGACCAGGGATCGATGACATATTCACCCGGAACTTCGAGTGCTGCGACAAGACGGTCGGACAAGCCGGGCATGGATTCCCGGGCCTGCCGGGCCGTAAGCAGACCGAGCTCGGCAATGCCGTTGCGTCGCCCCTGCTCGGCGATCGCCTCCAGGCTTTGCGCCTCGTCGGGATTCCACGCACAAACCAACGCGCCGGTTTCAACGAGGCTAAGGCCCATCTGCCTGTGGATGGACAGATATTCTGCCCGACCCGCCTTCACCAATTCCAGTTCCAGACTGCCTTCGGGCGCATCGAAGCCGGTGTGGAGGATAGCGCTGTTGGCCTTCGATGCCCCGGAAAGAATATCGGACCCCTTCTCGACGATCACGACCTTCGCACCAGCCAGTGCGAAACGACGGGCAACCGCGCAACCGACCACCCCGGCACCGATGACGGCGACGTCGAATGCTGTGGAGAGGCTCTGGACCATGGACTTGCCTTTATTTTCGTGGTTCGAAAGCGAAATCAACAGGCGCAACGGATCGAGCCGATGCACCTTGCCGGATCGTGGCTATGAATGAGATCTGCTTTGTTTCTAGTCGGACAAAGCCGTCAGCGGCTTTTCGAATTCAACCAGCGTCACGCCACTTGTCTCCTGCTGGCACATGGCGCTGATCAGGGTCATGATCTTCCCCGCCGCTTCGACGGGCGGCACGCCACCATCACGAATATTGGAAATGCAGTTGCGTCGGGAGTCCGGCAGCCCGGTCTCCGGCCCGAAGGTGACATAGGCGCCAAGACTGTCGGCTGCCGAAAGGCCCGGCCGCTCGCCAATCAGGATCACCGCCACCTTTGCGCCGAGGACGGCTCCCACATCATCCGCCAGCGCAACCCGTGCCTGCGTGGCAAGTGTGATCGGCGCAACCGTCAATCCGTTGCTTGCGAGTGAATTAAGCAACGCCGTTGCCACCGGCACTGCATTCATCTCCACAGCCGTTGCGGAAAGCCCGTCGGCGATTACCAATGCGACATCGGCTCCCTTGGCCTGCCCGTCGAGCGCCAGACGGCCTTCGTCTGAAAGAGCACGGCCGAGATCGGGTCGGCGCAGGTAATCCGCACGGTCCTGCGCGCGGCTTGCGACATGCACGACATCCGCACCCGAAGCGCGCAAGTCACGCTCCATTTTTTCAATGTCCAGCGGACGCCACACGGCCTGGCGCGCCTGCGCATGATCCAACAGAAATGTCTGTACCGCGCGCGTGGGCGGGCTTGCACCCGTGCGGCCGAGCGCCACGCGTGCATCGGTTGCCACACGCAGGGCCTTGAGACGTTCGGGCGGGCTGGAGATGAGGGAGGGCCGGCGGTCACGCATCAGGCGGCGTCCCTTCCAAGAAAATCAAGTTCGCGAAGCCCGCGGTTCATCAGCGCAGGGTTCTCGATCATATGGCCGGCGGCATCCGTCACGCCCATATTCACCAGCCACTCCTCAAACTCCGGCGCAGGCCGACGCTTCAGCGTTTCGCGGGCATAGATTGAATCGTGATGGGAAAGCGTCTGGTAGTTCAGCATGACGTCGTCCGAGCCTGGCACGGTAATGACGAAGTTCACATCAGCGGCGCACAGCATGGTCAGCAGCACGTCCATGTCTTCCTGGTCGGCATCGGCGTGGTTGGTGTAGCAGACGTCGACACCCATCGGCAGGCCAAGCAGCTTTCCGCAGAAATGATCTTCAAGCCCGGCGCGAATGATCTGCTTGCCATTATAGAGATATTCCGGACCGATGAAGCCGACGACGGTATTCACCAGAAGCGGCGAGAATTCGCGCGCCACGGCATAGGCACGCGCCTCCATCGTTTGCTGATCGACACCAAAATGCGCATCGGCCGACAGGGCAGCCCCCTGCCCCGTCTCGAAATACATGAGGTCGCTGCCGATAGTTCCGCGCTTCAGCGACTGACCAGCCTCATGAGCCTCTCGCAGAACGGCAAGATCAATGCCGAAGCCCGCATTGGCCTTCTGGGAACCCGCAATCGACTGGAAAACTAGATCGACGGGTGCAGCGCGCTCCATCGCCCTGATAGCCGTCGTCACATGGCCAAGGCAGCAGGTCTGGGTTGGGATGTCCAGCCATTGCCGCAGATCGTCAAGCAACTGCACGACGCGGATATAGTCCGTCACAGCGCTGGTGGCCGGGTTAACACCGATCACCGCATCGCCGCTCCCCAGCAGCAACCCGTCAATGGCCGAGATGGCGATGCCACGGGAACTGTCAGTCGGATGATTTGGCTGGTTGCGGGTGGACAGGCGGCCGGAAAGACCAATCGTGTTGCGAAAACGGGTCACGACCTCCCGTTTGGCCGATACCGTCACGAGATCCTGCAGACGCATGATCTTGGAGACTGCCGCCACCATTTCCGGTGTCAAACCCCAACTTACCGCCTCAAGTTCCGCGTGCCCGACCTTGGAATTGAGCAGCCACTCGCGAAATTCGCCAACCGTCAGAGAAGACACCGGCGCGAAGGCCAGTGCGTCGTGCTGGCGCGCGATCAGGGCCGAAATCTCGTCCTCGTCCGAGGCGATCAATTCCTGTGCAACAAAGGTGGAAAGCGGCAGATCGGCCAGCGCCATCTGCGCCGCCAGTCTCTCCACCGGCCCTTCCGCCGCGATCCCGGCCAATTGGTCACCGGACCTTTCCGGCGTCGCCTTTGCCATCAGGGTTTTCAGATCGTCGAAACGATAGGTCGTGCCGGCTGCGATCTGTCGATAAGCCATTTTTCCGGCCCCTTACTTCACGAAAGTCTTCGTGAGGCCCACCGTGCGGTCCACGATCAGGACGACGGCAAGCGTGAGCACGATCAGAAGAACGGAGATGGCGGCAACAAGCGGATCAGCCTGGGTTTCGACATGCTGATACATGGCAACGGGAAGCGTCGTGATGCGCGGACCGGTGAGGAACAGCGAAATCACGGCTTCATCGAACGAGACGAGAAAGGAAAGCGCTGCCGTTGCAACGATGCCAGGCGCAATCATCGGCATGGTGACGCGGCGAAAGACGGTAAGAGGTGACGCCCCGAGCGTGGAGGCGGCCTCCTCGTAGATCAGCGGCAGGCCCGCAAGCGACGTGGTGAGTACACGCAGCGCATAGGGCAACACGATGATCAGATGCGCGATCACCAGACCCGTGAATGTACCGAGCAGGCCCGCACCGGCAAAGACGATTAGGATCGCAAGGCCAAGAACGATGGTCGGCAGAAGAAGCGGCGCGGTGAAGAAGGCGAGCAATGTATCCGCGCCAATCACCCGCATCCGCACGATGGCATAGGAGGCGGGCAGCGCAATCAGCATGGACAGCACGGTAACGATGACCGCAAGGAGCGTGCTGGTGCCGAGGGCGCCGATCATCTTGGAATTATGCATGAGATCCACATA
The DNA here is from genome assembly GCF_056393925.1 of Agrobacterium sp. 10T429. NCBI lineage: Bacteria > Pseudomonadati > Pseudomonadota > Alphaproteobacteria > Hyphomicrobiales > Rhizobiaceae > Agrobacterium > Agrobacterium sp. 10T429. The sequence goes on from NZ_JBFTGV010000007.1 coordinate 149,575, forward strand.
CCAGCGCAGGCTCCACCCGGAGGGTGGGAAGGTCATGTAGCTGTCGGCCGAAAACGAGATCGGCACGACGAGCACCACGGGCGCAAGGAGGAAAAGGAACATGATGAAGGCGACAATTTTCAGCGCCAGCGGAGCGGGACGTTCTTCCATCTTCGATTTCCTTTACAGAATGGCCCGCAGAAGCCGGGAATAGAGCACCAGGGCGGCACCGAAAATCACGAGGATGATCATCGAAAGCGTAGCGGCGAGTGGCCAGTTGAGCGTCACGATGGCCTGATCATAGATTTCTGTTGCCAGAAGGAAGACGCGGCCACCGCCGAGCAGCTTGGGAGTGATGAACGAACTGACGGCCAGCACGAAGGAGAGCAGGCAACCCAGGGCCACGCCGGGCATGGTGAGCGGCACGATGATCCGCCAGAACACTTTCCAGGGCGATGCGCCGAGCGTTTCCGCAGCTTCCTCGACGCGAGGATCAAGCCTGCCGAAGCCAGCGAGGAGCGCCAGGATCATATAGGGCATCAGGATTTCGGTAAGCCCGATGACGACGCCGATCTTGTTGAACAGCAGACGCACCCCGCCTTGCGCACCCAGTGCGAAGAGGATGTTGTTGATGAGGCCGTCATCCGCCAGGATTGCGATCCAGCCATAAGTGCGCACCACCGCCGAGGTGAGCAGCGGCGAAATGACCAGCACCAGCAAAAGTGTTTTCCAGCGACCCTGCGCCCGGTGAAGGTAGAGGGCGATGGGATAGGAGGCGAGCAGCGTGAGAACGGTGATCATAAGGCTGGTCAGAATGCTCTGACCAATCAGCTCGATATAAAAACCGTCGGTCAGTGTCGACGACCAGTTGTCGAGCGTATGGGCTTCCCCGAGACCGCCGCCGCCGAGGCTTTCGCGGAAGGAAAGCAGCAGCAGGTTGAAGACGGGCAACACGAAGGCCAGACCGTTGACCGCAATGATGGGTCCAAGAAGAAGAGTTGCGAGAAACACGATGGAAGAGGTACGGCCACCGGGAGCCGTGATCATGACCGCCGCCGTCATCGGTTTGCTCCGAAGACCAGAGTATCCTCCACGCGCCAGACGAGACTGACCGCGCTGCCTGCCGCGACCGGCGTTTCACCGCCGGAGGTCGCGCGCTCCACGGACAGGGTCTGCCCGCCAGCGGCGATCTCGTAGTGCAGGATGTCGCCTGCATAATAGACATCGCGGACTTCGCCGGCGATGCGATTGACGGGCGCTCCGTCGAAATCGGGGACGGCATCGCCAGCGACGGTCATGGCCATGCGATGCGGCCGTACCATCAGGTCGATCTTACCGCTGTGCGCACCGGGCGCTCGCAGCACCGCATCGCCAACCGTGATGCGGTCACCGGCGGCGTTGCCGACCAGCCTGTTGGTGCGACCGACGAAGGAGGCGACGAATCCCGTGGCCGGGCGCTCATAGAGATCGTGCGGCGTGCCAAGCTGTTCCAGGTGCCCGCCATTGAGCACAGCGACCTTGTCGCACATGCTGAGCGCCTCAACCTGATCATGCGTGACGAAGATGGAAGTGATGCCAAGCTGTTTCTGGATACGGCGAATCTCGGCGCGCATCTCGTCGCGCAGCTTTGCGTCGAGATTGGAAAGAGGTTCGTCAAACAAGAGAATGGACGGCTGGATGACGAGGGCGCGCGCCAGTGCGACGCGCTGCTGCTGGCCTCCGGAAAGCTGGGCGGGGCGACGGTCCTCGCGCCCTTCCAGACGCACCATGGCAATGGCCTCACGGGCACGGCGTTCCGCCTCGGCAGCAGGCACTTTGCGCATTTCAAGACCGAACATGACATTCTTGAGGACCGTCATGTGGGGGAAGAGCGCGTAGCTCTGGAAAACGAGGCCAATGTCACGCTTATAAGGCGCAAGTTTCGTCACGTCCTTGCCGTCGATCAGGATAGACCCCGAGGAGACAGGAGAGAGGCCTGCAATCATGCGCAGCGACGTCGACTTGCCGCAGCCGGAAGGACCGAGGAAGGCAACCAGTTCGCCCTTGGGAATCTCGAGATTGAGATTATCCACGGCGACGATTGTCTCGTAGCGCTTGGTCAGTGAACGGATCGAGAGGAATCCTGGCTGCATGATATCTGATGTTCCCATTCTGGCTTCTTGCCTTTCTCCAGACCATGTCCGACCCGCAGGGAATCGGAAATGCCTTGGCCCTTGATCTACGCAAGCGCGGCGAAAATTCGCTGCGCCGTTCCGCGGTGCCTCCCCTGGTGCAGGCCTGGGCCCCGCTCGGAATGCATGTCCGCGTCGGCTCCCACCTCTTCCGCCCCAGCGCCGACAGAGGAGATGAACCGAGGGTTTTGGTATGCTGCTTCCGCGACTGCCATGGGAGCCGCGGAAGTCCTTTCATTTTTTTGCGCTCTGCGCAGAAGTCTCAACGGCTGAGGGGAATGACCTTGCGGCGCCAGTCCTGCGTAATCTGGTCGCGAACCTTCGAGAGCCCAATCCAATCCACCGGGATGACCTTGTCCATCGCCTTGACGACCGTGCGCTCACTCACATCGGCAGAGACAGAGGACTTGGAATTGGTCGGCGCATAATACATGGCGGCGGTAAAGGCAGCCTGGGCTTCCGGGCTCAGCGCATAATCAACGAACTTGCGCGCAGCCTCGGACGACGGACCACCCTTGACGAGGTTGAGCGTGTTGATCTGGAGGATCGTCCCTTCCTTCGGAAGAACCACCTTCATCTTGCCTTTGGAACCGTCAGCATTCACCTGGCTACGGGCGTTCCAGCCCACGCCCAGCGAAACCTGGCCGTTGACAACGTTCGGATAGACTTCCGGCTTCGGCTCCCAGGTCTGCACATTCGGAGCAACTTCAGCCATCGCATTGATGCCGGCATCGATGTTCTTGATGAAATCAGTGCCGCCATTCATATGGTCCATGATGATGGTGGTACCGATACCGACGATATCGGGGGCGCTCAGCATGGCGACTTTACCCTTGAGGGCGCTATCCTTCAGAGCGTTCCAGCTGTCGGGAGCCGTCTTGATGGCATCGGTATTGTAGATGAGCACGAGATTGTCGAACGTTACGCCAACCCCGGCCACGCCTTCGAAGCGGGCATTAGGATAGAGGTCGGCGACATTCTTGGTTACGCTTTCGTCGATCTTGTCAAACAGACCTTCGTCCGTACCTGTTTTGGCGACGGAGACGTCCATCAGAGCGATATCGGACTGCGGCGCAGCCTTCTGGGCGCGCAGCGAGCCGAGCATTGCAGCAGAGCCCTGCTGCGGGAAATATTCGATCTTGATATCAGGGTTAGCCGCCATGAAAGGTTCGATGACGGCCTTGGTGTAACGCTCCTGGAAAAGGCCGCTATAGCCGAGGAACGTCACGGTCTGCTGGGCGTGCGCCGGCAGAGCGGCCGCGCCGAGCATGAGAATCCCACTCAGAAGTATTGTTTTCTTCATTGTCCTGTTCTCCTCTATTGTTATTTGGAGTGGCGGACTGATCCGCCACCCATAAGACGATGTCAGGCGCTCAGCTTGGCCTGAACGAGCTTGTTGGCGCCAGAAATGTCCGGCAATTTCTCACCGTTGCGCAGGCGCTGCAGAAGCACGAGTTCGGCTTCCTGCATGCCGATGGCGCGTTCAGCCATGGCTCGAGCCTGGCTTGGATGAAGAGCGACAACACCGCTTTCATCGCACAGGATCGCATCACCCGGATTGATCACCTGGCCGCCGACGCTGATCGGAACGTTGATCGCGCCTTCGAGGCCGAGGATCTTGGTGGTGATGGGCGAAGGACCACGGCACCACATCGGCATGTCGACCTTGGCGAACTCCGAGAAGTCGGTCGCCGGGCCATCAACGACACCGGCCTTAACGCCGGCCATCTTCATGGTGTTGGTGATAACACCGCCCCAGCAGGCGTGACGGGTATCGCCGCAACGGTCGATGAGGACGATATCCCCGGGACGCACGAACTGCGATAGATAGTGGAGCATGGTCGAATCCGCATTGGGGATGCGCAGCGTGACGGCAGTGCCTGCCACACGTTTGCCCGGAAGGACGGCGCGGATTTCAGGATCGACGAAGCCGGAGTGAAGCACGTGACCGATCGTTGCGACTTCGACCTTCTCAAGAAGCTCGATGATGTCGGCACCGATCTGTTCGGGCATGGGGTTGGCGATAAACATTGAGTCTTTCTCCGATCAGAGAACGTGGTGGTTCGCCACCGGTACGTTGGCGCGCACCTTGGCCGAATAGTCGAAGTCAAGGACGGCACCGGCCGTTCCAACGCTGTCGGAGCATTGGGCGACGATGTGGCCCCACGGATCGATGACCATGGAATGCCCCCAGCATGCCTTCTTGCCACCCGCATGGGTGCCGATCTGGCCGACGGCCAGAAAGTAGGTCTGGGTTTCGACGGCACGGGCGCGCGCCAGAACTTCCCAATGGTCCTTGCCTGTCATCAGGGTGAAGGCCGCTGGCAGAACGATGACGTCTGCACCTTTGTCCCGCAGGGCGCGAAACAGTTCAGGGAAGCGAATATCGTAGCAGATGCCACAACCGACCGTCTTGTCGCCGACCTTGTAGGTCACCACTTCTTCGCCACGGGCAACGGAGTCGGATTCGCGGTAGCTGATGCCGTTTGGCGTATCGACGTCGAACAGGTGCATCTTGCGGTAACGCGCGATCTGTTTGCCATCCGGCCCGAAAACGAGCGTCGAATTATAAAAGCGATTGCCTTCCTTCTCGACGATGGAGCCGGCATGCAGCGTGATCGCGTGCTTCTTGGCCAGCCCCGAGAGCAGCGTGTAAATCTCGCCGTCAGGGAATTCCTCCCCGCTCTCATGCATCTCCTGGGGATTATCTCCAAGAAATGCGAAGTATTCTGGAAGAACAACAAGGTCAGGATTATCCGCCTTGACTGCCTTCTCAATAAGATCGGCAGCAACCTTAAGGTTTTCTGCCTTGTCATTCTGGGTATTCATTTGAACAAGTGAGACTTTCACGTTGCTCTCCTCTCATGTTGCGAGGAGAATTAAGAACGGGAACTGTTTTCATTACAAACGGAAAAACTCTATCGAAACCCATAAGGTAAGCTTATAGATTAATCATTTTGCGTTGCAGCGCAAAATTTAGGCGGCAGCCGTCATCCATTGCGTGGTGGTTTCACTGACGATTTCCGTCGCCATATCGGCAATGGCCCGGGCAATCGCGTTGTCGCCACGCTCCTGATAAACGGTGTGAAATGTGAGGGGCGGTACTGACGGACTAATGTCGAGAATACGCGCCTCACCGGATTTGATGATGCCGTCCACCAGCACACGCGGCAAAGCGCCCACCCCAACGGCCGCGGCCACAAGGCGGGTCATGATCGACAGCGAATTGGAATTATAGATGCGGCTGTCGGACAACCCGTGAGAATCGAGCAACGCGCGCAACGCCTGATGTGGCTGCGAGCCTGTCGAGAAGGTAAGTAACGGAAAATGCGCGATATCTTCGAGTGTGACGCCCGTTTCCGGCAGCGGCAATTCGACCGCGCCAACCCAACAGGACTCGAACGTACAGAGCGGTGAATTGTAGATATTTGCAGCCATGATCGGCCCCATGATGAAACCGACATCCACCTCACCGTTTTGAATGCGCTGGGATAGTTTCAGGCTGGTGTCGATGGTCAGATCCAGGCTGACGCCGGGGTAACGTTCGTTCATGCGGCGAATGAGCAGCGGCAACCAGGCATAGACGATCGTGTCGGCAGCACCGATGCGCACGGTGCCTCTCAGCGCCTCCCGGCTACTCACGATCTGTCGGAACTCACCGGTCAGATTGACGATCTTTTCGGCATGCTGCAGCGCCAGACGACCAGCAGGTGTCAAGTTGACGCAGCGCACATCGCGCGTGAAAAGCACGACGCCAAGCTCCCTTTCGAGGGCGGCAATTCGGTTGGACACCGACGCCTGGGTGGTATTCAACCGTTCCGCGGCCGCCGAAAAGCTGTTCAGTCGTGCAGCCCAGAGGAAAGTTTCGAGAAATCGCGTATTCATGAGGTTAAAATCTTCCCGCATGGCTCCGCGAGCCGGCACTAACGTCGCTGGCTCGTCTTGCCCTTGGCCCTTTGTGGTTCGAGTGCAAGTATGTCCGATGCACGCCCCCATAAGCAAGGGATCAACGCCCTGGCCCTGGCACCGCTTTTTCGCACCGGCTGGGGCTGGGAAAAGGGATGACGGTCACAAGGATTTCAAATGAGTGGCCTGTTTTGCACCAGCTGCTTCCCAAACCATTGAACGCAAACAGGGCTCTGCGTCTCCTCGGAGCCCTGTTTCTTTAAATCTTTGATTGTCGGGCCATCAGCGTTGCACCGGATCGCTGTGACGAACGACAGATCGGCGAGACCTAAATCCTCGTGCCGCGAATACAGGACACAGCCCGCCTTAAGTCTGCAGGCACCCCTCCCCCAAACCTCACGGCTTCGGGATGACAGTTGCGAGCTTGCGGAACGGCGACAGGATTTCGAGGCGGCTTGGCACGCCCTTGGCGATGCTGATAATCGATCCGGGACCGATCTTCACCGGGTCGGCTTCGGCCTGCGAATACATAGCCTCACCCTCAACGACGACAAAAGTTTCCTCGAGGTCACGACCCGGATAGTTGTAGATGCCGGGCTCGGCCTTCCAGACTGCGACGATTGTGCCATTTTCGATCTGGTCCTGCCATATCTGGCGACGATACGAACCGCCTTCACGGCCTTCGGCGGGCATGGCCGGAACAAGATCCACGTCATCGGAAATATTGAAAATCGGCATGGTCACGGGAATTCTCCTTGCTTTGTCAATGTTGGCACGGACCTTGGGGCCGCGCCGGTTCAGGCATGGGGCGGCAGTTCCGCCCCAGCTAGTTTCGTGGATATGTTGTCGCGCAGCCGGTAGTAACGCAGCGCCATTGAGGGTGCGAAACCCATAAAGAAGGGAGCTGCCTTCAGTGGTTCCAGCTTCAGGGCAAGCTCGTTCTCCGGCTTGCCAAGCGCCCATTCCGAAAGAATGGAACCGAGCATCGAGCCGGTCGGCACACCACGGCCCGAAAGACCGGTCAAAGCCACCACGCCCGGCGCGAGACCATAAAACCGCGGTACGGTGCGATATTGCATATCGAGTTCGCCGAACCAGAAATACTCCCAGCGGATCTCTTCCCGGAGCTTTGGATGCAGCCATTTGAGCCGTTCGCTCATGACCTGTCTCGTATAGGCCATGTCGCGGCCGCGGCGTCCCATGGGAAACATCGATGCGACGATCCGGCCTTCGGCATTGTATTTGTAGACGTAGATATCGCCGCGACCATCATGAATGGTCGTGTTCTGCGGCAGGACCGTCCGGCGTGTCTCTTCGGACAAAATTTGCGTAGCGGCAACGAACACGCGTTGAATCTTGAAGGTTCGATCCAGCTTGGGCCAACCACCAACCGTATAAGCGCCAGTGGTAAAGATCACTTTCGACGCGACCACTTCTCCGCGATCGGTCTTGACCTTCCAGCCTCCGGTTATGTCGCGTTCGCAACCCGTCACCGCCGAGCCGGTAAATATCTTTCCGCGCTCCTGGATGACAGCACGGCCGAGACCGCGGGCGTAACCGAGCGGATTGAGGTGACCTGCCTCTTCGTGCAGCCAGCCGCCGTCGAAACGCGGACTGCCGGTGACCGCTTCCACCTCGTCACGGTCGAGCAGCCGGGTTTTCGCGCCCACGGCTTTATAGGTCTCGACCTTGCGCCTGATCTCATCCATGGCGCCCTTATGCGGTGCGCCCATCACATAACCGTTCTGTACCCATTCGCAGTCGATCTGATAGTCGCGGATCATGCTCGAGACGCGGTCATTCGCCCGCGTCTGCCGTTCGATCAGCCGTTCCGCCCAGGGCTCGCCCAGCATCCTGCGCAGCTCTGGCAGGCTATAATGGGTAAAGGTCGGGGTGCAATGTCCGGCATTGCGGCCCGAACCGCCGAAGCCGATTTCCTGCCGCTCCAGAAGCACGACATTGATGCCGGTTTTCGCCAGCTCCAATGCGGTCGTCAGACCGGTATAACCCGCGCCGACGATGCAGACATCGGCCCGCACGCGACCTGAAAGAGGCTCCGTATGCGGTGCTGAAGCTGCGGTCGCATACCACAGTGTCACATCAAAGGGTGAGAACGAAACCATCTACCGACACCTTCAGTTCAGGTCGCTGCGCGCATCGAGCGCATCACGAAGCCCATCACCGATGAAATTGAAGCTGGTGACGGCAAGCGTGATGGCGACGCCCGGCACGATGGCGAGCCAGGGCGCCTTGTCGAGATATTGCTGGGCTCCGTTCAGCATATTGCCCCAGCTCGGCAGCGGCGGCTGAATGCCATAACCGAGAAAGCTGATATAGGCTTCCAGAAGGATGGCACGCGCGACCGTCAGGGTCGCGGCAACGATGATGGGGCCGACAGCATTCGGCAGCAGTTCCCGGAACATGATCCAGCCATTGGGCAGGCCCAGCATACGGGCTGCCATGACGAAGTCGCGTTCGCGCAGAGACCGTACTTCCGCTTCAACCAGACGGGCAATTTCCATCCAGCTCGTGACGGCAATGATAACCGTGATCATGAACGGGCTCGGTTTGACGAAAGCAGCCAGAGCGAGAAGCAGGAAAATACTCGGGAAAGACAGAAAGGCATCGACGAAACGCATCAGTATCGCGCCGATGCGCCCGCCATAATAACCGGCAACGACACCGATGATGGTGCCGATCAGTGTCGACAGCACCATGGCGAAAAACCCGACCAGCAGTGAAATGCGGCCGGCATTGAAAAGGCGCGCGGCTATGTCGCGTCCGAGCGGATCGGTGCCGAAAATATGGTAACCGGTCATCGGCGGGGCAAAACGGGCGCGCAGATCGATGAACAATTCGTCGTAAGGCAAGAGATAGGGCCCAACCACGCAGGCGAAAATCATGACGGTGATCATGATGAGGCCGAGCACAGCAAGCTTGTGGCGGGCGAAACGGCGCAGCGTGCGGTTCTGCCACCAGTGGAACCGCGGTGCGGCTTGTGAGGGATGGAGGGTTGCAGCGGACATGGTCTTTCCTTCGATTGAGTGCGGCGTTTCGTCGATCCGGCCCTATCCGAGCCGGATGCGGGGATCGACGAGAGCAACCATGAGGTCAGCGAGCAGACTTCCGATGAGCACGAGGATTGCGGAAAACATCAGAAGCCCCATCACGACGGGGTAGTCGTGATAACCAAGGCTATCGAGGAACAGGCGGCCCATGCCGGGCCAGGTAAAGACCGTCTCCGTGACAAGCGCGCCGCCGAGAATCGTCGGGAGCTGGAGACCGGCAAGGGTGATCATTGGCAGAAGTGCATTGCCGACGACGTGTTTCATCAGAACCCGGCGCGGGGTCAGCCCCTTGGCGCGGGCGGTACGGACGAAATCCTGATTGATGACGTCAAGCGTCGCAGTCCGCATGTAGCGGCTCCAGACGGCGATGTTGACGAGGGCAAGTACCAGGCTCGGCATGATCAGGTGAATTGCATAGTCATAAAAAGACTGATCGCCGATCGTATACATGTTGCCCGCCGGTAGCCATTTCAGCCTGAGCGCGAAAACATAGATGGCCACCAGCCCGAACCAGAAGGTGGGAATTGACAGCGCGACCATGGCCCCGACCGTGGCGGTGTAATCGAACAGCGTGTAACGTTTGGTCGCCCCCTTGATGCCGATCCAGGTGCCGACAAGGATCGATACGACGGTTGATGAGACCATCAACAGCAGGGTCGCAAACAAATGCCCGGAGATGATATCGAGAACCGGACGTTGGTCGCGATAGGATTTCCCCCAATCGCCTTGCAGCAGGCGCCAGGCCCATTCGAGATATTGCACCGGCAAGGGTCGATCGAGACCCATCTGGTGGGCGATGCGATCAAGCGCCTCCCGCGTCATGCCGGGCGTCAGGGCAAATTGCGACAATGGCCCGCCAGGCGCGAGGTTGAGGATGGCAAAACCGATGATCGAGACAAGCAGCAGAAGTACGAGGCTCTGCCATATCCGATGGAGAAGAAAGGTCAGCATGATGAGACTCCAGGTCGCATCGTGGAACTGGCTAGCAACCATCCACGAATAGCCGTCAGAGTGCCGGCTGCTTCAAAGCCGGCACTTCACATGGATCGGGCATAAAGCCCTGTCTGCGGCAGGCTTTACGCCAGACGCCAGGTCGCAACGTTCCAGGTATCGATACGGTTATTGACGTTTGGCTTCACGTTTTCGACGCCCTGCTTGTGACCACGCACCGTTGCGTACTGGAACAGCGGCAACAGCGGCAGCTCCTTGCGCATGATCTCCTGGATCTTCAGGTAGACGGCCTTGCGTTCCTCCGGCACGAAGAGACTGCCGCCCTTGGCCAGAAGATCATCGACGTCCTTGTTGACGAACTGCCAGGTATTCTGGCCCGAGCCGCCTTTTGCAGCACTCGACGTCGAGCGGAAGAAGTCGGAGGTATCGGGATCCGGGCCGGTCAGGAAGTCGAGCCCGACGATAACCGAATCGAACTTCGACAGCATCCAGTAGTCACCCCACATGACAGCTGGCGGCAGGTTCGAAATGGTCATCTCCACGCCGATATCCTTGAAGGATTGCTGCATGTATTGCTGAACCTGTTCGCGGATGTGGTTGCCCGCTGTCGTGGAGCAGGTGAAGGCGAGCTTCACGCCATCCTTGGCGCGTATGCCGTCCGCCCCGGGCGCCCAGCCCGCATCGTCGAGCAGCTTTTTAGCTTTCTCGATGGAATATTCATGCTTGGGAAGATCTGGATTGTAATAGAAAGACTGCTGCGGAACGTAGCTTTCGGTTGGTGTGGGCAAACCGTAATAAAGTGCCTCGATGATCGACTGTTTGTCGATCGCCGCATAAAGCGCCTCTCTTACCGCCGGCTCCTTGAACTGTGGACGTTCCATGTTGAACGAGAGGGATTCAATCGTCGAGCCCGGCACGACGTTGACCACCTTGCCGGCGAGATCCTTGGCCTCGTCATAATGGTCGGGTGTGATCCATTGCAGGCCCACCACGTCTATGTCGCCGGTCTTGAACTGAGTGTACATCACATTCAGGTCGGGTACGTATTTGTAGACCAGACGCTCTATATGCGGGCCATCACCAAAATAATCGGTATTGGCGTCGAGCAGAATGTAGTCACCCGCAACCCGCTCCTTCCATTTGAATGCGCCCGTTCCGACCGGCGCGTTGTTATAGGCGGCGGTATTGCGGTCAGCTTCCGCACCTAGGAGGTGCTTCGGCGTAATAAATGTGGAAGCAAGGATCGAGGGATAGGGCGCGAATGGCTTTTCCATCTTCCAGGTGATTTCCGTCGGCGAAACCACGGTCAAATCCCTTACGAATTCGTGCCCGGTCTTGCGCCATGAACGGAAGTTGGGATCGACCAGAAGTTCAAGCGTGAACTTTACGTCTTCAGCGGTGAACGGCTTGCCGTCGTGCCATTTGACGTCGTCACGCAGCTTGACCTTCCAGTTGAGACCATCGGCGGAAATGCCGCCGTTTTCGACCGTCGGCACTTCGGCGGCGAGAGCTGCCACGAAGGCACCTTTCTCGTCGACATAAAACAGCGGGTCGAAGATGCTGAAATGAATGCCTTCGTCTACCTCAATATGCGGCATATGTGGATTGAACACGGTAGGCTCCTGCGAGAAGCCGACCGTGAGCTGGCCTTTGGCGGCCTTGTCCTGCGCCATGGCGCGGGAAAAACCCGGAAGACCGGAAAGGACGACGCCGGATGCGCCGAGCGCCAAAAGGCCGAGTGCCTGGCGGCGGGTGGTATTGATAAGCGGCTTGTTCTGGTCGGACATTTTTTAGTTCCCCTTGATCCGATGGTTGAACACGACGATTATTTTTGCTTCCGCCTCTTTGGGCGGTACTACTCCCATCAGCAGTTGCCTGCCTCATGCGTCAAAAGGATCGGCGGCACCTGACCGCCGGGCTTCTCATTTCAAAAGCCGCTGACCAGTTCGATCTTCGAACCGTCGCTGAAGCGGCTGAAACGGAAATCGCGACGATCGACAATCGGATTGCGGCCTGTGACGATATCAGCCATGAGTTTTCCAGCCGCCGGGCCGATGCCGAAGCCATGGCCGGAAAAGCCGGTTGCAACATGAAAGCCCGGAATGGCGTCGATATTGTCGATGACCGGAATAGCGTCGGGCGTCACATCGATCATGCCCGCCCAGCGCTGCGAAATTTCGGCCTTTTCGAAAACGGGGAAGGCCTTCTTCAGCTTGGCAAAGGCGCCGTCCGTCATGTCCATGGCCGGAACGGGATCGAGCACGCGGTTATATTCGAAGGGTGAAGCCTCATCGAGCGCCCAGCGGCGCGGAATGCGCCATTCATCGTAAAAGCGGCCAGTCAGGCGCAGGTCGAGCGAGCGCCACTCATGCCGCAGAGCCGGCAGGAATTTCAGTGCATAACGGAAAGATGCGGGCACGATGTCGACGATGTTCTGGAAGCCGTTCGCGATCGTATATCCGCCGTCGAGGCGCTTGCGGATCGCAAAACCGTTCGACCAGATTGCCTCTTCCGGACCGCCTTCCAGCGGCTTTGTGCGCAGCACGGAATTCATGACCTTGAGCTGCGGCAGATCGAGACCGTTGTTGCCGAGAAACAGGCTGGACCACGCGCCACCCGCCATGACCGCCGCCTTGCAGGCAATTTCACCGCGCTCTGTCACGACACCAGACACCTTGCCGCCGGAAAGCTGCAGACCACGCACGGCGCATTCGGTCAGGATGAAGGCGCCGCGGTCGCGGGCAGCTTCCGCAATGGCAGGCGCGGCGCGCTGCGGCTCGGCTCGGCAATCACCGGCAGTATAGAGCGCACCGGCGACATCCATGTTGGAATGAGGATATTTCGCCTTGAATTCCTTTGCACTCAGCATGCGGCTTTCAATCTGGTAGCCTTCCAGATTGCGGTTCCAGCGTTCGTGCTCGGAAAATTCCTTTTCGTTTGCGCATGTAAAGACGATGCCGGAACGCTTAAAACCAGTCTCCCGCCCTGTACGACGATTGAGATCCGCCCAGATGCGCAGCGATTCTGCCATCAAGGGCACCTCGCGTGGGTCGCGGCGGGAAATGCGCACCCAGCCCCAGTTGCGGCTCGACTGCTCGTGGCCGATACCGCCCTTTTCGCAAAGCGCAACACGCAGCCCCTGATCGACGAGTTCAAGCGCGGTGGAGGTGCCGATAATGCCGCCGCCAATGACGACGACATCGACTTCTTTCGGCAATTCCGCATCGCCATGGACGGGAACGACATAAGGACCGGGCATGTCAAAAAAACTCCTCAAGCTGGCAATTGATGGCGAATTCGGCGACGGAAGCCTCATTCGGTAAGGACAGCAGCATGGCAATGATGCGGGCAAGATCGGCGGGCTGGGTCATTTGATCCGCCGGCCGTTCGGATAAGGCGGTCGCCATATCTGTCGCAACGAAACCGGGGCATACGGCTGTCGCGCGCACGCCGCTTTCGAAGCCCGCCTGTCGGATGGCATGCGCAAGCGCGACCGCCGCGAATTTGGAGAGAGAATAGCTACCGGCAGATGCGGACTTCACCCGCTTGCCGGAGAGGGAAGCGAGGATGATGACCCGGCCACGACCGCTCTCGCTCAACGCCTCCCAGGCGGCCTTAACCAGCCTTCTCGGTGCCTTGACGTTGACCGCAAGCATGGCGTCGATGTCTTCGTCATCTGCTTCGATCACTGTCTTCGGTATCATGATGCCGGCATTGGCCACGACAGCATCGATACGACCGAAATGCTGATGCGCTTCATCGGCCCAGCGCTTCTCCGCACTCGCATCATTTGCGTCATAATGGGCAAGATGGACCTGTCCCTCGTGACCCACAGCCCATTGCGGCAGCGACGGGCTGCGCATACCAAGCGATACCGACCAGCCTTCGCCAAGAAGAGTAGCAGCGATATGGTCGCCTATACCCCGACTTGCACCGGATATGAGAGCAACGCGTTTTGTCGTTCGTTCCATCATGCTAGCCCCACAATATGGCGGTAGGCGCGACGCAAAATGTCGATAACCTGCTTCTGCTCGTCTTCCGGGATGAAGCTGAAGAAATCGCGCGATTGCTGCGGAACGATCTCCCGGATTTTCGTTGCAAGTGCCGCTCCGGCTTCGGTGATGTAAAGCTCCTGGGCGCGGCTGTCCTCCTGCGACACTTCCCGGCGTATCAGATCGTGCGACACCATCTGGTCGATGATCCTGCCCATTGCAGACCGGTCCCGCATCGTCAGATGAGCTATCACTGAAGGACGGATACCCGGGTAGTCATCGACAAGCAGCAGGGTCGTGATCTTTCCAGTTCCCTTCGCCACATCCAGCCCGTCCAGCCGGGCATCGAGATCGCGCGATACGGCAAGGTTGATCGTGCGGATGTAAAAGCTCAGCGTGTCTTCAAGCACGTCGAGATTGATATCAGTTGGCGATGTCGGCGGGTTTTCAGTTGGTTTGGACATGTAGTTTCCGTTCGAATGGTCAAAGATCGACATTGGCGCACACGCTTTCCCGGCGTGCCGCAGTGCAGGTTTTCGGCCATGTCGTATGTCAGTTTCGTGACTGAATGAAAGGATAATTAGTAGACAAACGCAACTACTTTTTATTCCTGAAATCATATTTTTATTATTTAAATCAGACCTTTAAAAGGAAAACCTCTGGCGCCGCCGGACCCACGATAATCCGGCGGTGCAATCGGTCTTTGATGTCGCGCGATGCAAAGTCTGACGAGGTGTCCGGCTCGTCAGACTTCGATGTTATGTGCCGACGGCAGTTGCCGCAGGTTCCCAGTCCGCACCGGGGATCGCAGCAACGAGTTTGCGGGTATAGGGATGGGCCGGCGACCGGAAGATTTTTGTCGGCGGCCCCTGTTCGACAACCGTTCCCTTGTGCATGACAAGCACATCGTCGCAAATCTGGCTTGCGACTCTCAAGTCATGGGTGATGAAGATCATCGCCACCTTCATTTCAGCCTGCACCCGCGCCAGAAGCTCCAGAACCTGCGCCTGTATGGAAACGTCGAGAGCAGACACGGCTTCGTCGGCCACAAGGACGACCGGATCAAACATCAGTGCACGGGCAATGCCGATGCGCTGGCGTTGGCCGCCGGAGAATTCGTGCGGGTAACGGTCATAGGCCTGTTCATCCAGCCCCACGAGCTTCAGAATTCCGAGAGCCTTTATTCTCGCCTCATGCACAGCCATTCCGTGGGCAACGGGGCCGACCGTCAAGATCCTGCCGATCGTATGGCGGGGATTAAGCGACGCGAAAGGATCCTGAAAAATCATCTGGATATAGGGTCGCAACGATCGAAACGCCGTTTCGTCCATCGCTGCTATGTCACGGCCATCGAAGCATATTGAACCGCCATCCGCGTCCAGCAATTTCAGCAGGACACGCCCGAGCGAGGACTTGCCCGACCCGCTTTCGCCAACGATACCAAGGGTCTGGCCCTTGTGAAGCTTGAAGCTGACACCTTTGACTGCCTTGACGATACGGGCCTTGCGGAAAAACGAGCCGGAGCTGCGATATTCCTTCTCAAGATTTTCGACCTTGAGAACGACGGGGCCTTCTTCGCTGACTGAACGCTCAGTGCTCCGCATCCGCGGAACCGCAGCGACAAGTCGCTGGGTATAGGGGTGAACGGGATTGACCAGAACCTGGTCCGCCCTTCCCTGCTCCACAAGATATCCCTTCTCCATCACCACGACGCGATCGGCAATTTCGGCAACGACGCCGAAATCATGGGTGATGAACATGACGCTCATGTTCTTGTGCTTCTGTATCTTGCGGATGAGCTCAAGGATCTGCGCCTGGGTGGTAACGTCGAGAGCGGTTGTTGGCTCATCGGCAATCAGGACATCCGGATCGAGTGCCAGTGCCATGGCGATCATGACCCGCTGGCGTTGTCCGCCAGACAGACGGAATGGATATTGCAGCCGCATCAGAGGCGGGTCGGGAAGACCGACTTCTTCAAGTAGATCCAGAACCTTGGTCTTGCGGGTTTCAGGCGTTCCATAGCCATGCGCTTCAAGCACTTCGGCGATCTGATCCCCGATTGTCATCAGCGGATTGAGCGCGGAGAGCGGATCCTGGAAAATGATTGAGACCGCCTGACCACGCAGCGGCCGGATTTTATCTTCCCTGGCCGCAAGTATGTCCATTCCCTTGAAATGGATTTCGCCGGAGCTGACTTTTATCACGGGCGACAAGAGCCCCATGATCGTGCTGGCAGTGACGGATTTGCCGGACCCGGATTCACCGATAATGCACAGGATTTCACCTGCGTGGAGGTCGAAAGAGATATTCTTGACCGCGTGGGTGCGCTCCATTCCCGGCGGAAGATCCACCGTGAGATTGCGAACGGACAGCACCACGTCGGCTGACGTGGTTGGATGCGACATAAGTTCCCCTTGTTTTTTTGTAACTTTGTTCGCTTTGGCCGACGCTTCATACGTCGGAAACAATATGGTGGACTATGTCTACTATATTGTCCAGTGAGTGGCGGCAGCTGAGACGCTCGAACCGGCACCGCGTTGGCGCTGCCCAGCATTCTTGACCTTTATGATCTGCAAAATGCCAGGCGGTCCCGTTTGATGTTTGGTCAGGAGCGGACCCGGCGTTTTGCGTTTTGGGACAAGTTCTCCAACTGTCCCGCTAGCGCCCACTTGCGGAGCAACTTTCGCGTGCTTAAAAGGCGTGCAGTTTCAAATCGCGTCGGAGAGGACCAATTTCGTGGAACAGGTAAATACCCAAACCGGTAAGGGCCGGACCAAAGCTTTATGGGCGGCGGTTGCGATTATTGCTGTTGCTGCTGCAGGCGTCATCGGGGGTAAGGCCTTCTACGAAGCAAAGGTCAGCGAACTCGTTGCTCGCACTGGCGCAACTGCCCGTTCCGTTGAGGTTGATTTCCTCGGGCAGATTCATATTCGCGAACTGGCCTTGCCGCTTGCCGATGGCAAGAACATCCGGATTGCCGCTATCGATGGACGTCCAAAATTTCCTTTCCTGGATGGCGCACTGGAGCTGAACGACATCAATGTTGATGTGCCAACCGGCAAGATCTCGATGGCGCATGCGCGTGTCGAGAATGCCGCGTTCACAAAACCGGATGCGGCTGAAGTATCCGGAGACGGAAATGCCAACTCTCTGCCTAAGCGCATAGAGCGCTTTGCAGCAGAGCGTATTTCCACGCCTGAGATGACATTCACGCAGTCCATCGCCACCACCGAGCAGAAGACTGTTTATAAGAACGTAGCCTTCTCGGACATCGCCAAAGGCCGGGTCGCCCGATATTCCATCGACAACGCCAGCTACGACATCCAGATGGATCTACCGGACAGCACTGGCGCGATGAAAAAGAAGCACTTGGTCGTATCGACCGGCGCCGTAGCCGGACAGGACTTCGATGCCGCTTACCTCGCAAGGCTCTATACGGAAAAAGCGGGTCCCGAAGATAAGGACGCAAAGCTTCTCTATGGTCCGCTCTCCGTCAGCAAAATCTCGTTCTCAGACGGAGACGGTCATTTCACCTACGATGAAATACGCAGCGACGGCTTCAGCGCCCGCATGCCGGCCGAGCCGCTTCTGGAAACGATGAACGCGCTTTCGGCGGCCAAAAATACCGACGAGCTTTCACCTCAGGAACGCCAGGCAATTTTCGCCAAGGCCCTGTCCATTCTCGATATGATTGGCAAGAGCAACATGCAGTTGCTCGGGTTCAAGGCCGACGCGCCTGATGAAAGCGAAGGGGCTGCCGGCAAAAGGGTTAAGGTCGGCATTGATCGTATCGATATGCAGATGGACAGCCGTAAGCTCGACTTCGGCCTGAATGGCATGTCGATCGGAAATGGCGTCGACACGATCGAAGTCGCCGAGGCAAGCCTCAAGGGCTTTGACTGGAGTTCCACAATCGAGAGTCTCTCCAAAATCGTCGGGCTTGACGACAAGCAGATCGAGACTTTCCCGTTTAATCACCTGATACCGGAACTGGGCACCGTCCGCGTCGGAGGCATCAATGTTGACGTCGCCGCCCCGGAACAGACAGACGACGAGACTGGTGAAAAGACGGAGGGCGTGCCTGAGCGCATCAAGTTCACGCTCAGGAATTTCGAGATGGGTCTGACAAAGCCCTTCAACGGCATACCCACAGATATCGTGATCAGGCAGGATGACCTTTCTCTTCCGATCCCGGAAGATTCGACCGAGGAAGTTTTTGTCGAAGCCCGCAAACTGGGTTTCGAGGCACTCGCCCTGTCTTATGCCCTTGCCGCCGGCTGGGATGAACCGAACAAGAACCTGGTGATCCGGGAAATCTCCATGCGCGGCAAGGATATTGGCAGCGTCAATTTTTCCGGTCTGGCGAGCGGGTTCACCGAGGAGTTCTTCTCCTTCGATACCAATCGTACTCAGGCCGCCCTCCTGGGGCTCGCGGGCCGCGAGGTAAAGCTGACGATCAAGGACGAAGGTATGATGGCCAAGGCTATCAAGCTTTACGCTCTGCAAAACGACATGACCGAGGATCAAGTGCGCGGTGTTCTGACACTCGTGGCAAGCGCGGGGTTGCAGCAGATCGCAGCTGAACAGCCCAAACTCAAGAGTGCGGTGGACGCGTTGCTTCGCTTCATCAACAACCCAGGTACTCTTACGGTTACCGCCCGCTCCACTGGACCAAATGGCCTTGGTCTTTTTGATCTGGTTGCAGCGTCTGAAAACCCGATGCTTCTTCTCGACAAGGTCGATATCCAGGCGACGGCCGAGTAAGTCGTCCGATCGCACCCCCAAACGGTTCAAGCTCCGGTTC
The DNA here is from genome assembly GCF_056393925.1 of Agrobacterium sp. 10T429. Classification (NCBI taxonomy): domain Bacteria; kingdom Pseudomonadati; phylum Pseudomonadota; class Alphaproteobacteria; order Hyphomicrobiales; family Rhizobiaceae; genus Agrobacterium; species Agrobacterium sp. 10T429. The sequence goes on from NZ_JBFTGV010000007.1 coordinate 168,446, forward strand.
TCGGAGCTTGAACACACCGGGCGCGGAGCTTCTAGCAAAGCTTAGATGTGCCGCGCCTTGATCGTGTTCATGACAAAGCTGGTCTCGATGGTGTCGACGCATTTCAGCTTCGCGATCTTCTCCTTGATGAAGCGCTCGTAGTCCTCGAGCCCACCGCACATGACCTTGAGCATGTAGTCCCTCGAACCCGTGACGAGGTGACATTCCAGAACCTCGTCCCAGTCCAGAACGGCCGCCTCGAACATCCGGATTTCGTCATCGTGCTGGCGACTGAGGCGGATGGATGCAAGCGCGGTCATCGTCCATCCCTCGATTGCCGGATCAACGATCGCGGAATAACCTTTGATCACCCCCGTCTCTTCCAGCCGTCGCAGCCTCCGCAGACATGCAGATGCCGACAAGCCGACTCGCTCGGCAAGTTCGTTGTTGGTGATCCTTGCGTCGGCAGACAGCTCCTTGACTATCCGCCGGTCGATTGGATCTGCAATTTTTTGCGACATAAAGCACTATTCTCCGCAATATATTGCTTCATCAGACATATCCACGCTTCAGAATGCAAGGTATTTTGGCTTGATTGGATGTAAGCTGCGGACAGTTCAACGTCTGTTGAGGAGGACCTTCCGCAAATGACCGCACCGCATCCGTCTAAAACCCATATTGGCAACCACGCTCTCCATCCTGAAACCCAGATGCTCAATTACGGCTACGATCCGGAATTGTCGGAAGGAGCGGTGAAGCCGCCTGTGTTTCTGACCTCAACCTTCGTCTTCAAGTCGGCGGAAGACGGTCGCGACTTCTTCGACTATGTCTCCGGCCGCAAGGAGCCGCCAGCAGGCAGAGGTGCAGGCCTCGTCTATTCGCGTTTCAACCATCCCAATAGCGAGATCGTTGAGGACCGCCTTGCCGTTTACGAACGCACCGAGAGTTGTGCGCTCTTCTCGTCCGGCATGTCCGCCATTTCGACGACGCTTTTCGCTTTCGTCCGGCCCGGCGACACCGTACTCCATTCCCAGCCTTTGTACGGCGGCACTGAGACGCTGCTGGCCAAGACCTTCCACAATTTCGGCGTTTCGGCGGTGGGTTTCGCCGATGGTGTCAGCGAGGCCTCGGTGATATCCGCCGCAGAGGCTGCGATGGCGAAAGGCAGGGTGTCCGTCATCCTCATCGAGACCCCCGCCAACCCGACAAACAGTATTGTCGATATCCCCATGATCAGCCGCGTTGCAGACGTGATCGGCCAGAAGCAGGGGCACAGGCCAATCATCGCGTGCGACAACACACTCCTCGGTCCGGTGTTCCAGCGGCCTATCGAGCACGGTGCCGATATCTCGCTGTATTCACTGACAAAATACGTTGGCGGGCACTCCGACCTCATTGCCGGAGCAGCGCTCGGTCGCAAGGATGTCATGAAGCAGGTGAAGGCATTACGCGGAGCGATCGGCACCCAGCTCGACCCGCATTCGTGCTGGATGCTCGGGCGCTCGCTTGAGACGCTACAAATCCGCATGGAGCGGGCAAACAGCAATGCCGAGGTGGTGGCCGAGTTCCTGAAGGCGCATCCCAAGGTCGAGAAAATCCATTATCTGCCGTTTCACGATCCGGAATCTCCGATGGGCAAGGTGTTTGCAGATCAATGCACCGGTGCGGGATCGACCTTCTCGTTTGACATTGCGGGCGGGCAGGCAGCGTCTTTCAAATTCCTCAACGCTCTCACGATATTCAAACTCGCGGTCAGCCTTGGCGGTACGGAATCTCTCGCCTCCCACCCTGCAACGATGACGCATTCGGGTGTTCCGGCCGACGTCCGCCAGCGCATTGGTGTGCTTGATTCCACGATCCGGCTGTCAATCGGCATCGAACATCCCGACGATCTGGTCGCCGACCTGACCCTCTCTCTGGATGCCGCCTGACGAAGAGGCAAATGCCGCTCCTCCCCGACTGCAATACCTATGGGTTTTCCAGTACATACGAAACACGGAAATCAACGTAGTGCAGGAAGGCTATAAGGGGAGCGGCGTTACCTTCCGCTACGAGTGGAGACGGTCCCGAACCGGCAATATGATACAGAAGCGGCGAATGACGGGTTGAGATGGCGTCGGGCAAAGGGTATCAGGTGCCTCAATTCCAGGCGGACCTCCCGCAAGCAACAAGGCTTATCCTGACATGATCCCGGATTTTCTCGTCACCCATTCCGGTGGCTTCCATGCCGACGAACTGCTGTCCAGCGTCATCCTGACCCGACTTTTCCCGCAGGCCCGCATCGTCCGCAGCCGGGCGCCGGAATGGATCACCCCCGGCGTGGACCGCATCATCTACGATGTCGGCGGCGCCTATGACGCGACAAGCAGGATATTCGATCACCATCAGCGTGGCGCGCCGCTGAGGGATGACGGTCAGCCATATAGTTCATTCGGACTAATCTGGAAGCATTTCGGTCGGGGCTATCTTGCCGCCTTCGGCATCCCCGATGAACATGTCGAAACCGTCCATACCTCTTTCGATGGCAGCTTTGTGCTGCCGGTCGATCTGGTCGACAATGGTGCGGTCAGCCCCTCCGTCGCCGGGCCGCTGGTTGCGCTGACGTTGCCTGTCCTGCTGGAAACTCTGAAACCTGTTTTTGACGAGACCGACCCCGAAGCCGATGATCGCAGTTTCCACGCGGCGCTCGTCATTGCCCGCAGCTTCGTCGAGGCGAAAATAGCCAAAAGCGCTGCGAAACTGCGCGCCGAGGCGCTTGTAATGCAGGCTATCGTCGATGCCGGTGAGGGTCATATTCTGGAATTGCCGATGGGCATGCCGTTTCGGCCCGCCATTGTGAAGGCGAGCGCCGACAATCTGCTGTTTGTCGTTCACCCGCGTGACAAGGACTGGTGTCTCACCGGTATCCGTCGCGCAGATGAAGGCTTTGAACTGCGGGCAGATCTGCCTGCGGCATGGGCTGGCCTTACAAATGGCGATCTGGAAGCCGTTTGCGGCATTGAAGGCGCGAGTTTCTGCCACAACGGCCGGTTTATTGCCGCCGCCAAAACCCGTGATGCCGCCCTCGCCATGGCAGAGCTGGCTGTGAAAGAGGCGATCTTGCCTGCTCCCGTAGTCTAGTTCATTGAACAACGGCACATGAGTAGGAGATCGCCCGGAAGGCGGGCCGGCGGAGCATATCAAAGGATATGCCCGCAAATGTTCTTCGGCCGCATCACTGGACTCTCCTCCTCCATGCCCAACCGGGAACACCGTGTTCGTTCCCGATAATCTACGGAGCCGTCACCTTGTCGGCGACCGCAGCACTATTGGGCAGCAGGAAAAGGACTGCGATGGCGCATAGCGTCGTCACCGCGGCAAGCCACCAGCAAAGTGTCGAAAACGCAGTCTGATAGGCATCCCGCAACAGGTCGTCCCCGATGTGGGACGATATTGCCTCTGCACCCGCGAGGTCGCCCACTGCCAGACGCTGACCTGTCTGATTCAAGAGGGGCGTAGACAAAGGCGCCAGCCGTCCGAGGGATGCCGAGGTTAATGCCGAGAGGGCGGCGCTGACGACTGCAAGCGCGATGCCCTCACCGGCAACCCGCACGGTACTGAATATGCCGGTCGCCATTCCCGCACGCTCCACCGGCACGACGCCAACGGACAAGCCATCCATCAGGCCCCATGGCAGACCGGCGCCCACCCCGATGACGAGCATGGGCAGAACGATCATGGCTCCATCCTCTGCCGTGAAGCCGGCAAGCCAGACGAGGCCAGAGGCGGAGATCAGCAGGCCGATGCCGCAGAGCATGCCCGGCGAAACATGACGCGCGAACATCGTCGCGACTATAGGCACCACCAGCATCGGAGCCGACAGTCCCAACATGATGAACCCCGCCCCGATTGCTCCTTGTTGCTCGATACCGATGAGGCGCAACGGAATGATAACAAGAAGAACAACGAAACAGGCGCAGGTGGCGATTGGCAATAGCTGCACCCCCACGAACCGCGGATAACGGAACAGCGATAAGTCCAGCATTGGCCGCGCTGCCCGCATTTCGATCAAGACGAAGGCTGCAAGCGAAAACGCAAATCCTGTGCTGAAAGCGATGATACCGTTAGACCCGAGAACAGGCAGTTCGATCATCGCAACGGTGAAGAGGGTGAGTGTGAGGGTAAAGCTTGCAGCGCCCAGCCAGTCGAGTTCCGCCGCATTGGGATCCCTCGTTTCACGCATCCGTGGCGGGCCGAGGATCAGGGCAAGGAGGCCGATCAGGCCGCCGGCAAGGAATATTGCCCGCCATCCGACCGTTTCGATCATCAATCCCGTCAGCAGCGGACCAGATGCAAGACCGACGCCGAAGGTCGTTCCAAGCAACCCAAAGGCGCGCGTCCTAGCGTGGCCGTCGAATTCCTGCGCAAGTGCGGCCGTCCCTCCGGCCAGGGCAGCGGCGGCGCCCACGCCTTGACCGGCACGTAGCAGATCGATGATCCACACCGAAGGCGCAAATCCAAGCGCAAAGGAGAAGCCGGTAAACAGCGCAAGGCCGATCAAGAACACCCGCCTTCTGCCATATCGATCGGCCAGCGCGCCTGCCGCCATCAGAAGACTTCCGAAAGCCAGCATGAAGGCATTGGTGATCCAGGTCAGGGATGCAGGCGATCCCCCGAGGTCCTGCCCGATCGCCGGCGTGGCAACCGCACCGGCGGAGAAGTTCAAAGGAAGGGTCAAGGCGGCAAGACACACCGCCACCAATACCGAATTCCGGCTGGCTGAGGCTCTATGAGGGGCGTCGTTCATGCGAACTCCAATCGTGAAATGGGGTCGCGACACCAAGGTCGCGTATCGGCATCCATCCTCATCAGACGACATCAATTCGACAATCGGCCTCACGGGCCTTTCATTGCGGATTAAAATTCTCTAATCAGTGACAATGGATAAGTTGAGCGAGATCGATGCCTTCGTCCGGGTTGCCGAAAGGCTGAATTTTGCCAAGGCCGGGCAGAGCCTGGGCCTGTCACCTTCTGCTGTCGGAAAAAGCGTTGCCCGACTGGAGGCATCTCTGGGCGTACGGCTGTTCAATCGCACCACCCGGCAGGTCTCCCTGACCAATGAAGGGGCAATGCTGTTTGAGCGGTATCGGTCCATCCTGACCGATCTGCGCGACGCACATGAAGCAGTCATGGACAATCTGGCCCTGCCCCGCGGCAGTCTGCGCGTGACGCTTCCGACAATCGGATACCGCTTTCTGCTGCCGATAGTGCCTGAATTTCGCCGGCGTTATCCCGATATCGATCTGGAACTCGACTTTAACGACAGGCGCGTCGATCTGATCGAGGGCGGCTTCGATGCTGCAATCCGCAGTGGCGAGCTTGATGATTCCAGCCTGATAGCGCGGCGTCTTGGTCCATTCCGCTTCATTTTATGCGCGTCGCCGGACTATTTTCAACGAATGGGCACACCCCTGCACCCCAGCCAATTGCCAGAGCATGATGCATTGCGCTTCCGCTTTCCGACCTCCGGCAGGTTTCAAGAATGGCTGCTGGAAAACGGCGACAACCCCCTGTCGAGCATGCGTATCGCCCTCACCTGCGGTAATATGGAGGCGATAAGGGCGGCGGCGATTGACGGGATGGGGCTCGCTTACATGCCTGAATTCCTGGCGACGGACGCCATCAGGGATGGCCTGCTCGAGACGGTCTTGAACGAACATCTCGCCGCACCAGGCCAGTTTTCAATTGTCTGGCCATCAGCCCGCTTCATGGCGCCGCGGCTGCGCGCTTTCATCGATTTTGCGATCGAAAAGCTGTTTGTCGAAACCTGACTGGAGTATCTGCGCATGACAGATGCTGGCGGGCTTATGCGCGCCGGTGGAGTTCGTCCATTGAAGCCATCGGCGGACTTGTACGGTGCATTTCTTGACCAATAAGACAGTGGCGGGTAAATAAGGGATGCTGATGAGGAGTTTATGACCATGGACAAAGATCGCCGATAATCCGGACTTACGTCGATGACAGCGCAGTCTTTTTAAAACGACGCGTTGGCTAGCTCAGCATTTGCATCAAAGGAACATTCATGCCCAGACTTTCTGGAAAGACCGCACTCGTGACCGGCGCGGCGCGCGGAATTGGTGCGGCTATCGCCCAAGCGTTTGCTGACGAGGGGGCACAGGTCATCGTTACCGATATAGACGTGGATGGCGGCTTGTTGACCGCAGACTCAATCGGCGGGAGGTTTGTCCGTCTCGACGTCGCATGCGAGGCAGACTGGGCGAAAATTGCCAGTCAATTTCCCAAGATGGACGTCGTCGTCAACAATGCGGGAATAACAGGCTTTGAAGGACCATTCGAAGGGGCCCCGCCAGCCCATGATCCAGAAAATGCCCAACTTGCTGATTGGCACAAGGTCCATGCGGTCAACCTGGATGGCACCTTTCTGGGCTGCCGTTATGCAATCCGCGCCATGCGAGCAAATGGTGCGGGGTCGATTATCAACATTTCCTCACGCGCAGGGCTTGTCGGAATTCCAATGGCAGCGGCCTACGCCTCATCCAAGGCCGCCGTCCGCAACCACACCAAGAGCGTGGCCCTATATTGCGCCGGTCAGGGCCTGAACATCCGGTGCAATTCAATTCACCCTGCAGCCGTGATGACACCGATGTGGGAGCCGATGTTGGGAAATGGCCCGGATCGCAAAGATCGTGAAGCCGCGCTGGTCAAAGAAACGCCCATGCAACGCTTTGGCAGAGCCGAGGAGGTAGCCGCACTCGCAGTCCTGCTCGCATCTGACGAGGCAACTTATATGACTGGGGCCGAACTGAACATCGATGGCGGCATTCTTGCAGGATCAGCCGCAGCACCGGGAAACTAGAATAACGGGCTATGGAATGACCGCACCTTCTTGGTCCATTGCCCCCATTATGATGGAAGATAGTAAAGGTCGAACTTCCACCGACCAGTTCTGTGGCACTCCCGGCAAACGCGTCAAAACCTTGGATCATTTGGGAAGAGTTCGGCCCAAATGATTTATGACGGCAATTGGCGCAAACCGATCAATCTATGCGTTGACGATCGTCGCTAAAAACTCAAGACGCACCCAGATGGAAAAGGCCCTCCCGGTTCGGAGAGGGCCTGTTTTCATTACCATCGATAGTCGCGACGGTCTCGCCATTCGCGATGTTCGCGCCAATCTCTGCGCTCGCGCCATTCTCTGCGGGCCTGACGTTCACGCCACTCCCTGCGGGCTTCCCAGCGATCACGTCTGTCCCAGCCGCGCTCATATCTCGGCGGTCCATTGGGCCGGCAATATCCGCGCGGCGATAGATGAAAGCCGCGTCCGCAAGCATAGTCCACACTTTGAACGTTGGATGCCAAGGGTGCGGCCGGTTGACCGACAGGCATAGCGTTCGCGCCACTGCCGAACAGGGCACCGAGAATTATTCCAGCGCTTAAAATCATCTTACGCATTTCATCTCCCTCCTTCCGGGATGGAGGGATTTAGCGCCCTTGCCGGTGAACTGTGGCTGAATGAATCTTGATGTTTTCGTGGCAAAAACTCCACAATTGTGGCAGATAACGGCTTCGCGTTCCGACCGCTGCGAAAGGGTGAAGCGGCGTCAAGGCGGCGCGGCTCACTGCCCCGCCCCAGTCAATGCTGACCTGTTATTCTTTTATGTGCCAGTGGTTTGAAGGGGCGCGATGTATCCCCTCCGGTTGCAGTCCCGCGGTTTTCGTCATAGTCCTCAAGCGAATGAGGAGACGGTGATTGAACCCCAATCTGGACACAAAGCCCGAACCAAAGCCAAAGAGCAAACGCCTCATCTGGCCTTGGGTGCTGTTGGTCGTTCTAACGCTTGCAGCCGTTCTCACGCTTGCGGGCATCTATATTTACAGGGAGCTGACATCGACGGCCGAGGATCTGGCTCGAACCTGGCGCGACCTCGTGCAATTGTTCTGGCTGATAATGCCGGACCGTCAGCCCTAATCTTGGGTAACAGAAAGGCGCTAGTGGCAAAGCCTCAGCGCAGCATGGAATCCCAAAAAAATTGAAGAGTTTGCGGCGGCGGTGTATCGGATCGCAAACTCTGTTTTTGGGAACCTGAATGCAACCGTCTTTTAGATTGCCGCCGCTGGAGGCGCTTGTTGTTTTTGAGGCAGCGTCCCGTTTGGGCAGCTTCTCCCGCGCGGGCAACGAGCTGGGCCTGACGCAGAGCGCCGTCAGCCGGCAGATCGGCAAGCTGGAAGCGTTCATTGGCTCCAAGCTTTTCGAGCGCGTGCCGACAGGCGTGCGACTGACGACCATCGGCGAAAACTACTCGATCGATATATCGCGGCTGATCCTCGATATCGCAAGTGTCACGGACGGCGTCCGCTCGTGGACCGGCGCCAGCCAGATCACCATCGCCTGCTCTCGCGGGATTGCGGATCAATGGTTCATGCCTCGCCTGCAGAAACTGAAACGCGATATTCCCGGCATCGAATTGCGGGTGCGGGTAACTGACGATGTGGCACATCTGCGTCTGGATGAATTCGACCTGGCTATTTTCTATCGCAAGGAAAGACCGATTGGCGTCTGGCTATCGGAACTCGGCCAGGAGGAGGTCGTCCCCGTTTCTGCCCGCGGCATGACCAATCTTATGGAGCAGAGGGCACCGGTTTTGATCTCCATCGAAGATTCGATGCGGGAATGGCAGGATTGGAGCGACTGGTGGCGCTCGTCACACCTGTTGCCGCCACAGGATGCAATCCAGTGGAAACTCGGAGACTATGGCCTCTGCGTCGCGGCGGCATCGCAGGGGCTTGGTGCAACGCTTGGGTGGACCTGGCTCATCCGCGACCAACTGGATAGCGGAGCGCTCGTTCCTGTGCATTCCCATGCCATGCGCTCGGAAGGCAAATTTTACCTGATGCGACCGGCAGATCGCCACCAGCGTAAAATTGTGCGCGAGGTTTCCGATTGGCTGATTGCAGACAACCATAAAACCGCGCGCTGAAACCCGTCATGCCTGCGCAGGAGGTGTCTTGCGGCGCCGGTCCAGGAGGAACCGCGCGTAGCCGATGATGGTGAACAGCAGCCAGGCGACCTGTGAAATCAGCGAGCCGAGGTTGAAATTCCATATCAGCGAGTAGATCAGAAACACGCCACCCAGAACGTTTAAGAGAGTGTAGCGCCAGTCTTCTATCGTCAGAAGTCGTAGCTGCAACAGGGCATAGGCGAAGAGATAAAAAAACGCTCCTGCAAGGCCGACAAGATCCGCTAGCCCCATTTGTATCCACTCCATAAACACGCCCGCCCGGCGAGCGCCTGCTACACCGGACCCGCTCCGGCGCATCCCTTTACTCCGCTTCGCAGATAACCGGATGCGCTCAGATTTCATGACCCCATGCGCAAAAATCATACCCCCCTGCGCGCATCGGTATCTAGTGCCGAACCGTCGAGTACGATACGCCACTGCCAGCCGCGCCTCGTCCGGCCCCGATAAAAAACAGGGAACCCAAACATGACATCCTCCCCCTTTTCCTTCTCGCTCGACCGGCGGCATTTTCTTGCCGGCGCGGCCAGCCTCGCGGCGCTTTCTGCCGGTTTCATCACAGACGCCAGTGCGCAAGGCGCGGACACACCGAAGAAGGGTGGCGTTTTGAAATTGGGTATCGGCGGCGGCAGCACCACGGATAACCTCGATCCCCGCATCCTGAAAGACTGGGTGCCGGTCAATCAGGCCTTCATGATCATGAACGGCCTTGTCGAGATCGATGCCAGCAATCACGCTGTGCCTGAATTGTTCGAAAGCTGGGAAGCGCAGCCCGGCGCCGTGGAGTGGGTCTTCAAGCTGCGTCAGGGTGTCACCTTCCACAACGGCAAGACCCTGACCGTGGAAGACGTCATCTACTCCATCAACCTGCACCGTGGCGAAACCACCTCTGCAGCACGCTCGGTTGCGTCTGCGCTTAAGAGCGTCGACAAGCTTTCCGACACCGAGGTCAAGATCGTCCTCGAAAGCGGCAATGCCGACCTTCCTTACATCTTGTCCGACTACCATTTCCTCGTTGTGCCCGAAGGCTGGACGGATTTCAGCAAACCTGTCGGCACCGGGCCATTCGTGTTCGAAAGCTACGATCCGGGCGTTCGTTCGCGCTTTACACGTAATCCGAATTACTGGAAGCCGAATGCCGCTCACGTTGACGCCGTGGAAGTCATCGTCATCAACGATATCGCCGCACGCACCAATGCCATGATGTCGGGTCAGGTCCATGCGATCAACCAACTCGACTTCAAGACAGTAGACCTGCTGCGCCGTAACCCCAACCTCAACATCGTCCAATCGGCTGGCGGCCAGCACTTCACATTCCTGATGGATTGCACGCAGGCGCCATACAAGGACAACAATATCCGCCTTGCCATCAAGCACGCCATCGACCGCGAGCAGCTTTTGAAAACCGCGCTGCGTGGCTACGGCCGCATCGGGAACGATCATCCGATCCCGAGTTCTGACCGCTTTTATGCCGCGGATCTGGCGCAGCGTCCCTACGACCCCGAGAAGGCGAAGTTTTATCTAAAGCAGGCTGGCCTCGATACGCTCAAGGTTGAGATTTCCGCTTCCGACGCCGCCTTCTCCGGCGCTGTGGATGCAGCGGCGATTTTCCGCACGAGTGCGGCCAAGGGCGGCATCGATGTTTCTATCAAGCGCGAACCCGCCGATGGCTACTGGGACAACGTCTGGATGAAAGCTCCATTCTGCATGTCATACTGGGGCGGACGCCCAACAGCAGACCAGATGCTGACCATCGCTTACCAGTCCACCTCGGCGCAAAATGATACGCACTGGAAGAACGAAAACTTCGACAGGAAACTCATCGAGGCGCGTGCACTTCTCGATGATGCGAAGCGCAAGGAAATCTATGCCGAGCTTCAGGCGCTCATCTCCAATGAGGGTGGCGCCATGATCCCGATGTTCGGAGATTATCTGGATGCGACATCCAAGAAACTGAAGGGCGTGACCACGCATCCGATGTTCAACTTCATGGGTGCCCGTCTCGCTGAAAAGGTCTGGTTGGACGCATAATGACTAAGCTTATCCTGAAGCGCATTGCTTTGGGTATTTTGACGCTTCTGCTGGTGTCGGCGCTTATTTTCGCCGGCACTCAGCTTCTTCCCGGAGATGTGGCGTCGGCAATACTCGGACAGAATGCGACTCCTGAATCTCTCGCCGTGCTGCGCGCCGATCTCGGTCTGGAGCAGCCCCTTCTGCAACGTTATCTTTCCTGGCTCGGCGGTTTCGTGACCGGCGACCTTGGAAATTCGCTGGCAAACCACCAGCCCGTTGCAGCTCTCTTATGGCCGCGGTTCTGGAACACCATGGCGCTGGCGCTGTATGCCGCCGTCGTGTCCGTTCCGTTTGCCGTACTTCTGGGTCTGTTCAGTGCCATCTGGCGCGGCAGCCTGTTCGATCGGGCTGTCAACATCGTTGCGCTGGGCTTTGTTTCCCTTCCGGAATATTTTCTGGGCCTGTTGCTGATCCTTTTCGTGTCCGTGCAGTACAATCTTTTGCCGAGCCTTGCCGACACTTATCCGGGCATGGGCTTTGCGGATTGGCTGAAAGCCACCACGCTTCCTGCTCTGACGCTGGTTCTGGTGACTGTGGCGCAGATGCTGCGCATGACCCGTACCGCCGTTCTTGCGGTGATGGATCAGGCCTATGTCGAAACAGCCTATCTCAAGGGGTTGCGGACCAAACGCGTGGTTCTCCGCCACGCGCTTCCCAACGCCGCGGCCCCGATCGTCAACGTCGTATCGTTCAACATCGCCTATCTCATCACCGGTGTGGTGCTGGTAGAGGCCGTGTTCAACTATAACGGCCTTGGCCGTTTCATGGTCGATGCCGTTTCGAAGCGGGACCTTCCACTGGTACAGGCGGCAGCCCTCGTTTTCGGCGCAACCTACGTCATTCTAAACATCATTGCCGATGTGTCGGCAATTGCGCTTAACCCGCGCCTGAGGCATCCCCGATGAAAATGCTCCGCACCATCACCCCAACCGCATGGGTCGGTCTTTTCATCATTTCGGTCAACATCGTCCTGTTCGCAGCCGGTCCGCATATCGCGCCTTTCGGGCAGGAGGAGATCGTCGGTTCGCCTTTCGATCCGCCTTCGGCAATGCACTGGTTTGGCCTTGATCAGAACGGACGCGATATGCTGTCGCGCCTTTTGGCCGGTGCGCAAATCTCCATCGGCGTTTCGCTGGCGGCGTCCCTGCTCTCCTTCACAATCGGCATCACGCTTGGTTTCATCGCGGCCATCTTTGGCGGCTGGCTCGATATGGTTCTCTCGCGCATCGTCGACACTGTCATGTGTATTCCAGTGCTGATCTCGGCTCTTGTCGTGCTGCAGGCGCTAGGCTCGTCCATCCCCGTGCTGATAGTGACCATTGCGCTTCTGGATTCCACCCGCGTCTTCCGTCTGGCGCGCATTGTCGCCCAGGGCGTGAATGTGCTGGAATATGCCGAGACCGCGCGCCTGCGCGGAGAAGGCCTGATCTGGCTGGTGTTCAGGGAGATACTGCCCAATGCCCTGCCGCCGCTCATTGCGGAATTCGGCCTGCGTTTCTGCTTCACCTTTCTGTTCGTGGCCGGTCTGTCCTTTCTCGGGCTTGGCGTTCAGCCGCCTTTCGCAGACTGGGGCGGCATGGTGAAGGACAACCAGCAGGCCATTCTTTACGGTCTCTACGCACCGCTATATCCGGCCGCTGCCATCGCCGTTCTCACCATCGGCGTCAATCTCGTCGTGGACTGGCTGCTGGCTGGCCGCAGCGCAATTCAGGGAGCAGACCGATGAGTAACAATGAAGTCCTGCAAATTCGCGGCCTGAAAGTTGCTGCGCCGAATGGAGCAATTCTGGTTGATGGTATCGATCTGGATCTCAAGCGCGGTGAGGTCAAAGGGCTGATCGGTGAATCCGGCGCCGGTAAATCCACCATCGGGCTTGCCGCCATGGGATATGGCCGAAACGGTTGCCGAATCGTTGGTGGAGAAATCGTCGTGAATGGCGTTTCGCTGATGACGGTGGATCGCGCCGGTCGTGAGGCGGCGCGCGGTGCGCGCATCGCTTATGTGGCGCAAAGTGCAGCTGCGGCGTTCAACCCTGCCATGAAGATTGGCGAACAGATTATCGAGGGGCCACTTTACCACGGCGTCATGAACCGGCGGGAAGCCGAAGCCTGGATGCTGGAACTGCTGCAAGCGCTGCAACTTCCCGATTATCAGAATTTCGGCGACCGTTACCCGCATCAGGTCTCCGGTGGGCAGTTACAGCGCGCGATGGTGGCCATGGCGATGTCATGCCGCCCTGACATACTCGTGCTGGACGAACCCACAACGGCACTCGATGTCACCACGCAGATAGAGGTTCTGGCCCTGCTCCGCAGCCTCATCCAGCGCTACAATACCGCCGCCCTCTACATCACGCATGACCTTGCCGTCGTCGCGCAGATTGCTGACAGCATCATGGTCTTGCGCCATGGCAAAAAGGTAGAAGCCGGTTCTGCCGAGGATATCCTCGAGCACCCGCAGGAAGACTATACGCGCCGCCTTGTATCCGAACGCCAAGCCAGCATGTCCGGCGAATCCGTCCAGAACAGGGGTGGTGAAATCCTGCTGGAAGCGCGTGGCGTCACCGCCTACTACGGTCGCAAGAAGGTGCTGGACAACGTTCACTGCGAAATCCGAAAGGGCGAAACACTGGCAGTCGTGGGTGAATCCGGTTCGGGAAAATCCACTTTGGCCAGGGTTATTGCCGGGTTGCCGCCGCAATCCTCCGGAGTCATTTCGCTGGCTGGACACCGGCTTGCGGACAAGTACTCCAGGCGTTCGCGCGAAGATCTTCGCCGTATCCAGCTCGTTTACCAGCTTCCGGATGTGGCGCTCAATCCGCGCCACACCGTCGGCGAGATCATCGGCCGTCCCATGTCGTTCTATTTCGGAATGAATGACGATGAGCGCGCCTCCGAGGTGAACCGGTTGCTGGACCTGATCGGTCTGCCCCGGGAGTTTGCAGAGCGCCTGCCAAAAGCGCTTTCCGGGGGGCAGAAGCAGCGCGTGTGTATCGCACGCGCACTTGCCGCAAGACCCGATCTTATCATCTGCGACGAGGTGACATCGGCACTTGATCCTCTCGTGGCGGAAGAAATTCTCAGACTGTTGCGCTCGTTGCAGGATGAACTGGGCGTCTCCTATCTGTTCATCACCCATGACCTCGGCGTCGTTCGCCGGCTCGCCGACAGGACGATGGTGATGCAGCATGGCCGCATTGTCGAAACCGGCACGACCAAGGAGGTTTTTGCACCTCCTTACCAACCCTATACCGAACAGCTCATCACCTCGGTCCCCGAACTGCGGCGCGACTGGCTGGATGGCGTGCTGGCAAGACGTGGCCTCCCCGCCGCATGATCTGCGGGGCGGTTCACTCTTTGATGGGTGTCGCCTCGCATTCTTTCATTGTTGTCTCCCGGCAAAGCGATGCCCGCTTCAAATGACCCGACTGGAATACCCCAAATGACAATACGTGTTGAAGAACATATCTGGATTCCCATGAGCGATGGCGTACGCCTTGGTGCTCGCCTTTGGCTGCCGGAGGGCGCGGAACAATCGCCGGTTCCCGCCATTCTCGAGTATATTCCCTATCGCAAGCGAGACGGAACCCGCGGGCGCGACGAGCCGATGCACGGCTATTTTGCCAGCCAGGGATATGCCGCAATTCGCGTGGACATGCGCGGCACCGGCGAATCCGATGGCCACATGGCAGACGAATATCTGAAGCAGGAACAGGACGACGCACTCGAGGTGATCGACTGGATTTCCCGCCAGCCGTGGTGCACCGGCAATGTCGGCATGATGGGCAAGAGCTGGGGCGGCTTCAACGGCCTGCAGGTCGCCGCCCGCCGTCCGCCGGCACTGAAAGCCGTTATCACCGCCTATTCGACGGACAACCGTTATACCGACGACATTCACTACATGGGCGGCCTGCTGCTGAACGACAATCTGTGGTGGGGCACCATCATGCTTGCTTATCAGAGCCGTCCGCTTGATCCGGAGATCGTCGGTGACACGTGGCGCGACAGCTGGATCGAGCGCCTGGAGAAGCTCCCCTTCTTTCCCGCCCTCTGGCTGGAACACCAACGTTACGACGATTACTGGAAACACGGCTCGGTCTGCGAAGACTGGAGCGCAATTGAATGCCCGGTCCTTGCCATCGGCGCATGGGCGGACAGCTATACCAATGCCGTCCCGCGGCTTCTGGAGAACCTTCAGGTCCCGCGTCGCGGCATCATCGGTCCGTGGGGCCATATCTACCCCCAAGATGGTGTTCCCGGTCCCGCAATTGGCTTCCTGCAGGAAGCAACGCGCTGGTGGGACCATTGGCTGAAAGGCAAGGACACCGGCGTCATGGACGAGCCGATGCTGCGCGCCTTCGTCAGCGACACGATCGAACCGACCGGTACGCGCACGACGACGCAAGGCCGCTGGGTGGGTGAAGCAACATGGCCTTCGCCCGAAATTGCAACCCGCTCACTTTACCCCGGTGCAGCGAAGGAACTGCGCGATACGGCAAGCGAACCGGCAATTCTCAGCATTCGTTCGCCGCAAAGCCACGGCAAGGCGGGCGGGGAATGGATGGCGACCGGATGTCCCGGTGAACATCCAACCGATCAGCGGCTCGACAACGGTGGCGCGCTCGTTTTCGAAACCGCCTTGATGGAAGAGGATTTCGATATTCTCGGTGCGCCGGTAGCGCGTCTGCGTATTGCCGCAGATTGCCCTGTCGCGCAGATTTCACTGCGCCTCAACGACGTCCTGCCGGATGGCCGTGTCACACGTGTCAGTTATCAGGTTTTCAACCTGACCCACCGCGATAGCCACGAAAATCCGGAAGCATTGGAACCCGGCAAATTTTACGATGTCAAAATCAAGCTCAATGATTGCGGTTATCGTTTTGCCAAAGGGCACCGGCTGCAACTCGCCATCGCCACGGCCTACTGGCCGATGGTATGGACATCGCCTTACGATGCGACGATCAGCATTTCCGTTGCAGAAAGCGCGCTTGACCTGCCCGTGCGTGCCACCTGTGACGACAAGCCTGTGCGTTTCGAGGCCCCTGCCCACGGCCCATCGACACCCATGACGCAGGTCGATCCCGGCACGGTCCGCCGCTGGACCGAACAGGACCATGAGACGGGTATCAACACCTATGTCACGGAAGGCGTGGGCGGCTTGTTCGGCGAGGGCGTGTTGCGGTTTGACGACATCGACACCGAACTCAGCCATAGCCTGCGGCGTGAATTGACCATTCGCGACGGAGATCCCCTCTCCGCGAAATACGTCCTCACCCAGACATATGAAATTGGCCGCGATGGGTGGCGCATCAAGATCGATAGCCGCACCGAGATGCACTCCGACAGGGAGAATTTCTACCTGACCGGAGAACTTTCGGCACTCGAAAATGGCAGCCTCGTCAAAACCCGGAAGTGGGATGAGCGCTACAAACGCGACCTCATCTGATGTTGCATGGCCCCTGCAGCTATTTGCGGGGGCCTAAAACATGCCATTGTCTCGGTACCGTATCTGTCAGCTTTCCTGTTTAGGAGCGATCAATGTCACGGTTGGGAAACAGGATCGATATCGGCCTACGTCTCGTGTCAGAAGCGGGAGACCTTGAACTGCGGCATGAGCCCCAACAAAAGAGTCTGGCAAAACGTCTGTGCGGGATCCGCCTGCACGGCGATACTGCGTGAAGACCTTCCCGCTAAAAACAATGCGGAGCGAGTAAAAGGGATGGCCAAGCACAACTTTTTGTCGAGACGCAAAAATTAGAAAAACTAATAGTTGACGCAACCGTGCAAGCACGCTATAACGAACCATCGAATTTGCTTGCTTAGCTTTGCTTGTTGCGCGATTGGCACCGCGTTCTGAACGAACCTTTCCTTTCAAAATCGCTATCAATGTTCGCAGCGCTTCTCAGTGCTGTGGGTCCTCTATCGCTATGAAAGGGTTCATCATGACCACTGGCACAGTTAAATGGTTTAATTCCACTAAAGGCTTCGGCTTCATTCAGCCTGACAACGGCGGCACAGATGCCTTCGTTCATATCTCCGCTGTTGAGCGGGCTGGTATGCGCGAACTCGTCGAAGGCCAGAAGATCGGCTTCGACCTGGAACGCGACAACAAGTCCGGCAAAATGTCGGCCTGCAATCTGCAGGCTGCCTAACGGGTTTTGCTTCCCTTTGACCACGGATGTACTGGCACTGCCGGAAGCACCCCGAACCAATCAAGGCCAGGCAAATTGCCTGGCCTTTTGTTTTCCGCTCGCATGTCGAGCCTTACCACCGGAACACCCATGACAGAAAAATACAGTATCTCGCGCCAGAAGGCCGAGGTTGCCTTCAGCAACATCCAGACGCCGTTCTTCGCAAAGGACAAAGCGCTCGACGAGCTTGATTCGATCACGCAGTCCCGCGACGCCAAGACTTTGCGGCTGCGGGAAGCACGTCTTGCAAAGGAACAGTCTGATCGCATTTCTGCGACATCCGCTCTTCTTGCCAAGCGTGCCCGTGCACGATGATGGTTTTGACGGCATCGTCAGAACAGGTGCCTGAAGCCAATTCGTATCGGACGGCTTCCTGACCACCCCGGTATATACAGACGCCGGGCCTTGAGCTGTTGCATGCCTGTCAACTCCCTGGCAAGCTTACGTTCCAGCTGCCCAAGCGCGGCGCCAGTTATATTAAATCACTAAATTAGAATTATATTTAAAAACCGAAGCTATCGGCGTTTACGTCTCGCTCCAGGTCATCGTGTAACGCGTTCCCTTGGCCTGTTCCGGGTGCGTATGCGTTTGCTCGACGCGAGCACCAATGTTCTGAGCCATTGCCATAATCAGCTTTGTTCCGAGGCCAGTACCACGCGGAGATGCGTCGGGCTTTGAACCGACACCATCGTCTTCGACAACGAGAACAAATTGCCGATTTTCTTCCGAAAGTTCGACGCGAACCGTGCCGGATTGATCTGGATAAGCGTATTTCAGCGCGTTGGTCAGCAGCTCGGTGATGATGACACCCAGAGCTACGGCATGGTCTGCCTTGAGGCTGATGTCACAAAGCGATGTTTCGACGGTAATGGACGAAGATCCGGGAACCGCCTGAAACAACCCATCGATGATCGACGTCAGGTACGAATTGAGCGATACCAGACCTATATTGTCGGTATTGTAAAGGCTGCGGTGAACGCCGGCGATCGCCGAAATCCTGCTTTGGGTTTCCAGCAAGGCGACTTCGGCTTCCTCAGACTTGATGGTGTTTATCTGCAGGCGAATCATGGCGGATACCAGCGAGAGGCTGTTGGCGACCCGATGGTTCATCTCCTTCACCATCATTTCCGCATGTTCCTTGGCCTTTACCAGCAACCGGTCGGATTCCTCCTTCGTCTGACGCAGACGATGGTTTTCCAGCGACTGATCGATAGCCGTAAGCAACAGCGGGAAAAAGTCGTCACCGACATTCTTTATGACGTAGTCGGCGGCACCCGCCTTGAGGGCGTCGATCGCGATCTGGGCTTCGTTCGATCCCGTTACATAAAGAACGGGAACCCGCCCCGGCAAGGACTGAATCGCGGCAAGGAACTCCATTCCCGTCGATGTCTGGAAGTAATGGTCCAGAACGACGATATCGAACTGCTCGTCTTGAAACATCTTGAGCCCGGACGCCACGGATGCGGCATGGACCACCTCCATTCCGTGACGACCAAGGATCCGGCTGGAAAGCCGCGCCAGAGCCGGATCATCATCAACATACAAAACGCGCAATGCCATCATGCCTTCAAGGTACTTGAATTACGGAGAAGAACAGGCCGAGGTTCTTTATCGCACTCGCAAAGCCTTCGTAGTCGACCGGCTTGGTTATATAGACATTTGCACCAAGGTCATAACATTTCTGAATCTCGGTTTCGTCATCCGTCGTCGTCAAAACGACCACCGGCAAACGGCGCGTATATTCGTTACTCTTGATCTCCTCGAGAATTCGGATACCCGACATATCAGGGAGGTTAAGATCGAGCAAAACAAGAAGATATCGATCTTTGCTGACAACGCCATCGCGGTTTTCACCGAGGATGTAGTCGAGTGCCTTTGCACCGAGCGTAAAGGGCATGATCTCGTTATTCACACCTGCGCGACGTACGTTCTTCTCGATCAGCCGAGCATGACCTTCGTCATCCTCGATCATAATGATCGTTACCTCTTGACCGGTTGCCTTCATTTTTCGCCTTCTTTCGTCACTTTTCTGAGATCGCTCGGCAGCAGCAATGTAAATGTACTGCCTTTGCCAAGTTCGGAACTCACCTTAATGTCTCCTCCTAAACTTCTTATTAGCGACCGAACATGGGCAAGGCCGATGCCTTCCCCCGGTTGATCCTGATCACCGGCGCGGCGAAAGAGTTCGAACACCCGTTCCAGATCATGCTCGCCAATGCCACGCCCGTTGTCGCTGACTTCGATGCTGATGGCACCCCGCCCGGACGGATAAGCACGGGCAGTCAATCGCAGCGGTCGTCCCGGAATCTGGTATTTCACCGCATTGTCGAAAAGATTGCCAAGGATTTGGTCGAGAGAGATACGATCCGTCACGACTGTCAGCTTTGATGTCTCGACACTGATCTCGCCGCCATTGGCATTGATCTGGTGACGAACCGTCTCGGAGAGCGATGACAGCAATGTCTCTATGTCGACTTTTTCCGGCTGCAGCTTTCGCTGACCATCGCGCGATATCTTCAAGATCGCATTGATCAGCTGGTCCATCTTGCGTGTCGAAGAGCGGATGAAACTGATCGCCTCGGGAAGATCCTCCTCGACAGCCAGTCTGGCATCCCGAACCACGTCGTCGGAAGGCATTTTGCCGTCTGCGAGCACATAGGCGGTGACCGGCTTCAGGGACGTATCGAATTCGGAGAGGAACCCCATGATATTGACGAGCGGCGCACGCAAATCATGCGTGACGATATAGGCGAAGCGCTGAATTTCCTGATTGGCGCTGCGAAGATCACGGGTTCTTTCCTCAACCCGCTCCTCCAGATGGCGATTTAGCTCGTCAACATCTTCCCGAGACCGGTTCAACGCACGGATATATGTGAAAACCAGAAAAATTGAACCGCCGACAACAAGCAGGATCGCCAGCGTGCCGCCGAGCGTTACCCATTGCAATGTATTGGCGGCGCCAAGTTGGTCTCCGACGATGATGCGGAGCCGGTCGTCGGTCTGCGATTGCAGCTTCGACAAGATCGCCCTGATTTCGTTCATGAACCGTTTGCCGTCATTCTCACGGACGACTTCGACTGCCTCGGTGATGCGTCCTGCCTTTTGCAGATCGATGGTTTCCTGGGTTTCAGCCAGCTTGTTGGCGACGGCATTACCGAGATCCGTCAGATCCTGCTCGTATTGCTTCTGGTCCTTCAGCACTTCGAGAAGTCTGGACTGCCTCTGCGGCAACAGGCTCAAGGCCTCCTGATAAGGGCCCAGATACTCGATGTTGTTGGTCAGCAGATAACCCCTCTGCCCCGTTTCAATGTCCTGCATCGACGTCAGGATATCGAGAATGGCTGCCCGCACACGGCGCAACTCGGCTGTTTCTTGCGAGTACCGGTTGTTCACCTGCACTAGCCACAGCGAAGTGGCGACCATTCCGGTCAATATTGCAACACCCACAGCGAGCATAAACAGGCTTCGCTGAGCAAAAGGCGAAAAACTAATCACAGTTGTAAATTCCCGGCATGCACCTCATTCGCGCGCAAACTAGAATATGCGGCGCATTGAATCGAACGTTTTATTTTCGATTCATATGGGAACCACTTTTGACGACGCGCGTTAAGCTAGGCTGTAAAAATTATTCCGCTCAGAAAAGCGGATAGCTGTGCGAAACTTCACGGTTTTTCAATCCGGAATGCCAGAATTGCCTTAAACAACCTGAACCAGATGGCCCGGGGAAACGGTTTTATAGTTTCGCGTCGGCGTTTGAAATCCCATCGGCCGTATCGGGCTTTTCAGTTCATCGTTGGATATGCCGCGCTTTATTCCGCGTCGCGCCGGATCGGGTACCGGCACTGCCGCCATGAGTTTCTTCGTGTAGGCATGTTGCGGATTGTCGAAAACAGCAGCGCGCGGACCGATCTCCACAATCTCACCGAGATACATCACCGCGACGCGATGGCTGACACGCTCCACCACCGCCATATCGTGGGAGATGAAGAGGAAGGCGAGATTGAGGCTCTGTTGCAGGTCGAGGAGCAGGTTGCAGACCTGCGCCTTGATCGAAACATCGAGAGCCGACACGCTTTCGTCGGCAACAATGACCTTCGGATCGAGGGCAAGCGCACGGGCAATCGCGATGCGCTGGCGCTGGCCGCCGGAAAATTCGTGAGGATAGCGGCTCGCCATGTCGGCGGTTAGACCAACCTTTTCGAGGAGATCGGCAGTCTTTTCCTTCGCCTGCTTCGTGGTGCCCAGTTTGTGCTTGATGAAGGGTTCGGAAATCGCCGTACCCACCGTCATGCGCGGATTGAGCGACGAAAACGGATCCTGAAAGATCATCTGTACGGACTTACGCATATTGCGCAGGCCGACTGTATCGAGCCGCATCACATCGTAACCATCGAGCGAAACCTCGCCGGCCGTCGGTTCGACAAGACGCATGATCGAGCGGCCGGTCGTCGACTTTCCGCAACCGGACTCGCCGACCAGTGCAAGCGTCTCCCCCTGAAACAGATCGAAGGAGACGTTTTCGACCGCGTGAACCGCACCCGTCTGCCGGGCCAAAAGGCCGGAGCGGATGGGAAACCGCGTCACGAGGTTCTTGACCGACAGGACAGGTGTCTGTCCGCTCGCAACCGTTTCGGCCACTTCTACCGGCTCGGTCGACAGGCCGGTTTTCATGTCGAGGACCGGAAAGCGCGTCGGCCACTGCCGGTCGCGCATCGAGCCGAGCTTCGGCACCGCCGAAAGCAGCGCCCGCGTATAGGGATGCTTGCCGCGCTGGAATATATCCCCGGTAGGTCCGGTCTCGACCTCATCGCCCCGGAACATCACAATGGTGCGGTCGGCGATCTCCGCCACGACGCCCATATCATGAGTAATGAAGAGGACCGACATGCCCTCCTCTTCCTGAAGCAGTTTGATCAGATCGAGAATCTGGCCCTGAATGGTGACGTCGAGCGCGGTCGTCGGTTCATCGGCGATCAGCAGTTTCGGCCGGGAAGCGAGCGCCATTGCGATCATCACGCGCTGGCGCATGCCACCGGAAAACTGATGCGGATACTCGTCAAAGCGACCGGCCGCGTTGGGAATACGAACCTTTTCGAGAAGCCGGACCGTCTCCGCCCTTGCCTGCTGCTTCGAAAAGCCCTTGTGCCGGACGAGGACCTCGGAAATCTGGCGGCCGATCGTGAAGATCGGATTGAGCGACGTCATAGGCTCCTGAAATATCATCGAGACGTCGTTGCCCCGCACGCCCCGCATTTCCTTCTCGGAAAGCGCCAGAAGATTGCGCCCGTTCAAGAGAACTTCACCCTCAATCCGGCTGAAAGCGGGGCTAAGCAGGCGCATGATGGACAGCGAGGTGACGGACTTTCCCGAACCGGACTCGCCGACAATCGCGACGGTTTCGCCCGGAGCAACATCGAAGGAGACGTTACGGACGACGCTCTTCCAAGCATCATCGACTAGAAAAGAAGTGGTCAGGTTTCTAACGGAGAGAACAGGTGTCGTATTCATGATGTCATCGTCCCACAGCATAGGCCTGCATCAGTCGCGGGGTTGCGGCGGCCCGCAGCAGGCCATCGGCATCCCGCTTTGCGGCAGTCAGGCGGCCCACCGACCACGCATCGGCAACGGTGACCTTGTGTCCGCG
Organism: Agrobacterium sp. 10T429; assembly: GCF_056393925.1. Lineage (NCBI taxonomy): Bacteria > Pseudomonadati > Pseudomonadota > Alphaproteobacteria > Hyphomicrobiales > Rhizobiaceae > Agrobacterium > Agrobacterium sp. 10T429. Next base: position 191,349 of record NZ_JBFTGV010000007.1, read on the forward strand.
GCGGCGAAGCTCCTGCAGCGTGATATCACCCACGGTGCTTTCCACCATGATCTCGCCCGGCGAACTGGTGCGCGGATAAAACGAGCCCGGAAAATGCGAGGTATGGAACAGCGGCATGTCGATGGCCGCCTGCAGGTTCTTGCCGTGATGTGCATAACGCAGGAAGAAGGGCAGCTGCCACTGATCCTGCTGATCGCCGCCCGGAGTACCGAACACCATGGAAGGGCGTCCCTGATGCAGCGCGAGCGAGGGTGTCAACGTGGTGCGCGGGCGTTTTCCAGGTGCAAGCGAGGTCGGCAGGCCTTCCTTTAACCAGAACATTTGGGCGCGGGAATTGAGCGCAAAGCCCAATCCCGGAACAATTGGCGATGATTGCAGCCAGCCGCCGGACGGCGTGGTTGAGACCATGTTGCCCCAGCGGTCTATGACATCGATATGCACGGTATCGCCGCGTTTTTCGGTAAGATGCGACATGGTGGGCTCGTAGACGGTGCCCTTGCCGCTCATTTCGGCGAGCATGGCCATGGTGGCGTCCACCTGCTTCTCGTAACCCGGCACGATGCCGGGACGCAGATCGAGCGATGCCTCGCTGCCGATAAGTTTACGACGCCCGGCATTGTAGCTTTCAGAGAGAAGATATTCCGTCGGAATCTGGCCGAAATCAGGATCGCCGTAATAGACCTCACGGTCGGCAAAGGCGAGCTTCATGGCCTCAACGATGGTGTGGATGAAATCGGGGCCGGACGGGTCCATGGCCGCAAGATCGAAGCCTTTCAACAGGGCGAGCGACTGCAACAAAACCGGTCCCTGCCCCCAGGCAGGCGTCTTTGCAATCGTCCAGTCATGATAATCAAGCGTCTGCGGAGCTTCGATGGTCGCGCTCCAGTCCGCCATATCCTGCGCCGTCAGCACGCCCTTGTGCTTGGTGCCGCTTGCATCCATGACTTCAGCGGTCTTGACGTAAGTGTCGATCGCTTCCGCTACGAAACCCCGATAGAAAGCGTCGCGTGCGGCCTCAATCTGGTTTTCGCGACCCGAACGCGCTTCGGATTCAGTGACGATCCGCTTGTAGGTTTCCGCAAGTACAGGATTCCTGAAAAGGGCGTGGGGCTCGGGTGCGGCACCACCCGGCAGCCAGGTCTCGTAGGATGTCGGCCATTCCTTCTCGAAGAATTCCGCCAGCCCCTTGATGGTGGCGGAAACGCGCGGCAGGGTCGGATGTCCGTATTCGGCATAATAGATGGCTGGTTCCAGCACCTCGCGCACGCTCATCGTGCCATAGTCGCGCAGCATCAGCATCCAGCCATCGAAGGCTCCGGGAATGACGGTTGCAAGCAGACCATCGCCGGGGATCAGCTTAAGCCCCTCCGAGGTATAGTGCTCGATGGTGGCGCCACTCGGAGCAGGCCCCTGCGCGCAGATGACTTCGACCTTGTCCTTCTTCTTTGAATAAAAGACGGCAGGCATGTCGCCGCCGGGGCCACAGAGATGCGGTTCGACGATCTGCAGCACGAAGCCGGTGGCAACCGCTGCGTCGAAGGCGTTACCTCCCTTTTCGAGGATTGCCATGCCCACGGCCGATGCGATCCAGTGCGTCGAGGTGACGACGCCGAATGTGCCAAGGATCTCGGGGCGTGTGGTAAATTCGGTCATTCAGTCAGTTCCTTATGAGAAATCATGCTTCGCGCGGATCGAGCGCATCACGCAGGCCATCGCCCAGGAGATTGAAGCCTATGACGACGAGGAAAATTGCAATGCCGGGCCACATCGTCATCCACGGTGCCTGGCTCAGAAAGTTCTTCGCGGTGTTCAGCATGGAACCCCACGACGGCGCCGGTGCCTGCTGGCCAAGGCCGAGGAAGGACAGGCTCGCTTCCGCAATGATGGCCGTCGCAACCGTCAAGGTCGCCTGCACGATGATGGGAGCAAAGACATTTGGCAGGATGTATCGTGTCATGATGTCGAAGTGGTTGAGGCCAATCGACCTTGCCCCCTCGACATAATCTTCCATCTTGACCGCCAGCACCTGACCACGGGTCAACCGAACGAAAATCGGCATGGCGGAAAGCCCGATGGCGATCATCGCGTTGGTAAGGCTCGGGCCGAGGAAGGCCGCAAGGGCAATAGCCATGATGAGGAACGGCATAGCCAGCAGCGCTTCGGTGATGCGCGAGATGACCATATCCACCCAGCCACCGAAATAACCGGCGATCAACCCGAAGGGCACGCCGATCACCACCGCGATCATGACGGAGACAACACCGGCCATCAGCGAGGCCCGCGCGCCATAAATCATGCGCGAAAGGATATCACGGCCAAGATCGTCGGTGCCGAGCCAGTGGGCGGCGGACGGCGCCTTGCGGATGGCCGACCAGCTGGTCGCAATAGGGTCAGCAATCGGCAGGATCGGTGCTGCAACGGCAAGTACCGTGAAGAAAAGCACGATAATCAGACCGGCCAGCGCCGATTTGTTGCGCTTCATTTTCTTCCAGGCGCGGCTTTCTTGCCGCGGCACCGGTACGGACAGGTTTTGATCGAGAGCGGTCATGATATCAGGCCTCAGATCGTCGCCCTGAGGCGAGGGTTAAGCAGGACATAGGCAATGTCCGCCAGCAGGTTCATGAGGATGAAGCCGACCGCGGTGCAGAGCACGATGCCCTGGACGACGGCGTAATCGCGGGTGAAGACCGCATCGACGGTCATCTTGCCGAAGCCGGGAATGGTGAATATCTGCTCCGTCAGAACCGCACCGGCCAGCAACTCACCGAAAAGCAGTGCCAACAGCGTGATGACGGGTAGAAGCGCGTTGCGAAAACTGTGCGACAGGATGATCTCGCGCGGCGAAAGCCCCTTGGCGCGGGCGGTGCGGATATAGTCTGAACTCAAAACCGCGACCATTGCCGAACGCGTGTGGCGCATCAACGTTGCCGCAAGCGCATTGCCGAGCACGAAGGCGGGCATGATCATCGTCTCGATGGAGCGAACGGGGTCGACGAATATCGATTCATATCCGGATGCCGGCAGCCAGCCGAGCTTCACTGAAACCAGCAGGATCAGCATGATGCCGAGCCAGAAATTCGGGATCGACAGGCCGGAAAGCGCCACGATATTGGCGGTGTAGTCGATCCATGTGTTTTTCTTGACGGCGGCCAGAATGCCGATCGGAATACCGATGACCATCGCAAAGAACATCGCCATCACAGCCAGCTGGATGGTGACCGGCAGCTTCTGGCCGATCAGTTCCAGCACCGGCTGGTTGGTCCTCAGCGAAATACCGAAATCGCCGGTCACCACGCCGCCCAGCCAGTTGATGTACTGGAGCGGTACCGGGTCGTTCAGGCGATACTTCTCCCGCAGGAATTCAATCGTCGCCGGATCACGCTCCTCACCCGCCATGGCGAGAACCGGATCACCCGGCAACAGTTTCTGCAGCGAGAAGACGAAGATGGAGATGATCAAAAGCGTCGGGATCGCGACCAGCAGTCGCTTGCCGATATAGACAGGCATGGCATTGCCCCCGTTCGTGCACGTTCTGGAGGGCCGCACGGCAAGCCGTGCGGCGGATTTGAAGCGCTTAGTCCTTGCTGACGCCGAGAAGGCGGATCATGCCATCAGGCGAAGGCTCCCAGCCCTTGACCTTCTTGGAAATGGCATAGGCATAGGGCTGGTGGCCGAGATAGATGATCGGCATGTCGTCGTTTAGGATGACGCTTGCCGCATCGTATTTCTCCTTGCGGACCGCATCTTCAGTCGAGGCGCGTGCTTCGTTCAGCAGCTTGTCGACTTCAGGATTACAATATTTCACATCGTTGATGCCGCCCTTGCAGGTGACGAACTGGTGAAGATTTCCATCGGGATCGATACGACCAGACCAGTCGGAACGGCTGAGCTGATAGTTGCCGGCGGTCTGTTCGGAAAGAAGCGTCGCAAATTCGGTGGCCTTCAGCGTCACGTTGAAGCCAGCCTCCGCCACCATCGACTGGATCACCTGCATCATCTGCGTCTGCGTGGTGTTGTTGGCGTGCTGAAGTTCGATATCGAGCTTCTCGTAGCCAGCCTCCTTCATCAGCTGCTTGGCTTTGTCGATGTCGCGGGGCGGCACCGGCAGGTTCTGGTTGAACCATGGGCTTGTCGGCGGGAATGACTGATTGCCGGCCTTGGACGTACCCTCAAACACGATCTGGCCGATCGCTTCGCGGTCAATCGCATAGGAGAAGGCCTGACGCAGGCGCTTGTCCTTGCCGAGCGGATTGTCAGCGCGCGCGCCGTTGTTGATGTTGACATACATGGCCATGTAGCCCGGACCGATCACGTCCGCATAGGTCAATTTGGGGTCATTCTTGACGGATTCCGCATCGGACGCCGAGATACGTTCGGCAATGTCGAGATCGCCAGAGCGGAGGTTTGCAAGCTTCACAGTTGTATCGGGAATTGGCAGGTAGACGATCTTGTCGACCTTGATCTTGTCCTTGTCCCAATAATCCGCGAATTTTTCGAGGACGATACGGTCCTGCTGAATGCGCTCGACGAATTTGAACGGTCCGGCGCAAACCGGCTTGGAGCCGAAATTCGCGCCCAGTTCCTTGGCGGCTTTCGGCGCGACGATCATGCCCGCGCGATCTGAAAGCTGGGCAAGCAGCGTGACATCGGGCGTCTTCAGCGTGAACTTGACTTCCAGCGGCCCGGTGGCCTCAACCTTTTCAACCGAGGACAACTCGCTCTTACGGCGGGATTCCGGAAGGGTCATGTTGCGCTCGATGGTGGCAACGACGGCGGCCGCATCCAGGGTCTCGCCGTCGTGGAACTTCACGCCGTCGCGAATTTTCATCGTCAGCACCTTGCCACCCTCGGACCAGCCCCATTCGGTGGCAAGCTGGGGAACGATCTTCATGTCCTGCGAGATATCCACCAGCTTGTCGCACATGGAGGTGTAGACGATACGGCCGACGAAGGTGCGCGATTGCGCGGGATCAAGCACGTCCGCGTCATCGTTGAGGCCGATGCGCAATTCGGAAGACATGGCTGGTGCGGTCAGAAACGCGCTTGCCAATAGCGCCGCAGTCAGTGTGTAGATTTTCTTCATGTTCGATCCTCTGGTCTGGTTTTCTTTGACTTTTGTCATTGGCCAGCCCCGAAGGACCGGCGGGTTTTCGTCCGCGGCCTATGAGGCCGGAGTAAGCGGATTGTCGGCTTCGTTGATGCTCTTCGCCGCACGGTCTTCCGCAGCCGTCTCCTCCTGAAACCCGAGCGAAGTGGCGCGGATCAATCGTTCCTGATGCATGAGAAGGTGCTGGCGCATCGCCTCTCCGGCACGCGCCGGATCGCGATCGGCAATGGCATCGACGATGGCGACATGCTGTTCGAAAGACGCCTTGCCATTCGTGCCACTGCGCCGGGCGAGTTCGCGTATCGACTGCCAGGCATCGTCCTGACGAATACGGTTCACGACATCGAAGATCGACAGGAACAGCTTGTTGCCAGCACTCTGGGCTATCTGGCGGTGGAGCGAGCCGTCCCACAATTCCTTGGCATCGGCATCCGTGCTTTCGCCGGTCTTCTTGACGAGCGCGCGCATGCGCTCCACCTCGGCGGGCTTGGCGCGCATGGCTGCAAGCTGCGCCAGTTGCGGTTCGATGCGCAGGCGGACTTCCATGATTTCCATGATATCGGTGCTGGCGACCATTTCGGTCACCTGGGTGGACCAATCGTCCGGCTTTTCACCCACAAAGGTTCCGGCCCCCTGGCGACGCCATAAAAGACCCTCGGCCTCCAAAACCTCCAGAGCACGGCGGATTGACCGGCGGCCGACATTGAAGGTCTCGGCAAATGCCCGCTCCGTCGGCAGGCGGCCGTCATTCGCGAGATTCTTCGTCTGAATATACTCGCGAAGCTTCGCCAGAGCGTAGTTTGAATTGTCGTTAGGGTTTGTCGCCAAGCCGCACCATTTGTGTGAACCAATCGAACATTGGTTCATTTGGTGAGAAATTTCGGCAGACGTCAAGCCCATTTTTGAGCCTTGATTACAAGCGCTCAAAATATGGGCATACGCCGATTTTCAGGGACGGAAATGCATGCTTTCAGGGCAAGGAAGACAATGTCGGCGAGCAAATGAATTACGACCGAAATGCCACCCTTGTCCTGTACGCGTTTACGCCAGCATTGACATCATTCGGAGCTTTTGAGTCCGTTCAAAATCTCGTAGGCCACGGCAACACGATCCTCATTGGGATAGTTTTTATTGGCCAGAATGACGATACCGAGTTTTTGCTCCGGTATGAACGCCACATAGGCGCCGAAACCGTTGGTGGAGCCGGTCTTGTTGATGAAGACATCGCCACGCGGCTTTATCGGCGGCGAAATTTCCGATACCGGCACCGTCTTGAGCAAGGCGCCGGAGTTCGTTTCGATCAGTGTTTTCAGCGCGGCTGGGTAGGCATATTGCTCCCAGATCATATCCTGCGTCATCGCGCCAACGCTGAAATATCCCGTATGAGTGTTGGCGATCGCCTGCTGGAGTTTTCCGTCCAGCTTTTCCAGCCCCATATTCGCATTGACGAAACGGATCATGTCGGTCGCCGTCGATCTGACCCCGTAAGCCTCCGATGAGAGAATGGCTGGCGTCATGCGGGCCGGTTCGCCGGTTCTCTTATAACCCTGCGCATAATCGGCCATCTTTGCCTTGGGCACCACGGTGAAGGTGCTCTTCAATCCAAGCGCCGGAAACAGTACGTCCTGCATTGCGCTGTCATAGCTTTGGCCCATGGCCTTTGCGGTGACGTATCCGAGCATTCCGATGCTGGGATTGGCGTAGGTTCTGTGCGTTCCCGCCTTGTATGCGGGCTTCCAGGCCTTGAAATAGGCCAAAAGCTGCGGCTCCGTCTTGACACTGTCCGGTACCTGCAACGGAAAGCCGCCGGCGGTGTGGGTGCCAAGATGCATCAGCGTGACATCGCCAAACGGCTTGCCCTTCATGGAGGGAAGATAGTCTTCGACCTTGCCTGATAGTGACAGTTTCCCCTGCGTCTCCGCATAGGTACTGAGCGTGACCGTGAATGTCTTGCTGATGGAACCCAGCTCGAAAAGCGTCTGCGGGGTAACCGGCTGGCCCGTAGTTTTGGACATGACACCGTAGGTGAAGACGTGATTTTCGCCATCGACACTGATGCCAACGGCCAGACCCGGAATACCGTTCTTCTCCATCACCGGCTTGATCGCTGCATCCGTTATCGCTTTCAGCCTGGCATCATCAGCGGCAAAAGTCTGCGTGAACAGGCTCGTCGAGATCAATGTGGCCAACGCAATATGTCTGCGATTAAGTTTCATCTTTCGTGTTCTCCAAAACCTCAAGTGGATTTTCGGCGCCTGCGCCGTCCCCAGCGAAAGACGTTTAACCGCCCTACATTGCACGAACAAATCATGATATCTCGGACGAGGCATAACAAAATCTAGGTCTTGAATGGTTCGGCAATTTCTTCCACTGAACGGCTTGAGGGCATTTGAGGCATCAGCGCGGCACCTCAGTTTCACCCGCGCGGCCATAGAACTCTGCGTGACGCAGGCGGCTGTGAGCCAACAGGTGAAGGGCCTCGAAAAACGACTGGGGGTTTCCCTTTTTCAACGGCTTCCAAGAGGCCTGAAAATCACCGCGGAAGGCGAAGCCCTGCTACCGACGGTCACCAGCTCTTTCGATCAGATGGCGATCACGCTCGACAGGATCGAAGCCGGTCAGGTGCGCGAACTGCTGTTTCTGGGCGTCGTGGGAACCTTTGCCGTGGGCTGGCTGCTGCCGCGGCTGAGGGAATTTCAAAAGCGGCACCCGTTCATCGACGTGCGCGTTTCCACCAACAACAACCGCGTGGACATGGCCGCCGAAGGCCTGGATTTCGCCATTCGATTTGGCCAGGGCTCCTGGCATGGCACGGATGCATTCCGGCTTTTCGAGGCGCCCCTTTCGCCTCTCTGTACGCCGAAACTGGCGGAGACACTGAAATCCCCCGCTGATCTCGCGGACGCCACGCTGTTGCGCAGCTACAGGTCTGACGAATGGGCCACGTGGTTTGCAGCGGCTGGCGTAACACCGGTGGCGCAGGTGAATGCCGGCATCGTTTTCGATACCTCGCTCGGCATGATGGAGGCCGCATTGCAAGGGCTCGGCGTGGCGCTCGCCCCGCCATCGATGTTCTCCCGGCATCTGGCATCCGGGGCTATCGTCCAGCCCTTCCCCGTCACCATATCGCTCGGCAGCTACTGGCTGACGAGGCTGCAATCAAAGCCGCCGACACCAGCCATGCAGGCCTTCTCGGACTGGATGTTTACCAATATCGGTCCTGCGCAAGACGGCCTATGACAGGGCGAGCAGAACGCCACCAATCGCGCAGATGACCACCACGATCCATGGCGGCGTCTTCCACACCGTCAACAGGATGAAACCCGTCAGCGCAAGTGCAAAATCCTTCGGCATGAAGATAGCGCTTGTCCACACCGGATCATAAAGCGCGGCCCCGAGAATGCCAACGACGGCGGCATTTGCGCCGCGCATGGCAGCCTGCGCCAGAAGGTGCTTGCGAAACTCCTCCCAGAAGGGCAGCGCACCGACGAGCAATAGCATGCCCGGCAGAAAGATCGCGACAAGCGCAATGACTGCTCCCGCAATACCGTTCGGCTGCGGCCCCGCCACAGCGCCGAGGTAGGCCGCGAAGGTGAACAGCGGGCCGGGAACGGCCTGGGTTGCACCGTAACCGGCGATAAACGCATCTTCCGTCACCCAGCCCGTGGAAACCACTGCCGATTGCAGCAATGGCAGCACCACATGGCCGCCACCAAAGACAAGGGCGCCGGCACGATAGAACGCATCGAACAATGAGAGGCCTTGCGAGCCGGCCATCGCCGCGAAGACCGGCAGGAAGGCCAACAGGAGCGCGAAAGTGGCAAGCGCAATGTATCCGACACTTTTCGGCACCCGGAATGCGAGATGGGAAGCCTGACGCGCGGCCTCGCTGCGGCAGAAGAAAAGCCCCGCAATGGCACCCAAGGCAAGCGCCAGAATCTGGCCAAAAGCGCCCGCGACAAACACGACGCAGATGATGCCGACGAGCGCGATGCTGGCACGCTGTCTATCTGGAGCAAGGCTCTTTGCCATGCCCCAGACGGCCTGCGCCACCACGGCGACCGCAACGATCTTGAGGCCATGCAACAGGCCGTTGCCGACCGGCGCTTCTATCGACGCGGCGACCATGGCGAAGAGAAGCAGGAGGATAGCGGATGGCAGGGTGAAGGCCATCCAGGCCGCCAGCGCACCGAGCGGCCCTGCCCGCAGCAACCCAAGGGCAAAACCGACCTGGCTGGAGGCCGGCCCCGGCAAGAACTGGCAGAGCGCCACGAGATCGGCATAACCCGCCTCGTCGATCCATTTGCGCCGCACGACCAGCTCATCGCGAAAGTAACCGAGATGGGCGATGGGACCGCCGAAGGAGGTGACCCCGAGCTTCAGGAACGCCATAAATACCTCGCCGGGCGTGCCGCTTCGAGGGGTGGCCGCTTCAGTGCGGATGGTTTGCGTTGACGACTTCACGAAAAAGCTCCCTGAGCGTGCAACGGCTGTTCGTCTACACAATGTCCGTATCAAAAACGATATCGATATCAGACACTATTATGACAGGGATATGAAGAGGCTGGAGCGCGTCCTCGATGAAAGGGATCGTTCGACGCGCGCCATATCTTCGTTTCACGCCTTTTCGAGCCTCAGACGATCAGTCCCTTCATGGGCCGGATGGCCTCCGAACCGGGAAAGACCGCCTTGTCGAGCATGGCAGCGCTTGCGCCGAGATGATCGACCGCGAGACCCTTGATGATCGCGCGAATATCCGTCGTGGGCGCAAGGTCCCGCCCATCTCGCAACTGCGCGAGCTTGAGGCCGGGCCAATCGGCGATGACACGCCCGCCACGGATGCTGCCGCCGGCGAGAAAGGCCGTTGTTGCCGTTCCGTGGTCAGTTCCTTCCGTACCGTTGATACGGGCGGTACGGCCAAATTCCGTGGCGACCAATATGGCCGTATCCTTCCAGACCGGCCCCAGCTCCTGCTCGAAGGCGGCAAGCGCATTGTCCAGCCCGCTCAACAATTTTGAAAGACGCTCGACCTCATGGGCATGGGTGTCCCAACCCTCGAAAGCCAGCGCCGCAACGCGCGGCCCTTCTGGGTGCGCAATCAGCCGTGCGGCACCCCGCGCCATCTGCTCCATGCCAACAGGATCACCCGGACCACCGCGCGCCTTGATATCGACGCCGGAGGCGATCCTGCCGGTTTCGATGCCCTCGGCAAGCAATGCCGCCAGCATCGGGTCCGTCTGGCCGTAGAGATCGGCAAGGCGCGGAGCGAGATCGCCATCGGCGGGTTTGAGAACGGATGGCGCCCATCCCAATATCGGTGCCTTGCCGCGAATGACAAGCGGAGCGCTGGCGCCAATGGCAAGGCCGCTCACCCGCTGCCCGGCCGCAGCTGGATTGATGGTTTCACCCGCCGGCAACTGTTCGAGCAGACGGTTCAGCCAACCCGTCTCGACATGGCCGGGGGTCGGAAAACCAGATTCCAGCACATCCTGGCCATCAAAATGCGAACGGTCACGATAACCGGTGGCGCTGGCGTGGACCACCGCTGCCTCGCCCTTCCGGTACAGCCGCTGGAAATTGCGAAGGGATGGATGGAGCGCAAAGAAACCATCCAGCGCGAGGGATGGATTGTCGCCTTCAGTGCGCATGGCGATCTGTTGCCTTAGCGCCTCATAGTCGGGGTCGCCGACGGGCGGCACGGCGGTCAGCCCGTCGAGCGCGCCGCGCAGGATGATGGTGACGAAACGTGGGTCGCGCCCGCCGGCAGCAAAAGCAAAGCGCGGCATGAAGGCCCAGGCAAAAAGCGCGCCGCCTGTGCCAAGAAGAGCGCGGCGGGTTGGGGAAAGATGTTCACACAGCATGGTCAACGCCTCTGGAATTCGGGGGAAAGGAAAGCAATCGTCAGTCCCTGCGGTTTGCTCTCAGCCCGCTGCACGGCCTTTTTCGTCTCCTCGGACAAAAGCGGCCCCAGCCGGTCTGCGACGAAGTCGCGCGGATCGGTTGAACCCGCAACCTGATGGGCGAACAGACTGGCGGCATCGATACGCGTCGCCAGCCCCTCGGAAGAACCCCAGCTATCGGTGACATCGGCAAAACCGTTCGGGCCGGAGGGGTTCCACAGCGGCTGACCCAATGCGTTGAGCACGGAAATTACCTGCTCGGGTTTTGGCACTATTCCACTCGCCCTGATGACGGTCGTCACGAAATCTAACGGGGGTCTGAGCTTGGTCAGGGTCGGGCTCCACGACTGTTCAGCCTCGATAAGCGCCATATAGGTGGCGGAAAGATCGCCGTGGCTCTTGGTGTAGGCGGCAGCAAGTTTCGCCACCAGTTCCGGTGGTGGATGGTCGCTGACGAAATGCCGTACCAGCTTGTAAGCGAGATGGCTGGCCGTCGCCGGATGATGCGCGAGATCTCGCAGCGCCCGCCGCCCCTGCTCTACCCCCGCTTCACCATAGGTGATGCCCATCACGGCATGGTCGCCGGGTTCATGGTTGTTGGCGTTGAAGGAAAATCGGCCAAGCGGACCCGGACGCTTCTCGTCGCGATAGACGCTCCAGCCGGTGATGATGCGGGCAAGTGCTGTAACATCAGCCTGACTATAGCCGCCATCCACCCCGAGCGTATGCAGTTCCATGATTTCGCGCGCGAGGTTTTCGTTGAGCCCGCGCTTGCCATTCCTGTTGGCCTGCGAATTCGGTCCGATCGATTGCTGATTGTCGAGAAAATACAGCATGGCGGGATGGGTCTCGACTGCGACCAGCATATCCTCGAAATTGCCGAAGACATGCGGACGGATCGCCTCACGCTCGAAAGCGCCGGCGAGAATGTGCACATCACCGCCCTTGCCGGTGGCAACCGCGAAGTGGTTGGCCCAGAACATTGCCAACCGCTCGCCAAAACCGATCAGCGGCTGGCGTATCGTGCCGTTGAAGCGGGCGTCCGCCTCCGCAAGCAGTATCTGCTGGGGAAAATAGGGGCGCTTGGTGGCGGGCACGTCCGGCTTCTTGTCCTGTGAAGCACTGGCAGGCGGCACCATGCCCGCATTGTCCATAGCGTTTGCGGCAATTGCCATTGCCGGCGATGGTGGGCTCATGGCCCCTGCGGTCGCACCCGCGGCGCCGGTGGTGGCCGCGACGGCAAGGACAGCAGGTTTTTCACGCTCGGCCTTGATCTCCTTGTTATACGCCATCAGCGATATCAGAAGATCGGCGCTGGAATGAAGCTGTGCGCCGACAGGAATTGGTGTGGCGCGTTCGGTAATTTCCAGCCGCAACAGATCGCGCGGGTCGTCTTTGATCGCCTGGATATCGCCTTCACGCGCGCCGAGGCCGAAACGCCACAGACAGAGTGCTGCATCCAATTCCCTGGAATTTGACATGGCCGATACGAACTCCGTTTCGTTATCGACCATTCAACGGGCGCCAGGGCCAAAATCCGTCGCTGTTGAAATGTGATTATTTCGTGGCCGGTTTCGGCGCCTCACGGGCAAGCAAGCCTTCCGCCAGCCGGCGCCGCGCCTCTAGCGACAATGTGCGGGCGAACTCCACGGCCTGCATCTCGGTTGCGGCGCGGACCTCATATTCCTCCTTGCGGGCACGCTCAAGCGCTGCGGACAATGCCTCCGGGTCAAGCGTTTCTGCCCCCATCAGGGACGCCGCCTCGATACGCGCCTGGCGCGCCTCGGCGGAGGTTTCCCGCATGGTCCTGCGTGCATCGCTAAGGCTGCGCCGGAAGGCCTCCCTTTCGGTCTTTGGCAATTGTTCGCCCGCAAGCGGCATGCGGGCAGCGGCAGCGGCCGGGTCGTTCCGCAGATAAACGAACCCTGCGCCGGCAAGCGCGCAGACAAGAAATGTATTCGCCACGAGAAGGACAACGACTATCCAGCGGAAATTCTGATCGCTCATTTCGTCTCCTCGGTCATTTCGTTTTCGGTTTGCAGGTTTCCGAACGCGGTCAACGTATCGCCCAATGTCAGGGCGGGCGGTGGCGTGAGGTTGATGACGGCAACCGCTCCCGTCAGCGCGCCCGCAAGGCTCATGCCGATCATGCCCGCACCCAGCCCGTACCGGACGATCCATCTGCGTCTGGTGGTCTGCGCCTTTGCCTGCGCCATGATCTTCGCGTTGAGCATGGCCGAAGGGTCGCGAAGACGATATGCCGACAGCGTAAAATCGAGAGGTGCCGCCTGCGCAATCAGGCGCCTGCCATCTGCCGTCTCCGCATAAGCCATGGCCTCCAGCCGCCGGTCTTCCGGCCAGCGTTGTGGATCGGCACCATAGGCCGCCACAAGATCGGAAAAAACCTTGTTATCCATGAGCGTCTCCTTCGCCCCGTTCATTGGTCGCCCTCATTCAAAATCGCATGGAGTGCCCGGCGGCCACGCGCCAGAAGGCTTTCCAGTGCGTCCACACTGACATGCATGACGTCAGCCGCCTCGCGGTTCGACATCTCCTGATAGTAGACCAGAACGATCGCCTCCCTTTGTCGCGCGGGTATGGCCTGCAAGGCGCGCGCCACGGCACCGCTCTCGTCACCATCATATGGCAGGGCGGCATCGGGCAGCACACTGCCGTCAATCTGTTCGGGCGGCTCAGCAACCGATATTTCCCGGCGCTTTCGCAACCGGTCGTAACAGAGGTTCAGCGCCACCCGGTGGATCCATGTGTCGAATTTCGCACGCCCCTGCCGCCACGTGCCTGCATGTTTCCATATGCGCAGGAAGGTCTCCTGCGCGATGTCTTCCGCCTCTGCCGGATCACCCAGCATACGCGTGGCAAGCGCCATGATCCTCGGCAGTTTGGCCGTCACCAGAGCCTGCATCGCTCGGACATCTCCCGCAGCGACATCCGCCACCAAATCTGCATCCGGATCGCTTACCATGTATCGGGCTTTGTCTCCGTACTGTCCTGTCGGACACGGGCGAAATCCATGCGGAATGACGGCGGCTTCAGTGAGGATGTCCCGCACCTTGCCACTTTAACGCAGACCCGCGCAAAATCCGTCGCCGATTTCTGGGAAATATTCGCGTGCATTTTACGGCAGACCGCGTCACCGCCCGAACACATTGGAACGGCTGTTTCAACCGTCCACAGACACCCCGGAAAGCCTGTCCGGCCCGAACGCTTCAAGCAATCCGCGATAGGGCTTGGCGAGTGGCGTGGCATAGGCGCCGCGCTTGGCGGTCGAAAGCCCCATCGATACCAGCGATTCCGCCTGTTTCACCGCCGCAGCGACTCCATCGATAACAGGCACGCCGAATTCGCTGCGCAGCTCGGCGGTCAGATCCGCCATACCTGCACAGCCAAGCACGATCGCTTCGGCGCGATCTTGACGCAGGGCCAGTGAAATCTCTTCCCGCAGCCTGTCCCTGGCATTTGATGCCGGATCTTCCAGCGACAGGACGGGAATATCGGCGGCACGCACATTGCAGCGGGCAGACATGCCATAACGGTGAACGAGATGTTCGAGCGGCAGCCGCGAACGCTCCATCGTCGTAACGATCGTAAACCTCTGCGCGATGAATGCCGTGGCTGAAACCGCCGCTTCGCAAATCCCAATTACGGGTATGTCGGCGAGCGCGCGGGCCGCATCGAGTCCGGTGTCGTCGAAACAGGCGATGACGGCTGCCCTGGCACCAAGCGTCGGCGCCTTGGCAAGCTCGAGCAGCAGGCCGGGTACCGCGAAAACCTCATCGTAATATCCTTCGATGGAGACAGGCCCCATGGAAGAGGTCACTGCCAGGATTTCCGTATCGCAACTCGCCGCCCGCGTCGCCGCGTCGGCGATCGTCGCTGTCATGGATTGCGTCGTATTCGGATTAATGACGAGGATGCGCATGTTCTGTTTTTTCATCAACGCGAATGGCGACGGTTCAGAGTGACGATCAGGCCAAGCGTGGCCGCAATAACCAGGAAGGAGAAAAGGGTCGTGACGGCTCCGAGCGCGTAAAGCACTGGCGTCGTGACGTTGGTGGTCATGCCGTAGATTTCCAGCGGCAGGGTGTTGTAGGTGCCTGACGTCATCAGCGTACGGGCAAATTCGTCATAGGAAAGCGTAAAGCCGAACAGGCCGACGCCTATCAGGCTCGGTGCAATCATCGGCAGCACCACATGGGCAAAGGTCTGCCAGGCGGATGCCCCGAGATCGCGGGCGGCTTCTTCATAGGATGGAGAAAAGCGGTTGAAAACCGCCAGCATGATGAGCACGCCGAATGGCAGCGTCCAGGTCAGATGCGCGCCAAATGCTGATGTATACCATGAAGGTTCCAGCCCAAGCTGTTGGAAAAGAACGCCGATACCGAGTGATATGATGATCGATGGCACCACGAGGCTTGCGACGGAAAGATAGAATAGCGGCGTCGCGCCGATGAATTTGCGACGGAAAGCGAGACCCGCCAAAAGCGAGACGAGCACCGTGACGACCATGACCATGACGCCAAGCCCGAAGGAACGGCGGAACGAGCCGCCAAAATCGCCGACCGCCTGCTGTTCGAAAAGATTGCCGAACCAGTGCAGCGAAACGCCGTTGAGTGGAAAGGTCAGTCCGCCATTCGGCCCCTGAAAGGCCAGGATGAGGATTGCCGACAGCGGGCCGTAGAGGAACAGCACGAAGAGCAGAAAAAAGAAGGCGAGGACATAGAATTCACGTCCGCGTTTTTCCGAATGCATGGGTCACAGCTCCTTGCGGATATCGACGATGCGCAGGATGCCCGCGACCATCAGAAGAACGAGGATGAGCAGGATGACGGCATTTGCGGCCGCCGCGGGATATTGCAGCAGCGACATCTGGTTCTTCATCATCAGTGCCACCGATGCGCTCTGCCCGCCGGACATCACCTGAACCGTGGAGAAATCGGCCATGACAAGCGTCACGACAAAGATGCTGCCGATCGCCATGCCGGGTTTGGCAAGCGGAATGATAACGTTCCAGAGGGTCTGCCAGCCAGTCGCCCCGGCATCGCGCGCCGCTTCGATCAGCGATTTATCGATGCGCATCAGCGTGTTGAAGATGGGTGTGACCATGAACAGCGTATAAAGATGCACCATGGCCAGCACCACGGCAAAATCCGAATAGAGCAGCCATTCGATTGGCGCAGGTACGATGCCGGCGCTGACCAGCGCGCTGTTGACCAGCCCGTTGCGCCCGAGAACGGGAATCCAGGAAATCATGCGGATGATGTTCGACGTCAGGAAAGGCACGGTGCAGACGAGGAACAGAACCATCTGCATGGTGGTGGTGCGGATATGAAAAGCGAGGAAATAAGCGACCCAAAAACCGCAGAACAGCGTGATCGCCCAGACGATGGCGGCGAATTTCAGCGTGTTGATATAGGTTTGCCACGTGACCCAGGAACCAAGCGTCTCGGTATAGTTGAAGGTCACGAAACCCGGATACATCTGGGCAAAATCATAATCCCAGAAACTGACGACGGCGATCATGACGATCGGTAAAAGCAGGAAAAAGCCGAGGATCAGGAAAAGCGGTGTGGCCTGAATATAGGACACAAGCTTCTGCGGCAGGGCGAAGCTGCGGGACGGCTTGTCCTTTTTTTCGCTCACGCCGATGAATCTGACTGTCACCAAGGCTTTTCTCCTGCTGGCTGCCTGTGAAAGAGAGGCCGCGTCGGCGCGGCCTCATGTCTGTGAAAGGCGAGAAGATCAGGCCGCGATGAACTCGTTCCAGCGACGAACCATGTAGCGGTCCTCGTCCATGACGGAGTTCCAGCAGGCGACCTTGCCCATGCGCTCCTGGAACGAACCGCCGTCGCGCACTGCACCGGCCTTTTCCATGACCTTGCCATCAGGCGCGATGATATCGCCCTGCGCGGGCTTGCCTTCGACCCAGTAACCCCACTCGTCGGCCGACATATGTTCCTTGGCCGTATCCATGGCGGCGGAGTAATAGCCCTGACGGTTGAGGTAGGCGCCAACCCAGCCGGAGGTGTACCAGTTGATATACTCGTAAGCCGCATCCAGCTTTGCGCCGGAGAGGTGCTTGGCAAGGCCAAGGCCGCCGCCCCACGAGCGATAACCTTCCTTGAGCGGCTGGTATTTGCAGGCGATGCCCTTGGAGCGAACGGCGGCGACGGCGGGCGACCACATGGACTGGATCACGACTTCACCCGACGCCATGAGGTTGACGCTTTCATCGAAGCTCTTCCAGAAGGCACGGAACTGGCCGTCCTTCTTGGCCTTGATGAGGAAGTCGATGGTCTTGTCGATCTCCTCCTTCGTCATGTTGCCCTTGTCGGCATATTTGATGTTGCCCATGGCTTCCATGATCATCGCCGCATCCATGATGCCGATGGAGGGGATGTTGAGGATAGAGGCCTTGCCCTTGAACTTGGGGTCCATGATATCGGCCCAGCTGGTGATATCGCGGCCGACGAGATCGGGGCGAATGCCGAGCGTATCGGCATTGTAGATGGTCGGAACCATGGTGAAATAATCGGTTTCGCTTTTCGCAAACTTCTTGTCGCCGGGCTTTTCGACGAAACCGACCGTGTGCGGGGCGGTACCCTGGGCCACAACGCTATCGGGCGTCAGCTTGCCGTTTTTAAACAGCGGAACGATCTTGTCGTAATATTTCAGCTTCTTGATTTCCATCGGCTGAATGACACCCGCCGGGTAGACCTTCTTCAGGATCCAGTATTCGATATCGGCGATATCGTAGGAGTTCGGCTGGGTCACGGCGCGCTGCGCGGCCGCATCCGAATCCGTCGCCGTCATCTCCAGTGTGATACCGAGATCAGCCTTGCACTTTTCGGCAATCGCATTGAGGTTCGAAACACCCGTGCCGAACTGGCGGATCGTGATCGGGTTCTGCGCCCATATGGTCGGGAAACCGGTGACAAGGCCGGAGCCGATGGCCGCGCCTGTTGCGGCGGCACCTGCCTTTAGAAGGCCGCGGCGGGACAGGCCCTTGTTGCTGTTGGAGTTGTCGGTCATTTCAAAGTTCTCCTCTGGTTATTTTTGGGGTCACTTCTCTACCCGGCCGAGCACGATGGCATCGGCCGCATTCCATGAAAGCGGTATGGCGTCGCCGGTCTTCACCGGCTTTTCGAAGAAGGCGACGTCGCTGAGGATGGCGTTGAAATCCTCAATGCCCGCGCCGGTCACGGCGATCTTCACGCTTGCACCGCGATATTCGACATTCGAGACGATACCGGTAAAACCGAAACCGGGTTGATCCGCCTCGCCGACGCGCACACGGTCGGTACGAACGGCGATATCGACCGCGCCGTCATCCGGGGCAACGCCGCCTGCCGTGAAGGTTCCGCCGCCTGCAACCTCCAGCGTGACGAGATCGCCGTTCTTTTCCTTGAACCGGCCGGAAATGACATTGTGATCGCCCATGAAGCGGGCGACGAAAGCGGTGGCCGGGCGCTCAAACAGCTCGCGCGGCGTCGCTGCCTGCTCGATGCGGCCATCATTCATGACGACGATGACGTCGGCCAGCGCCATTGCCTCTTCCTGACTGTGTGTGACGTGAACAAAGGTGATGCCGAGCGAGGTTTGCAGCTTCTTCAGCTCGGCCCGCATACGGATCTTGAGGAAAGGATCGAGTGCCGAAAGCGGCTCATCCAGCAGCAACGCCTCGGGGTCGGTGATAAGCGCGCGAGCCAACGCCACGCGCTGCTGCTGCCCGCCGGAAAGCTGGGCCGGGCGCCGGGTGGCATAGGGTTCGAGCTGCATCAGCCGCAGCATCTCCAGCGCCTTGGCGCGGCGCGCTTCCTTGTCCACCCCCTTCATCTTGAGGCTGAAGGCAACGTTGTCGACGAGATCGAGATGCGGAAACAGCGCATAGGACTGGAACATCATTGCCGTGCCGCGTTTGGCGGGCGGCAGATCGGTGACGACCACATTACCAAGCCTGACATCGCCGCTTGAAATGCTTTCGTGGCCGGCGATCATTCGCAGTGTCGAGGTCTTGCCGCAGCCCGAAGGACCGAGCAGGCAGCAGTAACTTCCTGCCGGTATCTTGAGGCTTATGGCATGCACCGCGGTGGTGTTGCCATAAATCTTGGAAACGGAAGCGATGTCGATTGCTGCGGCTTTGCTCATGAACACTCTCCTGCGACGTCTTTGTCATGCAGGAGCCGTGCCAATCGGCTTTGCCATTGATATAAAAAGGGAATTTCGATGTGCCCACCGGTCCCGTCACCGGCCTGCTCAAATTTACATCGATTGTTTTCGATTTGGTGCGGAAATTGTATGCGATCTGAGCGACCGACAGCGAAACATGAAATCGGGAAAAGAGTGCCATCGAAACGAACTGGCTGACACCACTGGAATGGCGGACATTTTCCCGGCAAACACAACACAAAGGCTACTGCCGACGCACGCACCGCTCCGGTCGCGTGCGTCGGTACTGTGCTTAGATCATGCCAAGGAACTGCTTGAGTTCCGGCGTCTGGGGATTGGCAAAAACATCTTCCGGCGGGCCGATCTCGTGCACGCGGCCCTGATGCATGAAGACGACGCGCGAGCAGACGTCGCGGGCAAACTTCATTTCATGCGTCACCATCAACAGGGTCATGCCTTCCTTTGCCAGTTCGCGCACGACGGCTAGCACCTCAGACACGAGTTCGGGGTCGAGCGCCGAGGTAATCTCGTCACAGAGAAGGGCGATAGGCTGCATGGCAAGGGCGCGGGCAATCGCCACGCGCTGCTGCTGGCCTCCGGACAGTTCATCCGGATAGGCATCGAACTTGTGCGCCAGCCCGACACGCTCCAGCATCCTGCGCGCCGTCACCTCGGCCTCCGGCTTGGTGACCTTTTTCACCACCATCTGCGAAAGCATGACATTGCCGCCGGCCGTCAGATGCGGAAAGAGGTTGAATTGCTGGAAGATCATGCCGACCTTCAGCCGCAATGCCTTCAGATGCAGCTCATCGTCCAGCAACTGCGCACCCGCCACCTGGATCGAGCCGGCGCTGATCGTCTCCAGTCCGTTGATGCAGCGAAGCAGCGTCGATTTTCCAGAGCCGCTTTTGCCGATGATGGCGATCACCTCGCCGGGTTCGACATCCAGATTTATGCCCTTCAGCACCTCATTGTCGCCAAAGCTCTTGTGGACTTCAGTGATTTCGATGAGCGACATTGAGCTTCCTTTCTAGGAACTGGCTGGATTTCGACAGCGGCCAGCAGAGGGCGAAATAGATGAGAGCAACCAGCCCATAGACGGTGAAGGGCTGGAAGGTGGCATTGGTGACGATCGTGCCGGCCTTGGACAGTTCAACGAAACCGATGATGGAGGTGAGTGCTGTGCCCTTGACGACCTGCACGGAAAAACCGACCGTTGGCGGAATGGCGATCTTCAGCGCCTGCGGCAGGATGACGTAACGCATCTGTTGCAGGCGGCCCATGGCAAGGCTGGCGGACGCCTCCCACTGGCCCTTCGCAATCGCCTCAACGCAGCCGCGCCAGATTTCCGCAAGGAAGGCAGCGGTCCAGAGGATAAGCGCCACGCCAGCCGCAAGCCAGGCCGGAACATCGACCCCGAGGAGACCGAGGCCGAAAAAAGCGATGAAAAGCTGCATCAGCAGCGGGGTGCCCTGAAAGACTTCGATATAGATGCGGGCAGCACGGTTCAAAGCCCGGCGCGGGCTGATGCGCAACCACAGAAGCACGATGCCCACCATACCGCCGCCGATGAAGGAAACGAGCGATAGCAACAGCGTCCAGCGGGTGGAGAGCAGCAGGTTGCGCAGAATGTCCCAAAAGGTGAATTCAGTCATCGTGCCGCCCTCCTCGGGAAAAGAAAGCTGCCGAGCGCCAGCATGCCCTGCCGCAACAGGATGGCGAGCAGCAGGTAGATGACAGTTGACAGGATGTAGGCTTCGAAGGCGCGGAACGTGCGCGACTGGATGAAGTTCGCCGCAAAGGTCAGGTCTTCCACCGCAATCTGCGAAACGACGGCCGAGCCGAGCATGACGATCACCACTTGCGAGGAAAGCGCCGGCCAGATGCGTTGCAGCGAAGGTGTAAGCACCACATGGCGAAACGTTTCGAAGCGCGTCATGGCAAGGCTCGCGCCCGCCTCGAACTGGCCCTTCGGCGTCGCCTGAATACCGGCACGGATGATCTCGCAACTATAGGCGCCCAGATTGACGATCATCGCCAGATTGGCCGCGGTCAGCTCTGTAAGCTTGAAACCAAGTGAAGGCAGGCCAAAGAAGATGAAAAACAACTGGATCAGAAAAGGCGTATTGCGGATGAGCTCCACATAGGTGCCGACTATGGGCTTCAACCATGAAGGTCCGAGCGCCCGGGCCCAGGCGCAGGCGATGCCAAGTGAAACGCCGACCACGCCGCCGACCAGCGTGAGTTGGCTGGTAATGGCGATGCCTTTGGCAATTTGCGGCCAATATTCGCCAAGCCACAGGAAATCAAATTGATAGCTCAAGAAACAGTCCCCTTGCGCCGGTGGAGAAAGGCGTCATCCCGGCGGATCCGGGATGACCATGGCAAACGATGATCAAAGGTCTTTCGGCAGATCCTGGCCAAGCCACTTGGTGGCGATCGCATTCAGCGAGCCGTCGGCCTTGGCCGCAGCTACGGTGGCGTTGACCTTTTCCAGTAAGGCCGGCTCGTTCTTGTTGAGGCCGATGTAGCAGGGAGAGTTCTTGATGAGGAACTTCAATTCCGGACGCTTCGGCGGGTTCTTGGCGAGGATGGCGGCTGCAACCACGTTGCCGGTCGCAACAACTTCCACCTGGCCCGAAAGGAAGGCCGAGATGGTGCCGTTATTGTCCTCGTAACGCTTGATGGTGGCGTCCGAAGGCGCGACCTTCGTCAGTTCCAGGTCCTCGACGGCACCGCGCGTGACGGCGATGGTCTTGCCCTTAAGGTCTTCGGCCTTGGAGATCGCGACGTCGGCCGGGCCGAAAACGCCGTTGAAGAAAGGCGCGTAAGCATCAGAGAAATCAATAACTTTTTCACGATCTGCATTCTTGCCGAGGCTGGAGATAACGAGATCGACCTTGTTGGTCTGGAGATAGGGAACACGGTTGGCACTGGTGACCGGGACGAGTTCCACCTTCACGCCCAGCTTGTCGGCGATCATCTTGGCCATGTCGATGTCATAGCCCTGCGGGGTCATATCAGCAGCAACGCTGCCGAAGGGCGGGAAATCCTGCGGTACGGCCACACGCAGCGTGCCGCGTGCGGTGATGTCGGCAAGGGCATCCGCCTTGGCGGGCGCGGAAAGACCAAAGGCGGCAGCCATGGCGGCGGCAGCGATGAGGGTCCGTCTGAAGATCATATGTCATTCTCCTTGTGTTGATTGTGTTGCATGTGAATTTTATCCGGATCGCCGCCATTCATTTCCGGTAGGGCGAGCGACCGGCGAAGGCCGGCGAGAGGATCGGGGCGTCGTGTGAGGTCGAGGCCGGTTTCCACCTCGTCCAGATGCTCGATGGAAAGCTCCGCCGCCCTCACGAAATCGCCCGCAGCCATCGCGTCGAAGATACGGCAATGCCCCTCATGGGACTGGAGGGCATGAAACTCCGACTGGTAGAGCATGGAGATCAGAATTGTCCGGGCGGTCAGATCGCGTAGCAGCTCGATGAGCACGGCATTGCCGCAAAGCTCGGCGATGCGGATATGAAAATCGCCCATGAGGCAGGTAAGGCGCTGGCGGTCACCTGCGGCTATTGCGACTTTCTCTTCCTCAAGATGCGCGACGAGGACCTTGCGCCCCTCCTCCGACAGCATCCGCATGCTGCGAAGCAATCCGGATTCGATAATCCGCCGCGCCTCATAGATGGTCATCGCCTCCTCGGCGGAGGGCTCGACGACGAACCACCCTCGCCGCGCGCTGACATGGACGATGCCACGTGTTTCCAGCCGCATCATCGCCTCCCGTACCCGCGTACGTGAAACGGAGAAGAGTCCAGCCAGCTGATTTTCGCTGAGCCGCGTGCCCGGCCGGATGCGCGCCGAAAGAATGCCGGAAACGATGGCTTCTTCGATGTTTATCTGACGGTCCTGCTTGGTATGTAAATCTTGCATACAAGACTGAAAGCAAGGCCCGTGCCAGAACGGATATTGTTTTAAAATCAAAATGCAGCGAAAAAGCTCGCGCCTACCCGCTCAAATTTTGAGCAAGAAAATCGACAAACATCAAAAAAAACGCAGAGCTGTGCAAACTTGACGGTACGGCCGTCGCGGTTTCTTTCTATCCGGCTTTGAACCGGTCGAATGCCGTCAGATACTTGACCGTGGGATCGGCGTCCCAGCGGTAAATTTCGGTTCGGAGGAAATGCAGCTCTTCCTCGAGCTTTTCCTCCGCCAGTTCCACCCACCAGGATTTGGGCCGGCCATCGGAACCATCAGACCAGCGATTGCCCCGCTTTTTCAGATGATCCTTCATGTCGAACGGGCTGTTCTCCGCGTAAATGCGAACCCGGGAGTGCTGGCTGGCTTCATGGAGTTCCATGAAGGGCGTCCCGCTTTGGCCGGCGCGTACCTGTTCCAGCACCTCCAGCAGAGCGAAACAATCGTCGACTGCTCGGTGGCCGTCATGGAAATAGCCGGATTGCCCGATGAGGTAGGCGAGCTTGCTGCCCTCAAAACCCCGACCACTCCAGTCAATCTCAGAAACGGAGCAGGCCCAGGCCTTATTGCGGAAGATCGGCGAGAAGGCCTCGCAAAACGGACGATCGAAGCCGGCATTGTGGGCAATGATCAGATCAGCACCGTCAACAAGGGAGGTCAGCCGGTCGATGTCTATCGTCTGTCCGGCAACCATTTCATCGGTGATACCCGTCAGGCGCGTGATTTCTTCCGGGATGGAAGTGCCCGGCTGTCGCAGACCGCCATAGACCCCGGTGACATCCCCAATCGTGCCCTGATCGTCGAATGTGAAGGTAATGGCGCCGATTTCGATGATCTCATCGGTTCGGTGGTTGAGGCCCGTGGTCTCGGTGTCGAGGATCACGCCCTGACGTGGAAACCCCGGTCGGGGCTGCTCGCAGATCGCGCGCGGCTGCAACTTGCGCAGGACGCGGTAATTGCCTGTGGATTCGAGATGTGCGGCCAGAGCCTCATCGTCATGAACCGATTTCAGCGTCGTTTCACGACCATCCGCTTTTCGCCCGCGCTCAGCCTGAGGAAGCCGCGCAGTCGCGGAAGCGAAAAAATCCAACTGGGAGGTCATTGTTATTCTGTCCGCTTTGGCCGGAAATCGATATTGAGTTTTCCAACATATGCGCAGAGGCTCACACTAACAACAGCGGTTGCCGTGATCCACAGAAACCGGGCGGCGTCCGTTTGGCATTGCCTGCATCGGATTCAGAAAGGGGGCGGAATGTTCCGCCCCCTTTCTGCATTACCGTTATCGATCGAAATACCCGTGGTCAGCGTGTGTGGTGAACCGCTTGCAATGCATAGACAGGTGTAGGAAGCCCCTCCATGCGCGCTTTCAACTGCAAGGCGAGATATTGCGAATAATGCCGCGACTGGTGCAGGTTGCCGCCGTGGAACCACAGCGCCTCCTGCTGCGTCGGCTTCCACATGTTGCGCTGCTCGCCTTCCCACGGCCCCGGGTCTTTCGGCGTATCCGAACCGAGACCCCAGACCTTGCCGACCCTGTCTGCCGTTTCCTGATCGATGAGATCAGCGACCCAGCCATTCATCGAACCATATCCCGTCGCATAGACAATGACGTCAGCAGGAATCTCCTTGCCGTCAGAGAGTTTGATCGAGTTTTCGGTGATCTCGTCCACCTGACCGGCGGCAAGCTTCACCTTGCCATCGATGATCAGCTGCGAGGCGCCGATATCAATATAATAACCGGAGCCGCGCCGCAGGTACTTCATGAAGAGGCCCGAGCCATCCGCACCCCAGTCTAGCTGGAACCCGGCTTTTTCCAGTGCGGCGTAAAAATCGGCGTCGCGCTCCCTCATCTTGTCGTAAAGCGGGATCTGGAACTCATGCATGATCCGGTAGGGCAGCGACGCGAAGATGAGATCGGCCTTTGCCGTCGTCACCCCATTCGCCAACGCCTGTTCGGAATAGAGCGCACCGAGCCCTATATCCATCAGCGTATCGGATTTGACGATATGGGTCGTCGAGCGCTGGATCATGGTCACATCGACACCCGCTTCGTGGAGTGCGGCGCAGATATCATGGGCCGAATTGTTGGAACCGATCACGGCGACCTTCTTGCCCTTGTACCCATCCGGCCCCGGATGCTGCGAGGAATGGTGCTGATCGCCGTTGAAGCGCTCGCGCCCCTTGAAATCCGGAATATTAGCCTTGCCGGACATGCCGGTGGCAAAGACCAGTTGCTTTGGCCGGAGCACGACTTCCTCGCCATCGCGATCGACGACGATCGACCATTCCTTCGCCGCCTCGTCCCACTTGGCGGATTTGGCAGTGGAGCGGGTCCAGTAGTTCAGTTCCATCACCTTGGTGTAGAATTCGAGCCAGTCACCGATCTTGTCTTTGGGGGCAAAGACCGGCCAGTTCTTCGGAAAATCGATGTAAGGCAGATGGTCGTACCAGACCGGGTCATGCAGGCAGAGCGACTTGTAGCGCTTGCGCCAGCTGTCACCCGGCCGCTCGTTCTTTTCGAGTATGATCGTCGGCACGCCGAGTTGGCGCAACCGGGCGCCGAGCGCGATGCCGCCCTGTCCACCGCCGATGATGACGGTATAGGGCTGCTTGTCATAACCGAGCGTGCGCGCTTCCTCCTCGCGCTCCTCCATCCAGGTTTTGGCACCAAGGTTCTGGCCGTGCCTTGCGCCGAGCGGCCGGGTGAAGCCCGATTTTTCCTCATGGCCCTTCAGTTCGGAAAGCGCCGTCAGCAGCGTCCATATCTGCCCGTTCCTGAAGCGCACGAGGCCGTAGCCGCGCCCTGTCGCCGTCTCGAAGGTGATCCAGCTTTCAAGCACACCATCCGCCTCCGTCGCCTCCTCGCCGGTAGCGATGCGCCAGTTTGTGGGTCTGGCCGTCGAAAGCTGCGCCTGCAGCATGTCGCGCACCTGATCGCGACCTTCAACGGTCTTGATGTTCCAGGTAAAGGCAACGAGGTCGCGCCAGTAGCAATCCTCGGCAAACAGATTAACGGCATCATCGATGCGGCCAGCTTCGAGTGCTGCCCCGAACGTATCGAGAAGCGCCTGAAGGCGGGTGGTGGGGGTCTTGTCGAGCATGTATTCCTCCTCCTGCTCAATGTGGAAACGGGACGGCTCCTCAACCGCCCCGCACTTCAAATCGGCCTATCGCGACAGGTCGATCAGGATCTTCAGATGCTTGCCGGCCGGGTCGAGCAGCTGGTCGAACCCTTCCGTGACCGCCTCGCTGAGTGAGACGTTTTTGGTAACGATCCGGCTCGCCGGGATCTGGCCGCTGGCAATCAGCCGGGCAACACGCGGCCAGTAGTGAGTCGGATAGGCCCAGGAGCCGCGGATATCGATGTCCTTGAAAGTCACGTCGAACCAGTTCAGCGGGTTTTCGCCGGGGTGGAGGCCGGTCTGCACCACAACGCCCTGCTTGCGCACGGCGTCGGCGCAGTTCTTCAGCGCATATTCATTGCCGACGCATTCGATGGCGACATCGCAGCCAACATTGCCTTCGGTCTCGGCGCGGATGACATCGCCCACCTTTTCCGTCTTGGGATTGATCGTGCGCACCTCGCCAAGCGCCGCCCGCGCCAGCGCCAGACGCGTGTCGTTGAGATCGGAAAGAAATATCTGCGAGGCACCGGCCGCCCTGGCCGCCATGGCGACGAGAATGCCGATCGGCCCGGCACCGGTCACAAGCACGCTGCTGCCGGCCGTGACACCGCCACGGTCGCAGGCATAAACCGCGACTGCCGTCGGCTCGATGAGGGCCGCTTCCTGATCGGAAAGCGCATCGGGTATCGGCTGGACGTTATAGTCGTTGAGAAGAGCGGCCTGCGCCATGCCGCCGGAATGCCAGGACAGACCGGCGAGAGCGAGATTTTTACTCAGGTGATAAAGACCGCGATCAGCATAATAGTCGCCATGACGCGGCATGATGAGCGGCTGGATCGATACCCGGTCGCCGGGCTTTACATGGCTAACGCCCTCGCCTACGGCCTTTACGACACCGCCGAATTCATGACCGAGAATTTGCGGCCCGTGCGCGCCGGTGAAAGGATGCGGCTCCTTCGGCACGAAGATCGGGCCATAGGCATATTCGTGCAGGTCCGTGCCGCAGATGCCGCAGAACTTGTTTTCGACGAGCACCTCACCCGGACCGGGCTCGGGTGGCATATCCACATCCTCGATGCGTAGGTCCTTGGCGGCGTGAAAGCGCAGTGCTTTCATTGCATTTCCTCCTGTAGTTCTTGCACAGAAGGATCAGCAAGCGGCATGCCAGAATGGCTTGCGCCATATCTTGACGTATTTTCAATTGGTTACAAATTCAGCTCTGAGGCTCGCCGGCAGAATGCAACAGGTTCCGTGCAACAGGTGTTGCAATGGTCGCACCGGTTCGGACGCAGTCAATTCAGGCGTTTGAGACGGCGGTGAATGGTGGAGCGGTTGACGCCGAGGCTTCTCGCCAGCGCCGAGACGTTGTTGCCGCAGTCCTTCAGCGCCCGGCGCAGATCGTCGTCATCGCGCAAAGCATCATCGGTGGAGACTTCGGCAAAGAGGTGTTCAGGCAGGCAACCCGGATCGATCTTGCCGCCATCGGAAAGCGCGGCTGCAACCCGCAGTGCATTGAAGAGTTCGCGCAGATTGCCCGGCCAGTCATGGTTAAGCAGAATTGCCCGTGCCGCCTTATCGATCCTGTAGGTCTCGCCGTTTTCCTTCTCGATGCGGCGGAGAAACTGATCGATCAGCCAGCCGAGATCCTCGCGCTCCCGCAGCGCCGGCAGCGTCACGGTTGCGGCGTTCAGGCGATAATAGAGGTCCTGCCGGAAACGGCCTTCCTTCACCAGTTCGGCAAGATCGCGGTGCGATGCGGACAGTACTCTCAGACGCACCGGCTTGGCTTTCAATGCGCCAACCGGCTGCACCTCGTTTTCCGAAAGCACGCGCAGCAGGCGGCTTTGAAGGGAAAGCGGCATGTCGCCAATCTCATCCAGGAACAAAGTGCCGCCACTTGCCTCCTCGATGAGACCGCGCTTGCCCTTCTGGCTGGCGCCGGTGAAGGCACCGGGCGTATAGCCGAACAATTCGGATTCGATCAGATGCTCCGGGATTGCCGCACAATTGACGGCGACGAAATTGCCGTCGCTGTTGCAGCTGTCATGGATCGCCCGTGCCAGATATTCCTTGCCGCTGCCCGTCTCACCCTGAATGAGGATGGGAATATCGCGGGCGGCAAGCTTTGCTGCCCGCGCCTGCACCTTTTCCATCGCCGGATCGCCGTTGCTCATGTCCCTCAGCGCTCGCGGCAAGCGTGGCTCTGGCGTGACAGGAGCGCGAATGCTGACGGCGGGCGCGATCGCGCTGGCAAAAAGCACCAGACCGTTGCGGGCGCGCAAAAGCCGCTCGCCATTCGGCCGCCCGCGCATAAAGCGCGGCAGGTCGTCCACATCGATATCGAAGACCGAGGAAATCGGCTGGCCGAGAAAATCGCGGGTGCCAAGGCCGTGCATGTTCATGGAGCGCGCCAGCGCCCCGAAGCCACCATGGGTCATGCCGGTGATACGTCCGCTGCCATCAAGGGCGATCGCCGCATCGGGATCGACGTCAAGAAACTCAGGTGAACGTGCAAGACGCAACACCCAGTCATTGCGGGTGCGGGTCATGAGATTGGCAAGCTCGATGCGCCGCGCGGTGGAGGCAACGAGATGCAGCGCCAGTTGCTGGCTGGCCTTGGCCGTCGGCGAGCGCAGCTGGGAAATGTCGAGCACGGCGGTGAGATCGCCGAGCGTATCGAAGACGGGCGCCGCAGTGCAGGTCAGCCCGATATGGCTGGTATCGAAATGGTCATCCTGATGGATGATCACCGGCTCGCCGGAAACGAGGCAGGCGCCAACAGCGCAGGTGCCGGCCCGGTTTTCCGACCATTCCGAGCCAAGGTAAAGCCCCGCCCGCCGCAACTGGTTGTCGAAGGTCGGGTCGCCCATGAAATCGACGGTAACGCCGCGCGCATCCGACAGCAGCAGGACGTAATTCTGCTCGGCAATCTGGTTGAACAGGGCTTCGAGACCGGAGCGGCCGATACGGATGAGCTCCTCGGCCTGCTCGCGATGCTCCCGAAGCTTCAGCTCGGGCACGATATAGGCTTCCTGCGCAATCGTTGGGTCGAGCTTGTAGTCATTGAGGCAGCGCAGCCAGGACTGGATGACCGGCGTATCACGCGGGCTGACCGCGCCCATGCCGACACGTTCGATCTCCCGTATATGCGACAGCGTCGATACCATGCACGCATCCTCCGGCACGGATGGTCGCATATTAGGAGATCGCCCACAATCCACCTCTTACGGTGGTTCGGTCGTTCGAAGCGATGTAACAGTCTCGAATGCGACCGCCTCAGGTGTTTGGGCGATTGATAATGTTCTCGCAATTGGCCGGATTGCCGATGATTTCGCTGGTCTTGATGGTGGAAGCGGGATCCGCGGTGATCTTGATGATGCAGTCGCGGCGATGCTCCTTGATCTTCATGCCTTCCGTTTCCGATATCCGCACCTGCCCGTTCAAGGTGCGGATTTCCCGCTTGTTGGAGAGGCCGGCATAGGTCTCAACATCCACCTTCAGCCAATAGGATTCCGTCGCACCCTTGTCGATGATCACCTTGTTAGGGCGGCCGAGTCTGGCGATAGCCGCATCCAGGGGCTGGCCCACGAGGCTCGCCACCGTTTGCGATGCGTCCGTCTGCCCGGTCGTGGCGCACCCAGAAATAGCGGCCAGCACGCCGACCAGACATCCCGTTTCAAGCCATCTCATTTTCAGTTTTCTTCCCTCACAGAATACCATCAGCCGACACGTTCCGTCGTCAGCGTTGCAATCTAGGCTCGATAATTTCGCTCTGAAAGGAGGTGCGACCCAGATGCTGATCAACTTGTTATGATCGACAGGGTCATACAGGTGTTCTCATCTGTTGCGGAACACGGTGCAGGGAATGCCGGCCTGGCGGATTTCGCCGCAAAGCTCGTTGGCCTGGGCGCGTGTATCGCGGCCGATGCGGGCGGCATAACGCGGGCGCGAACCGAAATTGCCGCCTCGCTGCCGCACGATCAAAGCCCGCTCGGCATTAAGCGGCCCGGATAGTTGGCCAATGGCGCGGGTAAAAAGCCGGTTCGCCACCGCCGGATTATAATGCGCGGCAAGCTGCACGCCCCAGGGCGCCCAGTCGGCCGACGAGATGAGGACAGGATCGTTCATCGTTCGCGTATCGGCCAGACGCAGACAGGCATCGATGAAAGAGCGGGTCTCATCCAATGCCGGGGCCGCCTTTTCCGGCGGGTTGTCCTTCCATTTCTCAACCGGATATCCCGTTATCGCAAACACATAATCCCGGGTTTCCGTCGGCAGCCGACCGGTCGCGATAAAATTCCGCAATCCCGCCTCGCCCGCATTATAAGCTGCGGCGGCGAGACCGAAATTGCCAAACTGCGTATTCAACTCGGACAGATACCGGGAAGAGGCCTCGAGTGCGGCGATTATGTTGAAGCTGTCTTTGAGACCACGCAGCTTTGCGGTTCCAGGCATGAACTGTGCTATGCCTTCCGCGCCCTTCGGGCTGACCGCATTGGCCCGGAACAGGCTTTCCCGCCAGATGAGCCGGGCGAAATAATCCGGCGGAACGGCGTGGCGCCCGGCCAGAACCTCGATGGCGTGACACAGGTCATTATTGTAGCTTTCGACACGGATGCACAATTCCGGCGCGACATCATGGGTGTAGGTGCAGGAGACTTTGCCATCGGCCTTCTCCTCGGCCCCGGTCGTGCCACTGGCAAGCGCCAGCAACCACAGAGCAAGACTCACGCAGCGTGTCGATATCCCCGCCAAGCAAAACTCCCCGCAAATCCCACGCCCGATACGCCGATTATCAGGCATTCTGCAAGATATGCCCAGCCCTACGGCTCTTCTTCAATGGAAGCTTCGGTTTGGGCCTTGCCGAGGCTTCCATGCGTCCAGAATAAAGGTCGCATTTCCGCGTCGGCAAGGCCATCTTGTGTGCTTAGAAGTCCTGCCAATCCTCATGTTCGACGGCGACTGCAGCGGAACCGCGCACCGCAAGCGGGCGGGATGCCGGGCGACGCGGAGTGGCAAAGGTAGCCTGCTGCTCGAAGCCGCTCCGCGACGACGATGTCGAGTGCGATGCGTCATCGAACCGGAATTGCCCTAAAAGCTCAAACAACGCTGCCGCTTCCCGTGCAAGGCTGTGGCTGGCAGCCGTCTGCTCCTCAACCATCGCGGCATTCTGCTGCGTTCCCTGGTCAACGGTGTTGACCGCCTGATTTATCTCGGCGAGCGCGGTCGACTGTTCGCGCGCGGCATCGACGATCGCTACGACATTGGTGTTGATGTCGCGCACCTGTTCCGCGATTTCCTGCAAGGCAGAGCCCGCTTTGGTAACAAGGCCAACGCCGTTTTCAACCTGCGTGCCAGACGCGTTGATCAAACTCTTGATTTCCTTTGCGGCAGTCGCCGAGCGTTGCGCAAGTTCGCGAACTTCCTGCGCAACCACGGCAAAACCCTTGCCTGCTTCGCCTGCGCGGGCAGCTTCCACGCCTGCATTCAGCGCAAGCAGATTGGTCTGAAAGGCAATCTCGTCGATAACGCCGATAATATTCGAAATCTCACGCGACGATTTTTCGATCTGGTCCATGGCACTGATCGCATCGCGCACAACCTGACCTGAATGTTCGGCATGGTCGCGGGCACGGCCAACGATTTTTCCAGCCTCTTCCGCACGGCGGCTTGAATCATTGACGGTGGTGGTGATTTCCTCGAGGGCTGCAGCCGTCTCCTCGATAGAGGCAGCCTGCTGTTCCGTACGTCTGGCGAGATCGTCGGCCGCGGATCTTATTTCATTCGACCCCGAAGAAATGGCGCCGGCATTTTCAGAGACCAGCGTCATGGCCTTCTTGAGCTTTTTCGAGGCTGCGTTGAAGTCGGACCGCAATCTTTCAAGCGAGGGGATAAAGGGTTTGTCGATGCTCTGCGAAAGATCACCGTCAGCCAGATTGGTCAGGGACTGCGCGAGCTTTTCGACATTTTCAACACGTCCGGTCACGTCGGTGGCAAATTTGACGACCTTGAACACCTTGCCGGACAAATCGAAGATCGGATTATAGGAGGCCTGAATGAAAACCTTGCGACCGCCCTTGCCAAGCCGCATGAATTCATCCGCCACCAGATCGCCGCCAGCAAGCCTTTTCCAGAATTGCGCATATTGTGGGGACTGCGTGTAGGCGGGTTCGCAGAACATCGAATGATGCCTTCCCTGCACCTCGGCGAGCGAATAGCCGAGCGCCGCCAGAAAATTCTCGTTGGCCGTCAGGACCTCGCCGTTCGGAGAGAACTCGATGATGGCCTGCGCCCGCGACAGGGCGTCGATCTTGCCCGCATCTTCCGCCGCCTTCAGCTTGCGCTCGGTAATATCCGTGGCGATCTTGACCACTTTCACCGGCTTGCCGCGACGATACACCGGATTATAGGAGGCCTCGATCCAGACTTCCCTGCCACCCTTGCCAATGCGCTTGTACTGCCGCTGATCGAACTGGCCGGCCGAAAGCTTTGACCAGAAGGCCTTGTAGTCCTGCGATGACACGACTTCAGGTTCAACGAACATGCTGTGATGTCTGCCGACTATTTCCGCCAGCTCGTAACCGAGCGCACGACAGAAATTCTCGTTGGCGGCGAGAATCTTTCCGGCCATATCAAATTCGATGATGGCTTGAGATTTGGAGAGCGCGGCAAGAACCGCGAAAGCATTGGCACCACGATCAAGAAAACTCACGCGCGATCCTCCGATGGCAGCTGGACGGTTTCTACTGAAAATCGTTCACCAACAATATGATTACATTATTAAATAATATTTAAGGATAATCTTGACGTTGATCACGCGAGTTGATGGTACGGGCGAAATTTGGGCAATACGCGTCTTCCTGCCGCAAAAATCTGCACATTAGATCAAGCACGCGCTTCACGTCACAAAGAGACATAGTTTCATATTTATTCTTCAGAACGGGCGCGGCTGGGCCCGGCATATGATGCCTATCGCCGAAAGGTGAGACGCTGGATTTAAATATCCATGCGCGTCGCGTTTGATCATCGCGCCGGCGCCGTCATGACGCACAACCCTTATTCCTTTGCAAAACTGCACCTTCCCGCCTCCTTTCGGAACGATCGGCGCATGGCGACATTGTTTACCGAATGGGACTTTCTTTTGGGAGGAACACGCCGTGAAGAAGAACATGATCTGCATCTGGTACGATAGGGATGCCGAGGCCGCAGCCAGATTTTATGCCGAGACCTTTCCCGACAGTACCGTCAATTCCGTCTATCGGGCGCCGGGCGATTACCCCTCCGGCAAGGAGGGGGACGTGCTGATGGTGGAATTCACGGTGGCAGGCGTCTCTTGTATCGGCCTCAACGGTGGACCGACATTCAAGCACACCGAGGCTTTCTCGTTCCAGATTTCGACTGAAGATCAGGAAGAGACGGACCGATACTGGAATGCCATCGTCGGCAACGGCGGAGAAGAAAGTGCCTGCGGCTGGTGCAAGGACCGATGGGGCATCTCCTGGCAGATCACCCCGCGGGTGCTGATGGAAGCAATGTCCGCCGGCGGCGCCGAGGCCAAACGTGCCTTCGCGGCAATGATGGATATGAAGAAAATCGACGTCGCCACCATCGAGGCGGCACGTCGGGGTTGATACTAACAAGTCACTCAGCGAAAAGTAGCGAAGAAAGACATTTCAAGTAAAGAACTGAAAAGCAACGGGAAATCAGATAAAACCCGTTTATCTGATTTTCCCTGGACGCCTATGCGTGCGTGTACCTTCACTCATCACAAAACGTTCAACAAAGTGTAAGCGATCCGTCAAAGACGGCTGCTAGCAGAGCCCGTGGCTTCGTGTTGGGGACGTGACGTCCTCGCCGGTCATGCCATTACTCCATCAACGGGGCTCAACTTATGAAATCTTCCGCTCTGACCTCTTTCGTGGCAGGCGTTGCCATTGCCGCCGCCTTCGGCGCCACGGCTGCCCAAGCAGAAAAGACCAAATTCGAATTCTGGCACGGCCTTTCCGGCGATCTCGGCGACCGCGTTCAGGAAACCTGCAAGAAGTTCAACGACTCCCAGGCTGAATTCGAAATCGTCTGCACGTCGCAGAACGACTACGACGCCACGCTGCAGAACACCATTGCCGCCTACCGCGCCAAGAAGCAGCCCGCCATTACCCAGATCTACGATGCCGGCACGCTGGACATGATGTTGTCCAAGGCTTTCGTTCCCGCCAAGAAGCTGATGGCAGACAACGGCTACAAGATCGACTGGAACAACTATTTCCCCGGCATTGCCAATTATTATGCAACGGCTGACGGCGAGCTGAACTCCTTCCCCTATAATTCGTCCACCGCGGTCTTCTATTACAATGTCACCGCTTTCGAAAAAGCCGGCATCACCTTCAAGCCCGACACATGGGAACAGGTTGAAGAAGCCGCCCGGAAGCTCAAGACGGCCGGTTTCGAATGCCCGCTGGCCTTTAATTTCGACACCTGGATGCTGATGGAACAGTTCTCTGCCATCCACAACCAGCCAATCGCCACCAAGGGCAACGGTTATCAGGGCCTCGACGCCGAACTGACGATCAACAAGACGAAGTTCGTTGATCAGGTCAAATTCTTCAAGAAGATGCAGGACGAGAAGCTGTTCGTCGTCAAGACCAAGCAGCTCGGCATGGACATCCTGCCCGCTTTCACCTCGCAGACCTGCCAGATGTTCATGTCCTCGATTGCGGGCCACGGGACCGTCGGCAAGACCATGCCTGAGGGCGTGAAGTGGGACGTCGCCATGCTGCCGATCTGGAAGGGCACCGAGCGCCACAACTCGCTGGTTGGCGGCGCTTCGCTCTGGGTCATGGCTGGTCGTCCGGAAGCTGAATACAAGGGTGCGGCCGCATTCCTGAACTTTATCGCGCAGCCTGATATGGTTGAGTGGTGGTCGACCGTTACCGGCTACATCCCGGTCACCAAGACCGGCTTCGACGCCATGAAGGCCAACGGCTTCTACGACAAGGCGCCTTATAAGGGCCGTGAAAAGGCAATCGAAAGCCTCACGTTTACGCCGCCTTCCGAATATACCCGCGGCATCCGCCTCGGCGGCTTCACGCAGATCCGCAAGGAAGTCTCGACCTCGCTCGAAGCCATCTTCATGCAGAACGCCGATATTCAGACCGAACTCGACAAGGCTGTCGAGCGCTCGAATGCCGGCCTACGCCGCTTCGAAAAGACCTATGCCGGCGCCAAGCTGAACTAAGCGGTCCTTTTCGCCTGGGTTTGCCCGTCTCCGCGCGGGCAAACCCTTAATGCCATTTTCTGTTTCGGATATTTCATGGAAAAGCGCGCCGTTTTCAAAAGCACATGGTTGCCGCTGCTGTTCGCATTGCCGCAGCTGGCACTGATCCTCCTGTTCTTCTACTGGCCCGTGGCGGCGGTGATCAACTGGGCCTTCACCCTCCAGCCGCCCTTCGGCGGCGCGGCGGAATTCGTTGGTTTCGCCAATTTCCAGGAAGTCTTCTCTGATCCATTCTACTGGCATTCCGTTACCGTCAGCCTGATCTTCGCGACCGTCGGCCCCTTCGTCGCCATCCTCATCGGCCTCACCCTGGCGCTCTCCGTCGACCGCCAGCTTCCCGGCTCTGGATTTTTCCGGGTTCTGTATATCCTGCCCTTCGCCATCGCAGGTCCCGCCGCAGGCATGGCCTTCCGCTTCATCCTGTCGCCGGAACGCGGGTTGGCCGCTTCACTCAACGCCGCCTGGCCAGATATCTGGAACCCGGCGAAATACGGCGAACATGCACTGGCGCTCGTCATCGCCATCTTTATCTGGAAATGGGCGGGCTACACTTTCATCTTCCTGTTTGCCGGCCTGCAATCCGTGCCCCGTTCGCTGACGGAAGCTGCGGCGATGGATGGCTCCGGCCCGATCCGCCGCGCCATAGACATTCAGGTGCCGTTGCTCGCACCCACGCTGTTCTTCCTGATGGTGACGATGATGACCGAGGGTTTCGTCGGCCAGGACACGTTCGGCATCGTGCATTCGCTGACGGCGGGCGGCCCCAACCGCGCCACCGATGTGATGGTTTACCGCATCGTCACCGAGGCCTTCGAAGGGCTGAACTATTCCGGTGCCTCGGCACAAACCATCGTCCTCATCGGCCTCATCATGGTCTTCACCTTCATCCAGTTCCGCTTCATCGAGCGGCGCGTCCATTACAAGTGAGGCCTGAGAGATGATACAGCGCACGCCCTATGCCGACGCCTTTACCTACGTGGTCATGGTCGCGGGACTTCTGCTTCTTATCGGCCCCTTCATCGTGGTATTGGCAGGCGCCAGCCAGACGGTGCAGCAGGTGAACCACACGCCCTTCAGCTTCATGCCGCAGGGCGAGCTTTTCAAAAATCTCAGCACCGCCTGGAACCGCGCCAATCTGGGCAACGCCATGTTCAACAGCCTGGTGATGGCCTCGCTCGTCACTGCGGGCAAGGTAGCCCTTTCCGCTCTGACCGCCTTCGCCATCGTGTTTTTCCGCTCGCCGCTGAAACACCTGTTTTTCTGGTCCGTCTTCATCACGCTAATGCTGCCGCTCGAAATTCGCGCCGTTCCGACCTATGCCGTGGCAGCGGATGTGTTCCAGCCGTTCCGTTACCTTATAGCGCTGGTGATCGGTGTCGAAGTCAACATCGAATGGAACCTGCTCAATTCCTATGCGGGCCTGTCGCTGCCGCTTGTCGCCACGGCCACCGGCACCTTTCTCTACCGGCAGTTTTTCATGACCCTGCCTGATGAACTTGCGGAGGCGGCGCGCATGGATGGCTCCGGCCCCGTGCGTTTCTTTTTCGACGTGCTGCTGCCGCTCTCGCGCACCAACATGCTGGCCCTCACCACCATTCTCTTCGTCTCCTCGTGGAACCAGTATCTGTGGCCGCTGCTGATGGTCACCGACCCCTCCTACAAGACGGTGATGATGTCGTTGCGTGCCCTTTTGCCTTCGGAGGACGGCACGCCGGACTGGAACGTCACGCTTGCCGGTTCCCTCATCATCATCATGCCGCCGCTTCTCGTCGTGGCGTTCCTGCAACGCTGGTTCGTGCGCGGTCTCGTGTCATCCGACAAGTGACGACGCGACGCGTGGCTCTCAACAACAAGGTTCTTAATATCATGGCTCAGATCGATATTCGGCAGGTCCGCAAATCCTATGGCAAGACCCCGACCCTGCACGGCGTGGATCTCACTTTCGAAACCGGCGAATTC
The DNA here is from genome assembly GCF_056393925.1 of Agrobacterium sp. 10T429. Lineage (NCBI taxonomy): Bacteria > Pseudomonadati > Pseudomonadota > Alphaproteobacteria > Hyphomicrobiales > Rhizobiaceae > Agrobacterium > Agrobacterium sp. 10T429. The sequence continues at coordinate 228,876 of NZ_JBFTGV010000007.1, forward strand.
GTCGTCATCCTCGGCCCCTCGGGCTGCGGCAAGTCCACACTTCTGCGAATGATCGCCGGGCTGGAGGATATCACGTCAGGTGAAATCGCCATTGGCGGGCGCGTCGTCAACACGCTGGAGCCGCGCGAGCGCGGTTGCGCCATGGTGTTCCAGAACTACGCGCTTTATCCGCATATGACGGTATCAGGCAATATCGGTTATGCGCTGAAGGTCGCAGGCGTTCCCAAGGCTGAACGCCTGCGCCGCATCGAGGAAACGGCCAAGATCGTTGGCCTTTCCGACTATCTCGAACGCAAGCCTGCCGCCCTTTCCGGTGGCCAGCGCCAGCGCGTGGCCATGGCCCGCGCAATCATCCGCGAACCGCAGGTATTCCTGTTCGATGAACCGCTCTCCAACCTCGATGCAAAGCTGCGTGTGACGATGCGCGCCGAAATCCGCAAACTGCACCAGCGCCTGTCGGCCACCTCCGTCTTCGTCACCCATGATCAGGTGGAAGCCATGACGCTGGCCGACCGGCTGGTGGTGATGAACAAGGGCAATGTGGAGCAGGTCGGTCATCCGCTCGATATCTATCACCGCCCCGCCAGCACCTTCGTAGCCTCCTTCATCGGCTCACCGGCGATGAACCTGTTCAACACGCGGGTGGAGGTCGAATCTCCATCCGTCATGCTGGGCGGCCAGCCGGTGAAACTCTTCCCCGAGACCGCGCTGGAGCTGCGCGGGCGCGACGTGACAGTCGGCATTCGCCCTGAACAATGCCTGGTCAGCATCGAGGGTGCGGGCGTGCCCGCAACCGTGGACTTTGTAGACGAGCTGGGTTCCGGCCGCATCGTACATGCGGAAATCGCCGGCGAAACTTTCTCCGCAGCCATCGGCGAAGATCTGTTGGTCAAACCCGGCCAGCGCATCCACTTCGAACTGCCCCCGGCCCACCTCCACTTTTTCGATCCGGCCACCGGCAAGCGCATCGAAACGGAGGGTGCCATCGAGACAACCCGCATCGGCAACGAAAAGCTGCTGGCAGTTTGATGGCGGACGTTTGAGCACGGATCAGTCCGGCGCGGTTTGGGGGTGTCCCAACCACGCCGGATCTCCAAACGACGTTTTCGATCTCGAACTGCGATTTCGAAATAATCCAGTACATTAGCTATATCGACCAATATTTTGAATTTACGTCATTTTCTCATTAGAATCATTGCGCGAAATACGTCGAAATTTGCTTGGCGATCACCACGTGAAGCACATCGCCTGCCGGATATTACGTCAACACGATGAGGCAAACCCGTTGCAGGCAAAGCGATCTTGCGAAATGAATGATTTCAGGAAAAATCTTTCTGTTTGGAAATCATAATCGCAATAGTCTTTGCCGCACCGAGCCGCCAGCAAGGCTATCGTCGCGATGAGGACCGAGCCGGTCTTCGATCCTTGGCGGCCGACAGAGAAAACGCTCGGGTCAAAACTTCAACGAAAGAGTGAAGCCCAATGGCAAACGATCGCAAACTGCACCTCGGCGCCTTCATGCGGCCCGTCAGTCTTCACACCGGTGCGTGGCGTTATCCCGGATCCTTCCCGGACGCGAACTTCAATTTCGGCCATCTGGCGCGATTTGCGCAACAGCTTGAAGCCGCGAAATTCGATGCATTTTTCATGGCCGATCATCTGGCGGTGCTGAACATGCCGACGGAAGCACTGCGCCGCAGCCATACCGTCACGTCTTTCGAACCCTTCACCCTGCTTTCGGCGCTCGCCGCCGTCACCTCCCGCATCGGGCTGGTTGCCACCGCCTCCACAACATTCGATGAGCCCTACCACGTAGCGCGGCGTTTCGCCTCACTCGATCACCTCAGCAATGGTCGCGCCGGCTGGAACATCGTCACCACAGCGAATCCGGATGCGGCGCTTAATTTCGGCCGGGACGAACAGCCTGACCACACGGAGCGTTATGGAAGAGCGCGGGAATTTTACGACGTCGTTACCGGGCTGTGGGATTCCTTTTCCGATGATGCCTTTCTCCGGGATGTCGATAGCGGGTTGTTCTTTGACCCTGAAAAAATGCATGTGCTTAATCACAAGGGACCGGAATTTTCCGTGCGCGGTCCGCTCAATATAGCGCGTCCGGTGCAGGGCTGGCCCGTCATCGTTCAGGCCGGGGCTTCAGAGCCGGGGCGCCAGCTTGCAGCCGAAACTGCCGAGGTCGTTTTTGCGGCAACACCCACGCTTGCGGCGGGAAAAGCGTTCTACAGGGACGTCAAGGACAGAACCGTTGCGGCAGGCCGTTCCCGCGACGGCATTGTCATCCTGCCGGGCGCTTTCGTTCTGGTCGGCGATAGCGTGGAAGAAGCCAAGGCCAAACGCGCCAGGCTCGACAGCCTCGTCCATTATGAAAGCGCGATAGCCTCGCTTTCGATTGCGCTCGGCCACGATGCTTCGAGTTTCGATCCCGATGGCCCCTTGCCTGACATTCCCGAAACCAATGCAAGCAAATCCAGCCGCGAGAGGGTGATCGAACTTGCAAGGAGCGAGGGGCTGACGGTGCGCCAGCTGGCGCAGCGGCTGGGTGGCTATGGGGGTCTCGCATTTGTCGGCACGGCAAAAACCATCGCTGACGAGATGGAACAATGGCTATACGAAGAGGGGTCGGATGGCTTCAACGTCACCTTCCCGTTCCTGCCTGCCGGACTTGACGATTTCACGACCCTGCTTGTGCCCGAACTGCAAAGGCGCGGCCTGTTCCGAAAGGACTATGAGGGAACGACATTGCGCGATCATCTCGGTTTGCAACGTCCGGCCAATCGTTGTTTCCCTGAATAACGCGCCGTCGCGCCGATCCGGCCAGCGGTAGGGAGATTTTCCACGCCCGCCCTGAAGTTTGGGATGAGGTTCCAGAAGGCTGGATTGACCTCATAAACGCCGGCCCATACCATTTAAATACACAAATTACATAAATTAGGTACACTATTATGAAGGCTAAACATTCTCGCCGCCAGATCCTGAAACTCAGCATTGCCGGGGCTCTCGCAGCACCCTTTGCCACGGGCAGCGCGCTGGCCCAGAGCTCACAGGAGTTTCCTGCTGAGCTGAAGCTGGATTGGGGATTTTACTCCTCACACACGCTGCTGATAAAGAACAAAGGCTGGCTTGAGGAAGCATTCAAGGATGTCGGCACGAAGATCACCTGGGTACAATCCCGCGGAAGCAACAATTCGCTTGAATTCCTGAAGGTCGGCTCGACGGATTTTGCCGGTTCGGCAGCACTTTCCGCGTTTCTGGCCCGCGCCAATGGTGTGCCGCTGAAGGTGATCTATGTGGCAAGCTGGGGCGGTTCTTCCATCATACAGGTTCGCCCGGATTCGCCGGTCAAGACCGTCGCCGATCTCAAGGGCAAAACCATTGCGGTCACCAAGGGTACCGCGCCCTATTTCACCCTCCTGCGCGCCCTTGCCCAAAACAAGCTTTCGATCGATGACCTCAAGGTCGTGAACCTGCAGCATCCGGAAGGATTCAACGCGCTTGAGCAGGGACAGGTTGATGCATGGGTCGGCATCGATCCACACACATCCCAGGCAGAACTTGCCGGTGACAGGGCGATTTTCGATGAGCGTAGCTGGCGCGACGGCAGCGTCTTCAGCGTTTCCGAGGAGTTTCTGGCGAAATACCCGAAAGCGGTCGAACGCCTCCTCGGTGTCTGGGTCGAGACACAAAGATGGATCCGTGAAAACAACGGCGAATTCATCGATTTCGTCACGAAGGTCACCGGCAACGATCCCCAGATCACCAAGCTGACGATAGAAAAGCGCGACTGGAAGGATCCTGTTCCAGGCGAGGAACTGCTGAACTCGATCCGTATCGTGACCCCGTTGCTTGGCGACGATGTGCTGCGTCCTGGCGTCAATGTCGACAGCGTCCTTTCGTCGCTGATCGATCCGGCACCGGCGAAAAAGGCGCTGGGAGCATGAATTCTCATCCGCGCGAATTTCAGCGCGTGAAGCAGACTGCGAAACAACTCCCTTCCCGACTGCCGTTGGTGCAAAGAGTGGGGAATTTCCTGGGACGGTTCGACCTGCGCGGCGCGATAGTGCCGGTCGGCTCATTGTTGCTGCTGGAATTCTTTGTGCGCGTGGGCTGGGTAAGTCCCTATGTGCTGCCGCCGCCCTCCGAGCTTTATGACACGTTTCTAAGGCTCGCCGAGGGTCCTTTGTGGACGAATGTCGCAGCCAGTACCGCCCGTGTCTTTGTCGGCTTCGTCATTGGCTCCCTTCTTGCAATCGTCGTCGGTTCGCTGGTCGGGCTGGTCGTTGCCGCCGAGCGTTATCTTGAGCCGACGTTTCAGGCGTTACGCGCGGTTCCGAGCCTCGCCTGGGTGCCGCTGCTGATGATCTGGTTCGGCATTGGCGAAACCTCGAAAATCGTACTGATCGCCAAAAGCGCGTTTTTCCCTGTTTATCTCAACCTCTTCTCCGGCATCAGGAATGTCGACCGCAAGTTGGTGGAAGTGGGCGAGATGTATCGCCAGCCGCTGCCAGTGCTGGTTTGGCGGATTTTCATTCCCGCCTCCTTGCCGCATCTGTTCACGGGCTTGCGTTACGGCCTGTCGCTGGCCTGGCTGAGCGTTGTCGCAGCGGAACTTCTGGCGGCTTCCGAGGGCATCGGCTACATGCTTTCCGATGGGCGCGAACTCTCCCGACCCGATCTGGTGATGATAGCGATTATCTGCCTTGCCGTCCTCGGCAAGATTTCCGACAGCCTCTTCAAGATAGTCGAGGAACGTTGCCTCAGATGGCGCGACACTTATCCCCTTCAGCAAGGAGGGCGCCTGCGATGAGTTTGCTCAATGTCGATGTTCGCGAAAAAGCCTTCGGAGACACGGTTGTCCTTCAGGATATTCACCTGACGCTCGGCGATGGTGAAGCGGCGGTTCTTCTCGGACCAAGTGGGTGTGGGAAAAGCACCTTGCTGCGCATCGCCGCCGGCCTCGATCGGCATTTCTCAGGCGCTGTGAAGGTTCAGCAGGCAAAGGAAGTTCAGGCATCGGACTCACCGCCCATCGCCTTTGTCTTTCAGGAACCCCGCCTGATGCCGTGGCTGACAGTTGCCGAAAACATAGGTTATGCGGCCGGCAAGAAATATGATGTCGAGCGGGTAGAAGGACTGATCAACGATGTGGGCTTGAGCGGCCATGGCAGCGCGTTACCGAAAGCCCTTTCAGGCGGCATGGCGCAGCGTGTCGCCATAGCAAGAGCGCTCTATACCCGGCCGCGCATCTTGCTGCTCGACGAACCCTTCAGCGCGGTCGATGCTTTCACGCGGATGAAATTGCAGGACCTAGTTCTGAAACTCGTCGAACAGCGCGGCATTTCCTTCCTGCTCGTCACCCACGATATTGACGAGGCGCTTTATCTCGGTGACCGCATTTACATGATGAGTGCCCATGACGGCCGTATCCAGCAGCGGATGGAAGTGGACGAGCCGCGCCCGCGCGACAGAAGGTCGCCGCAACTCGCCACCCTCAAGAACGAGGTGCTGACTGCCCTGCACAACGCTCACGTCATCTGACTGGTACCGGCATCTTTCGCCGCCCTCACCCTTTCACGCCGGACGAAATCATGATGGCTTCCGTCACGCGCCGCTGGAAGATGACGTAGGCGACGATGACCGGCAGCGCCGCCAGCATGGCAATCGCCATCAGGCGTGCATAAACGATGCCGAAGGTGTCGTTGACCTGCGTGATGCCGACGGGGATCGTCATCATGTTTTCGGACGTGATGACGAGGAAAGGCCAGAAGAAGGCATTCCACACCGTAATGAAGGTCACGATCGCCATGGCGGTCGTAATGCCCCAGTTCAGCGGCAGAAACACCTTGAACAGGATCGTGTATTCGCCGCCACCATCCAGAACCACCGCCTCCCGCATCTCCTTGGGCACGCTGTCGAAGAACTGCTTGTAGACGATGATGACGATTGGCGTGATCAGCTGCGGCAGGATGATGCCCGCCCAGGTATTGATGAGGTTGAGGTTCTTCATCAGGATGAACTGTGTCACAACAAGCGTCTGCGCGGGCACCATGAAACTCGCGAGCACGATGCCATAGAGCAGTCGCCGTCCCGGAAAGCGGATCTGCGATAGCGCATAGGCGCATAACATCGAAATGATGAGCACAGAGACCGTGACGATCGCGGCAGTGCCAATGGAGTTCACATACCAGGTCAACAGCCGCGTATTGAAGATGGCATTCACATAGGCACCAAGCTGGAACTCATCAGGCAGTAGCGACGTGTTGCCCGCAACATTCTCGTCCGAGCGCAACGACGTCACGAACCCCCAGTAAAGCGGGAAAATCCATACCAGTGCTGCAGAAAATGTCAGCAGGGTCAGGACGACGTTCTCAAGTCTTTTGGTCAGGCTCATGAATTCCTCCGGATGCGCAGCAACTGGAACTGGAGAACGGATACGATGACGATCAACAGGAAGAGCACGGTCGCCACGGCCGATGCATAACCGCCATTGTTCATCTGGAAGGCTTCCCGGTAGACCTTAAGGAGAAGCACGAAACTGGAATTGAAGGGTCCGCCGCCGCTCAAGAGGTAGATCTGGTCGAATATCTTCAGTTGCAGGATCAATTGCAGCGTCAGGATCAGCGCGGTCACCGGCCACAGAAGCGGCCATGTGACGCGCCGGAACTTTTGCCATGTCGTTGCGCCGTCAAGAGCTGCGGCCTCATAAAGCTCGGTCGGAATGTTTCGCAAGCCGGCAATGAAGAGCAGAACGTTAAATCCGTTCGTCCACCAGATGGTGACGACAGCGACCATCGGCATGACCCAATTGGGGTTCTTGAAAACCGCGACGGGTTTGCCCGCCAGCAACGAAATGACCGGTTGGAGAATGCCGAACTGCAGGTCGAGCATCCAGGCCCAGATCTCAGTGACGACCGAAACCGGCAGGACATAAGGCAGGAAAAACAGACTCATGGCGATTGTCTGCTTGATGCCGGACAATCGGCTGACCGCAAGCGCAATCAACAGGGCGATGACCGTTGTTGGCACCACCGTCAGCAGCACGAAATAGCCGTTATTCTTGAGCGAGGTGACGAACAGGCGGTCGCTCAGCAATTTTATGTAGTTCTGCAGGCCGACCCAGTTGCCATCGCCGATCAGCGGCGCATCCGTGAAGCTGATGCGTATCATCTCGATCAGGGGGTAAAGAAAGAACGTGGCGAAGACCACGATGAATGGCGTCACCATCGACAGTGCGATGAGCGACTTCTTGCGCCGGTTTTCAATCATAGCCATGGAATGCCTCCGGGACCTCCCGCATTGCACGCTGCCCTCCGGCTGACAGCCAGAGGGCAGTCACGGATTACTTGAGCTTGCCCTGAAGCTCGGACTTGATCTGCTCGACCGCATCCGCGCCGCTCATGTAGCCCTGGATGGCCGGAGCGATGATATTAAGCGCCGCATCGTAAGCGGGTGAGGCAACTCCGGTAATCGTGGTCTTCGGATCGAACACTGCCGCCTCCGCCAGCGAGGCATATGTGGCATTAGGCTGCATCGCCTTGTATTCGCTGCTTTCGGTGATCGATTTATAGGCCGGAATATGCCCCGCATCGGCCCAGCTGATGGCGTGTTTTTCCATCCAGCCAATGACCGTCATGACAGCGGCGCGTTTCTCGCCGGAAACGGTCTTGTCACCCTGGTTGGGGATCGCAAAGGCGTGCGAATCTGCCCAGGTGGCGCGCTTGCCCATGAAAGGCGGAACTTCCACAGCGCTCCATTTGAAGCCGAGCTTGCCGTTCTTTTCCAGATCCTTGTAGGTCGGAACTTCCCAGACGCCATTAAGCTGGAAGGCGGATTTGCCAGCGGAGAAGAGAGCAACGGACGCCGGATATTCCGCCTGCTCGGGCGCCCATCCGTTTTCCCGCCATTTCGACATGGTATCGATCGCCTTGGCGGCCTTTTCGGCATTGTCGCCGGCAAGCACCTCGTTATTGGTGACCAGCTCGCCGCCCTGTTGTGAGAACAGTGTATAAAAGACACGCCAGACACCGGCTTCGCCACCCGACTGATAGGTAACCGGCGTCTGAACGCCCTTGTCCTTCGCCCAGGCCAACGCCTTTTCGAAATCCTCCATCGTCTTGATACCGGTCAACTTACCCTCGGCATCGAGATAGGGAGACCCTTTCAGAAGATCGGCGTTGTAATAGAGAATAAGGGCATGGATATCGAACGGCACCGCATAAAGCTTGCCGTCGTGGGTTGCTGCCTCGACGGGTGCGCTGAAAAAGTCGCTGGTCTTCAACCCGGCATCATCAAGGTCTTTTGTGGTAATTTCGCTCAATACTTTTTCATCAAGGCCGAGCGGCGCGCGCGACAGGTGATAGGTCATGACATCAGGCCCCTCACCCACGGCGGACGCCGTGCGTACCTTGGTATAGAACGGAACGCCCCACTCTAGCGTCGTTCCCTTGATCTGAATGTCAGGGTGCTCCTTGTTGAAGGCAGCAATCAGCGCTTTCATGCGCACGCCGTCGCCGCCCGACAGAAAGTCCCACCAGACGATATCCTGCTTCGCCAGTGCCGGCAGGGCGCTCAGGCCCAGAACCGTACCAACAAGCAATGTCTTGATCAGTCGCATCGTTCACTCCTCCCGTTTGTTGGAAACACCCCGTTCTAGGGGCGGTCTGCTACTGCATCGAAAGGCGCCTCCTCGCGCCTATCGCAACCTTTTGCCGTCGCTGCCGAAAACCATGATGTGATCGGGCGAGGCACTCAGTGAGACGGACCGGCCATCCAGCCGCTCGCGCGAGCCCTGCCGCTGCACGACAAGTTCTTTCCCGGCACGCGTTCGGGTATAGAGATAGGAAAGGTCGCCAAGCTCCTCCGCCACCTCGACATTGACAGGCAAAGCACCCTCTTGCGTGATCACCAGATGCTCGGGCCTTATGCCGATTTCGACCCGCTGACCGGGGGAAACCGGATACGAAAGCCGGGCTTCGAGGTGCTTTTCACCACCTTCAGGCGTAAGCGTCACGATACCGTCCCGCTGCCCGACGATGTCGGCGGCAAGGAAATTCATCGCGGGCGATCCGATGAATCCAGCGACGAAACGATTGTCCGGATCGTCGTAAAGGGTGAGCGGCGCGCCCGCCTGTTGCACGATGCCGCCCTTCAGCACGAAAATCTTGTCCGCAAGCGTCATGGCCTCTACCTGGTCATGCGTGACGTAGATCATCGTGGCGCCGAGCTTGCGGTGAAGCCGGGTCAGTTCCAGCCGCATCTGCACGCGCAGTTCCGCATCCAGGTTAGACAGGGGTTCATCGAAGAGAAACACCTTCGGCTGTCGCACGATCGCGCGGCCTATGGCCACGCGCTGCCTCTGGCCGCCGGAAAGCTGCGATGGCTTCTTGTGCAGATTGTCCTCGAGCTGGAGGATGCGGGCAGCTTCCCCCACCCTCTCATTCACCTCCGCTTTCGGCCGGCGGGCGAGACGCAGGCTGAAAGCCATGTTCTCGAACACCGTCAGATGCGGGTAAAGCGCATAATTCTGGAAGACCATGGCAACGCCACGATCCGCCGGCTCGACAGCGGTGACGTCGCGCTCGTCGATGGCAATGTGACCGCCGCTGGTTTCCTCAAGACCGGCGATCATGCGCAACAGGGTGGATTTTCCGCAACCGGATGGCCCCACGAAAACCGCGAAGCTGCCCGTCGGAATCTCCATCGAAACGTCCCGGATGGCTGCAAAAGAGCCGAAGGACTTGGCGATATTGCTGAGACGGACACCCATCACCGCCTCACTGAACCTTCACGCGCAGAACATGATAGGACAGCGCCGGCACGGAGCCTTTGAGTGCCCCATCCTCGACACCAATGCCGCTGCCCGGCACCGGCACGACGCGGTCGGGTTGATCCGGACCGTTGCCGGTCCTCAGATCATATCCCGCCATGGAAAGATGCAGGCTGAGTGACACAGGCGAAAAGCCGGTGAGACCGACATTGAGCTCTGCTGCTTCGGTCAGATGACGATTGAGGACAAACAGCGTCACCACGCCCTCGTCCTCATCAAACACGCCGGCGACATCGAGATATTTGACGTCATCGGCCGCGTTGCAGTCGTAGGTCGGGCAATCGACGGCAATGTTCAGTGCAACGCCGCGACCATAAAGCGAGGCGAACTGATAAGGATAATAGATGGTCTGGCGCCATGCCGGTCCGTTCTTTTCAGCGCGGATGGGGGCGATGACATTGACAAGCTGGGCAATGCAGGCGATGCGCACCCTGTCCGAGCGACGGATGAACTCGTTGAGCAACCCGGCCACGAAGAGAGCATCCTCGAAATTGTAGGTCTCCTCCAGAAGTGCAGGCGCTTCCGGCCAGTCCCAGCTCTTGATGCGTTTACCGTCGTCTTCGCGGATATGGTACCAGACATTCCACTCGTCGAAGCAGATGGAGACATCGTTCTTGGCGCGCTTCTTGGCTTTCACGTAATCGATGACACCGGCGATAGTCTGAATGTAACGCCCTGTTTCTTCGATCTTGCCGAAGTAATTCAGCGTGTCGCGGCTGTTATTGCCGAAATATTTATGCAGCGAGATGTGGTCCACATTCTCGTAGCATTCTTCCAGCACCTCGCGCTCCCATTCGGGATAGGTCGGCATGCCGTCGTTGGAACTTCCGCAAACGATTGCCTCGATGGTGGGGTCGAAACCCTTGAAGGCTTTCGCGGTTTCGTTTGCCAGCCGGCCATACTCCACCGCCGTCTTGTGGCCAATCTGCCAGGGGCCGTCCATCTCGTTGCCGAGGCACCACATCTTCACGCCATGCGGCTTTTCGGCGCCGTGGCTGCGGCGAAGGTCGCTAAGCTCGGTGCCGCCGGGGAAATTCACGTATTCGAGAAAGTTGCGGGCATCATCCAGACCACGGGAACCGAGGTTGACGGCGAGCATCATCTCGATGCCTGCCATCGACGCCCAGTCTGCGAACTCGTTGACGCCGATCTGGTTGGTTTCCTTGGAGCGCCATGCAAGATCAAGCCGCACGGGCCGTTTGTCACGGGGGCCGATGCCGTCTTCCCAGCGATAGGCCGAAACGAAGTTGCCGCCGGGATAGCGGATCGCCGGAATTTTCAGATCCTGCACGAATTTCAGCACATCCTTGCGAAAGCCGTTTTCATCCGCCTGCGGATGGCCGGGCTCGTAAATCCCGCCATAGATCGCCCGCCCCATATGTTCGATGAAGGCGGAATATAGGCGATCGTCGATACGCCCAATCCGGAAGTCCCGGTGGACTGAAACCCGCGCTTTCATAGGCTCTCCTCCCATGCGCATTTATATCTTAAAATATGATATGAACCATATTTTATAATATAGTTGCCAATGGAAGCCGCGCCTGTCAACCGCGAAAATCATACTTTATGAAATTGGCCCGATCAGTCTGCGGTGCGCAGACGCAATACGATGTCCTGATCGTAATTCCCAAAACCCCGGCCGAAGATGTTGAGCCCGCCTGGATGCTTTGCATCCGCCTTTACCTCGATCCGCAGACGGATTGAGCGGTGGCTGGACAGATCGATGTCCGCAAGCGTCACATCGGAAATGCGCGTACCATCGACATAGGTTCCCTGGGCAGTAATGCGCCAGGTTTTGAGCATTCCATACTGCGAGCCGGACAGTTTCCACCAGTCGGGCGTAAACGTACCCCGCTTGTCGCCGAAATCGCCGGGCGAGGTCCAGACCCCGATCTCCTTCCCGTTGACGGAGAGGGTAATGTCTGACGGCCAGTTGCTGTGCGTTCCTGGCACCTCGGAACTGACCTCCATCGAAAACTCGACTTCCTCGACGTTTCGCCCCTGAATCTTGGCATTATTTGGGAATTGATACTCGACATGACCCGATGTGAACCACAAAAGTGCAGTCTTCATGCGGTCAGGATCCATGAAGGTATCAGGGACATCCAGAAGTCCGATAATGCCCTCCGGCGAACAGATGCCGCAAGGCGCGGTCACCGAACTCTGGGTATAGAGGCCGAGCGGCATGGCGACGGCAATGTAGTTGGATACAGCCGGCGTCTCGGGGCTTCGAAACGAAACGATAAGCTCGTCGCAGGTCGCAAAACAGATTTTCTGGCTGCCCTTGCGCGCCTTGCGCGTTTCGGTTCGCAGCAGCCCCGCCTCTTCAAGAACGGTCACACCGGCCGACACGGTGGACTGGGGAAGATCCAGCCTCTGCGCGATCTCGTTGACATTGAGACCGTTGGCCTCGTGCAGCAGCTTCAATATCTGCACACGGATCAGCGACGCCGCCGCCTTCAAAACATCGAATTCTTTTTCAGCGTCAATAAGTAGGAAATTGGGAGCCATTGTCTAATCTTCAGATTTAGCGATCTAGATCAGAATTTCTGGCTTAAATATTTTATGCTGTCCAGCATTGTTTGTCGGGTCGATATATTCAAAGTCAGACACGCAAGGAATGATTGCGAATGGAGGCAGCGCAGGCGGTTTCGATACCGCATGCGCTGCCTCCTTTTCCTTACCCGCGCTTGCGCAACGTGCGGGTGCCGGTATCGACAAGATTCTGCGCTGCCTCATCCACAGTGGCTCGGCCAAAGGCGAGCGAGTCGGCAATGGGACGCATTACCCCACGGTCGAACTCATTGGCGCCGATGGGGGCAGGCTCCGGATAGGTATCGAGCTTGCCGGAGAGGCTCTCGATGTAATCCACCGTCTTGCGTTCGGTCTCGTTGAGGCTTGGCAACACAGCTTCGCGCACCTTCTTCGCCGGCGGCACGCCGCGTTCGACGCCAAGAACCTTGCCCGCTTCCAGATCGTTGACAAAGAAGTTGATGAACTTCGCCGCAGCTTCCGGAGTGGTGGAGGTGGACGAAATGCACCAGATAAGCCCCGGCCGGTAATAATGCCCGGTCGGTTTTCCCGGCCCCTCACCCGGCAGCATGCCAATGGACAGCGTCTTCTTGTTGAGCGCCTGGTAACCGACAAGCTGGTTGGAATAGGCAAAGCCGATTGCGGAATTGCCAAGGGTCAGCGCGTTGGATTCGATGGTATTGTCATCGCGCGTCTGGATATCGGCAGAGACGCAAAGCTTGTTCTCGCGCAGATCCTCCCAATAGGCGAACCATTCCTTGGCATCTTCCTTGTTGAAACCGATGGTGCCGTCCTGGAACAGGAGCTTGCCGCGCTGGCGCAGCCAGACATCGAAGACGTAGTGATAACGAGCGCCATAGGGCACCGCCCAATAATTACGACGCGCCGGAGCGTTCTTCTTGAAATCGCGCGCCAGTTCCGCCAGCGCCTTCCAGGTGATCTGCTCCTTCGGCACGGAGACGCCGGCCTCCTTCAGCGTCTCTGCATCATACATCATGCAGAACGAATTCAGCCCGAGACCGACGCCGTAAAGCTTGCCGTCGATGCGGCAAAGATCGACTTCGCTTTTGCCGAAATTGGAAAGATCAAGCGACGAGCCGACAAACTGGTCAAGTTCCATGCAGGCCCCACGGCCGGAATAATCGGCAATGGTGGAAGGCTCGAGCTGAAAGATATCGGCGACGTTACGTCCCGCCATGGACGTCGCAAGCTTGGTCCAATAGTCGGAACCGGCGATCATCTCGCCGCTGATTACCGTTTGTGGATCTGCCTTCTGGTAGAGGGCAATCACATCATTGGTGCGCTTGTTGCGGTCAGCCGAACCCCACCATACGCAACGAAGCCGGGTTTCGGCCGCCATCGCGCGGAAACCGCCCGCCGCCGCGCCAAGACCTGCCAGTGCCGCCGTCACCAAAAATCCACGTCTATCGATAGTTTGCATATGCTCCTCCCGCGTTTTGCAAATTTCTCATTCATCACTTAAATTCTTGCAAATTTTCATTATTTGCAATATTTGCATCATAATAGAATTTTTTGCAAGCGCAGGAGAAGACATGAACGATACGCCCGACATCAGCCGCCCGCGCCAGTCGGATATCGCCCAGCGTGCAGGGGTTTCCATCAGCACGGTCTCACGGGTTCTCGCCGGGGAAAAAGGCATCAGCGCATCGATCCAGACCAAGGTTCTTGGCGTGGCGGCGGAACTCGGTTATCCGCTGCGGCCAGTCACCAGCCAGACCGGCGGCATCTCGCTGGAGGGCAAGAAAATCCTCGCCCTCATGTCCGCCGAACGAGCGACCGGCGATATCGGCGCCTTTTATCACGATATTTTCGACATGCTGCGCAGCCTTGCCCAGACAGAGGGTTTCGAACTCGATATCCGGCTGCTGCACCAGAGGCAGATCGACGACGCCCTTACGCAGCGGGTCTGCGAGGTCGATGGCCTTCTCGCCATTGGTCTTGACCCCGAAGAGGAGATCATCCACCGCATCACGCAGGGTGTGCTGCAACCGGTTCTCGTCAATAGCGCCGATCCCTCGATGATGCTGGATTGCGTCTCGCCCTCCAATTTTTACGGCGGGGCGATGGCGGCGCGGCGGCTGCTGGAACTGGGGCACCGCAAGGTCGCCTATATCGGTCCGCAACACCGTCACACTATAAGAGAGCGCATGCGGGGCTTTCGGCAGGTTATCATCGAGGAAGAGGGTGCCACCTATGAGGAGTTTCTGCTTTCCACAGCGGATAGCGGCTTCGGGCAGGCCGGTGATGCGGTTCGTCAGCTGCTGGCCAAAAACCCCGATCTGACTGGCATTTTCTGCATGAACGATGCGATCGCGCTCGGCGCGCTGGGAGCAGCACAAGAGCTTGGCCTCGGGGTACCGGACGATCTTTCCATCATCGGCTTCGACGACCTGCCCTTCGCCGAACTTTCCACTCCCCGGCTCAGCACAATCCGGGTAGACCGCCGCGAGATTGCCCGCGAGGCGGTAGAGCTGATGCGCCGCCGGCTGGCGGAGCCATCGGCCAATGCCCGGCAGGTTCAGCTGGGTGTACAGCTTGTGGAAGGACAGACCGCCGGTCGAGCAAAAAAGACGGGAAAGGCGGCGCGCGATGCATAAGCCAGCAAACCATGATCCAATGACCCGCTTCAATCCGCTTTACGGCAATCCACTCAAGACCCGCGCCGACGTCAGACGGGCATTGGACGACAGTTTCGCACCGCTGCTTCCCTATTTCTCAGAGAGCGGCGCAAGAGTGACGTTAAGCGGCACCGCCGCGCATTTCGACCGGGCAGCGGCCGATCTGGAAGGATTTGCGCGACCACTGTGGGGCATCGCGCCGCTTGCGCTCAGCGGCGATGCCTTCGCCCATTGGCCGCTTCTGGCCAGAGGAATCGCCAATGGCACCGATCCCGCCCATGCCGATTACTGGGGGGACGTGCGGCAGAAGGATCAGCGGCTGGTGGAACTGGCCGCCCTCGGCTTTGCGCTTCGGCTTGCGCCGCAACATCTGTGGGAACCCTTGTCCGAAGAGCAAAAGGCGAATGTGCGCCATTATCTTCTGGCGGCGCGCGAGCGCATCTATGCCGACAATAACTGGAAGTTTTTCCGGGTGATGGTCGATGCGGCGCTCGATCATCTCGGTATCGAATTCGACCGGAGCCTCACCGAAACATATCTGAAAGAGCTGGACGGATTTTACATCGCCGACGGCTGGTATCGCGACGGCAACTATCGCCGCATCGACCACTACATCGCCTTCGCCATGCATTTTTACGGGCTGATCTACGCGAAAATCAGCAAACCGGATGATGCATACGCCGAACGTTACCGGGAACGTGCCCGCCTGTTTGCCGGGGATTTCGCAAGCTGGTTCGATGAGGATGGTGGCGCGCTGGCCTTTGGCCGCTCCATGACCTACCGTTTCGCCTGCGGCGGCTTCTGGGGTGCCCTCGCCTTCGCGGATGAGGAAGCGATGCCTTGGGGGGAGATCAAGGGGCTTTATCTGAAACATCTGCGCTGGTGGGCGGGAAAGCCGATTGCCGACCGCGACGGCGTGCTTTCCATCGGTTACGCCTATCCGCAACTGACCATGTCGGAAAGCTATAATTCGGCGGGTTCGCCATATTGGGCCTTCAAGGCTTTCCTGCCGCTCGCCTTGCCGGAAAGCCACCCCTTCTGGCAGGCGGAGGAAAAGCTGCCAGACACATCCACAAAACCACGGCCGCTCGTTCATCCCGGCATGGTGATGATGCGCAGTAAGAGCAACGTCACGGCGCTGACGAGTGGGCAGGAAAACCTATCCATGCGTGGCGGGCCGGAGAAATACGCCAAATTCGCCTATTCCTCGCGTTACGCTTTCGGCGTGGAAGTGGACGAGCGCGGTTTCAAGACCAATGGTTTCGACAATATGCTGGCCTTTTCCGAAGATGGCCGCCACTACCGGGTGCGCGAAACCAACCGCACTGTGCTCTTGGCTGGCACCAATCTTCGAGCGACTTGGAACCCATTCCCCGATGTCGAGGTCGAAACGACGCTGGTTGCCGCGGGAGAGTGGCATATCCGGTTGCACCGGATTACTTCCGCGCGGCCACTTTTGGTCACCGAAGGCGGCTTTGCGATAAACCGCAACGATGGCGACCGCGATGCAGTGACCGAAGACAGCGGCCGGGCAACGGCCGATTGCGGCACCGACATATCCGCCGTCATCGATCTCGGCTCCAGCGCATCCCGCCAGGGCGTGGCGTTGAAGGCGCTGCCCAATACCAATCTCATCAATGCCAAAACCACGGTGCCGCAATTGCGGGGCGACATTCCAGCGGGCAAAACCCTGCTCGCCTGCGCCGTCTTTGTGGGACTGGCGGGACCTGAAAGCGATACAGCTTTGGCGACAGTTCCCGCACTTCCGGACATGGAGGCGATTGACCGCCTGTTTGTTGAGCGCGGTGTTCCCGTAAGCAGTATGGCGGCGGCGGGAGAACCGCAATGATGAGCCCGCGTCCGCGTCTCAGCCTTGCCATGGACCCGGAGCGGACGCAGCATGTGCTGACGTCACACGCGCTTGAGACGCTGTCACAGAGCGTCGACATCCTCGACACCCGGCCGGTCTGCGATTTTCACGACCCAGCTGTGACTGCCCAGTTGGAGAGAACAGATATTCTTCTGACTGGCTGGGGTTGTCCCGAGATCGACATGCGGGAACTGGCAATGATGCCGAACCTTCGGTTGATTTCGCATGCCGCCGGGACGGTGAAATACTTCCTGTCCCAGGCAGTTTTCGAACGAAACGTTACGGTGTGCAGCGCGGCCGAGGCGAATGCGCAGCCGGTCGCGGAGTTTACGCTGGCAATGATCCTGCTTTCCGGCAAGCGTACCTTCGGTTTCCGGCGCATCTACGGAGAGGATCGCGCACGGCGAAACGTCGACCGCCTGCAGTCGCAGGTAATCGGCAATCTCGGCCTGACCGTCGGCATTGTCGGGGCGTCACGCATCGGGCGTCGGGTCATCAATCTGCTGCAGCCCTTCGATCTCGATCTTATCCTTTTCGACCCGTTTTTAAGCGCGGTGGAGGCACAAAAGCTCGGTGTGCGTCTCGTATCGCTCCGCGAGCTTATGGCGGTAAGCGATGTCATTTCCCTGCACGCGCCATCCCTGCCGCAAACCCGGCATATGATCGGCGCCGACGCGCTTGCCCTGATGAAGGACGGAGCGACCTTGATCAACACGGCCCGCGGCGCGCTGGTGGACGAAGACGCTCTGCTGGCGGAACTGAAAACCGGACGCATAGAGGCCGTCATCGACGTGACCGATCCGGAGGTTCCGCCACCAGAGTCACCCTTTTACAGCCTTCCGAACGTGTTCCTGACGCCGCATATCGCCGGCGCCGTCGGCCTCGAACGCGCCCGGCTCGGCGACATGGCGATTGCCGAGATCGAACGCTTCTGCCGCGCAGAACCATTGCAACAGCAGGTACGTCCGGAACATCTGGAACTGATCGCATGAGAATTTTCGAGCCGGGCCTCTGCTCTGTCACCTTCAGGTCCATGACGCCGCAGGCCGTGATTGACCTTGCCGTCGCAAATGGCATCAAGGCGATAGAATGGGGTGCCGATATCCATGTGCCACCTGGCGACTTAGAAAACGCAAGGAATGTGGCGGCGCGTACGGTGAAAGCCGGTCTTAGCGTCTCTTCCTACGGATCCTACATCTTCGCACCGGATTTTGCGCCGGAGGATGTGACCGCAGTTCTGGAAACCGCGAAAGCGCTCGGCACCGGCCATATCCGCATCTGGCCCGGCAGCCGCAAACGCCCATCCGCGGATTATTCACCAGAGGAACGCCGTGCGGCGACCGACGCGTTGGCGGCACTTGCCCGGCGGGCAGACGACTACGGAATGACAATCGGCCTCGAATATCACCCCAATTCGCTGACCGACACGCTGACCTCGGCCTTGCAGCTCATGCAGGATTTGCCGATGCCTAACCTGTTCTTTTACTGGCAGCCAGCCCCAGGTCTACCGCTGGATGACGCCCTTGCGGAAATATCCGCGCTCGGCTCGCGCATCTGCCACCTGCACGTCTTCGCGTGGCTCACCGATGCCAGCCGCCTGCCGCTCGGCGAGCGCGCGGACTATTGGCGGTCTTGCGTTGATGCCTTGCCAGCAAGCGACTGGACTAAACCGGCTTATGCGATGCTGGAGTTCGTCAAAGGTGACAACGTCGCCCAGTTCTCGGAAGATGCGGCGGTGCTGGGCGAGATTCTCGCCCGCTCTTAGAACCGCTTGTTTTTTATCGAAAACCGACGCGGCGGACTAAAATTCGCTATCCATCACAACCGCCCGCTGCCCTCATCCCTGTATCCCCTATAGGGAACCAGCCAGCCCAAGTCTTTGGGCTGATTGATTTCCTCGCCGCGCAGACGCGTCAGCTGGACTCCTGTGACAAGCACAGGAATAAGGGAAGGTCTGTTCCTCCCCCCGGTTTTTCCTCTTATATTCGCCGCCCATCTGCCCCGAACAGATGCGTCTTCGCCAGATCAAACGCAAAGGGAATGGTCTCGCCGATGCGGATATGGCGCTGGCCGTCCAGCAGCAGGGTGGCGGGCTGGCCATCTGGGGTGCTGGTATAAACCACCGTCGAGCCGCCGAGATGTTCAACGAGCTGGATGGACGCATCGCCAAGCGAGGCCGATTGCGCCTGTGGGTTTACGTGTTCGGGACGAATGCCGAAAGTGAGTGGCTCGCCTTCCTCAGCCGCGACCGGCTTTTCGAGCATAATGCGCTGGCCGGCGACCTCGATGGTACGGTTGGAGCTGTCGCCTGAAGCCACTTTCGCGGAAAGGAAGTTCATCTTTGGCGAACCGATGAAACCCGCCACAAACTGGTTGGCCGGATTGTTGTAGAGATCAAGCGGGCGGCCGACCTGCATGATGCGGCCGTCACGCAGGACCACGATCTTGTCGGCCATGGTCATGGCCTCCACCTGGTCATGCGTCACATAGATCATGGTGCTGCCGAGCGTCTGGTGCAGCTTGGCAATTTCGACACGCATCTGCACGCGCAGTTCCGCATCGAGGTTGGACAGGGGTTCATCGAACAGAAAGATTTTCGGCTCGCGGACGATAGCCCGACCGATGGCGACACGCTGGCGCTGGCCGCCAGAAAGCGCCTTCGGCTTGCGCTGTAACAACGGGCCGATCTGCAGGATATCGGCAGCTTTCTGCACCCGCGCCTCGACTTCCGGTTTCTTGTAACCCGCCGTCTCCAGCCCGAAAGCGAGGTTCTTGTAAACGCTCATATGCGGATAAAGCGCATAGGACTGGAACACCATGGCGATACCGCGCTTGGAAGCGGCTGTTTCGTTGACCCTTTCGCCATCGATGCGAAGATCACCCTCGGAGATTTCCTCCAGACCGGCGATCATGCGCAGAAGCGTGGATTTGCCACAGCCCGAGGGGCCGACGAAAACGGTGAACTCGCCCGGCTCGATCTTGAGATCGATGCCGTGGACGACCGGAAAGGCGCCGAACCGCTTGACGATTTTTTCCAGAGTAATGCTGCTTGCCATGCTGTTTCTCCCGACCGTCGCGCTGCAGACAAGGCAGCCGCGACGGTGTTGATGTTCTGCAATTCGTTTTCGGTCCCGTTTCGTCCGTTCAGCGTTTCATTCCGGTGGTAGCGATGCCTTCAATCAGCAGCCGCTGGAAGAACAGGAAGAACAGGAAGACCGGTACCAGCGACAGGTTGGACATGGCGAAAAGCGACGTCCAATCCGAGCTGCCGGTGGAATCCACGAAGGATCTGAGGCCGAGCTGCACGGTGTAGGTGTTGATGTCGTTCAGATAGATCAACGGACCGAAGAAATCGTCCCAGGTCCAGATAAAGGAAAAGATCGCGGCCGTTGCCAGAACCGGCAGAGAGAGGGGCAGCATGATCTTCCAGTAAATGCGGAAGGGCGAGCAACCGTCCATCACCGCTGCCTCATCCAGCTCACGCGGAATACCCCGGAAGAACTGCACCATCAGGAAGATGAAGAAGGCGTCGGTTGCCAGATATTTCGGCACGATCAGCGGCAGCGACGTGTTCACCCAACCCATTTCCAGAAACAGGATATATTGCGGGATGAGCACAACGTGATAGGGCAGCATCAAGGTGCCGAGCATCAGCGCGAACCAGAAATTGCGCCCACCGAAACGCAGGCGGGCGAAAGCGAAGGCGGCAAGTGAGCAGCCAACGACGTTGCCGATGGTGGCGAGCACCGAGATGAAGAACGAGTTCCAGAAGAATTGCCCGAAACTGACCTGAAGCCCGGTCCAGCCGCGAATATAGCCGCCGAAATCAACCGACGAAGGAATGAGCGAGGAGGAACCGAACAGCTCATCCTGCGGGCGGAACGAGCCCGAAATCATCCACAGGATCGGATAAAGCATCGCAAAGGAGGCAAGGATCAGCACCGCATGCAGCAAAACCGACATTAGCGGTGAGCGTTGCGGGCCTTGTCCCGGCCGGGGAGCGGTAACAGCGTCAGTCATCGTAATGCACCCAGTATTTCGCGCTGAGGAACGAGAAGGCCGTGAACAGCGCGATGATGATCACGAGAATCCAGGCAAGCGCCGAGGCATATCCCATGCGGAAGAAACCGAAGGCTTCCTGATAGAGATAGAGCGTGTAGAACAGCGTCGAGTTAATCGGCCCGCCCGTGCCTTCGGAAATGATGAAGGCGGGCGTGAAGGCCTTGAAGGCATCGATCGTCTGGATCACGGCGTTGAAGAAGATCACCGGCGTCAACAGCGGCAGCGTAATACGGAAGAACTGCCGCATCTTGCTCGCGCCGTCGATATCGGCGGCCTCGTACATATCCTGCGGGATTTGCCGGAGCCCTGCGAGGAAGATGATCATTGGCGAGCCGAACTGCCAGACGGACAGGATCACCAGCGTGTAGAGCGAGTAGTCCGGATTGGAAATCCAACTCGGCCCCTCATAACCGAAAACCTGCCACAGGACCATGTTGACGAGGCCATCGGACGCGAAAAGCTGCCGCCAGAGAACAGCGATCGCCACGCTGGAACCGAGCAGCGACGGCAGATAGAAGATCGCCCGGTAAAGCGTGAGCCCCTTTATGCCGCGATTGAAGGCGAGCGCCACCAGCAGCGCAAAGATCAGCTTCAACGGCACCGAAAGCAGCACATAGGTAAAGGTGACCTGCATGGCGGCGGCGAATTTAGGGTCGGCAGTGGCGATGCGCACATAATTGGCCGCCCCCACCCAGTCCGGGGATTGAAGCAGGTCATAATTGGTGAAGGACAGATAAAGCGACACCAACGCAGGCCCAAGGGTGAGACCGAAGAAACCGATCAGCCACGGCAGGAGAAACAGGTATGCGTGAACGTTGCGGTCCAAAAGCCGCTTCACGCCTGCCCGCTTCGGGAGAGCCGCGCCACGGCTCTCCTCCACGAGAGTTTCAGATCGAAAGGCCATCTGCCATCACTTCCGTTTAATGACGGTTTCGGATTCCTTGACGAGCCGGTCACCACCCTCAGCCGCCGAAATCTTGCCAAAGCCGATCTCTTCCGCTGTACGTTTCAGGACGAAGGCGAATTCGCCTGCACCCGGAGGGGGTGCGGGCGGCAGATCGCCAACGCCGGGGGTAATCTCGGCAATATATTCCACCATGCTCTTGCTGACGGCATCGAGCTTGGCGGTCAGCGCGTTACGCATCGATTCCGATGCCGGAACTCCGCGCTCCACACCCAGAACATCGACGCCCTGTGGTTCGGCAACGAGAAAGTTGATGAAACCGACCGCCTGCTCGATGCCGGCACTGCCATTGGCGACGCTGATGAGCATGGATGGTTTCAGGTAGTGACCGGAAGGGCCATCCTTCTTGCTTTTCGGATAGGAGGTCATCGCCAGCTTGGCTTTGTTGAGTGCCTGATAACCGACAAACTGGTTGGAATGGGCAAATGCCGTTGCCGCCTTGCCCGTCGTCAGCGCGTTGGTTTCAATATTCAACTGGTCGAGCGCCTGAATATCGGCCGGCACGCATGCACCGCTCTTGCGCAAATCCGCCCACATGGTGAACCATTTGGTCGCGTCGGTCGGATCAAAACCGATACCGCCATCCTGTGTGTAGAGTGATTTGCCGTTCTGACGCAGCCAGTTCTCGAAGCTCGGCTCGACGCCGCTGGCATCGGCCGTGGCGTAATAGCCGGGCTTGGGCTTGTTCTTGCTGAGCTTGGCGGCGTTTTCGGCAAACTCTTCCCAGGTCTGCCCGATCGCTGGCGGGGTCGCGCCGGATTTTTCCCAGGCCGCCTTGTCGAAGAAGACAGCGCTGGAATTCACGCCAAGATTAACCCCGTAAAGCTTGCCGTCGACCCGACCGGAGTCGATGTTCATCTTGCCGAAATCTTCTATCTTCAGGCCCTTGCCAATATAGTCATCAAGGGGAGCAAGGGCGCCGCGCCGGCCATATTCGAAGATGTAGCGATAATCCATCTGGATCAGATCAGGCGCGTTGCGGCCTGCCACCTGCGTGGCAAGGCGCGGCCAGTAGTCGCTCCAGCCGGCAAATTCCCCGGCAATATCGAGATCCGGCTTGATTTGCTTATATGCGGCGATCGCCTTGTTGGTGCGATCCGCACGCTCCTGCGATCCCCACCATAACATACGCAGCCGCGCGGCCTGAGCCTGCGCCGAGCCACCTCCCAATGTTGCGAGTGAAAGGGCCGCAAGCCCTGCTGAAAGCACACTTCTCCTGTGAAGCATCACGGGCATTGGCAACTCCTCCCTAATTGACTGCCAAATTGATGATGGGGGTAAACGACTATTGCCGTTTTATAACTAATTGGTTACATGGGAACACCGATCGCCAACATTGTCAAGCGGGTGCTAAGATGGACGAAACGACGAAAAACCAGCTGCCCGATCCGGCCGTCGAGGAAACGCCTGCCCGCAAGCGCAAACGCGGGGCGGCACAGGTGCGAAACCCGGAGAGAACACGCGCCGCCATTCTTGAAGCCGCCCGCCGCGAGGTGGCCGCGAAGGGCCTAGCGGGCGCGAGAATCGATGTCGTGGCGCGGCGTGCCGGCACCAACAAGCGGATGATCTACCATTATTTTGGCGACAAGGACGCGCTTTATCTCGCCGTTCTGGAGGACGCCTATCGCCACATCCGCCACACCGAACGGCGGCTGGACCTGACCCGCAAGGCGCCTTCGGAAGGCTTGCGGGAACTTTCGCTTTTCACCTGGCATTATTTTCTGGATCACCCGGAATTTCTGAGCATTCTCGCAACAGAAAACCTCAATAAAGCCCGATATCTCAGGCAATCCGCTACGATTGCGGCGATGCATTCGAACTTCATTTCCGAGCTTGAGGACGTGCTGCGGCGCGGCCGCGATACTGGCGAATTCCGTGACGGTCTCGATCCGATCGACGTCTATCTGACGATCGCCTCGCTCGGCGCCTTTTATCTTTCGAACCGATTCACGCTGTCGACGATCTTCCAGCGCGACCTGACCGACCCCGCCGAACTTGAACGCTGGGGCCAGCATATCGTCGATACCCTGCTTGCTGCGGTGCGGCCGGCCTGAGCCGTAAAAACCGAATTTCCCTTTAACAACAGCGACGACGCGCCATTCGCATCCGCGAAGCGCGTCTTTTCCTTTTGCGGCGCGTCACAAACCCGTGATTTCTGCCGCCGCAAGTGCATGTGAATTTCCTGCCAAAAACACCTTGACAGATCGCATCCTTCACGATCACAAATAACCAAATGGTTACAAATTGCCATGTTTGACGGAAGCGGCTTTCGGGAAAAGGCCGCCTTGGGAGGAAATTCATGAAACGTATCGGCGTCATCATGCACGGCATCACCGGCCGCATGGGTTACAACCAGCACCTCGTGCGCTCCGTTCTCGCCATTCGCGATCAGGGCGGCGTGGTTTTGAAGAGCGGCGAAAAGGTCATGCTCGACCCCATTCTGGTCGGCCGAAACGGTGCGAAAATCGAGGAAATCGCTAAAAAGCACAATGTCGCGCGCTGGACGACCGACATCGACGCCGCCCTTGCGAACCCGGATGACACGCTTTTCTTCGACGCCGGCACGACGCAGATGCGTGGCAGCCTGCTCGAAAAAGCCATCAAGGCGGGCAAGAACGTCTATTGCGAAAAGCCGATTTCCGACAGCGTGGCAGAGGCGCTGGCAATTGCCAGACTGGCCGAAAGCGCCGGTATCAAACACGGCGTGGTGCAGGACAAGCTGTTCCTGCCCGGCCTTCGCAAGCTGGCGATGCTGCGTGACAGCGGCTTTTTCGGCAAGATCCTCTCGGTGCGCGGCGAGTTCGGCTATTGGGTTTTCGAAGGCGATTGGCAGCCGGCGCAGCGTCCTTCGTGGAATTACCGCCTGAAGGATGGCGGCGGTATCATCCTCGATATGCTGTGCCACTGGCGTTATGTGCTCGATAATCTATTCGGACCGGTGAAATCCGTAAGTTGCCTCGGCGCCACCCATATCCCCGAGCGTTTCGATGAACAGGGCCACGCCTATGCAGCGGATGCCGACGATGCCGCCTACGCCACCTTCGAGTTGGAAGGCGGCGCCATCGCCCATATCAACTCTTCTTGGGCGGTGCGTGTGCGCCGCGACGATCTCGTCACGTTTCAGGTTGATGGCACGCATGGTTCGGCCGTAGCGGGTCTCACCAAATGCTGGACCCAGCACCGCACCAATACGCCGAAACCGGTGTGGAACCCTGACCAGCCCCAGACCATCGATTTCTACAAGACCTGGCAGGAAGTGCCTGACAACGTCACTTATGACAACGGTTTCAAGGCGCAGTGGGAAATGTTCGTGCGTCACCTCGTCGACAACGACCCATGGCCCTATGGGCTGATGGAGGGCGTGAAGGGCGTGCAATTGGCCGAACTGGGGCTGAGATCATGGAAGGAACGCCGCTGGCTCGACGTTCCCCCACTTTCCTGAGGAGGCGACAGTGAGCGAACTCAAGCTTCCAAAGGACGACCGCAGCATCGAGGTCTACAGGCTATCAGGCTCGCCGGTCGCCATCGAGAAACGAAGTGCGGCGGATTTCAATCGAGTCGCCTTCGCTGCCGCCCATGTGGTGGCCGATCCCCTCGCCGACAACGATCCATGGTTGACGCCCGCCATCGACTGGGACGCTACCCTGCGCTTCCGTCACCGCCTTTGGGACCTCGGCCTGGGTGTTGCGGAGGCCATGGATACGGCCCAGCGCGGCATGGGACTGGCGTGGCCGCAGGCGCAGGAACTGATCTCCCGTTCGCTGAAGGAAGCGGCCACCCGCAAGGATGCGCTGATCGCCTGCGGCGTCGGCACGGATCATCTTGACGGCGGCGGATATGACCTGAAGCAGATTATCGACTCCTACCTGGAACAGCTTGATTTTGTTCAGGGAGAAGGCGGGCGCGTGATCCTGATGGCAAGCCGGGCGCTCACCGCTGCCGCCCGCTCCCCGGACGATTATCTCGAGGCCTATGCCAGGGTTCTTTCCCGTGCCGAGAACAAGGTGGTTATCCACTGGCTGGGAGAAATGTTCGATCCTGCGCTTGAGGGCTACTGGGGTGCCCGCGACCATATGGCGGCGATGGACACCTGCCTTGCCATGATCGAGGAGAATGCAGACAAGATCGACGGCATCAAGATTTCGCTTCTATCCAAGGAAAAGGAAATCGTCATGCGCCGCCGCCTGCCCGCTGGTGTTCGCATGTATACCGGCGACGACTTCAATTATGCCGAACTGATCGCCGGTGACGAAAAAGGTCATTCGGACGCGTTGCTCGGCATTTTCGATGCCATTGCTCCGGCGGCATCCAAGGCGCTCGCCAGCCTGAAGCGCGGTGCGGATAATGAATTCTTCGACATTCTGGAGCCAACGGTGGCGCTTTCGCGCCATATCTTCAAGGCGCCGACCCGCTTTTACAAAACCGGCGTGGTGTTTCTCGCCTATCTCAACGGCTTGCAGGACCATTTCACCATGGTTGGCGGGCAGGAAAGCGCCCGCTCCACGCGGCATTTCGCCGAGCTTTTCCGGCTGGCGGACAAGGCCAATGTGCTTGCCGAACCGGATGTGGCGACGCATCGCATGAAGCAGTTTCTGGCTGTCAGAGGCATTGGTTAAGCGCGACAGCGAAGGTGGCTGGAGGCCTTCGCAAAAGGGAGGAGTACCGTTATGGACGTTGAGGGCCTTTCAATAAATTTTGCCACCGTGCGGCAGGGACGTTCCTTCGGGGCAATCGTGGATGCATGCCTTGCGCATGGCATCACCACCATCTCTCCTTGGCGCGAGCAGGTTCACGCTGCAGGCCTTGCTGAAGCAGCACGCATTGTCGAGCAGAACGGCCTTCGTCTCAGCGGCCATTGCCGGGGCGGCTTTTTCCCCGCCCCCGATGCAGAAGGCCGCAGCCGCGCCATTGAGGACAATAAACGCGCCGTGGACGAAGCCGCCGCCATGAAGGCAGATTGCCTAGTGCTTGTCGTGGGCGGCCTGCCCGCGGGTTCTCGAGACTTGAAAGGTGCACGGCAGATGGTGGAGGACGGCATGGCCGAACTTCTTCCCTATGCGAGGGCAGCCGGCGTGCCGCTCGCCATTGAACCGTTGCACCCCTTTTATGCCGCCGACCGCGCCTGCTTCAACACTCTGAAACAGTCGCTCGACCTCTGCGACCGGCTGGGTGCCGGAACCGGTGTGGCCATCGACGTCTATCACGTCTGGTGGGACCCGGAGCTGGAGGAACAGGTGGCGCGCGCCGGGCGAAACGGGCAGATACTGGCACACCATATCTGCGACTGGCTGGTGCCGACCAACGATCCGCTCAACGATCGCGGCATGATGGGCGATGGCGTGATTGACCTCAAGACATTTCGCGCCATGATCGAGGCCGCCGGCTTTTCCGGTCCGCAGGAAGTCGAGATTTTTTCGCATCGTTGGCAGGCACGCCCGGTGGACGAGGTTCTGTCCACCGTCGTCGAGCGTTTTAAAACCGTTTGTTGATTGGGTTCGGGAGTAAGGAAATGCCTGAAAGGGTGAAACGCAAACGTTATGCACTGGTCGGCACCGGCAATCGTGGCACCACCATGTGGGGGCGCGAACTTCTGGCCGGGTGGAGCGACTATGTCGAACTGGTCGGCATTTGCGACCTGAACCTGATGCGCGCAGAACGGGCCCGCGCCATGATGGGGTCGGCGGCTCCGCTTTATGACGACTTCGACCGGATGATGGCCGAGCAACGCCCGGAACTGGTAATCGTCTGCACGCCCGACGATACTCATGACGACATCATTATCCGCGCGCTCGAGGGCGGTGCCGATGTCATCAGCGAAAAACCCATGACCACCACCCCGGAAAAGATTGACCGCATCCGCGCGGCGGAGGCCAAAAGCGGCCGCCGTGTCGACGTTTCCTTCAATTATCGCTTTTCACCGACGGCGGCGCGCATCAAGGAGCTGATCGACGACGGCGCGATCGGCACCGTTACCTCGGTAGATTTCCACTGGTATCTCGATAACCAGCACGGTGCGGATTATTTCCGCCGGTGGCACGCTTTCACCGAACATTCAGGCAGCCTGTTCGTCCACAAGGCGACGCACCACTTCGATCTTCTGAACTGGTATCTCGATTCCGACCCGGTGGAAGTGAAGGGCTTTGGGCAATTGCTGCATTATGGTAAGAACGGACCGTTCCGGGGAACGCGCTGTCGTACCTGTCCGCACAAGGGCGAATGCGACTATTTCATGGATCTCGGGGCCGACCCGTTCCTGGACGCGCTTTACGAGGACCCGTCGACTTTGGATGGCTATATGCGTGACGCCTGCGTCTTTCGCGAGGAGATCGACATTCCTGACACGATGAGTGCCTCGATTCGCTATGCGAACGGCGTGCAGGTCTCCTATTCGCTCAATACCTATATGCCGATCGAGGGACACCACATCGCGTTTAACGGCCATAAAGGACGCATCGAGATGCGCCAATATGAAAAGCAGCCGTGGACTGAGCCCCCCGCCGACGAAATCCTGCTGGTGAAAAGTTTCGGTGGCGGTGTCGAGCGTATCTGGGTGCCGCATGAGCCGGGCGGCCATTATGGCGGCGACAATCGCATGCGCGACATGATCTTCAAGCCCGGTTCGAACGACCGGCTGCGGCAGCGGGCGGGTTCGCGCGCCGGCGCCATATCCGTGCTCTGCGGCGTAGCCGCATTGAAAAGCGCCCGCGAGGGTGGTGCAGCGGCGGTGAAATCCCTGCCCATCTAGATATTTTCGGCCTGCGGTGCTTTCAACGTCGGTCCGCAGGCCGCAATTGCCAAAAAAGAACGGATAACATTCTGCAGATTACGCGCTTCCTCCATACCGGTAAAACGACGATCGGGGGAAGAAAGAGTTAATCATGTCCAGTTTCGAATCCTTCATTCCGCTCATCATCATCGGCACCAGCCTGATCCTTTTTTTCAAATGGGTGGGGCGTGATATGAACAGGGAAGAGAAAAAACCGAAATCGCGCCGCTGACGCAGGAAGAGACATCGGAACCGACAAGTGCAATCGCCAGATGGCGCATTTTTCCGCATCGGCCCATTGCAAAATCAAAAATTGAGGCTATATTCGGCAAATCGACAATTGCTTGTGACGTCGCTCCTGGGACTCTACGTTCCCGTCGGATTTCCTCTCAAATAATCGATCTAATTCCGCAAGGTATCGCGGAAACCAACAACGATTACTACGAAAGGAAATCGTTATGAACACTGGTACTGTAAAGTGGTTCAACGCCACCAAGGGCTTCGGCTTCATTCAGCCTGACAACGGCGGCACGGACGTTTTCGTTCACATTTCGGCTGTTGAGCGCGCAGGTCTGCGTTCGCTGAACGACGGCCAGAAGATCACCTACGACATCGTGCAGGACCGCAAGTCCGGCAAGAGCTCCGCTGACAACCTTCGCGCAGCTTGATTTGTCATCGGCCCCGCTGGCTACGCATGTACCAGCAGTGGCGCTGAGTGATTGTGAGAGGTCGGGTTAAATCCCGGCCTTTTGTTTTTTTGGCCATGGGGAGGCTCTCATGCGCAAAAATCCTTATCGTTCCGGCGATGCTATCTTTCTGAAGGCGGGCGTACTTGGGGCCAACCAGCCCAAAGGTCCAGGCCGGGTCGTAACGGCTCTGCCAGAGACACAACAAGGTGCGGTTCGCTACAGGGTGCGTTTCCAGCACGAGAACTTCGAACGTAATATAGCGCTCGATGAAATCGATGTGGCTGCGTCTTCATCGCGGCCCGTGGAAATCGAAGGCTCGTCTTCGCGCGTTGCGGGATCGAGCTGGATCAATTCGAATACGATCAGAATCAAAAAATAGCAGCGATGGCTGCGTTAAGGAGATAAGTTGCAGGTACTCGTCAGGGATAACAATGTAGAGCAAGCCCTCCGCGTCTTGAAAAAGAGGATGCAGCGCGAGGGTATCTTCCGTGAGATGCGCGCACGGGAATCTTACGAAAAGCCGTCGGAAAAGCGTATCCGCGAAGAAGCCGAAGCTGTGCGCCGCCACCGCAAGATGGCGAAGAAAAAATTGCAGCGCGAGGGATTGCTTCCTGCTCCCAAAAAGGTTGCCCGCGCTCGATAACTGTCAATTCGCTCCGCAAAGGAGAATGCCATGACCGCGACTAAAGAGGCTGTTTTCAAACCCGGAAAGCTGTCCTCGCAGGACAAGGCATCCATAACGGACAAGGCGGCGAAACAGATCATAACCGCCGAATCCGACCAGCGCGCCAAGAAGACGGAACGGCTTCGCCAACTTCGCGAAGCTCAGGAGGCGGCAATCGCCGCCCCTCCACCCACCCGCACCAAAAAGTCATCCGGCAAGAAATAACCCGGTTGCACTTTTTGACGTCGCCTTTCCGAAAAACTTCTTGAACCTGATACGCAACAGGCGCACGCTTCGCCTGTCAGCAATCCGCTGAAGAGTGCTGGTGTTTGAGGGCAGAGTGTCCTCGCCCCCAAACGAAAGGAGGACGAGATGTCTTCCGAGTTTTATTCATCAAGCCTTTCACGGAACCTCGTCCGCACCGGCGGTTTGGGTTACCGGGAAAACGCATCGCTTCGCCTGCTTCTCAGTGCCGCCGAAGAAACAGCCATGCGCCTAGATCAGGATCGCGGCGCATCCTCCGGCTTTGCGGCGTTTCCTGATTTTGGCCTCCAGCCCGACATGGTGCGGAGAACCTTCTACGCAGGGCGTATCCGCCTCTCCAAACCGACCCTTCCCTTCGGGAAACTTCCGCTTAACGGACTGCCTTTCCCCTGACGATGAAACCGCCCCGCAGCCTGCCTGCGGCGCGCGATCATGCCCCGGACCACACAATATCCAATATCTGTTCAATACCAGGAGGACACCATGGCCAAGGGTCAAGTACGCAGCAACAAAGAAGTCCGCAAACCGAAGAAGGACAAGACGAAAGCTCCGGCTGCGGCACCAGCTGCCGGCACGCAGGTCAAGTTCGCAAATTCCACAACTGCGGATGGCAAGAAGAAGTAGGATTGTTCCGGACAGCCCTCTCATAACAGCGCGACGCACCGGCACGAATTGCCAAACCGCGACCCGATACGCTAAGGGTCGCGACAAATAAAACATGTAATGGAAATGCGGACTTGTTTTGGCCACATTGCTCTTCTAGAAAGTTCATACAGCAACTGCTGGTGAGCGCAAAATATGTCGTTCGCAGTTGTTTCCGTCGCTTTAGACTTTTGACCACGGATGTACTGGCACTGGTGTTAATGGCGATATGAGGAAGGTCGGTGCAATATTGCCCCGGCCTTTTTTGTTGTCTGCCCTGGTGAGATAAAGAATGTCGCCGCACCGGTCACATACTCGTCAAGGGCTATGGAATTAACTTGCCTATTGCGCGCAAAGAGCGCACCCTTCCCTATCGGTACTTAAAGGGCGTTACCGCCGTCAGGCATCCTTGCCGTCTCAAGCCCATTTGCACATGCCTCCCGTCTATAGCGCCCCGTGCGGAATTTCCCAGGGCGCGTTGAGGCACATGCCCCCGAAAACCGGCAACGGTCATCGACCGCACCGGCGTATCGTTTCAAAGCGTTGGAGCGTCCCGTGCAGCCTTTTAAGGGCGCGCGCGAGGCTTCGGCTTTCTGAACCAGTAAGAAAAGAGGCCATCATGTCTTCTGCGCCCCGTAACTGCCTGATCTCCTCTCAAGATCTCGAAATGCTTCAATTGGTCCTCGAGAACATCGGTTTTAATCACCTTTCCGACGATGATGACAAAAAGCTCCATAACAGAGCCGCCCGCAAGGTCATTGAATTATATCAGGATGGTTTGACCGATCCGGCAGACCTCACCGACGAAATGCGATTCCTGTTCGGCGTGCAGAAACACGACCGCATCAAGCCGTGGAAGCCGCTCCCCCGATATGCAATCCAGGGCCTGCCACTGCTTTACCACCGCCATTGAGGGGAGAGAGCAGATGCGCGAATATATCATGGTCAGCACCGGCCTGTGGCTGGGGCTATTTCTGACCTGGTACCTCGTCACCATGTACGATACGGCAGATAGCGTCTTTACGGCGAACACCGTTCCGTCACTACCGCTGCTGCTGACATCGGCCGAATGCGAGACCCAGTTCGGCATTCTTTTTTCGATGACCGAAAAGCTTTTGAAGGCAGGCGGGCCGATAGTTCCCGACGACTTGCGAAAGAACATAGAGCATTGCATTTCTTCCGATGAGGCAAGCCGCCTGAAACTCAAAGACAATCAACTTATCCGGCTTTTCCCCTGAAGCGCCTCCCGAAGCGGACGGTGTTCGCCAAAATCACTGGTAACAATAATGACTTGGCAAATGAGATATATCAGGAGAAACTGACTTAGTCGGACATCAGTCCGAGAGTTTGCGTCTGCGTGGAGGGTGAGTATGACGTATGACTGGAGCGGCCGCAGAATGCGCCGCATGCGTGCCGCGAAACTGACGATCATCAGTCTCGTCGCGGCCTTTGTTATCACGGCTCCAATCTTCGCGCATTACTGAAGCCTGCAGCGACAAGACGCGATCACACCGGTTGCCCGACCCCTGCCCGCTTTCTCAGGCGACCTTTGAGCCATGTCTGCACTGGCTGATCAAAATGGACGGTCAGGTACCATGACAGACACGTCGTCCCTATCAGGAAAGCGACACCGACCGGCAAAGCGATGTTTTCCCTATCAACGGCAGGCATCAGAAAATCCGTCCAGGCCAGCAGCGGAATATGCAGCACATAGACGGCGTAGGAAGCTGTGCCGAGAAACGTCGACAAGATTCCCACCCTGCGACCCGGCACTATCCTGCTGGCTACGAACAATACCGTCGGCCAGACGAGCAGAACCACCGCGAGATCAAAGAAGGGCCGAAGCTCACGCGAAATTGGCACGGCGAGGATGACGCAGACCAGCATAAGACAGAGGGCCGCCTGGATGGGCTTCAGCTCGGTTATGCGATTGCGGAAGCGGTAAACCAGCACGCCTGCGAAAAACGAGAAAAACACCCTTCCCATGCCGGCATACATTTCGTGCCATCGAAACCCCGCATGCAACTTCCCAAACTCAGCAGCCGCCACGACAAGGACGCAGGCGCTGACAGCCAGCACCACGATTGTCTGTTTCGTAGTCGCCCGCACACCCCACCGGCCATAAACCGCATTCACCACCAGCTCGTTGAAAAGCGACCATGCCGGGCTCACCAGAAACAATGCGCCGTTCAATGTAAGCGTGAAGGGTGCCGGAACAAAAAGAAGCCCGGTCAACAACGCGATCGCCAGTTCGCCGGGATTGATGTGGCGATGAAGATCATCGATCGGCGTCGGCAGGCCCAACAGGTAGAGGCAAATGAAATAGGACGCCATCAACGCCAGCCCCAGCCCATACAGTGGATAAAGTCGCGCGAGGCGCGCCTTCATGAAGAAGCCTGGCGTAATCGCCCCTTCGCGCAGTTTCATGCTGTAGGCATGCGCCAGCACAAAACCGCTCAAGGCGAAGAACAAATCGACGGCGAGATAGCTCGAAGCGTCGTCTCTCCCGAAAAACTGTTCGGCATGGCGATGCACGATGAAGAGCGCAGCTACGCCCCTTATGCCATCGAGCAATATGAAGCGTTCCGGGGAAGACTGGACCATGGGCGTTGATGCTCGACAGGACTGGATTATAATTACTTCACGAAAACGAGGTTTACAGCGCAGCGGTTCATCGCATCCAGTCAAAAACTGTTCAACGTCAAACATACCCCGAATTCTTATGGGCACTTCCCCATGAGCCACGCTCTTTCGCAGCCGTCAAAGGCATGCTACGTCCGAATGCCATCGATGCTTTGACCTTCTGACTCTGTGTACCACGCCTCGCAAAAACCGGTTTCGATTTTAGCAAGTGTCCTGGGCGCAAATTCAAACGGGTTGTTCGGCGGCAAACAACTTTCGCGGAGTCCCACCATGTCCACCATCGCCGACCGTATTAAAAAAATCATCGTTGACCAGCTTGGCGCAGATCCCGGCACGGTTGTCGATGACGCCAATTTTGTCGACGATCTCGGTGCCGATTCCCTCGAAGTGGTTCAGGTTGTCATGGAAATCGAGGAAGAATTCGGAGTGGAAATCCCCGATTCGGCCGCAAGCACAATCCTGACCGTTGGCGACGCCATCCGCTTCATCGAAAAAAACAAGGGTTGACCGGCAGCGGCGGGATATCAACCCGCCGACAGGGCCGCAACAGGATCGAGGTTCGATGCGTTGCGGGCCGGCAGATAGCCGAAAACGACGCCTATCAGTGTCGAGCAGACGAAGGCAGCAATGATCGACACCGTGGAATAGACCATGGCGAAATTGCTGCTGAAGGCGGAGAAAAGCGCCCCGAAGCCGAAGCTGCCCAAAATTCCCAGCGTTCCGCCGATGATGCAGACGAGCACTGCCTCGATCAGGAACTGGCGCAGTATGTCACTGCGCCGTGCGCCGACTGCCATGCGCACGCCGATTTCCGATACACGTTCGGAAACGGAAACGAGCATGATGTTCATCACCCCTATGCCGCCGACCAGAAGCGAAATCACCGCGATCGCCGCAACCAGCAGCGTCATGGTCTGCGTTGTACTGGTGATGGTCTGGCGAATATCGTCAGTGTTGAGAATGTAGAAATCCCGCGTTCCATGCCGCTGGGTGAGAAGAACCGTCACCTCCTGTTCGGCAATTGCGGCGTCAATATCGTCACTCACCTGCACCGTGATGCTGCGCAGCGACAGGCTGCCGAGAAAGCGTGACTGGACGGCAGTATAAGGCAGATAAAGTGAAAGGTTCTGGCTTGAACCGAAACCGCCCTGCTGCGCCTGCGTGATGCCGACGATGCGGGCCGGCACCTTGCCGATGAGAATGACCTGACCGATGGGGCTGCCGTCGAAATTCGCAAACAACGATTTGCGGGTGTTCTCATCAATCACCACCTCCTGGGCTTTCTGCGCGACGCTTGCGGCATCGAAAAAGCGCCCTTGTGACAGCTTCGTGCCCTTGGCGACGAAATACCGCTCGCTGACACCATTCACAAGCGCATTCGCCTCCTTCGCGCCGAAACGCACCGTACTGGAGGTCGAGACCGTGGGCGTCACAGCCGCGACATAGGATTGTTTGGCAAGTGCCTCGGCGTCCGAGACGACAAGCGTGGTGATCTTGCCAGATCTTATGTCGCCAAAATCCTTGCCCGCGAAGATTTCCAGCGTGTTGGTGCCGAGGCTTGAGATATTCTGCAGCACGCGCTGCTGTGACCCCTGCCCCAGCGCCACGACGCTGATGACCGAGGCGATGCCGATGATGATACCGAGCATGGTGAGAAAGCTGCGCAGCTTGTGCGCCTGCATCGACAGGAGCGCCATGCGCAATGCCTCCCGCAGCGAGGATGCGAGACCAGCGAGACTGGAGGCCCCGCCGGAAACCATAGAGGGTATGGCGTCATCCTTCCGAACCGGCGCGGCATCCGCCCTGCGGTCGGAAATGATGGCGCCGTCGCTGATTTCGATGATCCGTTCGGCACGTCGTGCAATTGACATATCGTGCGTGACGATAATGACAGTGCGCCCTTCGGCATGCAGCTCGTCGAGGATGCGCAACACCTCGTCGCCGCTTGCGCTGTCGAGCGCACCGGTCGGCTCGTCGGCAAGAATGATTTCGGCATCGTTCATAAGGGCGCGCGCGATGGAAACGCGTTGCTGCTGGCCGCCGGAAAGCTGGCCCGGACGATGATCGAGGCGGTCCGCCATGCCAAGGCGACCGAGCAACCTGGCGGCATCGCTCCTGCGATCGCTTTGTGACTTTCCGGCGTAGATCGCCGGAATTTCGACATTGCCGAGCGCTGTCAGTTCGACAAGCAGATGGTAACGCTGGAAAATAAAACCGAGGTTTTCTCGCCGCAATTCCGAAAGCTGGTCTGCATCGAGATTACCCGTCTCCCGGCCCCTGATGCTGTAGCTCCCTGAGGTCGGCCGGTCGAGGCAACCGAGAATATTCATCAGCGTCGACTTGCCCGATCCGGAAGCGCCAACGATCGCCACCATCTCGCCGGCCTCGATGATGAGGTCGATATTCTTGAGTACGGTAATCGTACCTTCACCGGACGGATAATCCCGCCGCACGGATTTAAGGCAAATCAGAGGATCAGCCATTGTTCAAAAACCCATCGGCGGGCCACCAGGCCCCGGCACGGCGTTTTTGGTGGTGTCGATGGAAAGTTCGCCGGTCACCACGCGCTCGTTCTCGGCAAGGCCGGAACGTACTTCCGCCGTTACCTTGTCGTTCAGACCGATTTGGACCCTGCGTTCGGAAATTCTGCCATCGGTGTCTAGCACACGCACGGCATAGTCATCGTTGGCGCCCTTGCTACCAAGGGCCGCCGCCGGAACGGTTAGCACGTCCTTCGCTTCACCAAGGACGATATGGACCTCCGCCGTCATATAGGTGCGCAACTTGCCGTCCGGGTTCGGCACTTCGAACACGCCATTATAATAGATCGCCTCTGACGACGAGGTGCTGGAAGAGGACGATGTGGTCGAGGAAGACGTCGAGGAGCTGAAGCTGGAGTCGCTGCGCACTGATTCAGGCGCCGGTTCAATGGACGTAAGCGTCGCGTCGTAACGCTGTTGCGGCTCACCCAGCACCGTGAAGTAAACTGGCAAACTGGCTTTTACGCGCGTCACATCTGCTTCGGAAATTTCCGTGCGCACCGTCATCCGGTCGAGCTGGCCTAGGATCACGATTGTCGGCGCGGACTGCGTGGCGTTGACGGTCTGCCCTTCCTGGCTGACGATAGACAGAACAGTGCCTTCGATGGGCGCGGTGATCCTCGTATAGCCGAGATTGGCCTTTGCCGTTTCAACAGCGACCTGTGCCTCCTCGATCTGGGCGTCAATCGCTTCGATCTGCGCCTGGGTGACTGCGAGCGCTGCAGTGGCGCTTTCGAAATCCGCACGGGAGGCGGCATTTTTCGACACCATTTCCTGTTGGCGGACAAGGCTCTTGCGGTTGAGAACAAGTGTCGCCTGCTTTTCCACCCGCTGCGCCTTCACGTTGGCAAGCGCTGCCAGCGCCGTGCGCAGGCTGTTATTCTGGGTAACGGAATCGATCTCGGCAATGAGGTCGCCCGCCTTGACCGTATCTCCAAGTGCGACCTTGACGGCGGTGATGCGACCGGAGGCCTGCGCGCCGACGGCCACCAGACGAACGGGTTTGAGCGTTCCAGTCGCCAGAACAGTCTGCTCGATATCACCGCGCTTCACAGACGAGGTGATATAACCGGGCGTTGCGGCCCGCGTATATTGTGACGAAAACCAGTAGCCACCCAGGGCGAGCGCGACAACCGTCAGCGCCACACCTGCTTTGCGAGCCATTTTCATCGTCCTGTCCTGTCCGGCCGGTCTACTCAAAAGAAGAAACCGACCTCATGTCGTGTTTCACAAGGATGAAGCCGTTGTCTGCTTCGATCCATTCATAGGCGGCAACAGACTTTCTGGCGGATGCCTTGCGGCAGGCGTCGTGACGACGCTTGCCGTGTGCATTTTCGCGCCGTTCCTTGGCACAGACGGGTTGGTGCCACTGTTCTTCCTGCCGGGATTTCGCCGCTGGATCTCGCACCGGCCTGTCACCGGCCGCAGCGACCGACCAGACGAAGCTCAAACCAAAAACCGTCGCCAGCACTAGGTAGAAATATCTCATCATCATCTTCTCGCTTTAAAATCACGCGGGGGATCGCAGGCGAGCGATCCCCCGGCTTCAGCCGTTTCCGGCTGATTTCCTCCTTTGCTGGGGGGCTATTAAAGGAGGAAACTTTGAAGAGTGGCGTCAGCCCCGCTCTGCCTGAGGCAGCGGCGGCATCCTGTCGCCATGCGGAGGCTCGATACGACCGTCTCGTGCACGGCCATCATGCGGGACGACGGGAGGCGGAGGCGGCATCAATGCGCGTTCGAGTTCAGCAAGCTTCTGCACCTGCTGCGGCGAAAGTTTCGGTTTCAGCGTAGCCGCTGCGTCCTGAAGTGCTTTAGCCAGTTCTGCCTTTTTCAGTGTGATGCCAGCCAGTTCCTCACCGGCAAGACGCGGCTCTAGCCCCGTCGCACCCGGTCCCTTCGGCGGCAATGGCTTGAGTTCCGAAGTGGGCAAAACAAGATCGATCAGCGCAGTGGTATAGGCGCGCCACGGACCAAGCTGTTCAGGTGTGACGCCGAGATAGATTTCCGCTGCCGAAAGTTTCGTCGCCAACCCCAATATATCCGGCCCCATCATATCCGGGCGTAGCATCTCAGGCCCGGCCATCTTGCGGCCATGTGGCAGCCTTTGCTCCAGACCACTATTCGAACCGAAGTCAGGACTGGCCAGCGGCGGCATGGCCTGTTCCGATGCCTGCGGCACTGGTTCACCCTGCTCCGCAGCCCGGGAGGTGGCCGAAGCGCCAAGAACAGTTGTCACGACGACGGCGGTGGCGATTAGAGCGTTTCTCATCTTACCTTCCTTTTCGTTTTCCAACCTGAGAAGACGATAGGAGCTAAGCGTTTCCGGCTTTGGTCCGAATGTTGCGGGTCTTATTCCACGCGCGGCCTATTTGTAACCGAATGTTGCCAGAGCGGCCGCAGCAAGCTTTCGTTGCAAAAATCCACCGTTTCTTTGCACCGCTTATGTATAGTGGCATCAAAAGGTTGGATGATATGGCGACAGTTTCGGTGACACATATTTTGATCGTGGATGATGATCCGGAGATACGCACATTGCTCGCGAAATATCTCGGCTCGCAGGGGTTTCGCGTTTCGATGGCAGCCGACAGGCGTGAGTTCGAAGAACAGTTCGCCTGCTCCGATCCGGATCTCATCGTGCTCGACGTGATGCTGCCGGATGGTTCCGGCCTCGATATCTGCCGCGATCTCCAAGGCCGCCGGCCGCGCACGCCCGTCATTCTCCTGACAGCGCTCAAGGAGGATGTCGACCGGATCGTCGGGCTGGAAATCGGCGCCGACGACTATCTTGGCAAACCCTTCAATCCGCGAGAACTGACGGCGCGGATCAAGGCCGTGCTGCGCCGCGCAGTACCTCAGGAAGTACCTCGCGGCTCATCCACCGCTTATGGTTTTGCGGACTTCACCGCCGATCCGGAACAGCGCTCCGTCATCCACGCCGGCGGTGAGAGGATCGAGCTGACGGGGGCGGAGTTCGATCTGCTGAAAGTCTTCCTCGACAGGCCCGGCCGGCTTCTTTCCCGCGATCAGCTGCTCGATCTTACGCAGGGCAAGGACCGGGGACCGTTCGACCGCTCCGTCGACGTGTTGATGAGCCGGTTGCGCAAGAAGCTCGAAACCGATGCCCGGGCTCCAATCTTCAAGACCGTTCGCAATGGCGGTTACCAGATGACGGTTCAGGTCAGAACCCTGCCGGTGCATCGATGAGCTCGCTCAGAAACCGTATCGCCGCACTGTTGATCGTCTCCATCATCGCAGTCATCGCGCTTGCAACTGTGGTGGCCGATCAGACATTGCAGCCGCCGCCGCCAGATGCCACCATCGAGCCCGTTGCCCGCAGCCTTGCCTTTGCCGTGACCATGGCCGAACGCGACCCCTCGCTGCAACAACCCGGCTATTTCCGCATCGAACAGAAGCCGCCTGAAGGTGATCTCGATGGAATGCTTTCGGAGTTTCTAGAAAAGGCCCTTGCACAGGTTGGCGAGCCGCGCACCGCAATTGTGATCCGCGCGCCGGGAAGGCATGCCCCGGTGGCGGCTATAGCGCTGGAAAAAAGCGGATGGCTGGTCGCGGAAATTCCGCATATGGGTCCTCCCCCGGGCGGCTGGAAGATTTTCGGCATGTGGATCGGGCTGATCATTCTTGGCAGTGCTGCTGTTTCCATCTTCGCCGCCAGAAAGATCACCCGCCCCCTCGACATGCTGGAAAACGCTGCGGCAAGCATCGGACCCGATGGTTCGCTACCCCATTTGTCGGAAACAGGTCCGGGTGAAATCCGCGCCACGGCGCGGGCCTTGAACGAACTCGCCCGCCGCCTGAAGGCGGCAATGGAAAGCCGAATGCGCCTCGTCGCAGCCGCTGGCCATGACTTGAGAACCCCAATGACCCGCATGCGCCTGCGGGCAGAATTCATCGAAAACGACGAAGAGCGGGGCAAATGGCTGGCGGACCTCGAGGAACTGAACGCCATCGCGGATAGCGCCATTCTGCTTGTGCGCGAGGAAGTGAGCCAGGATACCGTCAAGATGATCGATATCG
This sequence comes from Agrobacterium sp. 10T429, assembly GCF_056393925.1. Taxonomy (NCBI): domain Bacteria; kingdom Pseudomonadati; phylum Pseudomonadota; class Alphaproteobacteria; order Hyphomicrobiales; family Rhizobiaceae; genus Agrobacterium; species Agrobacterium sp. 10T429. The sequence continues at coordinate 269,027 of NZ_JBFTGV010000007.1, forward strand.
GCAGGCTTCTCGGCGAAATCGTCAGCGAACTTTCTGATCTCGGTTACGCTGATGCGCTCGACTTTATGAAACCGGAAGCCGCCATGATCATCAAGGCCGCTCCACTTGCGCTTAAAAGAGCCTTGCGCAACCTCATCCTCAATGCCGTCACCCATGGCAAAACGGCACGGATCGATCTAACCGAGGACGAGAGCGAGGTCGTCGTTACAATCCGCGATGAGGGCCCTGGCATTCCGCAGGAACTGATCGGCCGGGTTTTCGAGCCCTTCTTTCGGGTCGATCTAGGGCGGCGAAAATCGATCCCTGGTGTGGGGTTGGGTCTTGCCATCGCCAGGGAAATCATCGAGCGCTTCGGTGGCACGATCACCATCGCGAACCACAAAAAACAGGGCCTGATCCAGACGGTGATCTTGGCAAAAGTGGCATGATCTCATGCCACAAAACACCCTGTGCCCGTTAAGATGACCGCGCCGTCATGCCAAAAGCAGGCTTTCGGCATAGGCCATCATCAGCGGCCCGACGCCTTTGGCGTCATCGGATACAACCGGCTCGGTCAGATAGTAATCCGGAGACCCATCGCGATAATTGCCCTCGAAGCCGCCGAGGCCCGCGACATGCACAATGCCGGTGAGACGGACGATACCCTCTTCGTCCACCTTGAGCTGTCTCTCAAGCAGGGCCTCAAGCGCGGACCGGCCCGCCGAAAGAGCCACATTTGCCTCCTCGCCCTTCAAAAGCCCCAGCCGCGCAGCCCGCAGTAAGGCATAGGCGAACATCGCCGAAGCGGAGGTTTCCTCGTAGTTTCCGGCAAGATCCTGTTTGTCCAGTACCTGCATCCAGAGACCGGTTTTAGTCTGCCTGGCAACAATACCGGCCAGAAGCAGGCCCGCGCGTTCCCGAAGTTCGATCGTTGCGCCATCAGCCGGCAACATCACCAACGCATCGACCAGCGCCATGGCGAGCCAGCCGACGGCGCGGGCCCATACGGCCGGGGATTGGCCGCTCACGGGGTCGGCCCAGCGCTGGTTGCGGCTTTCGTCATAACCATGGACATAGAGCCCACCGGCATCCGCCGTCAGCGTGAGTGCGGTTGAGAATTGCTGTAGCGCATCGTCGATCAGTTCGGCGTCACCAGTCGCCTGCGCATATTCGATCTGGAAAGGAAGTCCCATATAAAGGCCATCCAGCCAGACCTGATGCGGATAACGCTTCTTGTGCCAGTAATTACCGGCGCCCGTACGCGGATGGCTGCGGAGTTGACCCGCAAGATGTTCCGCCGCAGCGAGATAACGCGGATCGCCCGTTTCCGCTGCCAGAGGAAACAGAATGCGACCGGCAAGGATGTGATCGATATTGTATTCCTGCGGATCGTAACCGGCGAGCACTCCGTCTGCCGCTATCTGCGTGTCAGCCAGACGATGCAGATGTTCGTTCCAGCGCCGGTCGCCGGTCGCTTCGAACAGGTGCTGCAAACCTCGATAGACACAGCCATCCTCATAACACCAGCTCCCGCCCTTGTAGTGCCTATAGCGGCTGGCGAATTGATCAAAATAATCAGTGGCTTTCATGGGTTTTCTCGATTGAAATCTGTGAATGGGAAACGCCAGAGGCGCTTAGCAGCGCAGGATCGTCGCAAATGATTTCAGCCTGTTCGAAAACGATCCCCTCATGCAGCATGGGGCGCACCCCATCGGCCATGATCGGCGGTGTGGCCACGGCTACAGGATCATGCGAGACGATGGTGAGATTGCGAATGGCGATATTGCGGATTGGGGCCTCCGGTAAACCGAGAAAGACGCCGGCGGCATGGGCCAGATGGCGGATTTCCACATCTTCGACAGTTATTCCGTCGATAAACGGGGTCCCGTCGTCTACAGGTGCAGGGTCTCGGGACTGCACCCAGCCGTCATGCCCATCGGCATCGCAATGGTAATGGGCATTGGCGGAAAGCGCGGTCTGCACGCCATCCAGCAACACGCGGCGCATGGTGACATTGCTGACTGAACCGCCACGGCCCCGCCGCGTCTTGAGACGCAGGCCGCGATCCGTGCCAACCATGTCACAGTCCTCTACCGTTACGTCATGCACGCCACCCGACATTTCCGAGCCGATCACCAGCCCGCCATGGCCGCGCTCCATCAGGCAATGGCGCACGCTGACGCCGCGTGTTTCCGCCAGATGGTCGTCCTCGCCGTTTGGCCCGCGTTTGCCTGCCTTCACAGCAATGCAATCGTCGCCCACTGAAAAGCGCACGCCTGATATCGTCACGTTGCGGCAGCTTTCCGGGTTGAAGCCATCGGTATTGGGGCTGTTATGCGGAGCGCTGATTGTGAGACCCGCCGCTGTCAGGGTCTCGCACCCCTGTGGATGGACCGTCCAGGACGGTGCATTGCGAATGGTGAAACCGAAAAGCCCGACATTGCGGCAGGAAACGAGATGCAGGCCGCGCGGTCGGCGCGCGTCGTCACGGGTTTCTTTCGGCCAGCTCCACCAGTCGCCTCTGTCGCCGGAACCATCGAGAACGCCTGTGCCTTCGATCACGAGATTATCTGCGCCGATGGCATGGACCGGCGCAGCGAAACAGGCATCCGGTAGCCCTTCCCAACTGCCGAGCATGCGGCCCGTCTCATCGCGGGCAGGCAGGATCGGCCAGCCATTGCGGGTGGAGGGTGCGCGCAGCACGGCCCCTTCCGCAAGATGAAACGTCATGTCGCTTTTCAACCGCACGGGAAACGCTGTCCAAAGGCCGGCAGCAAATCGCAACGTGCCGCCCGCAGGCACGGCGGCAACTGCCTCTTCCAGAGCGCGGGCGTTGGCGCGTGCGCCGGCTTCGTCGTCAAGCGCAATATCCGGCGTCAGCGAAAATGCCGTCGCCTCGACAAGCCCCGCGCAGGGCGCTGTCCTGAACTCCAGGCTTGCGAACCCATCCGCTTCGAACACATACCGCGTATCCGGACGCAGATCATGCAGCAGCGTCACCACGGTGGCGGATTTTCCGGTTCGTAAATCACCATCTTGCGAAGTCAGCCGCCATGCCGTCTGCGGCAGGTGATATCGCGCACCGGGTACGGCGAGGCAAAGCGCCGCCGTTCGCGCCGAAAGCGCGATGATAGAGGGTTCGTTCATGCTCGTTTCTCGTTGTTCGTGCATGCCCCGCCAAAACAATCGGCGGGAATGCCCATGTCACCCGGCAACCGGATAAAGAGCCCGCCGCCGCAGGGGCGGCGGGCCATTGTCGTCAATCGAATTTGGCCAGAACGTCATTGGTGGTATCGATGATCTGCTCAGCCGCCTCTTCCGCCGTCAGCTGGCCATAGGCATATTCCTCCAGCGTATCGATGAAGCCGGAGCGGATTTCCGGATGTTCGTTGAAGGGCGAAACTACCGGTCCAGATGCCGCCATGACGATGGCGTTGGCGGCGCGCACTTCCGGCTCACCCTTGTCGCCCAGACGCTGCGCCGCAGCCTTGGAAGCAGGCAGGCCGCGAGAAGTGCCAAGCGCATCGATGCCCTCAGGCTCGTTCAGCAGGCAGTTCAGGATTTGCGCGGCTGCTTCAGGGTTCTTCGAGTTTTTCGAGATAGAAAAGACCATGGAAGGCTTGCGATAAACGCCTTCCGTTACGGCATCGGCGAGCTTCAGCATCGGCACGGGTTTCAGCACCTGCCCATCCTTCAGGGGATCGGCATATTTCGAATAGGTGGAATCCCATTCATAGGAACCAGCGATACGGCCTTCGGACCAGGACGGCTTTTCATAAAGATTGACGTTGCCATCGGCCGCTTCCTCTTTCTGGGAGCGAATGGAGCCAGTTTCCACCAGCTTGCCGACGAACGAGATACCTTCCGCCAGTTCCTCCGGCGTCCAGGCGACACGGTTGGTCTTGGGGTCGACCAGATCCTTGCCGGTTTTCTGCACCACGGCGAGTGTCACGAGAAGCTGGGCAGTCTCCTTTACGGCATTGAAGGTGTAGTGATCCTTGCCGAGCTTTTCCTTGATGGTTTTTGTTGCCGCGAAGAATTCATCCCATGTCTTGGGGATTTCAACACCAGCCTTCTCGAAGGTGGTGGCGTTGAAAAAAAACACGCGGCCGGTGGTGGAGACTGAAAGGCCCTGAAGCACCCCGTTCATAGAACCCGCTTCCAGATCCGTCTCGGCCCATTGCGAAAGATCGAGAGGTTTCAGCTGACGCAGATCAGCAAAACCTTCACCATTCTTGGAAAACAGCGGCAGCCATGGCCAGTTCACCTGAACGATATCAGCCTCCGTCTTACCTGCCATTTGCGTGGTCAGTTTTTCCAGATATCCATCGAAGCCGGTAAACTCACCTTTGACCGTGTGGCTGTATTTTTCACCGCAGGCGGCAATCGCCTTCTGAGTGGCGACATGACGGCTTTCGCCGCCCCACCACGACATACGCAGTTCCGCGGCACCCACCGCAGGCGCAGCCACCGTGGCCAGATAGGCAGCACCGGCCAGCATCGCCATTGTTCTCGTCATCTTCATTGTTCTTCTCCTCCTCGAAAAATCAGGCACGCTCGTCCCCTCCTCACAGCGAGACATTGCGGCCATCGGCCTTGTCGAAAATATGCAGCTTCTCGGGGTCCGGCTTCAGTCGCAGAATGCCGTCGCGCCCAAGCGCCTCGAATTCGGCTGCTCCCACCACGCTCACGAGCTTCTGTCCGCCCAGATCGGCATGCAGATAGACCTCGTGCCCCATGAATTCGGCGTTGGTCAGTTTCGCCTGCAGCGCCGGCCCATCGGCCTCACCGGCTAACGAAAGATGCTGCGGACGGATGCCGATGACGGCGTCCGCCGGTCTGGCTGAAAGCCGCTTTTCCAGATGGTCGCCTATCGGAAGACGTTGCCCGCCGATGACGAACTCCGCCCCGTCGATCGCCACATCCACAAGGTTCATTTCCGGCATGCCAATGAAACCGGCGACGAACAGATTGGCGGGCCGGTTGTAGAGTTCCTTCGGCGTGGCGACCTGCATGATGCGCCCGGCCTGCATGACGCAGATACGGTCGCCCATGGTCATGGCTTCCGTCTGATCGTGCGTCACGTAGACGACGGTCGAAGACAGGCCCTCCGCCTTCAGCTGGCGATGCAGATCGGTAATGCGCACACGCATGGAAGCGCGCAGCTTCGCATCGAGATTCGAAAGGGGCTCATCGAACAGGAACACGCCCGGTTTCTTGATGAGGGCACGGCCCAGAGCAACACGTTGCGCCTGCCCGCCGGAAAGCTGTTTCGGCAGGCGATCCAGCAAGGGCTCGATTTCGAGAATGCGCGCGACATTGTCGATTGCCTTCTCGATCTCGGGCTTGGCAACACCGGCAATCTTGAGGCCGAAAGCAAGATTGCCGCGCACCTTCATATGCGGATAGAGCGCATAGTTCTGGAACACCATGGCAATGGAGCGCTTGCCGGGCGGCAGGTCGTTGACGCGCTGATCTCCGATCAGGATTTCACCGCCGGTGATTTCCTCCAGCCCCGCCACCATGCGCAGCGTGGTGGATTTGGCGCAGCCGGACGGGCCGACGAAAACCATGAACTCGCCGTCCTCGATTTCGAGATTGATGCCGTGCACGGCCTTGAAGCTGCCGCCATAGACTTTTTCGAGATTTTTAAGTTGAACGCTTGCCATTTTCAGCCCTTGACCCCGCCAGACGAGATCCCTTCAATGAAATACCGTTGCGCCGCGAAAAACACGACGAGCGCAGGCGCGATCGTCAGCACCGACATCGCCAGGATGCGGTTCCATTCGAAGGCTTCGGTGGTGTCGATGGAGAGTTTGAGCGCCAGGCTCACCGGATATTTATCGACCGAGGACAGGTAGATCAGCGGTCCCAGAAAGTCGTTCATCGTCCACATGAACTGGAAAAGGCAGACCGAGATCAGCGCCGGCGCCAGCATCGGCACGACGATGTAGACCAGCGTCTGCAGACTGTTGGCGCCATCCACACGGGCGGCTTCCTCCATATCCGAGGGCAGCGAGCGCAGGAACTGCACAAGCATGAAGACGAAGAAGGCGTCACCGGCTAGTGCCGAGGGAACCCATAGCGGCAGGAAACTATCCAGCCAGCCGAGGTCACGGAACAGGATATACTGCGGAATGCGGGTTACGACATTGGGCAAAAGCAGGATGGCGATGACCGAGCCAAACAGGATTTTCTTCAGCGGAAAATCGAAGCGCGCGAAGGCATAGGCCGCCATGGTGCAGGAAATCGCCGTTCCGATGACCTTCGGCAGGATGATCAGGAACGAATTCCAGAAAAACCGGCCAAACGTGTAGGGCGTGGAGGTCTCCCAGCCGCGAATGTAACCGTCCAGTGTTGGCGTCTCAGGAATGAAACCTGCACCGGAAAAGATCTCGGAATTGGTCTTGAAGCTTGCACCGACCAGCCAGATCAGCGGATAGAGCATGATGAAGCCGACCGCGAACAGCAGCGTGTACCGGACAGAGGTCGATAACAGCCGGAGCCTTGCCCGGCGGGCGGCCTGCATGTCGTTTAAGGTTGCGATATCGGTCATGGCATCAATTCCGCTTGTCGCCAGCGTAATAGACCCACTTTTTCGAGGACCAGAAGGCCACGAGGGTCAGCACGGTGATGATGGTGAAAAGAACCCAGGCGATGGCGGAGGCATAGCCCATGTTGAACTTCTTGAAAGCCTCATCGTAAATATAGAGAGGCAGCAGGTAGGTAGACTTCAACGGGCCGCCCTGGGTGATGATGTAAGGCCCGTTAAACTCCTGGAATGCCTGAACCATCTGCATGATCAGGTTGAAAAAGATGACCGGCGTCAGAAGCGGCAGGGTGATGAAAAAGAACGTCTTTACCTTGCCTGCGCCGTCGATTGCCGCGGCCTCATAAAGCGACTTGTCGATGGATTGCAGCGCGGCGAGAAAGATCACCATGGCCGAACCGAACTGCCAGCAGCGCAGCAGCGTAATTGTAAAAAGCGCATTGGCGGGATCGCCAAACCAGTCGACCGGCGACAAGCCGATTGCCGCCAGTGCCATGTTGGCGAGACCTTCGCTGGCGAAGATGTAGCGCCACAGCACCGCAATCGCGATCGAACCGCCGAGGATGGACGGAACGTAAAAGGCGGTGCGGAAAAAATTGATGAACTGCAGCTTGTAATTGAGTATCGCTGCGATGAACAGCGCGAAGGCAAGCTTCAACGGCACCGTCAGAAACACATAAAACAGGGTGACGTTCAGGGATTTCATGAACGTGCGATCACGGGTGAAGAGCCGCTCGTAATTGGCCAGTCCCGCCCATGTGGGGTCACTCATCAGGTCGTAGCGGGTGAAGCTGAGATACAGGGAACCCAGAAACGGGATCGCCGTGAAAACCAGAAGTCCGATGATGTAGGGCGTCAGATATCCCAGCCCGAGGAAGCGATTAGATTTCATGACGCTCCTCCCCCACCCCGGAAAGGCGCGGATAACAGAATACAATTTTGTGCAAGTGATTCTCCCGGAACGGCTGACGGCGGGCGCATGATGGCGCGATTTCTCGCCGCAGCCGATCTCCTCCCTCATTGATACGGCGCGCATTAGCAGTTTGTGAGGTGACAAAACCAAATTTCCGAGCCAAGGTGAATTAACAAAGACGAGGAAAAAGATGGACGAAATCGAAGGTGGTATTCTCTCGTCCGTTCCGCCTGCGGCGCTCACGCTTAATCTCACGCGCGCCACGATCAAGATGGAGCACTCCCGCACCTGGCAGATCGACAAATCCAATCAGGTGGACGATCTCATTATCTGCCTGGAGGGTCGCGGGCATTATCTCGTGGACGGTGAAGCACGGGTGCTGGAGCCTGGCGACGCCATGCTGATTTTCAGGGGGCAGCATTTTATCGGCTGGAATGAACAGGCCGTCACCTATCGGGGAGTGGCACAGCATTTCACGTTGGATATTTACGGTCGTCACAACCTTGTCGCGCAGATGGACCTCAAGCCGAAACTTTCGCTGAGCCGCTGGCCGCTGCTGGAGCCGCTGGTGCGCCACTATCGGCAGAGCGCTCCACCCTCCTCTGTCACGCTTGGCCAGCATCACCTGTTCATGGTGTTGCTGATCGCATTTATCGATGATGCATTTCTCGGATGGGTCGACCGTCCGAGTTTCCAGCCGGAAGGTGCCGAAGCCCTGGATCTGGCTGTCATGAAAGCGATCACGATGATTTCCGCCAATCCGCTCGACCCTGAAATCGCCGCAAGGGCGACCGACGCAGCCCCCTATAATCGCGACTATTTCCTGCGTGAGTTCCAGAAACGGGTGGGGCGCACGCCGAGGAAATATCAGGAATTCAAACGCATGGAACGTGCCATGCATTTTCTTGAAGCCGGGCTTTCAGTTGCGGCTGCGGCGGCAGAAGTGGGATATGGAGATCCCTATTATTTTTCGCGGATGTTCAAGCGCACATTGGGGTTGAGCCCCCGCGACCACATGAACAGGATACGCCGCAGCCGGCACGGCAATCTGATGGCGTTTGACGAGCACGAACAGCAGAGGCTGCTTGCCACCGAAATGGAAAAGGCCCCGGCATAGCGGGGCCTTCTTGCGATAAAGCTTTGGAACTACCGGAAAAGTGACGGCAACCAGAGTGAAAGCGACGGAATATAGGTGACGGCGAGCAGCACGGCTATGCTGGCGCCGAAGAACGGCCAGATCGTTCGCATCGCTTCCCGTATCGTTATGCCGCCAACCGCACATCCCACGAAGAGCACCGTTCCGACCGGCGGCGTATTGAGACCGATACCGGCGTTCAGGATCATCACGACACCGAAATGCACGGGATCGATGCCGAAGGCCTTCACGACAGGCAGAAGCACCGGCGTGGAAATGATGACCATAGGTGCCATATCCATGAAAGTGCCGAGCAAGAGCAGAATGACGTTGATGACCAGAAGCACGATAATCGGATTGTCCGAAATTGCGCTGATTGTCGCGATCATCAGTGTCTGTACCTGCAGGAACGCCATCAACCAGCCGAACGACGCAGCCGTGCCGATGACGAGCAGAACCATCGCTGTTGTGCGAACCGCCCCCATCACCGCTTCCACGAAACCGCTCCAGTCCAGCTCACGATAGACAAGCATGGCAACAAGGAAAGCGTAGAGAACGGCAATGCAGGAGCTCTCCGTCGCGGTGAAGATACCCGAACGAACGCCGCCGAAGATGATGCCGATCAACAGAATGCCGGGAAAGGACGCCAGAAGATAATACATCAGCTTCGAAAAGCCGGGAAACGGCTCGGACGGGTAACCCTTGCGCCGCGCGACGATATAGGCGGTGACCATCAGGGCCGCAGCAAGCAGCAGGCCTGGAATGATGCCGGCGGTGAAGAGATCGGCCACCGAAACATTGCCACCCGCCGCGATCGAATAAAGGATCATATTGTGCGAAGGCGGGATCATCAGCGCGATGATGGCGGCGTTGACAGTGACGTTGACGGCGTAATCCCGGTCATAACCGCGCTTGGCCATTTGCGGGATCATCAGACCACCAACGGCCGAGGCGTCGGCGACAGCCGAGCCGGAAATGCCGCCGAACAATGTCGAAGCGACGATGTTGACCTGCCCCAGACCGCCGCGCAGATGACCGACAAGACCGGCAGCAAAACGGATCAGACGATGGGCTATACCGCCGCGGACCATGAGGTCACCCGCGAAGATGAAGAACGGGATCGCCATCATCGCAAACACGTTCATGCCGGAGTTCATCTGCTGGAAGACCACGATGGGCGGCAGGCCGAGATAAAGAACGGTGGCGAAGGAGGCAATGCCGAGGCAGAACGCAATCGGCGTACCGATCAGCATCAGAAGGGTGAAGACACCGAAGAGGATTGTGTAAGCCATTTACGCGGCCTCCTGCACAAACACATCCGCCGCGATTTCCTCGCCGATGGCAAGATCGATAAAGCGTTCGGCTGCAAACAGCGCGATCAGAAAACCGCCACCGATCAGCGGGAAGAAATCCATGCCGCCCGGCCATCCAAGAACAGGGATCGTCGCCGTCCATGTTCCGGCAGAGAGGACGGTTCCGTACCAGCACATGCCAACCCCGAAAAAGAAGATCAGTGCCAGACTGGTCAGGTCCATCGCCGCCTGTATGCGCGGCGGCATCATATAGCGCAGAATATCCAGCCCCAGATGCACGCTTTCACGCACGCCCACCGCCGCCCCCAGCATGATGAACCATGACATAAGGTGAAGCGACAGCGGCTCGGACCAACTTGGTGAATCATTCAGGATATAACGGGCAAACACCTGCCAGCCGACGATAAGGGTCATGGCGACCATGCCGACGCCGGCGATGTAAAGTGACGCACGGCTGAGCGCGCCGAGAAATGGGCGGATCGCCCGCATGAAGTTTCGCATTTGCCTTCCTCCTCCAACCTCAGACCAATGACGACAAAAGAAAACCGGCCCTGTTGCCAGAGCCGGTTTTCCCTATGTCACTTGACGGCTTTTACCCGCTCAAGAAGGTCTTTCATTTTCGGATCGGTGACGAACTTGTCGTAGACCGGCCCCATCGCGGCGGCGAACTCTTCCTTGTTGACCTTGATGACGTTGGCGCCACCGGCGCGTACTTTTTCTTCCGAGGCCTTTTCGCGCGCACTCCACAATTCACGCATCTTGCCAACGGAATCCTTGGCTGCCTGACGCAGCAGCTTCTGATCTTCCGGCGACAGCTTGTCATAGGAAATCTTGGAGATGACGAGGATTTCCGGATTGAGGGAATGTTCCGTCAGCGAATAGTTCTTCGCCACTTCATAGTGACGGGCGGATTCGTAGGACGGCCAGTTGTTTTCCGCACCATCGACAACGCCTGTTTCAAGCGAGGAGTAAACCTCGCCCATCGGCATCGGCGTAGGGTTGGCGCCAAACGCCTGCATCATCGAAATCCACAGATCCGATTGCTGCACGCGGATTTTGAGGCCCTTCAGGTCCGCCAGTTTTTCGATGGGCTTCTTGGTTGTGTAGAAGGAACGCGCACCGGAATCGTAAAAGGCAAGACCGATCAGGCCGTGCGGTTCGAAAGCTGCCAGAACCTCATCGCCGATCGGGCCGTCTACGGTATTGTGCATGTGTTCCGTCGAACGGAACAGGAAAGGCAGGCCGAGAACGGTGGTTTCCTTGACGAGATTGTTGAAAGGCGCAGCGTTGACGCGGTTCATGTCGATGACGCCGAAGCGGGTCTGCTCGATGGTATCCTTCTCACCGCCGAGAACCGAATTGTTCATGACCTGCACCTTGATGCGGCCATTGGAGCGTTCCGACAGAAGTTCGCCCATATATTTCACGGCTTCAACCGTCGGATAACCGTCGGGATGAATATCGGCCGAGCGCAGGGTGATTTCCTGCGCCTTGGCGGAAACGCCTGACAGCGCGATCCCCATCGCGATGCACATCATGCTTGCAATTTTTTTCATTTCTTCCTCCTCCGTTGTAACAACGGCCCCACCCCTCCAAGGCTAACGGACCGAATTTTTCACGCCCATCCGGGCCGGCATGCAAAGACCTTTCATCTGCAAAGGATGATGGGGACCTCCCTTTCCCCAACTATCCCGAATTGAAACTACACCGCCTTGAGTGGCGGCAGCTTGAACAGGGCTTCTGGATTTTCCACCAGCGCTCGGTGACGGGCCGCATCGTCCGGCAGCCAGCCGAGTGTGAGCTCCGCAAGGCGGGCATCATCCGGATAGGCAGCCGTCTCACGGACCGAATTGTGCGGCCAGTTCGTCCCCCAGACGATCCGCTCCGGAGCATGGGCAGCGATACGGCGCGAAAAGGCTGCAACATCTTCATAGGGCCAGGCGTCGCGCGAACTTTCATAAACACCGGCAAACTTGAACCAGAGATTGCCGCGATCGATGAGCTTCAAAAGTGCCGCCATTTCCGGGCCATCCGTGTCGATACCCCTGAAGAATTTTCCATGGTGGTCGAAGACCCAGCGCGAACGGATTTTTTCAAGGCGCGGCAAATGATCGAGAAGCCCATTGCCGTCGAACTGAACCGCCACCATCCAGTCGGCCGCATGGGCACGCTGATCCACCGCTTCCAGTTCCGATAGGTTCACCGCGCCGCCAGGCAAATCCATGATACGGGCGCCCACGGCACCGGCAGCGGCAAGTCGTTCCATGTCCTTTTCAGTCGTCTTCTCATCGATAATCACCACCGCGCGGGCTGCCTCGCCCATTTCTGCCACGCAGGCCAGCGTGTTGCCGTTATCTCGCTGTTGGGCGTTGCCCTGGGTGATGATGACGCGGTCGATGCCGAGCCATTGCATGAGCTGGCGATAATCCTCAGGCCCCGGCAGCGCACCCGGCGGCAGGCCCGGCCCACCCGGCAAGGCTGGATATCCGGGCAGATACATATGCATCTGAGTATCGACCGCCCCTTTCGGAAACGCTGGCTGCGGCGGTGTCCCGCTTAGTTTTCTGACAAGTTCGCTCATGGCTGTGGCATCCTGAATTCAACGAGTGCGTCGCGGTTGATCTCGATGCCGAGACCGGGACCATCGGGAATGGCGACGACACCGTTCACCGCCTCTACCGGCTGTTGCAGCACGGCCTGACGGAACGGATTATGCGTCCGATCGAATTCCATGATCGGCTCGACGGGGTTTACCCGCACCGGATCGGGCACCATCGCGGCCATGAACTGCAGGGCAGCGGCGATCTGCACGCCCGTGCCCCACACATGCGGCACAATGCGCACGCCGTGCAGCGTGGCAAGCGTGGCAATCTTCTGCGTTTCGGAAAAGCCGCCGCAACCGCAGAGGTCTGGTTGGAGAATATCCACGGCACCGGCGGAAAGCGCCTGCCACATGCCGTAACGCCCGTGCCAGGTCTCGCCTCCCGCAACCGGGATTGGTTGGCCTGCCCGCACGCGCGCATAGGCATCGAGCTGCTCGGGAACCACCGGCTCCTCGAACCAGTCGATGCCGTATTCAGCCGCACGATTGCCGAGCGCGATGGCTTCGGTAACGGTATAGCCGTGATTGGCGTCGATCATCAGCCGCATATCCGGCCCGATCGCTTCGCGCACGGCGGCAATGACCGCAAGATCCTCCTCGATGCCGAAACCGATCTTGATCTTGCAGGCGTGAAAACCCTCTGCACGGCGCTCCGCCATCTCATTGGCATTGTCGGAGATGCGGTCGACCCCATCACGCTTGAAGCTGCCGGTGGCGTAGGCGCGCACGCTTTCGCGCCAGCGCCCGCCGAGCAGCATGGAGATGGAGGTGCCGTAATGCTTTCCCTTGATATCCCACAGCGCGATATCGATGCCGGACAGGGCTGTAATGCTGAGGCCGCGCTGTCCCTGGTCGCGCAGGGCATTGTAAAGCACAGCCCAGATCTTTTCGGTCTGGCGGGGATCCTGGCCAATAAGCCAACCGGAATAGGCCTGAACCACGGCGGCGTTCGGTCGCGCCGGACCGAGGCATTCGCCCCAGCCGACGGTCCCGTCATCGCATTCGATTTCGACCAGAACATGGGCACGCCGGTCAAAGCGCATGGATGCGCTTTCAAACGGCGTGGCCAGCCGATGTTCGAGCAGATGCGTGCGCACCGCTGTGATCTTCATCGTTCCCCTCCCGTTATACCTTGATCACACCTTGCGCTTGTGCGTGCCGATCAGGGCATCGAGCATGCCGATTTCCTCATTCGTCAGATCCTTCAGCGGCGCGCGCACCGGACCCGCATCAAAGCCCTGCAGGCGAACGCCAGCCTTGATGGCGGAGACAGCGTAACCCTTGGCGCGATTGCGGATCGCCATGAACGGATAGAAGAATTCCGTCAGGATGCGTTCGCAGGTGGCGCGCTCGCCGGCCCGCAGCGCCGCATAGAACTCGTTGGCAAGACCCGGCACGAAGTTGAAAACGGCCGAGGAATAGGTGGTGAAACCGGCGCCGAGATAGGCTTCGGCAAACAGTTCCGCCGTCGGCATGCCGCCGAGATACATCAGGCGGTCACCCATCTTGGCGGTGATCTGGCGAACGAGACCGATATCACCGGTGCCGTCCTTGAAGCCGACGAGGTTCGGGCACTCATCGCAGAGACGCGCCAGCGTATCCGCCTGAAGCACCGAATTGTCGCGGTTATAAACCATGACGCCGATGCCGACCGACTGGCATATTTTCTTGATGTGCGCGTAAAGGCCTTCCTGCGGAGCATCGATGAGATAATGCGGCAGAAGCAGGATGCCATCAGCACCGACTTTTTCCACCGAGCGTGCGATATCAACCGCAACTTCGGTGCCGTAGCCGCAGCCGGAAACGATTGCCGTTTCACCGGCCACTTCCTTGGCAGCCGAAACGATAGCAGGGATTTCATCCGGCTTCAGCGAGAAGAACTCGCCCGTACCGCCGGCGGCAAACAGCACCGGCGCCTTGTAACCGGCAAGCCATTCGACATGCGCCCTGTAGCTATCGGCCGCAAAACGACCCTCGGAATCAAAATGCGTTACCGGGAAGGAGAGCAGGCCGGAGCCAAGCGCCGCCTTGATTTGTTCAGGGTTCATAATCCGTATTCCTCTGCAAGTTCACTGACTGGAAGCCACCTAAACCGCTTGCCGCATATTTGTCAACAAGTCATCATACAAGTTATATGATGAATTTTGAAAACCGGCGCGCATTAGCGCGCCAGCCAGCCACCATCGACATTGAGGATGGCGCCATGCACGTAGTCGGCCGCCGGCGAGGCGAGGAAAACCGCCGCCCCGGCGATGTCTTCAGAATGCCCCCAGCGGCCTGCCGGGATGCGCTCCAGAATGGCCTTGTTGCGGGCAGCATCCGCCCGCAACGCCTCGGTATTGTTGGTTTCGATGTAACCGGGCGCAATGGCATTGACGTTGATGCCCTTCGCGGCCCACTCATTTGCCAGAAGCTTGGTCAGACCCGCAACGCCATGCTTCGCCGCCGTATAGGACGGTACGCGGATGCCGCCCTGAAACGACAGTAGCGAGGCGATATTGACTACCTTGCCCGGACGACCTTTCGCCAGCAATTCCTTGGCGAAGGCCTGCGTGGTGAAAAACAGCGCCTTGAGATTGACGTCCATCACCTCATCCCAGTCGAGCTCTGAAAACTCCACGGAATCGGCGCGGCGAATGATGCCGGCATTGTTGACGAGAATATCGAAACCGGCGTCGGCAAAGCTGTCCCTGGCGGCGAGTGGATCGGCAAAATCAATCGACAATGCGGCGGCCTTGCCGCCGTTCTTCGCGATCATGTCCAGCGTCTCGTCCGGCGCGCGGCGGGCGGCGCAGACAACTTCCGCGCCGGCCGCGGCGAGGCCGACGGCGATTGCTTGACCAAGCCCCGTATTGGCACCCGTCACCAGCGCCTTACGCCCTTGAAGCGAAAAGGGATTTTTCATTTCAGATCCCCCGGCTGAATGAAGTCCATGTCGGTATAATCGACATTGTCCCCAGCCATGGCCCAGATGAACGTGTAAGAGCCGATGCCAGCGCCGGAATGGATCGACCAGGGCGGAGAAATGGCACCCTCTTCGTTGGAAATGAAGAGATGCCGCGTTTCCTGCGGCTCACCCATCAGGTGCAGAACGCGCGACTTTTCATCCATGCCGAAATAGAGATAGGCCTCCATGCGGCGATCATGAATATGCGACGGAATGGTGTTCCAGACGGAGCCGTCCTCCAGCGTCGTATAGCCGAGCACCAGCTGGCAGCTTTCCATGACCAGCGGGTGGATGAACTGGTTGATTGTGCGCTTGTTGGAGGTCTCGGTCGCACCAAGCTTGACCTCCTTGCTGTCGGCAAGGCTGACGAGCTTTGCCGGCAGGCTGCGATGCGCCGGGCATGAAGTGATGTAGAACCGGCCCGCGCCATCGAAGGTCACCGCACCGCTTCCCGCACCGAGATACAGAACGTCGCCACGATTGAGCGTATACGTCTCGCCACCAGCGTTGACGGTGCCGGTGTCGCCGATATTGACGATGCCCATCTCGCGCCTGTCAAGGAACGACGGCGTCTTGGTTTCCTCGACCTTGTCCAGCATCAGCGGGGCACCATCAGGCACCGCGCCGCCCATGACGAAACGGTCGTAATGGGTATAGATCAGCCTGATTTCGCCGGAACGGAACATGTCGTTGGCGAGGAAATGCTTGCGAAGCCCTTCGGTATCGAGCGTTTTTGCATATTCCGGGTTGACGGCCTGCCTTGTTTCGACGGTCAGCATCAAACTCATCCTTCATGATTGTTGCGTATAGGACATAATATATGTTATCCGCTTTTTGTACGATCTGTATGACAAGGTCAAGAGGAACCTGGATATCTCGACCACGCCGGAGACGTTGAATGGGGTTTCCCGCAGCCTCGATGATCCGCAGTCCATTCGTTTAGGGAGAATTGCAATGAAACGGCTTCTTGTTACCGGTGCGGCTGGCCAGCTCGGCCGCGTCATGCGCAAGCGCCTCGCACCTATGGCCGAGATATTGCGCCTTGCCGATCTTTCGCCGCTCGATCCTGCCGGGCCGAACGAGGAATGCGTGCAATGCGATCTGGCCGACGCCAGCGCCGTCGATGCGATGGTCGCCGATTGTGACGGCATCGTCCATCTTGGCGGCATATCGGTGGAGCGGCCTTTCGAGCAGATCCTTCACGGTAATATCATCGGGCTTTATAACCTCTATGAGGCGGCCCGCGCCCATGGGCAGCCGCGAATCATCTTCGCCAGCTCCAATCACACGATCGGTTATTATTCCCAGACAGAGCGGCTTGGCCCCGACGTTCCCTTCCGGCCGGACGGTCTTTACGGCGTGTCCAAATGTTTCGGCGAAAGCCTCGCCCGCATGTATTTCGAAAAATTCGGCCAGGAAACGGCGCTGGTACGCATCGGCTCCTGCACGCCGGAACCGCAAAATCACCGCATGTTGTCGACCTGGTTTTCGCAGGATGATTTCGTATCGCTGATCGAGGCGGTTTTCCGCGCGCCGGTGCTCGGCTGCCCGGTCGTCTGGGGCGCATCGGCCAATGACGCGGGCTGGTGGGACAATTCCCACCTCGGCTGGCTTGGCTGGAAACCGAAGGACAACGCCGAGACTTTCCGGCAGCACATTGCCGAGACAACACCGCAACCAGACCCTAACGATGCGGTGGCGCGTTTTCAGGGCGGCGTTTTCATCGACAATCCGATCTTCAAGGCGACTTGAAATGCCATTCGGGACCGACAGGCATGATAACCGGTCTTTCCTGCGCGTGCAGCGGGATTGCAAGCCGGACCGCGAATGACGTATCGAGGAATACCGGACGCTAACCTGCACCCTTTTTTAGAACGGCGATGACAATGACAAAAGCGATAACCTCCGAACCGGCAGCTCCGCAAGCCAAGACGCTTGTGGTGAAGGTTTCCGAGGAGCTCCGCAGCCAGATCGCCAAGGGCCGTTATAGGACAGGCGAGCGCCTGCCTTCCGAAGCGCAGATGACGCAGGAATTCGGCGTAAGCCGCACCGTGGTGCGCGAGGCCATCGCCTCACTGAGGTCCGACGGGCTGGTCGAGCCGCGTCAGGGCGCGGGTGTCTTCGTGCTGGAGCCAGCGCCTGTCGAGCGACGGCCGTTCCATAATGTCGATCTTGCCCGCGTCTCGTCCCTTATCGAAATGCTCGAACTGCGCACCGCCGTGGAAGGTGATGCCGCCGGTCTTGCGGCCGTTCGCCGCTCCCCGGCGCAGGAGGAGAAAATCATCGAAGCCTTCGATGCCTTCCGCGCCAGTGCCGCCAAGGGCATTCCGACAGCAGAGGCCGACTTCGCTTTTCACCTGGCCGTTGCCGACGCAACCAACAATCCGCGCTTCAGCGAGTTTCTACAGGTGCTTGGCCCAACGCTCATTCCGCGCCGCGCCGTTGCCGAAAACGGCAAGGAAACCGTGCTTTCGCCCGCTGACCTCAACCGGCTTGTCGGTGAGCACGAAGCGATCCTGATTGCTATACAGGACGGCGACGAAGAGGCGGCAAGAAGCGCCATGCGCCATCACCTGAAAAGCAGCCAGACGCGTTACCGCGCCATGCTGCGCGCGCCGCGCTGAATTTCAAGCTTGAACGACATCGCATGACCGAGGAGAACCACATGCAGCAGCTTCCGACATTCCCCACCGTTTCACCCGACGATGGTGTTGAACGCACCGTGCTTTCCGAAGCGCCGGAGCTGATGGTGGTTTCGTTCCGCTTCAAGACCGGCGCCGAAGGCAAGCTGCATAACCATCCGCATGTGCAATCCACCTATGTCGCCAGCGGCAGCTTCCGCTTTTACCGCGATGGCGAAGCCTACGACCTGCAGAAAGGCGACAGCCTCATCATTCCCGGCCATGTCGAGCACGGCTGCCTCTGCCTGGAAGAGGGCGAACTGATCGACTGCTTCACCCCTCGCCGCGACGACTTTCTTTGAACCTGGCCGGCCTCAGGCGCGGGACAAACCCCGCAGGGTGCGTGGCAGGCTGTTCATGCACTCTGCCCCTGCTGTGGTAACGAGAAACTGGTCCTCGATCATTAGCGCGCCCAGACCTTCGCCGTAAAACGGCGCTTCAAGTGCCACGACCATGCCGGGAAGAATGACCTCCTCATTGTCATGGGAAAAGAATGGCCATTCCTCGATGCCCACGCCGCCGCCGACGGAATGGCCGAAATGACCGCGATAATATTCGCTGAATCCGTCTTTGCGCATCGAAGCCAGCATGGCGGCGTGCACCGCACCGAATGTATTGCCGGGACGAATCGCTTCCAGCCCGCTGGCAAAAGCTGCCTCCAGCGCCTTGAAAATATTGGCCGCGAGCGGAGAGACCGGACCCCATGAAAACGTCCGCGCGCCATCCGACGAATAACCATCGACCAACGTGCCAACATCGGCCTTGATCAGGGCACCGGGCGCGACGACCGCCGTCATATCCGACAGGGCCGGACCAACCGATATATAGTCCCAATGGCCGCTCAGCGAAAAACCCGACTTCAAGGCATGCGACTGAGCGCCGGCTTTCCACGCGTTGGAAAGCTGGCTGAGCGCCACGCCCGGCCGCACGGCCGCCGCCATCTCGACCAGCCCGGCCTCAGCGGCCGCTGCGGCCCGCCTGAGAAGTTCAATCTCGCGCACAGATTTCACCGCACGCAGACGTTTCAGCACTGTCGAGCCATCAACCCAGGTCACAGCGGGCGTCGCCTCACGAAGAGCCGAAAAATCGGCAGCGGGCATGAATTCGAGATCGGCACCGATGCGCGCCGCAGACAGCCCGCGTTCCTGCAGAAGGTCGGCCAGCAAAACAAAGCAGGCGGCGCGATCGAATGTCTCCGGCCTCTGTCCGCCGGAATTGTTTCGGCGATAGACACCGTCTACCTGCGAGACGTTTTCGACACCCGACATATCGACCATATCGATCCAGATGCGATGCCGGCGCAGATCGACATCAGGCGCGGCCTTCTCGACAAGAGGTGCGGCGTGATCGCTGACGACGGCGGCAAGCCGGGACGCAGCATCGGCTGGCACAAGCGCAATCGCCGACCCCGCCCTGCCCCACATCGTCGCAACGCCCGCATGTGCTCCAACGGCATAACGGAAGGCTTCGGGCTGGAAAAGCACCAGCGCATCCATGCCCGCCTCACCCATCAACTGCTGCGCACGGCCTCGATCGATATCGCCCATAAGAACCCCGGTAGATTGTTTCACCCGCCGTGTTTTCAGGCGGGCGCAATAATATCAAGATTCCGATTTATCAGCGGCTGCTGAGAGAAAGAAGCAGGAAAACAAGATAAGGTAGGAGGTTGGGGATAGTCCTCCTATAAAACAGTGCTTTAGCACCACCACAGCATCCGCATTCCGTCACCCTGACGGGATACGGGGTCCAGCACGGTCAATTCCTTGATTGCAAAAGGCTCCGGCCACGGCGCTGACACACCGTGGCTGGATGCCGGGTCAAGCCCGGCGTGACGCAGGAGAGGTAGCCGACTTTATCATCCATCCGGAGACCGCGGAAAACCCGCCGCCTGGTGTCGCGTCACGCCTCCAGCCACTTAACCTGCTCGGCCGTCAGCTTGATATCCAGCGAAGAAAGGCTGTCCTCCAGTTCGGCAATGGTGCGCGGCCCGATCAGCGGAATGACCGGGAAAGGCTGGGCGAGGACATAAGCGAGCGCGATGTGGATTGGATGGCGGCCGAGTTTCCGGGCAAGCTCGATGGCCCGGTCGCGGCGGTCGAAGTTGCGGTCGGAATACCAGACGCGGACGATTTCCTCGTCATCTAGCTTGTCCCGCCCCGCCCGGTCGGTGAAGAAGCCGCGCCCCTGGCTCGACCAGGCGAAATTCGGGATCTGGCGGGATTGGAGCCATGCCTTCCACTCATCATCCGATGCCGCCACACACCCCGCCCAGATGGGATCGAGCATTTCGGCAAGCGAGAAATTGTTGGAAAGTGCGCCCGGCGCCTGTTTGCCGTTCTCTTGCGCATAGGCGGTGGCCTCGTCCATACGCTCGCGCGTCCAGTTCGATCCGCCAAAAATGCCCCGAATGCGACCACGCCGAACTTCGGCATCCATCGCATCGACAAATTCGCCGACCGGCACGTCGGGATTGTCACGATGCATGAAATAGACATCGACATAATCCGTCTTCAGACGCTCCAGCGACTGGTTGAGCTGCTTGGCGATCATGTCCGGATAGCAGAGGGGCGAATGCGCGCCTTTGCCGATCAGCACGATTTCTTCGCGCGGCACGTTGCGGCTGGTGTGCCAGTCACCGAATATGGCTTCCGTCTTGCCGCCGCCATAGACATAAGCCGTATCGAACAGATTGCCGCCCGCCTCATAAAAGGCATCGAGCGTCAGGGACGCGGAGGCGAAATTGGGGAAGAACTCGAAACCGAGCGCAACCACCGAAGCGGGTTTGGTGAGGCCGGGTATCTGCCGCTTCGGAACCGCATTGCCTGCCACGACCTTGCCACCGGCAATATTCGTGATGCGAGAGGTTGCTTTTTCGACGCTGTATTCCAGGCCAACGGCGGCACGCCACTGGTCCATGACACGTAGATTGCCGAGACTGTCGGCCCAGCCCATGCCGGGCGCGCCGAATTCCTGCTTGCCCTGCCTTATCGCCTCACCTGCCGCATCGACTTCGAAGGAATAGAGCCAACGGTCTTCCGGCAATTCGATGGTTTCGACCTTGTCGCCCCTGAAAATATCGATCCGGCCGGTGCCACCCTTGTGGCCGGCGGCGAACCAGAAATCCTTGACTTCGATACGGCCTTCCGAACCGATGATGCGCAGCACATTGTCCTGGCCTGCCATGATCGAGCAGGAGACTTCGGCAACGATACCGTTCGAAAATTTCAGAACGGCCGAAGCCCATTCATCGACGCCCGACTGGCCGAGATGGGCCGCACCTACAATCTTTTCGGGTTCAGCAAAGGGTTTTCCATCGACTGCACCGGCAATCAGCCGCACCATGGATACGGGATAACCGCCGACATCGAGAATGCCGCCGCCTGCCGTCTCATTGGAAAACAGACGATGATCGGCACGGAAAGACCCCATGTTGAAACCGAAACTGGAGCGGATGATGCGGATATCGCCAACGGCGCGGTTCCTGATCAACTCTACCAGTTTTGCCGTCTGCGGATGCAGGCGGTACATATAGGCCTCGCCCGCAAAGACATCAGCTTTTTTCGCTTCGTGGAAAATGGCGTCGGCGTCATAGGCGGAAAGCGCGATGGGCTTTTCCACCAGCACGTTTTTGCCCGCACGGATCGCCTTGATCGCCCATTCCGCATGGCCGGTATGGGGCGTGGCGATATAGACGGCGTCGATATGGGGATCGGAAAGCAGCGCATCGTAACCGTGGATGATGCGCGCGCCGGGAAAGGCGTCAGCAAGGCCGGGCTTGTCCGGATTGCGGGTGGCGATAGCCTCGAGCTTACCCGTGCGGGAATGGGCAATGCCGTCCGCAAAGGTCTTGGCGATGGTGCCCGGGCCGATAATGCCCCAGCGGATCGGTTGGTCGGTCGTCATGAAATCCTCGTCTTGACTTGCGTGCTTGGGAAAGGGTTCAGCGCAGGCGATTGCCCTGACTGTCGAAAAGAAATGCCTTGCGGGCGGAAAGACCGACCGTCAGCCGGTCACGATTGGCGACGTCTCGCGATTCCGGCCGCTCGATGACGAGTTGCTCACCGCCTTCCGTACGGGCATAGACATAGCTGGTATTGCCGAGGTGCTCGGCGACATCGACGTGGACGGTGAGATCGGCATCGCCCTGCCCGATATCGGCAAAATGTTCGGGTCGGATGCCGAGCGAAACCTTGCTTCCCTCATCGAGCCGGTCCTTGATCGGCAGGGTCAGCCGCACGGCAGGATCGCTGTCGAGCGACAGCGTAACGCTTTGTCCACCTGTACCGATGACGGTCGCCTCCAGAAAATTCATCTTCGGCGAACCGACGAAACCGGCAACGAAACGGTTGGCGGGGTCGTCATAAAGATCGAGCGGGGCACCGACCTGTTCGATATTTCCCGCCCTCAAAACCACGATCTTGTCGGCCAGCGTCATCGCCTCGGTCTGGTCGTGGGTGACATAGATCATCGTGGTGCCAAGCTGCTTGTGCAGCCGCGAGATTTCCACCCGCATCTGCACCCGAAGTTCCGCATCGAGGTTCGACAAGGGCTCGTCGAACAGAAAGACCTGCGGTTCGCGCACGATGGCGCGGCCGATGGCGACACGCTGCCGCTGCCCGCCGGAAAGCTGCTTTGGCCGGCGTTCCATCAACTCATTGATCTGCAGGATTTCGGCGGCGCGGCTGACACGCTTTTCCGTGTCGGCCCTGGGATTACCGTTCATCCTCAGGCCGAAGGACAGGTTTTCGGCAACCGTCATGTGCGGATAAAGCGCATAGGATTGAAACACCATGGCGATGCCGCGATCGGCCGGATCGGCATCGTTGACCGTTCTGCCGCCGATACTGATATCGCCGTCCGATATATCCTCCAGCCCCGCGATCATACGCAGAAGCGTTGATTTGCCACAGCCGGACGGGCCGACGAAGACCACGAACTCGCCATCGGCAATATCGAGATCTGCACCATGGATGACTTTCAGCGCACCGTAGCGCTTGACGACATTCTTGAGCGAAAGTTCCGCCATGCGGTCTCTCCCCTTACTTGACTGCCCCGGCGGAAATGCCGGCGATGAAGTGGCGCTGCAAAGCCACGAAAACGATGAGAATGGGTGCGGTGAGCAGAACTGCACCGGCCATGATGCCGCCCCATGACACTTTGGTGAGCCCGATGAGGGTGCCAAGTGCCACGGGTGCGGTCATCATTTCCGGACGGGAGTTGATCAGCAGCGGCCAGAGATAATTATTCCAGGAAGCGAGGAAGAGGATGATGGACAGCGCCGCCATGGTGGGGCGCGCCAATGGCAGGGCAATGCGCAGGAATATCTGCCATTCCTTGACGCCCTCGACCCTTGCGGCATCGAAAAGCTCCGTTGGCATCATGGAAAAGGATTGCCGCATGAACAGCACGCCGAGCGAGTTAAACAGTGGCGGCACGATAAGTGCCACCCAGGTGTTGGCGAGCTTGAATTCGCGCGCCACCATGATGAATTGGGGAATGACGACAACTGCAAAAGGCAAGGTGATGGTGCCGAGAATGATGGCGATCACCACCGAGCGTCCGGCAAAACGATAGCGCGCCAGCGCCCAGCCCGCCATGGAGGTCAGAAACACCGAGAGAACCGTATAGATGACCGCAACGGTGATCGATATGAACATCGCCCGCAGGAAGTTGGTATCCGCCTGAAGGTTTTTGAAGTTCTCGATGAAATTGGTGGACGGGACGAGCACGATGTCGGGGCTGAAAATGCCAAAATCAGGCATTGTCGAGAACACGAACATCATCCACAGCGGAAATAGCCAGATGAGGGCAAGCGGCGTCAGCGTCGCATGCAGCGCGATCTTCTGCCAGAGAAGCGATCTGGATTTCGATCTCATTTCGGCTCCCTCCCGACCCAGAGATTAAGAAGCGAAATGGCGATGGCGAGCGCCGCCATGGTGTAGGCGATGGCCGAGGCGTAGCCGAAATTGAGCGAAGTGAAGCCCTGCCGGTAAAGGAACAACCCCAGCGTTTCCGTACCGCCGCCCGGCCCACCCCTGTTGGTGATGAGGAAAGGCTCGGCAAAAAGCTGCATGGTGCCGATGACGGACAGGACCACGCAGAAAAGGATGATGGGTTTCAAAAGCGGCAGTGTGATGTGGAAGAACTGCTGCCGCTTGTTCACCTTGTCCAGTGTCGCCGCCTCATAGACATCGCTGGGGATGGATTGCAGGCCGGCCAGAATGATGATGGCGTTATACCCCGCCCAGCGCCATGTGACGGCGATGATGACCAGCGCCATGGCCGCATTGGCATTGTCGAACCACGAGATGGGCGAAAGGCCAACGGAAGTGATGAGCTTGTTGATGATGCCGAAATCGGCACTGAACATCAGCCGGAAAACTGCCGCATAAGCGACTTCTCCGACGACGACGGGTGCGAAGAAGGCAAAACGGTAAAGCGGGCGTACCTTCAACAGTGGCGAGTTCAGAAGTACCGCCATGACGGTCGCAAGCGCGATCATGACAGGCACCTGAATGACCAGAATGATCAGCGTATTGTAGAGCGCGTTATAAAACGCCGGATCGGAGACCAGCCTCCCCCAGTTCATGGAGGGCGCAAACCGCCAGGGATTGATGCGGGTGTTCTGAAACGACAGCATGAACGAGCTAACTATCGGCCAGATCCAGAACGTCGCGAAAATCAGAAGATAGGGCGCAAGGAACGCATAAGCGATCCTGTTCCTTGACGGCATGACGACCTCCAGATGCGATGGTTGGAAAGCTTGGAGAGGCCGGTCCTGCTAAACCGCAAGGCCGGCCATCCGAGAGCTTCATTCCGCGACCGGCAGCCCCGTGGCCGTTTCGATCTGCTTTGCGGCATCGTCGAGAGCTGCTTTCGCATCGGTATAACCACCCGCGAAATATTTGGTCTGCGTCGCCTTGTAGATCGCATCTGCATCCGACTGGAACGCGGTGCCACGGCTGGGCACGATTTTCGGCAGGGTCGCCAGAATATCGGTCCAGACCGCCTGCCCACCCCAATAGGGCTGCTTTTCCTTGACGAAAGGATCATCGATGGCGGAGAGAAGCGAGGGAACGAGGCCGAAGGACTTCAGCATCGTCACCTGCCCCTCATTGGTGGTCAGCGCGTAGTCGATGTACTTCCAGGCGGCTTCCTTGTGCTTGGACGCCGAACTTATCGCCAGCGAAGAGCCACCGAGATTGGCTGCATGCGGACCGTCGGGCGTAAGGCTCGGCATCATATAGACACCCCACTTGCCCGAAAGATCGGGAGAGCCGGAGCGAACCGTGCCTTCATACCAGGCGCCATACATCTGGCTCGCGGCCTTGCCGGCAGTATTGGCCTGAATCTTCTCATCCCAGATCGCAGCCGTGATGATACCGGCATCCTTCATCTGCTTGATCTTTTCAAGCGTCGCGGCACAGGCAGGTTTGTTGATGGTGATGTTCTGGCCGTCGGTCGAAAAGTAACCGCATCCCTGCTCGTTGGCGATCATGCGGAACCACTCGCTGTCGCCGTTGAAATCGGCCTGCGCCATCACGGTGCCGGGATTGGCGGCCATGACCTTCTTGCCAGCCGCGATGAAATCATCCCAGCTTTTGATGGTGGCCGGATCGACAGCGGCCTTTTCGTAGAAATCGCGCCGGTAAAAAACGGCCACCGGACCCGAATCCCAAGGCACCGCATAAGCTACGCCATCGACCTCCAGTTCCGTGCGCTTAAAGTCAGGAAAAAGCGCCTGTTTTTCAGGCGTATAGCCAAGTGCAGTCAAATCCGTGAAACAATCCGGGAACCGGCTCCAGAACAGTTCCGCCTCGAAATTTTCGACCGTTACAATATCCGGGAGGCCGTCGCCACCCGCTGCGCAAGCCGCCAGCGTCTTGTCGAAAACCTGATCGTTTCCAAGGTCTTCAACAACAATCTTGATGTCAGGATTTTGCTTGTTGAACCCTTCGACAGTGGATTTAAGCGCCGATGCGGCGACATTCCAGCTCCAGATGGTTAAGGTCTCGGATTGCGCCATTACCGGTGCCGCAAGGAGCACCAGAGCCGTCGACGCGCCAAGAAATTTAAAGCACATTGAAAACCTCCCTTTTTTCAATTGCCGTTCTTTAGCGAACATGGGCACATTACCGGCGGCAGGAAATCTGTCTCGTACAAAGGGAACATCGATTTGGCGGAAAGTAAGATTGCCGAAAGAGCCTTCTACCAGCCGGGTGCAAGCAGCATCGAAGGCATGCCGACCACGCTCCAGCTTTTTTACAACCACCCGCCCATCATGCTCAGGCCGCACTGGCATGCGCAGGTGGAGGTGAACTATGTGATGTCGGGATCCGTACATTACCGGATGGGCGACCACGACCTTTCGCTCGATGCCGGCCAGATGTGCATTTTCTGGGGCGGCCAGCCGCACCAGATGGACCGTTCCTCCGATGATTCGATTTATGCGGGCGCGCATCTGCCGCTCGTCCATTTTTTCCGCATGCGGCTGCCGGCTGCGGTTTCCAGCCTGCTGATGGGCGGCGCAACGATGGTGAGTGCGCAGACGGACCGGGCCGACGAGGAAAATTTCGGCCGCTGGTTCCGTTACGTCACGTCGGGTGATCCGGCCAAGGCGCAGCACGCGGTGGAGGAATTGCTGCTGCGGGTGGAGCGCATGTTCCTCGAGCCCTATACCGTCATATCCTCCGCCGTCAGCGGCAAACGGGAAGAGAACGACGAGAGCATGGCGCCCTCAATCGGCGTGGTGCGCATGTGCGATTTCATTGCCGCCAATTTTCTAGACGACATCGACGCGACCGAAATTGCCCGCGCCGCCTCGCTTCATCCGAAATACGCGATGAACCTGTTTCGCAAATCCACCGGCATGACGCTGATCAAATATCTGACCTTGCTCAGGCTTTCCCGCGCCCAGGCGATGCTGATGAACGGCAAGGACAATATTCTGCAGATTGCCATGGAAAGCGGCTTCGGCTCCGTCAGCGCCTTCAACAAGGCGTTTCGTCAGATCGCCGGCATGTCGCCTTCCGATTTCCGCCGCGATATGCGCGCGACGGCGGCTTAATTTTCCGCCTCTTCAAAATCGGAGTAGCCGGCACTGCGCTGGCCTGCCGCCTTACGATAGGCGCGGGGCGAATTGCCGAGCATTCGCCGGAACATGGTGGTGAAAGCCGGAATATTTTCATAACCGGCATCCAGCGCCACATTGGTCACCGCCTCGCCCGCGGCAAGCCTAGGCAGAGACGCAAAAATGCAGGCCTGCTGACGCCAGGTGACAAAACTCACCCCCAACTCTTTACGAAATAACCGCGTAAAGGAGCGCCGGCTCATGCCCATGGCGGCGGCCCAGTCATCGATTTCCACTCTGGCCACAGGCTTTTTCAGGAACTCGCGGCAAAGACCGGCAAGACGCTGATTATCGGGAAAGGGTAATCCCAGCGGGCGTTCAGGCAGACGATTTACCTCATCAAGCAGAAGCGCCCGCACCAGTCCCTGCCGGTGAAAAGCGGCAGGTTGCAACTCCTCGCCCAGCAATTCCGAAATCAGGCTGGAGGCAAGGGCGGTAATTTCCACCACCCTTGGCGCCCCGGCTTGAAACAGATCGGGGTGAACGTAGATCGAATGCATCTCCACTGTTGAGATGATCTCGGCCTCGTGTTTCAGCCCGGCTGGAATGATAAGCCCGTGACCGGGCGGTATCATCCAGCGCCCTGCGGCGGTGCTGACCAGCACGACGCCCTGGCGTGCGCACCATATCTGCACCCGGCCATGGCTGTGGACAGGGGTATGGTGTCCTGTCGGATAGGCACGGTGAAGCGCCAGCACCGGCTCGTTGGTGCCGTCGATCAATTTCAGGCTGCGCTCATGGTCGTCATCCGCCAGACGGGCGGGTTTTAGCGATTTGATTTTTGCCATTTGGCCCATTCACAAAGAAACTCGTCCAGAACACGAAAGCAGGCCAGAAACAATATGAATAAAAGCGGGAAGAAATAAAGACACGTTTCCCGTCTCTCGCGGGGAATCTGGAGAGGATACATCATGGCCACCGTCACCAGCACCGGGTTCAGCCCGCAACGCACGGCGTTTTCAATCATTGCAGCAGCCAGCTTCTGCCACATGCTCAACGACATCATGCAATCGCTACTGACGTCGCTTTATCCGCTGCTGAAGGCCAATTATGCGCTCGACTTCATGCAGATTGGGCTGCTCACCTTCGCCTTTCAGGTCACGGCATCGCTGTTGCAGCCGGTCGTCGGCATGGTGACCGATCGCTGGCCCATGCCTTTCTCCCTGCCAGTCGCCATGCTCTCCACCTGTGCCGGCCTCATCACGCTCGCATTCGCTCACAGCTTCGAGGTGCTCGTGATCGGCGCCTGCCTGATCGGTGTCGGCTCGGCGATCTTCCATCCGGAGGCGTCCCGCGTTGCCCGTCTGGCATCTGGTGGTCGCCACGGTCTGGCACAGTCCTTCTTCCAGGTTGGTGGCAATACAGGCACGGCCATCGGCCCGCTGCTGGCCGCCTTCATCGTCATCCCGTTCGGTCAAGCCAGCCTCAGCTGGTTCTCACTGATCGCGCTGATGGGCTTTGCCGTCTTGTCCTGGGTCGGCGTCTGGTATACCCGCCACCGCCGCGCGAATGTCGGCAAGGCTCCGGCCAGCCGCGCACTTCCGCTGGCACGCGGCACCGTGATGATGACGCTTGCCGTGCTGGTGGTTTTGACCGCCACCAAGAACGCCTATCTCGCCAGCCTTTCCAGCTATTTCACCTTCTACACCATCGAGAAGTTCGGGCTGGGCGTGCAGGATGCGCAGGTTCTGCTGTTCCTCTTCCTTGGCGCTTCTGCGGCGGGCGTTTTCTTCGGTGGTCCGATCGGCGACCGCTTCGGCTCGCGCGTCGTCATCTGGTTCTCGATCCTCGGCGTCATTCCCTTCGCGCTGATGCTGCCCTATGCGAACCTGTTCTGGACGACCGTTCTCGTCGTCGTCATCGGCTTCGTCTTCTCTTCCGCCTTCTCGGCAATCGTCGTGTTCGCGCAGGAACTGGTACCCGGGCGCGTTGGTCTCATCGCCGGCATGTTCTTCGGTTTCGCCTTTGGCTTCGGTGGCATCGGAGCCGCGGTTCTCGGGATCTATGCGGATAAGGAAGGCATCGAGTTCGTCTATCGCATCTGCTCCTACCTGCCGCTGCTCGGCCTGTTGACCGTGCTTTTGCCAAAGTTGCCGAGCCACCGGTAAAGACCCTACGCTCTCAAGCGTTTCGTCACGGCAGTCACCTGTGATAATCACGGTGACTGCCGTAATTCGTTGAGCGAAGACCAGCCACATGCAGATACCGATAAAATCGATCCTCGTCTTTCATGCTGCGGCAAGGGCGGGCAGCATTTCGCGGGCGGCGGAAGAGCTGAGCGTTACGCCTTCAGCCGTTTCCCAGCAGATCCAGTTGCTTGAAGGCCAGCTTGGCACGACGCTGATGGCGCGGACCGGCCGCAAGGTGACGCTGACGGAGGCGGGCGAGCGGTACTTCTCGATGATCACTGCACAGATCGAGCAGATCACCGATGCCACCGAAAGTATTCGCGGCTTCCGCTCGGTGACCACGCTGACAATCAGGGCAACCCCGACCATTTCCAACAAATGGCTGCTGCCGCGTCTCGGCTCCTTTCTGGAGGAGCATCCCGAACTGGAAGTGCGCCTTGACGGCACCAACGAGCCGACCGATTTTTCGCAGGAGCTTGTCGACATAGAGCTGCGCCATGGCGATGGCCGCTGGCCGGGCCTGTTTGTGGAAGGACTCGTGGAGGAGGAGTTCCTGCCGGTCTGTTCACCGGACATGCCCGGTGCCGGTACATTCCTGCCCGAAGATTTGCAGAACCAACGGCTTATCCACTCGGTCAAGGCGCAGGCGCAATGGAACCACTGGTTCCCGCTTTCCGGCGTGACGGCTGAAAAGCGCTGGCGTCGCGTTCTGTTCGATCGCAGCCACATGGCCATAGACGCCGCCGTTCTGGGCATCGGCGTGGCGCTGGAAAGCACGTTGATGATGGAGCAGGAACTGCAACGCGGAATGCTGATCCCGGCCGTGGCCGATGCGCCCCGCATCAAGCTCGTCACGCAATGGATCGTTTGCCCGCATTCCCACCTGCGTCAGAGAAAAGTGACGCTGTTTCTGGAGTGGATGCGAAAACAACGCGACGAGTGGCGTGCCCGTCGCGTTGTCTGATGCTTCAGGCTCCCTGTTTCAGTCTCAATAAAGACCCATCAACCGTATCGGCCCGAGCGTCAGCACCGGGAAAAGCACGAGTGCGAATATGGCGAGTGTCAGCACCGTCATTGGCGCCAGCGAACCACGAATGACGTCCTCGATCTTCATGTTCGCCACCTGTGCTGCCGCGAACAGGCAGACCCCGACCGGCGGCGTCACAAGGCCGAGTGTCAGCGTCATGACAGTCACGATCAGGAAGTGGATCGGATCGATGCCCAGCGCCTCCACCGGCGGCATCAGCACCGGAATGAGGATGAACATGGCAGGGATAGCCTCCATGAAGATGCCGATGATCAGCAGGAAAACGAAGATCACCAGCATGCCCGACATCGGCCCAAGGTTCATCGCCTTCAAAAGCTCGGCCACCTGTTCCGGCAGGCCGTCGAAGGTGAAGACCCAGGCGGCAAGCTGCGAGGTGGCGGCGATGAACAGGATGGTGCCGGAAATGCGGGCCGTGGAGATCAGTATTTCCGGCAATTCGCGAACCGGCAGCGTGCGGTAGACCAGCACACCCAATACGGCCACATAAACAACCGCGATGGCCGCGGCTTCCGTCGGCGTGAACAGGCCGCTGGCGATACCGATGATGAGGATCAGCGGCGTGAGCATCGGCAGGATGGCGCGAAGGCCGGTGACGATAACCAGACGGAAATTGAAGGGCGTCGGCGGATTGTAGCCGTAATGCACCGAATAGAAGTGGTTAAAGACAAGAAAAGCGAAGGCGATGAAGAGGCCAGGCACCAGACCCGCAATGAGCAGCGTGCCGATCGACACATTGGCGATGGAACCGGCAATCACGATCAGGATCGACGGCGGGATGATGGAGGAGAGCGTGGAGGTGCAGAGCGTCATGCCGACGGCATAACCCTTTGGAAATCCGTGTCGCTCCATGGCCTTGATTTCGATTGCGCCCACAGAGGCGATATCGGCGACCGAGGAGCCGGAGACGCCGGAAAAGATGACCGACGAAATGACGTTGACGTGGCCAAGTCCACCGGGAAGCCAGCCGACCATCGCCTCGGCGAAATCGAAGATGCGCTCCGCCACACGCCCGCGCTCCATCACCGTACCGACCAGAATAAAGAGTGGCACGGCGACGAGAAGGAAAGAGTTCATCGACGAGAACATCGTCTGGGACAGAAGGTCCATGGGCATGGAGGTGAAGAGCCACAGCGTGCCGACACTGGCGAGCGCCAAAGCGATGGCGAGCGGCACACCCAGCATGCTGAGACCGAAAAAGGCGATGAGAAGAAAGACCGACATGGCTCAATGTCCTGCTGAAATAGAGATATCGGCGTGGGCGATCTCGTCCGCGGGGATACCGATCTCGGGGAGCGCGATCAGGTCCCGCCTGCTGCGCAGCGATTCGATGATGGCCAGCACGGCGATGACGGCCGAGACAGGCAGAACCATGCCGATGGTCCACATGGGGATGGGCAAGGTCGCGGCGGTCTCGTTCATCATGATCTGCTGGCGCACCAAGGTGAAGCCCGTCCAGCCCATCATGCCGAAGAAGAACACCGAAGAACCGACATAGATCGGCACCGCCAACCGCCTGAACAGGCGGTGGAACAGCACCAGAAACACCACGACCCGCGCGCTTTCAACAGTGCGGAAACCGGCGGCAAGGCCAAGGAACACCATCCAGATGAAGAGAAAGCGCGTCGCCTCCTCGGTCCAGGGGAGCGGGCTGCCGATGAGGCGGCCAATGACCTGGAGAAGAACGACGACAAGAATACCGAAACAGGCCGCCCCGGCGGCGACATCAGCGATGACCTTGACGATGGTGCCGAGCACCGACGGTTTCGTATCGCGCATGACAATACCCTTCCACTGCTGAAACCGGATATCCGGTAAAACGAATGCCACCCTGCCGCTACGGCAAGGCAACCCTTGCTGACGATGGGAGCGGCCGGGTTGCTAATCGGTGCAAGCCCGACCCTCCTTTCACTGGCGGCGTCAGTTCGTCTTGAGGAAAGCCTGCGTCTTGTCGAAAAACGCCTGATCTTTCACGAGGGCGGAGAATTTTGCCGAAAGACCAGTCGCGACAGCCACGAAAGCCTTGCGCTCGTCGTCGGTCAGCGTGTTGACCTCCATGCCGTTCTTCTTCAGCGTTGCGAGCGACTTGTCGATATCGGCAGCATCGTTCTCGGCTTTCCACAGCTCGGTTTCCGTGGCCGCGTCCCTCAACGCCGTTTTGAAGCCTTCGTCGAGGCCTTCGAAACGGGCCGGGTTCATACCCAGCACCCAGGCGTCAGCGATGTGGTTGCTGATCGTCAGGTATTTCTGCACTTCATAAAGCTTGGCGCTGACAGGCACGTTGACCGGATTTTCCTGCCCGTCGACGACTTTCAGCTGGAGCGCGTTATAGACTTCCGCAAAGGCCATCGGCGTCGGGGCAGCACCCATGGCGCCGAAGAATTCGACCCAGAGCGGATTGTTCGGCACACGCAGCTTCATGCCCTTGAGATCGGCAGGCGATTTGATCGGCGCCTTGGAGTTGGTGATCTGGCGCAACGGCCGAGACCAGAGATCGAGCCCGAGAATGCCGATCTTGCTCAGATCGCCGGAAAGCTCCTTGCCAAGATCGCTGTCGAGATAGACCCGCAACTGGTCGATATCGCGGAACTGATAGGGAATGGCGATGGCCGTGAATTTCGGATTGAACGTTGCGTAAAGCGATGTCGAGTTCAAGAGCATGTCGAGCGAACCGCCGGCCAGCTGCTTGACGCCCGCCGAAGGATCGCCGCCATAAAGCGTGCCGTTCGGAAACACCTTGATCTTGAGCTTGCCGTCGGTCTTCTTCGAAACAATCTCGGCGAACTTGTTGGCCGCGAGCGTGATTTCCGACGTATCGGAATCCGGCGTCGAAAGCGTGAGCGTTTCCGCCTGCGCGATCGATGCAACAAGCATGGTGGCGGCAAGAGCCAGCCCGTAAAGTTTTGAAATTTTCATGTGTTCCTCCCGTTGTTGTCTCTAAACAGTTTCGAGCGTTCCTCCGAACGCATTCATGCGTTTAACTTCAAGGATCACACCGCTGTGATCAAGCTCGCCCGCGCCATGCTCGACCATGGAGCGGAACAGCCGGTCAACCTCCTCGCCGACCGGTAATGTCAGGCCACGGCTCTTGGCGAAAGCCAGCGCCGTGGACGTATCCTTCAGCTGATATTTCGCCGGCCCGCCGGGGCGGAAATCGCCTTCCACCATGCGTTTGCCGTGCTGGCGGAAGACGGTGGACTCGGCAAAACCGCCAAGCAAAGCCTGGCGCACCTGCGCCGGGTCGGCTCCCCCCGCTTCAACCAGGGTCAAAGCTTCCGCTACGGCACAGATCGTCGAGGCGACGATCAGCTGGTTGGCCAGCTTGGCCAATGAACCGCAGCCCACCGCACCGACATGGGTGACGCGGCCGAGGCAATTGAGGAGTGGCCGCAATGCGTCCACATCCCGCTGCTTACCGCCGGCCATGATGGCGAGCGTTCCCTCAGTCGCCCCTTTTTCGCCGCCGGAAACCGGTGCGTCGACATAAGCGACGCCATGAGCCTTTGCCGCCTCCGCCTGTTCCCGTGCGCTGTCGACCGGAATCGAACTCATCACCAGCAGAAATGCACCAGGCTTCATGGTGGAAACGACACCCGAGGCGCCGAGCAGAACCTCGTCGCAGACCGGCCCGGAACTCAGCATACAGAGCACGACATCGGCTTCGGCTACAGCTTCGGCAGCCGTGGCCGTCGGCTGCACGCCCTTTGCCGCCAGAACCGTAGCTTTTTCAGCACTGCGGTTCCAGGCCTTGACAGAAAAACCGGCCTCCGCCAGACGCGCCGCCATGGGTGCACCCATGATGCCCGTTCCGATGACAGCGATTTCGCGGATGTCCTGCATTTTTTCCACCCTTCAAAGCCATTGCCGGTTGAGGAAACGAACCGGCAACTCTTCTTCGATGAGGGCGGGAAACGCCTCGCGAAACCGGTCGAGATGGGGTGTTTTCAGATGGTCGTCGAAAGCTTCGCGGCTGTCATAGACCTCATAGAACACCACGTTGTTTCCGGATTCCGGCCGCACCACATCGAATTGCCGGCAACCCGGTTCATCCTGAACCGAATGGGTGGCATCATCTTGCGCTGCGTTAAGAAAGGCATCCATCGCGTCAGGCTTGACCCGGAATTCCGCGATTACCACGAAAGCTCCATTTGGCATGTCCCGTTCTCCGTCCATCACGCCGCAGCGTCTTTTTGCGGACGGAACTGGTTTTCCATGTCCTGGCGAAGCTTCACCACATCCAGGTCGCTCACCAGTTCCACATCATCGAAGCTGACGATCTGATCCTTCTTGATGGCGCGCTTCAGCTTGACATTATGGGCAAGGCCGATCGGCAGCGCCTTGATGTCGAGGCTGCGGGTGGCAGGGATGGCATTGGCCCAAACCGCGTAACCGCCCTCGCCATCAAGCATTTCGCCGGGCTGCATGTCCTTCTTTGCCGTCGCGACCGCATCGCCGCGGAACTCCTTCGAGCAACCGGTGGCCTCATTGCGCAGTACGGCCGAAAGCACGCTTATCGAAGTTTCGAGACCGATGATGTGGAACGGACGCCACATAGAGGCGTACCAGCCCGAAGGATCGGTCAGCAGTCCATATTGCTTGAAGCAGGCGCGGGCATATTCGTTATGCGCCTTGAAGGTGACGAAAACGCCGTAACGGATGTTATTAAACACCTCGCGACCATCCGGCTCCTGGCTTGCGGCAATATCCACGAGACCGGAACGCGACATGCGGCCGCCATCGGCAGCAGGGCGAAAGACGCGGGCGAGATCATGCAGGCCTGCGGGCGGGAAGGCCAGACCGTCATCCGGGCAATCCAGCCCCGTGCCGTTTGCGACCGCCGCCATTTCGATGGCCGCCTTGGTGCCGTCGGTAAATGAATTGTACATTTTCGGATTGAAGTCGCCCTTGGCCACTTCCTCGTCAGTCCAGCCGAAGTAGCTCCAGACCGTATCAGGCGTCGAATACCGGTAACGCGGCTCGAAATTCATCCCCTTGCCGGCGGAAACGACCTCGAAGCCGGTGGCGCGTGCCCAATCGACCAATTCGCAGATCAGGGCCGGCTGGTCACCGTAAGCCATGGAGTAGATAAGGCCCTTGGCCCTCGCCTTTTCGGCCAGGATCGGCCCGACCATCACATCGGCTTCCACATTGACCATGACGACATGTTTGTTGTGGTCGATGGCTCCGAGCGCATGGCGCGCGCCAGCCAGCGGATGGCCGGTCGCCTCGATCACGCATTCAATCTCGCCGCAGGCGAACAGTTCGTTCACATCGTCAGTCACATAGGTCTTGCCGCTCTTCAGCGCATCGGCGCAGCTCGTCGCGTCATAACGCTCCTTCGGCCAGCCGACGCGGTCAAACGATTCCCGCGCCTTGCCGACATTGAGATCAGCGACGGCGACCATGTGGAAACCGGCGATGCGCTGCGCCTGCGCCAGAACCATGGAACCGAACTTGCCGGCACCGATGAGACCCACCCTGACGGGCTTGCCACCGGCTGCGCGCTGCGACAGAAGAGAATAGAGATTCATGTTTTGACATCCTTCGCTGGGGAAATTGCTGGCGAGAGTGCCCAGTCAGCCCGGCGAAGGCCATGCGATACCGAGGCTACGAAGGGTTAACCCTCGCGGCACCGAAGACATGACGTTTCTGCGTTCCTCCCGGATCCCGGCACACACTTGCGCCGGCTCCCGCGGTCGCCTCCCAAAGCAACCCTGGGAACAGAGTAGGAGCGTTCAAATATTAGTTCTATTTAGAAAAACAGATTTTTCTTTTAATTTTTCTAACAAACTATCAAGCCGATTTGCGCAGCATCAGATCGGCACTGAGGAGAATGCGCTCGCGCATCCGTGTCGTGTCATCCGCCTCCTCGTTCAACTTCTGCAGCAGAAGTTCGATCGATAGCCTGCCGATCTCGTTGTAATTTTGCGCCACCGTAGTAATCGGCGGGCAGGCATAACGCGAAAGCGGATGATCGTCATGGCCGGCTACCCTGAGATCGTAATCCGTGCCATGGCCGACCCTGATGCCCTTCTGGAAGGCGGCGGCGATGACGCCGAAGGCGATACGGTCATTGGCGCATAAAATAGTGCGGGAGGGCAAATGCCCTGCCCCATCCAGTAACCGGGTCGCTTCATCAAAGGCGAAACGCTCGAAATCCCAGGTTACGGTGCCGGGAACACCGATGACATGCGGCTCGAAACCAAGACGCTGCATCGCCTCCTCATAGGCCGTGCGGCGCGTTGCGGCGTTGGTATTGACCTGCGGCATGTCGAAGAAACAGGGCGGCTCGCCCGAACGGCAGAGATAATCCACCATCAGCCCGACGCTCTGGCGGTTGTCGGTGCCGACGAAGGCCGAGGTTTCGTCGAGTGGAGAATCGACATAGACGATCGGTATGCTGGCCGCCAGCTGCTCTAGCGTGGCGCGATGGGACTTGACGCCGAGCGGAGCGATGATGGCGCCCGCGACATTCATCGACTTGAAGGTGCGGATGGCCCGATCCTCGATTTCCGCCTTGCCGTCGGACGACAGCACGAAGGCAAGGAACCCCGCCTCGTTGGCGATGAGTTCGATACGGCTCGTCAGCGCCATGTAGAACGGGTCGGTTGAGTTGGGAATGATGATGCCGATGATATTGGAGCGGCGGCGGTTGAGGTTGACGGCGAAGATATTCGGTCGGAAGCCCGACTTCTTCAGCGCATCCTCGATGGCATCCCGCGTCTTCTTGCGGACCGAGGCCGGATCATTGAAGTATTTCGAAACAGTCGGGCGGGAAAGGCCGACGAATTCCGAGAACTCTTCCATCGTCCTGATAGATTTGGCCAAAGTGCTTGCCCCCATGAAATATTACATGTGGTACTCTATATCGACCGGCCTTCGCACGAAAAGCCGGTCGAATACGGTTATCAACGGCCAAACGATCATTCGGCTGCAAATTGCACTTTCATCGTGGCCGGATCGGACGGCTTTTTCATAAAGAACGGCAGCATATCCGAAAGCGGCAGCCGGTGCGACACCAGCCGCGCCATGACATCGCCATCCGTTTCCAGAATGGCAAGCGCCTGCGGTATGTTGCGGTTCAGCGAATGTGAGCCGACAAGCTTCAGCTGCCGCCGGAAGATTTCGAAAGGCGCAACCGAGATACGGGCATCCGGCGCGCAGACACCGAAAAACAGCGCCGTGCCGCCATCCGCGACCAGCGGGATCATTGCTTCCGCAACAGCTGCGATGCCGGTCGCATCCGCCACGAAATCGAACGCCTTCTGTTGCCGCAGCAGCGCCTCAGACCCGGAAACCGCCGTCTGAAGTCCAAGACTTTCAGCGAAGTCCAGCCTGCTTTCGTTGATGTCAGCAATCGTCACCGTCGCGATGCCGCGTGATTTCAGCGACAGGGCGAGCAGCAGGCCGATGGGGCCGGCGCCAAAAACAAGCGCATTGCCCGGCACCGACCCACTCTCGCCAATACCCGCGCTCTGCATGCCGTTGACGACGCAGGCGAGCGGTTCGGCAAGTGCTGCCACGTGATAGGGCATGGAACCTATGCCATGCAGTTGGTCGGCGCGCACCACGCTGAATTCCGCAAAACCGCCATTGTGGGAAACGCCATAGGCCTTCAGCGTGCTGCAAAGGTTGGTAAGCCCTTTCCTGCAACTGGGGCAGGTGCCGCAGGGCAGATTGGGATCGACGACAACCCTGTCGCCGACCTTGATGCCTGTGACGTCTGCCGCCACCGCCGCGACTTCACCGGCATATTCATGGCCGGGAATGACGGGAAAGGCACCGTCACCGTAACGCGCATGCAGCACGTCGATATCGGTATGGCACAGCCCCGAAGCCTTGACCCGGACAAGGGCATGCCCCGGTGGCAGATCGGCGACGGGCACGTCCGTAAGCACGGCACGTCCCTTCTCGACGAATTGAATCGCATGCATGGTCATCTCCGGCTTTTCAGCTCATCCAGTTGCCGCCGTCGACATTATATGTCTGGGCGAGAATATAGTCGCTGTCGGAAGAGGCGAGGAAAACTGCAAGGCCCTTGATGTCATCAGGAGTGGCGAAACGGCCGATCGGCACGGATTTGGCCACCGCCGCCTTCTTCTCACCCGGCTTCAAGCCTTCCCATTTGGCGAAATGCGCATCGACCACTTCCCAATGCTCGCCATCCACGACACCCGGCGCAATCGCATTGACGTTGATGCCGTGTTTGACGAGCGCCAGCGCCGCCGACTGCGTGGCGGAAATGATCGCCGCTTTGGAAGCGCAATAAAGCGTGACGAGCGCCTCGCCCCGCCGACCGGCCTGGCTCGCCATATTGATGATCTTGCCGCCGCGCGCGCGCGCGATCATGACATTGGAGACGGCCTTCATCATGAAAAGCGGCCCCTTGAGATTGATGTCGAAAACCCGCTCATAGCTCTCTTCGGTAATGCCGTTGATCGGCGCCATATCGAAGATCGCGGCATTGTTGACGAGAATATCGATGCCGCCGAATTCCTCATCGACCGCCTTTACAACCGCATCGATCTGACCAAGGTCAGTCACGTCCAGCCGGATGGCCATGGCGGATGGGCCGATAGCGGCTGCAGAAGCGGTTGCCCTGGCAATATCGATATCGGCGATGATGACCTTTGCACCCTCATCGGCGAAAGCCTGTGCAAAACCAAGGCCGATGCCGCGGGCGGCGCCGGTAATCAGCGCGACCTTGTTCTTCAATCTCATGTCGATCTCCGTGATGCATGGCGGGTAATGGATGAACTCGGCCATGCGCGTTTGTGTTAGATGCGATTTTCTCACTCCCCTCATTCCTGTGCTTGTCACAGGAATCCAGCTGACGCGCGTCTGCGTGGCGAGAGAGTCCTTTTCAGCCCAAGGACTTGGGCTGACTGGATTTCTGTGACAAGCACAGGAATGAGGGCGGCGGGTGCGCCAGCCCCACCCATGCCGCCCGCCGCCAAAGTGACGAACGGGCGGCACGCCGGGAGGACGCGGCTACTTGATGTAGCCCGCGCGGGTCATATCACGCTCGACCTGTTTCTGGGCGCCTTCGAGCGCCGTATCGACGGTCTGCTGGCCGGAGAGTGCTGCCGCAATCTGCTGGCCGACAACCGTGCCGATCGACTGGAATTCCGGTATGGCGACGAACTGCACGCCGGTATAGGGAACCGGATCCTTTGTCGGCTTCGACGGATCGGCGGACATGATGGCTTTCAGCACCGTATCCGCAAAGGGTGCGGCTTTCTTGTATTCTGGCAGCTCATAGGTGGATTTGCGCGTACCGGGCGGCACGGCGACCCAGCCTTCGCTTTCGCCGACCGTCTTCACATAGTTCTTCGAGGTCGCCCATTTAACGAATGACTTGGCGGTTTCGAGCTTCTTCGTTGTGTTCGGAATTGCAAGGTTCCATGACCACGACCAGCTCGATCCGTTCGGCGTTGCCTCTACCGGAGCACGGGTGAAAGCGGTCTTGTCGGCAACCTGGCTCTGTTTGGGATCGTAGATACGTCCCGCAGCCGAGGTGGCGTCGATCCACATCGCGCAATGGCCGGATGCGAACAGCGTCTGGTTCTCGTTAAAGCCGTTGGTCGCCGCACCGGGCGGGCCGTAGGAGGTCATCAGCGCAACATAATCCGAGATCGCCTTTTTCCACGGCTCGCTCGTCAGCTGCGGCTTCCAGTCCATGTCGAACCAGCGTCCACCATAGGTATTGATCATGGTACCGAGGAAAGCCATGTTCTCGCCCCAGCCCGGCTTGCCGCGCAGGCAAATGCCATATTGCTGTTTCGACTTGTCCGTCAGCTTGGCCGCGAAGTCCTTGATCTGGTCGTAGCTCGGATTATCAGGCATTTTCAGGCCGGCCGCGTCGAACAGGTCCTTGCGGTAAAGGGTGAACGAGCTTTCGGTATAAAACGGCACCGCGTAAAGCTTGCCGTCCACCGTCAGGCCCTTTTTGATCGGATCGAGCAGATCGGCGTAATCGTAATCGTCGCCGAGATCATCGACCGGAGCCAGCCAGCCCTGCTTGCCCCAGATCGGCGCTTCGTAACCGCCGATGGTCATGATGTCGAACTGGCCGCCATTGGTGGCGATATCGGTGGTGACGCGTTCGCGCAGAACATTCTCCTCCAGCACGATCCAGTTGATCTTGTTTCCTGTTTCCTTCTCCCAGGCGCTGGAAAGCTTCTGCATGATGATCATGTCGCCATTGTTGACGGTGGCGATGTTGATTTCTTCCGCCTGCGCAAGTCCGGCCAAAAGGCCCGCTCCAACCACAGACGACGACAGAATTCCAATGAATTTGCTCATGAGACCCGCTCCTCCTTTACGGATGTCCACGCATAACAATACATGCGTAAATTTTTATCTCGCAAAATCGCGCCATTTGTCAACATCCAAAAATAAACTGTGACGTGAGCACTCTTGGATATATTGCTATAACTCGCTGTTTTAAATTCGATAATGTCATCAAAAATAATTACATGATCCGCTTTACTTGCTGCATCGCAACAAAAACATCATCAAAAAATATCTTGACGCGCGTAAATTTTAGCTGATATCCGGAAAATAACAGAGCCGGGACGCCGGGGATTTGTACCCACCGGAAAGGTGGGAGCCGAATGTATATGGAGGAGATGATGAGGCAGGTATCCGCACTTGCGCCGCACGCGAAAGGCCCGACCATTACGGCGGGTGAAATCCTCGTGGAAATCATGGCGACGACAGTGGGCGACGGCTTTCTCGAGCCGCAAACGCTGATCGGCCCCTTTCCAAGCGGCGCGCCCGCCATTTTCATCGATCAGGTCGCGCGTTGCGGCGGCAGCGCCGGCATTATCGCGGCGGTTGGCGATGACGATTTCGGCCGCCTCAACATCGAGCGGCTGCGCCGTGACGGCGTGGACATATCGGCCATCGCCACCATTGCGGACCGGCCGACCGGCAGCGCTTTTGTCCGCTACAGGGAAAACGGCGCACGGGATTTCGTTTTCAACATCGCCCATTCGGCAGCGCGCGAAACGCACATGACTGATAAGGCGCAGGCTCTCATCGAACAGGCGGGCCATGTGCACGTCATGGGATCGGCATTTGCGATTGCCGGTATCGGCGAGATCATTCTCGAGGCGATCAAAAGCGTCAAGGCGCGCGGCGGCTCGGTGTCTTTCGATCCGAACATCCGCAAGGAACTGGTGCAGGGTAACGAGGGCCGCAAGCTGATCGACGATCTCCTTGATGTCACCGACCTTCTGCTGCCTTCCGGCGAAGAACTTCAAGCTGCCTCCGGTCTGGATGACGAGGACGCAGCGATAGAAAAGCTCCTCGCCTCCGGTATCGGCGAGATCGTGCTGAAGCGCGGCGCGCAAGGCGCCAGCCACTTCAGCCGCGCCTATGGCCGCAT
This sequence comes from Agrobacterium sp. 10T429, assembly GCF_056393925.1. Taxonomy (NCBI): domain Bacteria; kingdom Pseudomonadati; phylum Pseudomonadota; class Alphaproteobacteria; order Hyphomicrobiales; family Rhizobiaceae; genus Agrobacterium; species Agrobacterium sp. 10T429. Next base: position 310,843 of record NZ_JBFTGV010000007.1, read on the forward strand.
CGACGCCCCCGGACTGACGGTCTCGGAAATTGATCCGACCGGCGCCGGCGACTGTTTCGGCGCAACTTACCTCACCTGCCGCCGCCTCGGCATGCATCCCGAAAGAGCGCTCGCCTATGCCAATGCATCCGGCGCGCACAACGTCATAAAGCGCGGCCCCATGGAGGGCGCTGCCAGCCTTGCCGAACTTGACGCCTTCATGACCGCGCTATTGTCGGAGGAAGTCCTATGACCGCCATTCTGGAAAACCTCGCCGCCGCGCGCCGTGCCGGCAAGCCCGCAGGCATCACTTCGGTCTGCTCTGCCCACCCCGTTGTCCTGCGCGCCGCAATCCGCCGCGCCGCTGCCGGTCAAACAGCCGTGCTGATCGAGGCCACCTGCAACCAGGTCAATCATCTCGGCGGTTATACCGGCATGACGCCGCGCGACTTCGTTACCTTCGTCAACAGCATTGCGCAGGAAGAAGGACTGCCCGGCGAGCTCCTGATTTTCGGCGGCGATCATCTCGGTCCCAATCCCTGGCGCAAGGAGAAAGCCGAGGACGCGCTGACAAAAGCAGCCACCATGGTCGAAGCCTATGTCACAGCCGGTTTTCGCAAGATTCATCTGGATGCGTCGATGGGCTGCGCCGGTGAGCCGGCCGCACTGGATGACGTGACCATTGCCAATCGTGCGGCAAAACTCGCGGCTGTCGCCGAAAAGGCAGCCGTGGAGGCGGGCCTGCCAAAACCGCTTTACATTCTCGGCACCGAAGTGCCGGTGCCGGGCGGCGCCGATCACGTGCTCGACACGGTGGCGCCCACCGAGCCGCAGGCGGCGCGCACGACCATTGACCTGCACCGTGAGATATTCGCGCAGCACGGTCTTTCCGATGCGTTCGAACGGGTCATTGCCTTTGTCGTGCAGCCCGGCGTGGAATTCGGCAGCGACAATGTCGTCGCTTACAATCCGGATGCGGCCACGGCGCTCAGCGCCGTACTGGACGGCGAACCGCAACTGGTCTTTGAGGCGCACTCGACGGATTATCAAACGAGAGCAGCGCTTGGCGCCCTTGTGCGCGATGGATATCCGATCCTGAAAGTCGGTCCGGGGCTGACCTTCGCTTACCGCGAAGCACTCTACGCTCTCGATATGATCGCATCCGAGATGGTCGGCGGCTATGGCGACCGGCCGCTGGCGCGGACCATGGAACAGCTGATGCTCGGCGCGCCCGGCGACTGGCAGGGTCACTACCATGGTGATGACATCACGCTCAGATTGCAGCGTCACTACAGCTACAGCGACCGCATTCGCTATTACTGGACAAGGCCCGAGGCGCTCGCAGCCGTTTCCGCCTTGCATAAGGCGCTTGACGGGAAGACAATTCCCGAAACCCTGCTGCGCCAATACCTCGGCGAGCTGCCGCTCGCCACGGTTGCAGGCAAGGATATGGAGGAGGTTCTGATCGCCGCGGTGGATCAGGTGCTAGCAACCTACCATGCGGCGACGGGCGAAGGTCGCTGCTAAGACAATCGTCAAGTTAAATTCGGATGCCCCGGCGGAGACGTTGCGGGTATCGGTCATGGAGGGGACTACCAATGGCAACACGAAACACGAGCGGTCTGGCGCGGGTTATGCTTGCGCCTTCGGTGCTGCTTTTGCTGGTGTGGATGATCGTGCCCCTGGCGATGACGCTGTGGTTTTCGTTCCAGAACTACAATCTGCTCAACCCGGCCAATGTCAGCTTCGCGGGCCTGTTCAATTACCAGTATTTCTATACCGATCCGGCCTTCTTCCAGTCGATCTTCAACACGCTTGCCATCGTCGGCGGCGTGCTTCTGATCACTGTCATCGGCGGTATTGCGATTG